>DATHVZ010000208.1:0-7432 GCA_035461005.1 Planococcus sp. (in: firmicutes) | reverse complement strand
AATCGTGATTATCGATGATCACAATCATGTTCGCACCTCTTCTGAAGGAATCACATTTTCTTCTATTATAAAGGATGAATTGTGCGGGTGCCAGGCGCCCACACAACGCCATTGTTGGCCATTTTGGTTTATCGTCGATTTCGGAAGGTTTATCGTCGATTTTTTAAGGTTTATCGTCGATTTCCGGATCTTTATCGTCGATTTTTTAAGGTTTATCGTCGATTATAGCTGTTTTATCGTCGATCAGCCAATATCAAATCTTAAATCCCGGATTCCCCTTCATACCTTGCCACAGATCCGTTTTCTCGATGTGACGGGCCAATTGCAAGAGCATATGCTCTTGCCCTTTGCCGGCCATCACCTGTACGCCGAGCGGCAGACCGCCTTCAGTCACATGGACAGGCAGCGACATTGCCGGCTGGCCGGTCAAATTGGCCAATTGCGTATACGGAGTGTAAGTGAGGCTTGGAAGAAACATATTGTAGATCAGTTCTTGCTGGCCCGCCATGGTCGCTTCCAGTTCCAAATTACCAAGCAGTTCCGCTCGCGAGTCCCCGCTATGCGTCAGTTCGCCGACTTTCGGTGCCGGATAGGCAGTCGCCGGTGTCAGGTAAAAATCATAACTTTCGTGAAGCGCAGCCATTTTCGCGGCTGCCGCGTCCCAGGACGCAAGGCTTGCCGAATAGTCGGCGGCTGAAACCTTAAGCCCCGCCTGGCTCAGGAGCCACGATTCGATCTCCATATCGTCGGCAGTCAATGCGCGCCCTGCCATTTTTTCGAGATTGCGCGCAAGCAGCGCCATTTCCCCGCTGTTCATCAGGTAATAATCGCGCATCAAGCTGATGCCGTCAATGCCGGTGCCTTTTTCTTCGACGACGTGGCCCTGCTGTTCCAGCCATTTCGCCGTTTTCATGACCGCTTGCCGCGCATCCTCGGAAACTGGCGTCCCGACAGGGGATTCAACCGAAAAAGCGATTTTCAGCTTACGAGAAAACCCTCCTTCCATCTCTTCGCTATATTTCCCAGGAAATAATGGCGTATGAAAAGCAGCGGCCGGCTGAATCGTCTGCAATAAATCCAGCATGGCCGAACTGTCGCGCACCGTTTTCGTTAAGACAAAATCAATTGACGCGCCCTGCCACTGGCGGCCGGCACCCGGTCCTACCGGCATGCGGCCGCGCGTCGGCTTCAGGCCGAACAAACCGGTGAACGACGCTGGAATGCGGATCGATCCACCGCCGTCACTCGCTCCCGCTAAAGGCACAATGCCGGAAGCGACTGCGGCCGCAGAGCCGCCGCTTGAGCCTCCTGGCGAATAATCGGGATTCCACGGATTGCGGCTCGCACCGTAAAGTTCCGGTTCGCTGATGTTCTTCAAGCCGAATTCAGGCGTATTGGTATGCCCGACAAACGTAAAGCCTGCCCCCCGCAGTCTGGCTGTCAAATGCGAATCCTGTCCGGCTTTCATGTCCTTCAGCAGTTTCGATCCGGCAGTCAGCTTCTCACCTTTCAGCGCCTGCGAAATATTCTTCAACGCCATTGGAACTCCGGAAAACTCACCGGTAGGCATCGTGTTAAGTTCCTTGTTAGCCCGCTCCCTGCGTGTTTCGGTAAAAATATTCAATGCGGGATCAACCTGCTCAAGCCGCTTGAAACTCAAATCCAGCAATTCTTCCGGACTCACTTCTTTATCCTTTAATAATGTGGCCATGCCGACCGCGTCCAATGCCATATATTCCTTCAAATTCATTTCCATGCCCCTTCCACAAAAGCTGTTTCTTCTATATATATGGAAAGTATAACATCTCTGCTATTTTTCGAGACAGCGGGCAGTTCAAATAATGTTCACATTATGATCTGAAAGAGCCCGGCATTTTTACATACAAGCATTGACTTTTTCAGCATATCCCTTACAATTGATATTGAGAATCATTTTCATTTGAAATGGTTTATCTTACATAAAATCTAAAGGAGCGAAAGCATACATGAAAAAGCTATTGTTTTTGGTCATTTTGTTAACTGCATTAATCCTTGCCGCTTGTGGCGGTCAGGAAGAAGAGAGTAACACAACAGATACTTCCAACGAGACAAATGAAAGCAAAGAAGTTAATCTGTATACAGCGCGCCATTACGATGTGGATGACAAATTATATGCGAAATTTGAAGAAGAAACGGGCATCAAAGTAAATATCATCAAAGGCGAAGCCGATGAATTGCTTGAGCGCATCAAACGCGAAGGCGACGCAACGCAGGCGGATTTGTTTTTGACAGCTGACGCCGGACGCCTGTACCGAGCGAAAGCGGATGATTTGCTGCAGCCGGTATCAAGCGATTTATTGGATGAGCAGGTTCCCGCAAACTTCCAGGACAGCGACCAGATGTGGTACGGCCTGACAAAACGCGCACGTGTCATTCTTTATAACAAAGAAACTGTCCAGCCGGAAGAGCTTTCCACTTACGAAGCTTTGACTGAAGAGAAATGGAAAGGCCGCGTGCTGATCCGCAGTTCTGAAAACATCTACAACCAGTCCCTATTGGCTGCATTCATCGAGATCAATGGCGAAGAGGAAACCAAGGAATGGGCAGCCGGTCTAGTAGCCAATTTCGCACGCGACCCTCAAGGCGGAGACCGCGATCAGGCAAAAGCGATTGCAGCAGGCATCGGCGATGTGGCCATCATGAACACGTATTATTTCGGCCAGATGCTGAATTCTGAAGACCCGGCAGAAGTGAAAGTTGCGGAAGGTTTAGGCGTATTCTTCCCGAACCAGGAAACAACCGGAACGCACATCAATGTCAGCGGCGCTGGAGTCGTGAAAGCTTCGAAGAACCAGGAAAATGCCGTTAAATTGCTTGAATTCCTGTCTGCTCCAGAAGCTCAGGAAACGTTTGCCTCAGCCAATTATGAATATCCAGTCAACCCAAATGTTGAACCAAACGAATTATTGGCGTCTTGGGGCGACTTCAAAGAACAGGACATTCCTTTGTCCGTTCTTGGTGAAAACAATTCAAAATCCATCTTGATTTCAAATGAAGTCGGCTGGAAATAATTTAATTCATAAGCCCTTGCTGCGACCTCATTTGCAGCAGGGGATTTCTTAAGATTGGAAAGAGGTGCCAGAAACGTGCAACACAGATTCGCAAATATAAATACCTGGACAGTCAGTGCGGTGATCATCATCATCCTGCTGTTCCTCCCGAACCTGACGATTGTAACCGGCCTGTTCACCCCTTCCAACGAAAATTGGGAACATATGAAAGAATTCGTGCTGTGGGGCTTTGTGAAAAACTCATTGATCCTGACCACAGCAACGGCATTCTTCACTATACTGATCGGGCTAAGCCTGGCATGGCTTATCGCCCAATATGATTTTCCGATGCGCCGTTCTTTGAAATGGGCCCTGATCCTCCCGCTCTCCATTCCGCCGTTTATCGGTGCCTATACGTACCACGGCATGTTGAGCCATACGGGAGTTGTTCAAACCACATTGCGCGACGGCTTTGGTGTGGCGACTAATCCCGCTTACTTCGATATCATGAATTTGCCGGGTGCGATTTTCATCTACACGATGTTCCTGTACCCTTACGTTTACTCGATTACCCAAGTCTATCTTTCCCGGCAATCCGCGTCATTGATTGAGAGCACGCGCATTCTTGGAAAAGGGCCATGGAAAACTTTTTTTCAGGTTGTTTTGCCAATTTCGCGGATTTCTATCATTGCAGGAGCCAGTTTAGTTGTTCTAGAGGTACTAAATGACTATGGTGTGGTAAAATACTATGGTGTTCAAACATTTACAACAGCCATTTTCCAAACCTGGTTCGGACTGGGTGATCTTGATACGTCGATCAAGCTTGCCGCTTCACTTATGGGCGTTGTAATTCTAGTGCTGATGATTGAGAAGCTCCTTCGGGGCAGACGGCAATACAGCTATTCGACAACGAAGGTCCGCCCCCTTCCCCTGATCAAACTGACAGGTTGGAAAGCGGCAGCCGCGACAGGTTATGGGTTCGCCATCCTGTCCCTCGCCTTTTTTATACCAGTCGCGCAATTGATCGACTGGACCATCCTGACATTCGGCACCATTCCAATGGGTGAATTTATGAACTATGTTAAGAATTCCGTTTTCGTCGCCGGACTCAGCGCCACGCTGATTATCATCTTCGCACTCATTGTCGGCAATTTTGCCCGCCTGGTGCGGGGCCGTCTCAGCAAGCTGTTGCCGCGGCTGACGGTTCTCGGCTATTCGATACCCGGCGCAGTCATCGCCGTAGCGGTTGTCACTGCCTTTATCGGCCTGGACCGCTTCCTGGCACCTGTTTATGCATGGGCCGGGTTCAGCACGACGCTTGTCCTGAGTGTCAGCATCGTGCTGCTGATAACAGCGTATGTTATTCGCTTCTTCGCCATCGGCTATAATTCCATCGAAACGGGCTACGATAAGATCGGCACCGATTTCCGCGATGCTTCACGCATCCTCGGTTACGGCGTCACGAAAACGTTCTTCAAAGTCGACATGCCCATGATGAAAGGTGCGATCATCAGCGGCTTTATCCTGATATTCATCGATGTATTGAAAGAAATTCCGTTGACGCTGATTCTGCGTCCGTTCAATTTTGATACACTTTCCACTAAAGCTTTTCAATACGCAAGTGATGAAAAAATCATGGAAGCTTCACAGGCTTCCCTGTTGATTGTCGGTATTAGTGCCCTGGCCATTATTTTCTTTTATAAGTTCCTTGAAAGGGAGTTGGATTAGCATGTTCGTAGCTATCGAAGACGTTTGTTTTTCATACGCAAATGCAAAAACGAAAGCATTAGACAGTTTCTCACTGAAGATTGAAAAAGGGGAAGTTATCTCCATTCTCGGACGCAGCGGCAGCGGAAAGAGCACAGTGCTGCGCCTGTTGGCAGGACTCGAAAAACCTGAAAGCGGCCGACTGGTCATTCAGGATGAAGTTCTTTTTGACAATAAAACCTTCCTGCAGCCCGAAAAACGCGGCATCGGCATGGTATTCCAGGATTATGCACTTTTCCCTCATTTGACCGTTGCCGAAAATATTCTGTTCGGGCTGTTCCGGATGAAAAAATCCGACAAGAAGAAGCGTCTCCAGGAAGTTCTTGAACTCGTGGAGCTGCAGGATTTCGGAAAACGCTACCCGCACCAATTGAGCGGCGGACAGCAACAGCGTGTCGCCATTGCGCGCGCTGTTGCTCCAAACCCGCACCTGATTCTGCTCGATGAACCGTTCAGCAACCTGGACGCGGAACTTCAAGGGAAAATCCGCGAAGAACTGCGCGACATCCTGAAAAAAGCGAATATCACTTCGATTTTCGTTACGCATGACGAAAAGGATGCCCATATTCTCGCGGACCGCATCGTCCGTTTGAAAGACGGCCGCATCGACTTCATCGGACGCCCTTGCGATATGCTCGACACTTACCGGCAGCCCGGTATTCAGCAATCGACAGAAGGATTTGTCGAGAAAAGCCTGGTTGGCATATAAATAATGAAATCCCCGTCGCTCGGTAGAAGAGCGGCGGGGATTTTTTTTTGGATTTGGTTTGGGGGTTTTAAGGAGAAGCGGGATTTTCGTGTGGCCTGGCTTGTTCGGACGAGCCAAAATTTAATAATTCATGCAGATTTTTATTAAGTTGAGCATAAAAGGGCGCTTGCCGCGTATAAATTCTGTTTTGCCGCGCACAACCGGCTGTCACCCCCCAAAAGAAGCGGGCTGGAGATTTCCAGCCCGCTTCTTTTCCTGAATAACCCGGTTAGCCCTACACAAAAAGCTCAGACGCAAAGAACAATCCGCCGTAAAACTTACAATATCGGCGAAACCAGCTTAGCAATGGCCTGTTCCACTTTTTCTTTCCACGATTGATCTTTAAATGTCTTTTCCGTCAGTTCGACGGATAGCTTTTTATCCTGGAAAAACAGATCCGCCATTTCCTTCGCGGACGGCCCATCATAAACAATGGCATTCAATTCGAAATTCAGAGAGAAACTGCGGATATCCATATTGGCTGACCCCACCGCATAGACTTTTTTATCAATAATCAGCGACTTTGCATGCAGGAATCCATTCTTGTAGCTATAAAGTTTGACGCCATCCTGCAGCAGTTCACGGACAAATGACAGCGTAGCGGAATGGACAAATATATGGTCCGACTTATCCGGGATCATAATCTGAACGTCCACGCCGCCGAGCGCCGCTGTCCGCATCGCGTCCATAATGGAGTTATCCGGAATAAAATAAGGCGTCTGCAGATAGATGGAATCACGGGCGTGGTAGATCATTTTCAAGTAACCGTTTTTAATATCCTCACAGGTTTCCAAGGGGCCACTCGCGACAATCTGCATAGCAGTTCCTGTTTTATTGTCCAAATCCGGAAAAAAATTTTCGGCATACTTCATCGGATACTTTTTAGTAGCCTGATTCCAGTCAATGAAAAAACGGTTTTGCAGAGAATGCACGATTGCACCTTCGACACGAAGGTGCGTGTCACGCCAATAGCCGAACTCGTTTTTCTTCCCGACATATTCGTCCCCGACGTTAAAGCCGCCAATGTAGCCGATTGAACCATCCACGACCACCAGCTTTCGGTGATTGCGGTGGTTTAGCCGCAGATTTATGTTGGACAGCAGCCCCGGCAAAAACGCTGCGGTCCGGCCACCGGATGCAGCAAATTCACGAAAAAAGCTTTTCGGCAGGTTTCTCGACCCCAAATCGTCATACAGAAACCGCACTTTCACCCCTTGCCGGGCTTTTGTCGTCAGCAACTCCATTAACCGCTTTCCAAGATCGTCATTGGTTAAGATGTAGTATTGCAGATGAATATGGTCCTTTGCCTGCCGTATATCTTCAAACAAAGCATCGAACTTTCGTGCGCCATCATTGAAGATCTGTATGTCCGTCGCTGTCGCCAGGGGCGCATCGGTTCTCGCCAAGTTCATTTGGATGAGATCCTTCATTTCTTCTGCAACGGGGGAGGAAGTTTGGAAAACTCCTGCGTTCATTGCGGCCAGCTGCCGGTGCACTGTTTCCCGGAAATCCGGATTTTCGTAGGCAACCGGACGATTCAGCCGTTCCCGCCGCAACGGTTTACCAAATAGCAGGTACAAGATAAAGCCGAGAATCGGTATAAAGAACAGGATCAATATCCACGCCCAGGCCGAAGAAGCCGTTTTCCGTTCATAGAACAAAATGAAAAACGCCAATACCAAATTTAATAGGATAAAGCCATTGCTTAAGGTGCTTAGCCATTCGAATGAAATATTAATCCCTCCCCGAGATTCGGCTTATCACGCGTGATTCGGTCCGCTGCTTTTACTTCTTCCATACCCTACCGGCTCAGATTATAACGGCTCTCTGAAGAAGATGAACAAGCAAAAAACAGAATAATAAAAAGCCATCGCATGCGCGAATGGCT
>DATHVZ010000207.1:0-7382 GCA_035461005.1 Planococcus sp. (in: firmicutes) | reverse complement strand
TGGATCTTGCTTTCGTCGATGTCGCCTACGTAGAAGCTTCGCTTGAAGGAGCCGTAGGACCGCTCTTTGCGGATATAATGGCCGTCGTCTTCCTTGGTTTCCTTTTTCTCCTCGCGGGTTCCTTCCAATTCGAGATAGCCGTCGCGGTATTCGACTTTAACGTCGTCTTTGGAGAAACCGGGCACGTCCATTTTCATTTCGTAGCCGCCATCAACTTCCTTGATGTCGACTTTCGGGTAATGAGACTCCTTGAAGAAGCGGTCGAACAAATCGGTTTCAAATCCGCTTTCAAACAGGCTTGGGAAAAAGTCCTCACGTTTGCTTGGCAACAATTTTCTCATAGAATAATCTCCTCTTTCCGTAAATTATTTTACTGCTTCAGGATATCCATGGCCATCGACTTGTTTCCACAACTCGTTTTCCAACCGCTTTGCACAGGCCTCCTCCCCTAATTGAAATACGTTTTTACCGAATTAACTGCATTTATTAGAAAATTCAGTTATCATTTAAAATTATAACGAAGAATAAATAATTGTCAATATACATTCTTATTTTTATTCGTTAGAAAATCGGGGAACTCCGTGTGCAAAACACATGACTTAACAATGAAATCGTAAGTTCCGCTGCATCCCTGCTGTTTTTCAAAAAAGCGAATGGGACGCACTGGTATTCATTCCTTCCAAAAGAACTTTCTTGAATTTTTTCAATTTTCTTATAAATTATTCACCATTTCAAAGAAAAGTGTTATAATACATCAAATATACATCAAAAAACTATACAAAAAGGAGCAATGATCATGAAAAAGAAAATTTTGATTTATGGTGTGGGACCTTTCGGCAGTCTATTCGCGGAGCGCCTTTCAGAAGCGGGCCATGCCGTTTCCCTGCTTGACCACGGAGAACGGCAGCAGGAGTTGAAAACGCACGGGATCGTCATTGAAAATACCGAAACCGGTGTACGGACGGTAACGCATCTGCCGATTGTGGAGAGTCTTGGGGAAGAGGATTATTACGACCTCGTCATTGTGCCGATCCGGAAAAATAAAGTTTCCGCTATCCTGCCGGCGCTGGCGGCCAATAAACATGTGCCGACTTTTCTGTTCATGATGAACAACGCCGCCGGGCAGCAGGAATTTATCGACGTACTCGGCAAAGAACGGGTGATGGCGGGCTTTCCGCTTCCGGGCGGTTATAAAAAGGGCCATGTCATGTATATGATGCCGGTTGAAAAGAAGAATACGACGATCCTGCCGATTGGCGAAGTGGATGGCAGTGTCACCACCAGAACCCGTGAAGTGGCGAAGATTTTGAGTTCCATGCGCGGCTACCGGGCGGAAATACAGAAAGACATTGACGCCTGGCTGAAAACACAAGTGGCCATCCTGATTCCGACGCTTGTTCCCGCTTTTTATGCGTGCGATTCGGATCTGGAGCGTTTTGCGGCCACACGGGATGCGCAAGTACTCATGAAACGCGCGCTTCATGAGTCACTGCTGGCGACGAAAAATGCGGGCATCCCAATAACGCCGCCCGCGTTTGAAATAATGGACAGGATTCCTGAACCGCTGTTTGTGATGGCGCTCGGTAAAATGGCGAACACACCGCCATTCGAGAATGCCGTGGAGCAGTTGAAAGCTTCAGAAGATGAGATTGAGTTTTTAACGGATGAATTCTACACCATGATCCAACCGGGGAATACGCCGACGCCGACTGTCGACCGGCTGACGGCATACACTTACGGCAAAAAAGAACCCCTGCCTGCCGGCTCGAAAAGCATTCCGCTCAATTGGCGGCCCCTTTACGGTGCCGCGATTGGTCTTGCCGCTATCGCCGGGGCAGCTGTGATGATCAAAAAACAAAGAAACGGCAATGGCCACCGCAAAGTACCGGCCGCTTAAAGTCACGCGATGAGGGTGATGAAAAATGGACAGCGTATTGAAGAAATCCGCAATTTTTTACGCAGGCACCATCCTCTTTTCCTGGACTCTTTGGATCGGGACCATGGTCATTTCCGGACAGATTGGCGTGGAGATTCTATACAACGAAGGTTTCTACACCGCATTGACGGAGGGTGTCGGAAGTGTCCAGCAATTGCTGCTGTCGTTGTTCTTCACGGCTGCCGTCTACGGCCCGCTTGTTGGCGTGTTTGCCGTGGGCCTGGTGATGAAGGACCGGAAAGATGGATTGGCCGCGATGCCCGCTGGAAAAAAACGGCAAACGAATATCGGTGGCTGGCTCCTGTTCATCTTTCTCTATCCGGTCCTGCTGTTTTCAGCGGCGCTGCTGGTGACCTGGGTCATGACGGGATTCACCGGGGAATTTAACTGGGGGGTGCTGCCGCTGTGGTTCCTTCCCGTCTTCTTTCTGTTCCAGTTTGTTACAAGCGGCATGGAGGAATTCGGTTGGCGGGGCTATTTGCAGCCGCTGCTGCAGAAACGGATGACGGCTGAAAAAGCCTGTTTTCGGGTGGGCGTGCTGTGGAGCATCTGGCATTACCCCTTCATCATTTACCTGAACTATCCGAGCGGCACAATCACGGTGCTGCTGACGCTGCTAGGTTTCACGCTGCTGACCATCCCGCAGGCTTATGTTCTCGGCTGGCTTTATAACAGCACCCGCAACGTCTGGCTGTGCGTCGTCCTGCACGCCTGGGCCAATACGGCTTCTTCCTATCTGCTCTCCGCATCGCCTGTTCCGCTGCTGACGCCGATCGTCGTCGCAATCGGTACATGGCTTGTGGCAAATTACCTGGTGAAAAGATTCGGCAAGGAAAAGTTGAGCACACAGCCCGGCTGACGGATGGCAATAAACCAACCAGTACAATAAAGAAAAATACACCAGTCTCCGGTTCAGGAGACTGGTGTTTTTCGACTCACCCTTGAAAATTTAAAACCCTACTCTACCAGTTCCCCGTCCTCATAATTCCTGCGGTCCCGGTTTTTGATGAGGTGGTAGGTGATGCCCATTTCCATCACTTTTCCTTCAAACTGCATCCGTTGGGCCTGCATCTTGAAGCGCAGCTCATACGCCCGTTGAATTTTCTTTTCGAATGTTTGCCTGCTGACATCCAGGGTGATGGTGCTGCCATTACTCAACTCGACCTGTGTGCGGCTTTTGCCGGCGCTTCTGTATTGTTTGACGTGCTGCAGCGCAAGCCAGACACAGTCTTCACGCTGCGGCGACCGGCAGGGAAACAGGATGATGTCCTGTTCCTTATCCAGAATGAGCGGATTCATATTCATTTTCCCGAGAATTGCCTGGGCACCTTCCAGCGCCCCTCTCATGCTGGAACCGCGGAAACGCAAATTCGTGTCAATCAGGTTATAGGGGCTTAAGCCAGCTTTGGAAACCCCGTCTTTTTTGCATAATAAAGAATTCAGAAATCCGTTTTCATTGTAGTCCGGCAGGATGATGATCGTCTCGGTACTGATGGCATATTCCGGTTTCATCACCAAATTGATCCTTGTTTTATGTCTCATTTGTATTCCCCCTTTTTAGTTACCGCTTATTATTTGGACTAAAGTGGAGTATACTAAGTTTTAGTTGGTATACTCCAACTGCTCCTCCGGATGACTGTCGGCCAGACTAACCCATCCGGGGGTTTCTTATTGCTGTTGCCGCTTTGCTCACATCCCTCTCACCTCCTCCAAGGTCAACCCCCACACACTTTCGCCGCCCCATCCCCTTACTTTCCTTGGTAAATTAAAGCGACAGGGTGCATTTCTTGCATCCTTCGACCCACTTCTTTAATTATATATATATGCCCATATATTTGTCTAATTATTTACAAATTTATAACTATTTAAATTAGAGCTGCTCCTTCGGTGGTTTATTTTGGTTTTAACAGCCGATTAAACTGTTGAGTTGATTCCTTTTCGATAATAGAAACACCAACTATAAACAACCAGTAAGCAAAAGCCGTATCCGGAAACCATTAAGGTTTTGGATACGGCTTATTTAACGTGCACTTTCCTTTTCTCAACTGAATAACCTCAGGCACAGAGACCCTGATTCTTCTTCACCACTCCAGCTGTTTCAATGCCCTTTACTCAACAGTCACCAGTTGGCTTTGCACCACTCCCTCGGCGTTGACTGATTTGACCGTTGCAAAGCCTTCCACCATGTAATACTTGAAGCCGTTTTCGTTCGTCACTTCCGTGGCGTTTGTAAACGTCTTGTATGGCGTTTTCACAGTTTTATTGACCCCGGTGATAGTGAGGGTGATGGTTTCATCTCCCAATCCATTGGTAAAAGTCTTGCCGAGCTGAACCGGGTAAACGAGCGCCACGTCACGTTCAGAATATGGGTAGGCGAATGCAAATAGCTGATAATTTTCAAGCTCTAGATATTCATAGTTATTAACGTCTCCCTCGACTGTCCACATGAATCCGTAGGTCAGCCCTCCCCGGTCCGGCACATCGACAAACCGGTGGATCTCTGTGGATCCGTCTGCCAGGCGATAGCTGTAGGCTTTGGTTTTGTCTTTCTGATGAGAGCCGGCAATGACCGCATCATTTTTGAATTCCGGCTCGAGAGCCCGTGCCAGGAAGGCCGCAAACTGCCCGCGAGTCACTTCCTGTTGCGGGCGGAACGTGTTGTCCGGGTATCCATTGGTGATATTGGCGACCAGAATCTTGCTGATGGCTTCTGCATAATAAGCGTTTTGCGGTACATCTGTGAACGACAGGTCGATCGTAAAGGCAAGATCAAACACCCGCTCCACAACCAATGCCATATCGCCGCGAATGATCGACGCGTTCGGACCGAATGTTCCGTCCCCGTAGCCTATAAAGTAACCGGCTTCTGCCGCTTCGGCGATATAGCCGCTGGCATAATATCCAGCCGGCACGTCAGAAAATGGCGTCGCTCTTTTAGTTCCATCAAAGCCCTGCAAGCGGCCAACCATGACCGCCGCTTCGGCGCGGGTCACTTCCGCGTCCGGCCGCACCGTGCCATCCGGGTAGCCCTCAATCACTCCTCTATCCATCAGGTACGTTATTTCATCATAAAACTGGTGATTTTCCGTCAAATCCGTTGCAGCAGCGGCAGGCAGGACCAATAACACAGACATGAGAATGGCAAGCACACCCATCAGTTTCTTCACAATCATCACTCCTCCGTTTTTCCCCAGCTTCTTACGTCCTATTTTAACAGCTGAAAGACGTAATTACATCAAAAAGTTATCAAATAATCAGAATTTTTACAACTTCCAGAGCACCTAATTGTCAATATATTATTTAATATAACAATTAATCATTACTTATTGATTACCCTTGTGGTAAAATAAGAACAAATAGGGAGGGATAAAATATGAAGACTTTGTTATCTTTGATTGCAGCTGCCATCCTGATGTTCAGTTCGTTTTCGTCTCCTGCCAAAGCGATTGTGTTGTTTGATGACGTGTTGTTCGATCACCCGTTTGCTTTTGAAATCGCTTACTTGTATGAAGAAGGAATCATCAATGGATATCCTGATGGCACCTTCCGACCAGACGATCCTGTGATCCGGTCTCATGCCGTCGCCATGATCGGACGTGCTTTGAATTTGGATGACACAGCCCGCGCCACCAGCTTTAAAGATGTACCGGCAAGTCATCCGTTTTCCGGTTATATCGCTTCAGCTGCTGAAGAGGAAATCGTTTTCGGTTTCCCGGATAATACTTTCCGTCCAGATGCGATTACCACCCGTGCCCAAACTGCCGTGATGCTGGACAGAGGCTTTTACTTCCCGGATGCGCCGGACAACACGTTTTCGGATATGACTGAAAGCCATTTCGCGTTTGATGCCGTATCCAGACTTGCTTACCAGGGAGTTGCACTCGGTTATCCGGACAATACGTTCCGTCCCAACATTCCTGTCACACGTGCTCAGTTCGTCGCATTCCTGGCACGCACCATCGAACCGGCTTTTATTCCCGACAAAGCGGAGTTGCTGAATACCGCCAATGATATTCTGGCGGACTTGCAGGCCAAAAGGTTCGGTGAGGTGGCTGCTTACGTCAGCTCTGCCGATGGATTGACGTTCTGCCCTTACGCCGGCGGCTGTATCGACAACGGCGGGGTTACCTTTACGAAAGCCCAGCTTCCTGGTTTCATGACGGATACCACTGATTATTTATGGGGGTATCAGGACGGCAGCGGTTTTGAAATCAATTTGACACCTGCCGAATATTACGACGAGTACCTGATGGATGCGACCTATACCGCCAAAGAACGTTACGGGCGTACTATCCAGCCAACGACACATGAGTTTATCCACCAACTGTATCCCGAAGCGACCATTGTCGAATTCTATTTCCCTGGCACCGAGCAATATGACGGGATGGACTGGCAAAGCCTGAACATGGTATTTGAGAAGAACAGCAGCGGTGACTGGGTCTTGGTGGCAATCATCAATGATCGCTGGACCATCTAGCCTTTGAAACTGGACAAAGAAAGACCCGACAGAAGTAATGTCGGGTCTTTCTTTGTTTTTGCAGATTTCCATAATTCCCCACAATGTCTTTGTGTCCTGATCCGTTGCTCCTTTGAATCTACTCTTCACTTGGCCCAGTGATGCATGAAAAAATAGGCTACAATTCCAATAACCGCTAAGACAGCAATGATCAGCATGGGCACAAGCCCAAAGACAGCTTCCATTGATACCCCTCCTCCGTTTACCCTTATCATAAACCAATCCAATGAAAATGAAAACAAATAAGTCAGATTATTCAGTCTTTAATTTACAGGTGGAAAAAAGACTGTTTTACGAATGCGGCGTTTTTATGCCAAGCAATAAATCAGAAGCTATTGGAGACAAATGGCTATGAGGCAAAGTGTAGACGCTGCATGCTTTTTCAGGTCTTCGATTCGATAAGAGGTTCAGCATCCGGCACAATTCTACGTTCACTCTGTCACAACCCTTTTGAATTTTTGGGTCAAAGCGGGAATTACACCACTTGTGTAGATATGTGGAAATGTATCCAATAGGGCCGGACTTGGTGAGATTCTCGGAAGACAATTGGAATGCCGGGCATGGGAGGGGAAGATATTCCCGCATCTCGTGGTGGTGCTTGTTTTAAAGCCCAATTGTTCAGCAATCCGGAACTCCCTCATGCCTGCCTCGTTGTCCGAACCAAAAGGAAAGGCAAAATGCTCAACCGCTTGTCCGATATGAGATTCAATATCCCTCTTCGAATCCATCATCTCTTTCCGCATGGATTCTTCGTCCAGATTCTTGAGATTAGGATGATTGCTGGTGTGCGCGCCAATAGTAACAAGTTCACTTTGAGACAACACTTTAATATCGTCCCAGTCCATCGTCATGCTGTTCGAAAACTTCCGCATATCAATGCCATTTCCATCGAACAGAATCGTAAAAAGACGGTTTTGCTGCTCCACAACC
>DATHVZ010000206.1:0-4881 GCA_035461005.1 Planococcus sp. (in: firmicutes) | reverse complement strand
ACTCAGGAGGAATTTTATTATGAAAGCAGCAGTATGGTATGGAGAAAAAGATATTCGCATCGAAGAAAGAGAATTAAAAGCGTTAAAAGACAATGAAGTAACTGTCCGTGTAGCATGGGCTGGTATTTGTGGCAGTGATTTGCATGAGTATCAAGAAGGACCGGTTTTTGTCCCTACTGAAAAAGAGGACCAATTAACGGGTCAAGTAGCACCACTGATCATGGGGCACGAATTTGCAGGTGTTATTGAAACAGTAGGACCACAAGTAACGAAATTCAAAGTGGGAGACCGTGTTGCGATCAATCCTACGTTAACATTCGGCAACAAACCGGAAGATATTGATCAATACGATGGCTTTAGCTTTATCGGTCTTCACGGAGATGGAGGATTCACTACTTTTGCAAATGCACCAGAGTCGAATGTTTACCTTCTTCCGGATACATTAAGTCTGCAAGAAGGTGCGCTGGTTGAACCAACTGCCGTTGCTGTACAAGCGATCAAAGAAGGCGGGCTTCAATTTGGTGATACGACAGCAATATTTGGATCTGGACCTATTGGATTAGTGACAGTAATTGCTGCAAAAGCTGCAGGAGCAAGTAAAATCATTGTGTTGGATCTATCAGATGCGCGCCTTGAAAAAGCAAAAGAATTAGGTGCAACGCATATTATCAACTCTGGAAACGAAAATCCTGTAGAAGCAATTCGCGCAATTGTTCCAGAAGGGGTCGATGTATCATTTGAAGTTGCAGGTGTAGCGCCAACATTTACACAAGCAATTGCGTCCACAAAAGCACGTGGAACGATGGTTATTGTTTCTATTTTTGCCAGACCAATCGAATGGAATCCAATTCAATTGACGAATACAGGTGTTAAAGTAACGTCTTCTATTGCCTATACACCAACGTCATTCCAGCAAACTGTAGACTTGATGGGTACGGGCCAATTGGACCCAAAAAGCATCATAACATCTCAAATTCGATTGGATGATATTGTTGATAAAGGTTTTGAGGCTTTAACGAAAGATAAAACACAAGTGAAAATCCTTGTCGAATTAAGCGGTGAAAAGTAAGCAGTAAATGTTCAAATTCTAACTTAAAAAGGCCGCTTCAATCGCTGAAGCGGTCTTTTTGTGTGCGTCGAAATTTCTTTTCAGCTGAATTGTAGGTAATATTCTGATAAATTTGATAGAAAAGCCGGATATATGCTACTATATGGAAAATAGGAGATGTGGTTTCTGCTTGCGGAGAGTGTGGGTGGAAGCCGAGAAATTCACGTCTTATATAGAAGACAATTGAATTCAGAGGAGGAAAGTGCATGGAGTTCCTGAAAGTGGATGGCAAGATCAAACCCGGAAAACTGGCGTTGAGCGTAATGGTGCCGCTTGTCGGCGGATCCTTATCCGGCGCGTTCGCAAACAGCAACACCAAAGAAGAGTACGCTGAATTGAAACGGCCTTCTTTTTCCCCGCCGCCCTGGATCTTTCCCTTGGCATGGACCGCTTTATACGCTTCCATGGGAGTGGCAAAATACCGCGCGGCTGAAAAAGCCGCGTTGAAAAAAGAAGAGGGGAAAGTGCTGCTGCCCTACAATCTGCAATTGGGCCTGAACTTCCTGTGGTCCTTCCTGTTCTTCAAATGGGGGCTGCGCGGCACCGCGCTTGCGGAAATGGTGCTGATGCTCGCAATGATAACGTGGACGACGTATGAATTTTACCAATACGATCAAACAGCCGGCAATCTCATGGTCCCTTATATCGCGTGGGTCATGTTCGCGATGGGCTTGAACGCCTCGATTTGGAAGCTGAATAAATGAACGGTAAGGGAGCAGGCCGTAAATCGATTCCCTGTGGCAAACATAATTTGAGTTATACAATAAACCCGCACAAAAAATCCGCCCTATCCAATATAGGGCGGATTTCTTTTCATTAATATTGAAAAAGATATGTAGTCCCAAGTTACTACATGATCATGAAGAAGTAGATGATTACCATGATAATCATTATGGAGAGCATGGAAGAAATTAAGGATATGTGGATGTTTGATGGATAAAAGGTTTCATTGATGATTTGCAGCCTTTTTTTCTTATAGTTCTGGGTGGCGGTAAAGATGATTGTCAGTCCGAAAATACAAGAGAAAATGCCAAGAGAGATGGTAAAGATATCGACAAACTGGTTGCGGATGACACCCATGGTGAAATGGAGACTGGTCGCCAGGAAGCCGACACCGACAATGGAAATGCCTGTCCGGATCCACGCAAGATACGTGCGTTCGTTTGCGAGATGCTGCTGCGTGTAAATCAGCTGATTTTTTGGTATTGGACGTGAACGCCGAGCCATTGATTCTGCTCCTTTCATTACAACTCATTCTATAATTGTGCCACTGAGCCATTGTTTATGCAAGAGTGGCAAATGCGATGGCGCAGGATCTTCCACCATCAATAGCAGCCATTCCAACTGCAAAACGAATTTTCTTTTGACGATCTGAAAGCGAGTTTAAATTCATGGTTATCACTCTTTTAATAATTGGCTCAATTCTATCGCAAAGTATAGAAGGTCTAAGTAAATATACGTCTCCATTAAGCGGAAATCCTTTGTTTTATAAGTTTCGATCGCCTCACAATTTATCCAGACAATATCGGAATAAAATATGCATGAGAACTATCTTAAAAGGTTGAAGAAGAGAAAGCTTCTGGGTTTCTCTTCTTTATTGGCGTGAAAATTCCTATGAGCGGTTTTCGGGATTCTATGATCACTTTTCGGCATTCTATGAGCGGTTTCCGAAGTTCTATGAGCGGTTTATCATGTTCTATGATCACTCAGCCTTTTTGAAATCGACTCCAGCATATAAAATTTGCTGAATTTCCAATCCACCATACTTTTCTTGCCACCCTCAGCCAACACAGCTACGATTAAAGAAAAGCTGACGAAAAGAGGCGATGAAATGGTCGGAAGAAACGATCCGTGTCCGTGCGGGAGCGGGAAAAAATATAAGAAATGCTGCGGCCGGGAAGAAGCGGTGGATCTGCAGCAGGTGATTGACGCGGAACTGGATGGAATTATTATGGGATTCGCGGAGGCAGGACTGGAGCCGAAAGAATTAAATCATTTGAATCAGCTTTTGTCGAAATGGAATTCCGCTTTATCAACCGGCTTTGGTAAGCAAACGATTGAGTTGCTGGCGTTTGAGGCATTCGTTTTTCATGACCGCGCAGATATATGGCGGGATTACATCGAACAGAAAATGAAAACGCAGAAACGGCAGCGAGTGTTGGATGTGCTGGCACTTTGGAAAGAACCGTTTTATCTGCTGGCTGAAATTCTGGAAGTCGGAAGCGACGCTCTTCAGGTTCGCGAGAATGTGTCAGGAGAAATCCGTCTGCTGGAGAAAGTCGGTGGAGAAAAACCTGGTGAGTCGGTTTTTGGCATCGTCATGGAGAGCTTACGGGACGGAAAATCTGTTTTGAAACCGATGCAAGGGTTGATTACGATTCCGGAATTCGATCAGGAGCTCATCAAGAAGCTGACAGCCCGGTTGAAAGACGGGTTCAGCGATTCACTGGAATTGTATGAGCTTTTTGCAGAGGCGTCGCCGGATTTGGGCTTGACCCCTTTTCAGCAAGACGTCATGGCACTGGTCGCTGAATTTATTGATCAATACGGCTTGAATGGAGAAGTGATTGAAGGGATCGCGTTTACTTTCCTCAAAGAAGTTCCGTTGAATGCGCGGAAGCCGGAAGGCGTAGCGGCTGGCATCCTGCAGGCGGCCTGCGATTTTGGTCTGTTCGAGGAGAATTTTATGACGCAGAATGTGATCGCGGAAAAACTGAAAACATCAACCGGCACTTTATCAAAATACGCTGATATGGTCGGCGAATTTGTGATAGAAAGAATCGAAAAGGATAAAGGTGCGCCACAGCCGTCGGAGATGCCCGTCATTGTTACGGAAATGGGTACCGATCCACGGCTGACCGAGCGGAATTTATGGGAAGTGCTCAAGCTTTCGATGAATGCCAAATCGGAAGCTGAGTTGAATAAAATCCTGCAGCAGCCGAACAAAAAATACAAACCGACAACGGATGCGGAACGTGCGCAGCTGCTTTGCTATGAAGCTTTCGAAACGAGCGGCAAAGAACGCGAAAGGCTGGCACGGGAAGCGCTCATGCTGGATCCGAAAAGCGGCGATGCGAATTTGCTGATGGCGGAGTTCGTGGAGCATACCGTCGAAAAGGAACTCCATTTTTTGAATGCTTTAAATACAGGCTACCGGACCTTCGACAACAGTTTTGACGTGCTCTGGGGCTATGTGCCGAACCGGCCGTTCCTCCGTGCTTTATTTTCATATGGTGCCTGGTTGATGGAGCAGGGCAGATATGACAAGGCGATTGAACAGTTGACTGAGATAATGGATAAGAATCCGCTCGACCACCAAGGAGCGAAATGGCTGCTGTTGAGCGCTTATATCCGGGCAGGGGAGTGGGGAAAAGCGGGTGAGTTTTCAGACGGCTTCGCCTTGGCGGAGAATACAGGGATAGGAATGTATTTTCACTATCTTTCCGATTTGCATACAGGCATCTTAAAACCCCATGAAAGAAGCCAAATGAAAGACTTCGTCAAGAAGCGGAATCCGCATCTTTTCAAGCTGCTGAAAGAAGGCAAGAAACCAGGTGCATTTCCCAAACATCTCACTTTGCAGGAAGGGACTAAAGATGAAGCGAAGCTTATCTATTGGTTGATTTACGGGATTCCTGAAGTCGAGAGTTTTATTGGATAAGGGATTGATAGTAGTTCTTATAAATTTAAAAGGCTTTATAGAATCACCCATCACAGAAATTACTCATCTTAATATTAAAAAAACGAAAAAACACCCTTCACAGAACGCCTGG
>DATHVZ010000205.1:0-2722 GCA_035461005.1 Planococcus sp. (in: firmicutes) | reverse complement strand
TCCAATCAGCTTCCACCAGCCGCTGACTCTCTATATGGATCTCCCTGCCTACTCGTCTCAATCCTCGATTTATACACTATCTATTCTATTCTCTGCTCTGGGAATCTCTCAAATGAACTTGCTACTCGTTCTACAAGTTGTTCTTCATACTAAAAGGTTTTGTTTATTCTGTCAAGTGAAGATATTCCACTTCAGCGTATTTCAAAATTTCTCTGCATGAAAAACGGATGTTCTTTTCGCTCGTGGGCTTTCAACACCGGAGCCAGACAGCAATCAATCTCCATCGACAATCGATACCACTCGCTCCAATCTTTTGTTTTGAAATACTCCTGCACTTCAAGATGTTCGTCGCTCCCCACATCTTTGGTGCCCCACCCGCGCCATTCCGGCTTGCCAGCAGACTCACAGAAGTTTAGCCAGAATTTTTCTTCCAATGCACCGAGAGTCACATAACGCCCGTCTTTCGTTTCATAAATTGCGTAGTTGATGGACGCGCCTCCGATTTCCGGAATGCCAGACTCCCCGATCCCAGCTTCCCTATAGGCATCGTGGTTTCCAAGAAACTCTGCCATCACTTCTGCGAGGGCAATGTCCAAGTGGATTCCTTTGCCCGTGCGGAATTTCCCGAGCAATGCAGCGGTTATCTGTTCTGACGCCAAAAGGCCCCCGGTATAATCAGCAAACGTATTGGTTGGGTGAACCGGACGCCCATCATTATCCTTGAACTGGTCGAGGGCGCCCGACAAGGCCATGTAATTCAAATCATGGCTGCCCAGTCTCGCCATATCTCCACTTTGTCCATAACCGGACAACGAACAATAGACCAGGTCAGGTTTGATCGTTTTCAAATTTTCATAATCAAGGCCAAGTTTCTTCATAGCCCCAGGCCTGAACGTCTCGATCAGGGCATCCGCCGTTTTCACAAGTTTCTTCATTTCGGAAAGTCCGTTTTCCGTTTTCAAATCGAGGTGGATGATGCTCTTTCCACGATTGTTGGCGCGATGGACATGCCCGCCGCTCAGCGAACGCGCCGGGTCGCCCTCAGGCGGTTCAATCTTGATGACTTCGGCTCCGAGGTTCGCCAGTCTCATGCCGGCATAGGGTCCGGGTACGTAATACGTGACATCCAGAATGCGAAGCCCTTCCAAAGGCAACGCCATTACAAGCCCATCCGTTTGGCGATGATGACTTTCATGATTTCGTTTGAGCCGGCGTAAATCGCCGCTACCGGGATATCGCGATATCTTCTGGCAATTTTATATTCTTCCATATAACCGTAACCGCCATGCAATTGCATACATTCTCCGGAAATTTTCTTTGCCGTATCGGTAAGCCAGTATTTGGCCATCGAAACTTTCGAGACAATGTCTTTGCCTGCCATGTGGTCCTCGATCAAAGACTCCAGGAAAGAGTGGCCCAGCTCAATTTCAGTCGCCATCTCCACAAGCTTGAACTGCGTGTTTTGAAAAGCGCTGATTGGCTTTCCGAACGCTTTTCTGGATTGAACATATTCCAATGTCATTTCCAGCATGTCTTCAGAAGCCACCTGCGCAGCCAGTGCCACAACGAGGCGCTCCTGTTGCAGCTTCTCCATTAAATATGTAAACCCTTGATTTTCTTCACCCACAAGGTTCGCCTGCGGCACGACACAATCTTCAAAATACAATTCTGAAGTATCCTGTGCATGCAATCCGACCTTATCCAGCTTGCGCCCTTTCGTAAATCCTGGCATTCCTTCTTCGACCATCAGCAATGAAATGCCGCGATGCTTCGGATCCGCTTTCGGATCGGTTTTAACCACCACCAAAACGAGGTTGGAGTTGATGCCATTGGTGATGAATGTTTTTTGGCCATTGACGATATAGTTATCCCCATCTTTAATGGCCGTGGTCGAGATATTCGCCAAATCCGAACCCGCTCCCGGCTCCGTCATGGCGATGGCTGTAATGGATTCTCCGGAAATACAGCCCGGCAGCCAGCGCTGTTTCTGCTCTTTTGACCCGTAGGATTCGATGTAGGGCACTGTAATATCGTTATGCAGCCCGACTCCCGTCAAACTAGCACCGACTCGCTCCATTTCTTCGCCAATGATGACCGCATAGCGAAAATCCAGCCCCAGCCCACCGTATTGTTCCTCAACTTGAGGACATAGAAAGCCCATTTCCCCGAGTCTCCGCCAGAATGATTTGGGAATCAGACGGTCTTTCTCCCACTGGTCATAATTCGGCACCGCTTCTTTCTCCAAAAATTTGCGCAAAGATTTACGGAACATTTCATGTTCTTCTTCCTCAAATCGATAGTTGCCCATTCCAGTACCCCCTATATGAATAAATGTTTCTTCTATTATTTATTTTGGCTGCATCCGGATGGCGCCATCCAAGCGAATAGTTTCGCCATTGAGCAGCGGATTGGTGATGATGCTTTCCACTAATTTCGCATATTCTGCCGGTTTACCGAGGCGTGCCGGAAATGGAACGGATGCAGAAAGAGCCGTGATCGCTGCATCCGGCAACCCTTCTACCATCGGAGTCTCCATCAAGCCTGGAGCAATCGCCATGACACGGATGCCATCTCTCGCCAATTCCCGCGCAATCGGCAACGTCATTGCAACAACCCCGCCCTTGGACGCGCTGTAGGCCGCTTGCCCGATTTGTCCTTCGTATGCTGCGACAGATGCGGTTGAAATGATGACCCCTCTTTCACCTTGTTCATTCGGCAAGTT
>DATHVZ010000204.1:0-2201 GCA_035461005.1 Planococcus sp. (in: firmicutes) | reverse complement strand
ATCTCTGAGGGTATCACTCGTCTGGACTTTGCCTCAGATGTTCGAACCACAACACTTCCAAGCAGCTTTGTTAATGCGCGCAAGCATAAAGGTTTCAGATCACTCTCTTTTATCCAGTCAGCTACCGGGGAAACGTGCTATGTTGGTAGCCCCAAGTCAGATAGATTTGCAAGAGTTTATCGGTACAATAAACCTCATCCAAGAAGTGAACTTTTGCGGATGGAATGTGTTTTTAGGCGGGGGCTGGCACGTGAAGCAGCAAGGCAGCTTGGGGAGGCGGGGAGTTTTGAAAGGTTCGCGACGCAGCTTGGAAATACTTGGGGGTGGGGTCATCCAGACTGGAAACCCCAAGTAATCGACAATACTAAATTAACTACGCCGAAGGTAGAGCGTGCCGACGAAAATACCGTTCACTGGCTCTATACCCAAGTGGCTCCCGCCCTAGCGCGGCTGTGGCGTGAAGGCGCTATAGACTTGGATGAGTTTATCAACCACGCACTATCTATCGGTGCAGAATTACCCCCTGACAGTGATAACGAATAATCCATGAATAAACGTGCCAGAGGCCCGCTCTGGCACGTTTTTGGTATATACTACTGTCATCTGTCCAATTCATTCAAGGGAAGCTCTTAAAATGGCACAACGTACCGGTATCCCAAGTATTCTGAAAACCGCGCAAATACTTTGCCGGTTGCTCACGGATTTTACGCCAATTATTACCCTGAAGTACGGCAATAACCCTTCACTGCTTGCCGCTCTTGCTGCTGCAAACGCAGCTTGTGCCGTACTTGTTCAGGAGACTGCCGCAGTTCGGGAGTATGGCGATTAAGTAAATGCGTGCTATAGTGTTCTATAGGTTTCTTTCGGACTTCTATAAGCTAGTAAAGGATACTAATCACGATGGCACTCAATTACCCCGGCCCGTATGAGTTACGCCTGTATTACTCAGCTGCAATAAGTGCGCAGGTTTTGCAGCACGTGGCGCGCTACAACATCCGTATCAACGGCGTTACCTCTCCCGGTGATGAGTTTGGCGATTTACAAGTCATCCGTCGCAGCGGCCCCGATCTAACCGCAGGGGGGACGCTGGCAGCGGTCACAACTGCATGGGTTAACCTCATCAAGCCCAAGTTTACTCCACAGGTTAACTTTGATTTTGCGGAGCTCTGGCTATATTCGCCAGAGAGCTTTGAAGCCGACTTTGTGTCTACGTTTCCGCTGGATATACCCGGCACTGCTGGCGGTTCGCTGCAACCGGCAGCACAGGAGATTTGGACGTTTCGCACAATTGAGGGTGGGTTGATGAAACTCTCATTCATGGAAACTAACGTTGTGCCCGCGGCGTCGCGATCTGCCGGTACTGCAACTGGCGGTGATGCCTCAATTCGCGACTTTGTAATCGGTGCTAGCAACTGGATTTTAGCGCGTGACACATCGTACCCGTTTGCAGCAATCAAGATTCATCCCGGCCAAAATGAGGCCGTATTCAAGAAACGTTTCCGCGCTCTATAAAACCTGCGCTCATGGCTCCCGCGCAGGACTACGCACAACCGCAGGTTTTCATCCACCCCCCTACTGCTTATAGGGGGGTGGAGTTTTTTACAGTAGCGTTATCTTTTCTTTTTTTCCCCTTCGTTTTCTTTCAGTTCCCCCTCCCCTACCGCCTATTCACTTCCACTGTGTAGCGCAGCGCACCCCTATTAAATTATAGTGGGGTGGTACTTTTAGAGATAAGGAGCGTATCGCAAATGCACCACCGGATAGACTGGCTATCTTGGACCATGCCAACAGAAGTGAACATCTTATCTGCAAGCGATCTGTATCTTGCTGCAAGCGCAGCACTAAGGAGCATTGGTGATGACTTTAATCAATACCTCATGGTCGGTAAAAGTTTCGACAATTCCACAGGGAGAGCACCGTATCGACACAGCTTGGCACGTCTGGATAAAGGGCTTTTCATCTACGGGGGAGGCCATCTTAAATCCGTTCTATTTGAACTCACTGGGCGAGGTTGTGCAGACTTGGATGGCTGGGAAACTGCGACCGGGTTTATCAATGGGATCTCTGAGGGTATCACTCGTCTGGACTTTGCCTCAGATGTTCGAACCACAACACTTCCAAGCAGCTTTGTTAATGCGCGCAAGCATAAAGGTTTCAGATCACTCTCTTTTATCCAGTCAGCTACCGGGGAAACGTGCTAT
>DATHVZ010000203.1:0-2284 GCA_035461005.1 Planococcus sp. (in: firmicutes) | reverse complement strand
TTCCCCAACCATTTCATTTTCCCATGGAATTTTACTGGGGAGCTATACTCCCTATGATGATTATGTTTATCGTGACCTCTGTTGAAACAGTGGGGGATGTTACAGCAATTACGACTGGGGGAGCAGGCAGAGAACCCAAAGAGAAAGAACTTTCCGGCGCTGTAATAGCAAACGGTTTTACATCTTCTCTGGGAGCGATTTTTAATTCATTGCCAAATACATCGTTTAGTCAAAATGTAGGCATGATCGCATTTACAAAAATAATGAGTCGATATGTCGTAGCTGTTGGCGCTGGGTTTTTAATATTGGCTGGTCTTATCCCTAAGATTGGAGCTCTTGTATCTACAATGCCACCAGCAGTTATCGGAGGCGCCACAGTTATTATTTTTTCTCAGATTACGTTAACAGGCATAGCTATATTGACGTCAGAGCCTTTAAATGAAAGAGCAAAGATTATCATTGGATTATCTTTAGTATTTGGACTCGGATTAAGTCAAGTCCCCGATGCGATGAATGCCTTTCCAGAGATTGTTAAGTTGTTGTTTGGAGGATCTGGAATAACAATCGCCTGTTTTGTTGCTATTGTATTGAACCAAATCATTCCAGAGGATTCGGTGAAAGAAGAAGCATAGCACAGCGATAAAATGGTAAGGAGGCTAGCGGAATGATCCCATCACGGATCCATTCCTCCAGCCTCCTTTAGTGTTTCTGCCTCACTCCGCTCCAAAAGCTACAATCCCAAAAGCCTCCAAATACGTTTTCAACACATCCACCCACTGCTTTTCACTCGCAAGCCCTACATGCCCATCCGGTCGAATCAGGTAGAGCGCATCTTGCTTGAATCCTGCGTCTTTCATCTGTGTTTCCCATGCAAACTCATGGAGCTGGAGCGACTGCGAGCGGGCAAAGTCGATCAGCTCGGGCTGCGCTTTGCCGTATATATGAATTTGCCAATCGACGGAGCGCAGCGGCACGAAATTATCGCCGCTTGCGGTTTCGATCCACGGCAAGCGCATGCCGCCGTAGACTTTGCCAGCTTTGCCCTTGCTCAAGGGGCTGTTGCGGTAATTGATGTGGATTTGAGACAAGATCTTAAAGGCATTTTTTTGGGAGAAGGAAAATTTGAATAGCGACGGCAGGACATAGGGTACGACATACTGGCGCAGCAAGGTGCCGCGCAGTTTTTGGCTGACAATCGTTTGGAACGCTTTGTCGGTCGTCGCGATCAACCGGCGCGCAAAGACGATTCGCTCTTTTTCGTACGTGCGCAAGATTCTGGGAGCGCTTTTCCCTTGTATCACCGCTGCGAGCTTCCACGCCAGATTGATGGCGTCCCCGATGCCGGTGTTCATGCCTTGTCCGCCGGCCGGGCTGTGCAGATGGCCGGCGTCGCCTAAGATGAAGATGCGTCCTTTGGCAAATTGCTCGCTTACGCGGTTATGGACGCGGTACGTCGAAAACCAATTGACCTTGGCCGCGTTCACACGGATTTTATTTTCAATGTAATCGCTGATTTCACTGTATTGGAGATCGGTGCGTTCGTTCATTTCCTCGGGCACAATGCCGAGGATTCGTTTGGTTTTGGCGTTCCGGACGGACATATACAGCATAAAGCCGTCATCGTCCATGTACATGTCCATCTTTTCCATGTCGTCTACCGGTTTCTCGGTTTCGATATCGGCGACAAAGAATAATTGCTTGTACGTGCCGCCGGGAAATTCGAGTCCCAGTCCTTTTCGGACCATGCTGCCGGCCCCGTCGCATCCGCATAAATAGGCAAATTCCGCTGTTTCTTCTGGCTGTCCTTGTGGTTGCATAACGGCGTTTACGCCTTCTCCCGTGTCTTCAAAAGAAATTAGCGCGGTGTTCCATTCCACTTCGACGCCGATTTTACTTAGTTCGTCCACAAGAATTTCTTCGTGCTCATCTTGCGGCAAACTCAGGATAAATGGAAACGGACTCAGCCCTTTGCCCAAATCATGGAATTTCAGTGTGGCTTTCACTTCTTTGGCGTCGCTGATATCAAGTGACAAAATCGGATGCCCGCGCTTGATGTTGCGTTCGGCCAGGCCAAGTTGCTCGTACTGCTCCAATATGCGCGCATGCACAGCGAGCGCACGTGACGCTGTGCCGGTTCCTGCACTTTTATCGATGATCCGAAACGGCACGCCTTGACGCGCCAGGCTATAGGCAAGAGCCAGGCCAGTGGGGCCAGCTCCGACAATTAAGATTTGTGGGTTCATCATAGAGACCTCCTACTGAGTATCACGCCTGCTGATCGATT
>DATHVZ010000202.1:0-15982 GCA_035461005.1 Planococcus sp. (in: firmicutes) | reverse complement strand
GCAAAGAGGCCACACCCGTTCCCATCCCGAACACGGCAGTTAAGCTCTTTTGCGCCGATGGTAGTTGGGGGTCTCCCCCTGTGAGAGTAGGACGCCGCTGGGCACCAAAAGAAAGGCCGTTACCGCGAAAGTGGTAACGGCCTTTTTTGTCTTTAGAAAGTAATTTTTTAGTAATGGGTGAACTTAGGGCTTTTTAGAAAAAGAATCTGGCAGAGGAATTGGGAAAAGACCGTTTTCTCTAATCGTCTTTTCCCATAGCACAGCAAGTTCGTTATAATGGAAGCAATATGAAAGATGTGAGGGTGGACTATATGACACAACGACGCCCTTTAGTGGAAGCGTTGAAGAACTTTCAGCAACAGCGACCCGTTTCTTTTCACGTACCCGGCCACAAGCACGGGGAATTGTCGGGTTTGCCGGATGAGATTCGCACTGCTCTGCAATATGATCAAACGGAATTAAACGGCCTGGACGATCTGCATTATCCGGAAGGCGCCATCAGGGAGGCTCAGGAATTATTGTCCGAAGCCTATGGAGCCGACCAAAGTTTCTTTCTAGTAAATGGATCAACGAGTGGAAACTTGGCGATGATTCATGCTGTCTGTAAAGAAGGGGACCGCGTATTGGTTCAGCGGAATTCGCATAAATCAATTTTTCATGCACTCGAAATGGCCAAATTGCGGCCGGTTTATCTGGCGCCGGAATGGGGCCAAGCGTCGCAAAGCGCGGAAGGTGTATCGTTGGAAACCCTGAAAGACGCCATTCGGCAATACCCGGAAGCGAAAGCGATGATTTTGACTTATCCCAATTATTACGGCATGGCGGGAACCGAAATAAGAGACATTATAAGTTATTGCCATCAATTCGATATTCCGGTATTGGTGGATGAAGCGCACGGTGCCCATTTACTGGCCGGACGTCCGTTCCCGCAGTCCGCACTATCATTGGGCGCGGATGTCGTGGTGCAGTCAGCGCATAAGACATTGCCGGCTATGACGATGGGGTCGTATCTTCACATACAGGGGACACGCATCAAGGCCAATAGAGTAAGCAAATATCTGCGGATGTTCCAGTCCAGCAGCCCATCCTATTTGATCATGGCTTCGTTGGATGACGCCCGCGCATATATCCAGACGTATTCCGGTCCTGATATGCAGCATTTCGAAGAGAAACGCAGACTGTTTATTGGCAGCCTCCAGACGATTGTGGGGCTCGATGTATTCGAAGCGGATGATCCACTGAAAATCATGCTGAGGGTGGAAGGCCATAACGGTTTCAAGTTGCAGAAAAAACTGGAGGAAACGGGGGTATATGCTGAATTGGCGGATTCCCGGCAAGTATTGATGGTGTTGCCGTTATTGAAGCAGGGCCACATTTACCCATTTGCGGAGATTCGTAGCCGCATCAGGGAGGCTGTCCAAAAGCTGCGAAAAGAGCAGGTGGATCCAAAAGTAATAATAACGCCGCAGGAGTCGACAACAATCAGTGAGCCGGAAATTTCCTACGAGGCTATTGAATTGGCAGATGCAGAATGGATTTCCTATACAAAAGCGATGGGACGCCATTCAGCAGCGATGGTGACGCCGTATCCGCCAGGTATTCCCTTGGCAGTACCGGGGGAAGTATGGACCCACTCTAAATTGGAGCAATTGATGGACCATCTGGCAGCCGGCGCTGTGATTCAGGGAGAACATAATTTGGCTGAAAAACAACTTTCTGTCATTCAGCATGGAGGCATCAAGAAATGAACAAACCAGGATATTTTATTACGATCGAAGGGCCAGAAGGGGCCGGCAAGACGACGGCTATTGAACAATTAATGAAGCAGCTCCAACCGCTGGGCATTAATGCGGTGTTGACGCGCGAACCCGGCGGCATCGAAATTGCAGAAAAGATCCGTGAGGTGATCTTGAATAAAAATCATACAGCCATGGACGGCCGCACAGAAGCTCTCCTTTACGCCGCGGCCCGCCGCCAGCATCTGGTGGAGAAAGTCAAGCCGGCGCTGCAGCAGGGGAGAGTGGTGCTGTGCGACCGCTTTATCGACAGTTCGCTTGCTTACCAGGGTTATGCCCGCGGCCTTGGCATTGACGAAGTTCTTTCAATCAATGAATTTGCCATTCAGGATACCTGGCCGGATTTGACCTTGTTATTTGATGTGCGGCCGGAAATTGGCCTGCAAAGGATTGCGGCAAACAGCGGGAGAGAGCAGAATCGGCTGGATATGGAGAAGTTGCCGTTCCACCAAAAAGTGTATGAAGGGTACCAGGAAGTTTCACGCCGCTATCCCGACCGCATCGTCCGAATCGACGCCTCGAAAGATCCCGGAGAAGTTGTGGCCGATGCGCTGGCAGCGATTAAAAAAGGCATGGAAAGTTATACGGCGTAATTAATTGTTCGTGTTATAATTATATAGAAGAAAGACAAATAAAAAGGAGTGAGTGCTGATGAAACTCGTCGTTGCAGTTGTACAGGACCAAGACAGTAACCGATTATCCAACGCTTTGACTAAAAATGATTTCCGGGCTACCAAGCTTGCCAGTACAGGAGGGTTTTTGCGCTCAGGGAATACAACTTTTTTAATCGGGGTGGACGATGGCCTCGTTCCTAAATTATTGGATTTGATCCGTGAAAACTGCCGTTCCCGTGAACAGATGGTAGCTCCTGTTTCACCTATGGGCGGAAACGCCGATTCGTATATTCCATACCCAGTGGAAGTAGAAGTTGGCGGCGCCACAATTTTCGTGTTGCCAATCGAGCAATTCCATCATTTTTAAATAGCGTTGAACCATAAAATACATGACACCCGTGCTCCTCTGGAACACGGGATTTTTTTAAAAAGGCGGAAGGTGAAATGGTGCAGATGACTACCGAAGAATTCAAGCAAATGCAACCGGTTGTGATGAAGAGGTTGCAAGGGGCTTTTGAAAAAGAGCGGCTGGCACATGCCTACCTTTTTGAAGGGCCCACCGGTTCAGGTATAAAAGAAGTGACGCATTTTTTTGTAAAGTTGTTACTGTGCGAAAAACCGGAACAGAATGTTCCATGTGGAACATGCAGAAGCTGCCAAGTATATGATTCAGGGAATCACCCGAATATTGTCTTTATTGAGCCGGAGGGTCAAAATATCAAAATCGACCAGATCCGCGAGCTGATTTTTCGGATGAATAAAACGGGCTTAACTACCGGCCGTAAGATTTACGTCATCGAGGAAGCGGATCGGATGAACAACTCTTCCGCTAATGCTTTACTGAAATTCCTGGAGGAGCCCGAGTTCAATGTCACCGCCATTCTGCAGACAGGGCGGCTGAACGCCATCATGAGCACGATCCGCTCCCGTTGTCAGCTTGTGTCGTTTCAGCCGCTGTCACGGCCTGTGCTGATGGAAAAACTGATTGCAGGAGGAATGACCGCTTCGATGGCTGCAACTGTCAGCATGCTGACACAAAGTGAAGAAGAAGCGTTGGCTTTGAGTGCGGATGAACAGTTTCCACAGGCAAGAAAAACAGTTTTGAAGCTGGTGGAAGTGGTCAGCAACAATGTCCACGAAGCACTTTTGATGCTGCAGTCGGACTGGCTTCCGCTGTTCAAGGAAAAAGAAGATACCGAAAGAGGCTTGGACATGTTATTATTTGCATATCGGGACATTGCTTCGGTAAAGGCAGGGCTCGAGACAGCAAGAACATATCCAGACATGGAAGAAACTTGGAAGCAGATGGCTCTTCAGCGTTCTTTTACTGTGTTGTCAACTCAGCTGCAGGCTATTTTACAGGCCAAACAGCAATTGCCGCGCAATATGAACCGGACGCTGCTGATGGAGCAATTAATGCTGAATCTGCAGGAGGGGTAAAAATTGTATAATGTTATAGGTGTTCGCTTTAAAAAAGCGGGTAAAATATATTATTTCGATCCAGGTGAATTTGGCATCGAAAAAGATGATTATGTCATCGTGGAGACCGCACGCGGAGTAGAATACGGTAAAGTGGTCGTGCCGGTCAAAACTGTTGGGGAAAATGATGTGGTTCTGCCGCTTAAGCAAGTGGTGCGTGTGGCAAGTGAGCGCGACCGCCAGCAGGTGGAAGATAATCGCGAGGAAGCTCAGCAGGCTTTTGAAACGGGTACAGGAAAAATCGAAGAGCATCGGCTCGACATGAAACTGGTGGATGTGGAATATACATTCGACCGCAATAAAGTGATCTTTTATTTTACGGCGGAAGGTCGCGTCGATTTCCGGAACCTGGTCAAGGATCTGGCATCGATATTCCGGACACGCATTGAATTGCGCCAGATTGGTGTAAGAGATGAAGCGAAAATGCTTGGAGGCATTGGACCTTGCGGACGCATGCTTTGCTGTTCGACGTTCCTGGGTGATTTTGAACCGGTTTCAATCAAGATGGCGAAAGATCAGAATCTGTCTTTGAATCCATCGAAAATCTCGGGCTTATGTGGACGTTTGATGTGCTGCCTCAAATATGAGAACGATGAATATGAACAGGCGAAAAAGGAAATGCCGGATGTCGGCACCCGGGTTGCGACTCCGGATGGCGACGGGCGTGTGGTCGGGATGAATATCCTGGAGCGCGTATTGAAAATCCGACTTTCTGAGCAGGAACAGACCCTTGAATACGCATTAAGTGAGATAATGGAGCAAGGAACGAGAGCGTGAGGTGGTTGGTGTGAAAGATAAGAATTTTTTGGACACGGTCATGGATTTTGAGCAGCAGCTCGAATCGATGCAACAGCAATTTCGCGAACTGAAGGAAGTTGTGGCGCATACGATGGAAGAACATCATGCACTGCAGCTTGAAAATCATCATTTGCGTGCGCGCCTGGATGAACTTCATGAAGTTGTTCCGGAAGCTGCTGCTGTGGATCCTGTAAAACTCGAAAGAGCGGTCATGGATATCGGCGAAGGCTATGATAATTTAGCCCGTCTCTATCACGAAGGCTATCATGTCTGCCATGTGCATTTCGGGAGTTCCCGAAAAGGCGATGATTGCCTGTTCTGCCTTTCTTTTTTAAACAAGCAGAATTGATGGCATCTGCCGATTGAAAATCAACAAAAGCTTCCGTCACTTTTCGTGGCGGCAGCTTTTTGTTTTGTTGGAGGAGTTGGATTTTATGCTGTTGGACGACGAACGGCTGGATTATTTATTGGCGGAGGAATTAAGGATCATCCAAAGCCCTTCCGTATTTTCATTTTCGCTGGATGCGGTTTTATTGGCACGGTTCGCCTATGTACCATTGAAACGCGGGAAAATCGTTGATCTGTGTACCGGCAACGGGGCGATTCCCTTGTTTTTGAGCGCACGGACGGAATCGCAGATCATTGGTGTCGAGCTGCAGGAACGCCTTGTCCATATGGCACAGCGCAGTGTGGTTTTTAACAGTCTGGAATCCCAGATCAGCATTCTGGAAGGCGATGTGAAAAACATTCCGGAAACGCTCGGTTTTGAAAAATACGATGTGGTGACCTGCAACCCGCCTTATTTTCCGGCCCATGACTTGAGCGATAAAAACATCAGCGAACATATGGCGATCGCACGGCACGAGCTCCACTTGACGCTGGACGAAGCGGTACGTTCCGCCAGCCAATTACTGAAGCAGGGCGGAAAAGCCGCGTTTGTCCACCGGGCAGGCCGGCTGATCGATTTGATCAGCGCCATGCGCGCCAACCGGTTAGAGCCGAAACGGGTGCGGCTGGTGTATCCGAAAGCCGGGAAAGAAGCGAATACCTTATTGATAGAAGGAATAAAAGACGGCAAGCCGGATTTGAAAATCCTGCCGCCGCTGATTGTCTATGGCGACGACGGGGAATACACGGAAGAAGTGCGGGAAATGCTGTATGGAGACAAATAGCCATTATTTTTACGTGCTTGAATGCGCCGACAGCTCCTATTACGCAGGCTATACGAATGATCTGCAGAAACGGCTGGAGACGCATAATGCCGGAAAAGGCGCGAAATACACACGGGCAAGAGGGCCGGTGCGGGTGATCTATTCCGAAGAGTTCGGTACAAAGCCCGAGGCGATGAAGGCGGAATACGCCTTCAAGCAATTAACGAAAGCGAAGAAAATCCGTTATATCGCTGAAGGAGGGGAGAAAGCTGATGAAATCCCAAAAAAGTTTCCATGAAACAACCGCTACCTTGTATCTGGTGGCGACGCCGATCGGTAACCTTGAAGATATCACGGTCCGTGCGCTGCGCATTTTAAAAGAAGTCGATATCATCGCGGCGGAAGATACGAGAAACACGAAAAAACTGTGCAATTACTTTGATATTCAAACCAAGCTCGTCAGCTACCATGAACACAACCAGGAAAGCGGGGGCTACAAGATCCTGTCTCACCTGGAAGAAGGAAGGTCGGTGGCCCTTGTCAGCGACGCGGGCATGCCGTGTATTTCCGATCCCGGCGAAGATATCGTCAAACGGGTGATTGAAGCGGGCTTTCCGGTCGTGCCGATTCCCGGGGCTAATGCAGCGCTCAGTGCGCTTATCGCGTCCGGCATCACACCGCAGCCTTTTCAGTTCTATGGCTTTCTGTCGCGCAGCAAAAAAGAGCGGCAGGCTGAACTCGAGCTATTGAGCCAAAACCGGGAAACGCTGATTTTCTATGAAGCGCCGCACCGGCTGAAGGAATGCTTGAAGAGCATCCAGAAGAATTTCGGCAATGACCGCCGGATTGTGCTGGCGCGTGAAATCACGAAGAAATTCGAGGAGTTCCTACGCGGGACGGTGGAACAGGCAGTGGACTGGGCAGACGCCAATGAAGTACGCGGGGAGTTCTGCATCGTCATCGAAGGCAACGCAGAACCCGACCTTGTCGAAACGTCAAACTGGTGGGAAGACTTATCGATTGAAGAGCATGTTGAGGAAGTTATGGAGCGGGAACAACTTTCGTCCAAAGACGCCATCAAGAAGGTATCAGTGGACCGGAAATTGTCGAAGCGCGAAGTTTATCAAGCCTACCATACGTAAAAAACCAAAAAAAAAATGTGTTGTCCCATAAGCACCCCAAATAAAACAGGAGAAGAAAAATCAACGATTTTTCTTCTCCTGTTTTTGATTTTGTAATGAATTCTCCTGAAAGCTCATGTCCAAATCACAAACCCCATACGTCACGTCGCCAGTTTTTTTCAATCCGTTTCTAAGGCAGCGGACTCGGCTGCCGCTTTTTTTGCTTCGGTTTTTTTCACTATATAAATACTGGCTTCATAAAGAAGCGCCATCGGGATTAACACAAGCAATTGGCTGATAAAGTCAGGGGGTGTAATAAGAGCTGACATAATTGCGAGAACCAAATAGGACCATTTTCGAACTTTCTTCATAGACACCGATGTCAGAATGCCGATTGCTGATAAAAACAAAGCAACAACCGGCATTTCAAAAAGAAGCCCCAACGGAATTGTCGTCATGATTAAAAAATGAATATATTCGCTTGCCGAAATCATCACATCAAAGTTAGCCGCTCCAAGACCCAACAAAAAATGATAACTTAATGGATTCACTATAAAATAACCGAATGCGATTCCGAACAGAAAAAGAAGCAACATCACCGGCGAGTATAACCCGATGAATTTCGACTCTTTTTCTTCTAATCCTGGTTTGACGAACTGCCATATAAATTGGCAGATAAACGGCAAAGACAAGCCAAGCGATAAAGTAACTGAGATGGACGCATAAAACTTGATAACTTCCAGGGGACCCAGAATCACCAAGTTGTGTCCCCGGACAATATGAGGAAACCAAAAGTTTAATGTTGCAAAGACGACTACTAAAAAGAATAAAAACACAAGGGAGCTTTTGATCAGCTGCTTCCTTAGTTCACCCAGATGATCCACTAATGACTCTGTGGGTGATTCAGGCTCCTGTCCGTTCGGTTCCGGATTTCCCGTCATTTGTTCTTCGGGTTTTTCTGAAGGGTTTTTTGCAGGACCGTCAGGCTGCTCTTTTTTCTTATTTAATGGACTTATTAACTTTCGTTCATCATAAGGATCCATTTCATCACCTTCAAACTTTATCAGACTTTTTCTCTTCTTTGACCTCCGGTTCTTCATCGTCATCCATGAGACCTTTTGTAGAACGTTTGAACTCCGAGAATGTTTTTCCGACAGCTCCTCCAATTTCCGGAAGTTTTTTTGGTCCGAATATAATCAGGGTAATCACCAGGATAATGATCAGCCCCGGTACTCCAATAGATGCTAATCCACCCATATAGTCTCTCCTCCTTTTTTAAGCTAAGGATCCGCCTTCTTGGCTGTAGCGGATAACACCTTCCGCGCAGCGATAAGCAAGCGCTCCCACAGTTCCAGTGGGGTTATATCCGCCGTTATGGGCGAAATTCCCCGCTCCGACGACAAACAGATTGTCAAAATCCCAATGCTGCAAATAATTGTTCACAACACTGGTTTCGGGATCGGCTCCCATAATTGTGCCTCCCGTGTTATGGGTTGTTTGGTAAGGGACGATATCATAATCAGAAATCGGACTCCCGCCCACAACTGTGTGCGCGCCCATTTCCTCCAAAATCCTCACTGCCCTTTCAGTCACATATGCATGCAAGGCCCGGTCCTGATCTGTGAAATTATAAGTCAACTGGAGCAGGGGAACTCCGTAAATATCCCGGTAATCATTATCCAACGCCATGTAATTGTCGCGATGCGGCATGGAAGCCCCTTGCCCGGTTACACTTAGGGTTCTTGTATAGTTATGGATGGAAGCTTTCTTAAATTCCGCTCCCCAGGAAGGGGTGTCCGGCGGAATCGGGTTGCTTAAAATAGGCCTTGACCCTGTTTGGGTAATCGATAAACTGGCCCCGTGAATGAAGTCCAGGCCATCATGATCAAAAGCATCTCCATTAAGGTCGTCGATGCTCATCCCAAGTGCTCCAGCTCCCATAAAAACATTCATTTTATCATCAAAGAAGCCTGAGGCCCCGGGCAAAATTTGATATGCATAATTTTTACCCAATGTTCCTTGACCTGTCTCGGGATCATACTGTTCACCGATATCAGATACCATCAACAACTTGGCGTTATTCAAAACATAACTGGTAAGCACAACCACTTCCGCCGGCTGGATAAATTCTTCAAAGGTCACCGTATCAATATAGCGGACGCCGGTGACCCGGTCTCCTTCTTTTAAAATCTCTACAACATTGGCGTTAAAGATGATGTTATAATTTCCTGTTTCTCTTGCCGTTGGTACCACGGTGATTTCGGGAGATGTTTTTGCTCCGTATTCACAGCCGAAACGTTCACAAAATCCGCAGTACTGGCAAGCTTGGATCGTCTGTCCGTCTGGATTTTCGTAAGCTTCCGATAAATTTGCAGAAGGCATCATAAAAGGCGAATACCCTAAATTACTTGCAGCCGTTTCAAACATTTTTAAAATCGGTGTCTTGATCATAGGCGGTGTCGGATAATCACTCGACCTTGGACCAGCGAATGGATTATTATTTTCACCTGATATTCCAGCCGTTTTTTCAAAGCGGTCAAAATAAGGTTCCAGCTCATCGTAAGTGATGCCCCAATCTTGCAGGGTATACTCTGCAGCAAGCTTGTTGGCTCCGTACCTTTCGTCGGTACGTGTTTTAATTTCAAAATCGTAGGGCAAAAAGCGCCAATTCTGCCCATTCCAGTGTGTTCCAGATCCGCCCAGGCCTTCACCCAGCAAAAAGGAACCCATTTGGCGCATCGGCAAAGCCCGCTGCTGGCGAGTATTCCGGAAAGTGATGGTTTCTTTTGATAAGTCCTGCATCAATTCATAACGGATTGCATACCGATATTCATCGTGGACTATTGAAAAATCTTCCGTCCCTCGTTCACGGCCGCGTTCGAGCCCTACTACGCTGAGTCCTTCTTTGGCACATTCAGCAGCAATGATCCCGCCTGTCCAACCCACCCCTACTGTTACTACATCGACACTATCCAGAGTCGTGACCATAAAATTCCTCCTTTAAAATTAGTGATCTCCCAGCGACTGCGGTTCAATTTCAACAAACTCTTCACTTTCCATTTCGTTGATATACGCAAGCTGGTGGCCTGGGAAATCTTTCATCTTCCAGCCCTCCATGCCCTGGTTGCCTCCGTAAATCGGGTCTGCGTATGCCCCTTCCAATGTAGCCATCCGCAATAGCCGGAAAAAGAAAAGAGATGTGACTCCTTTCATTTCGATTTCATCGTCTTGAAAAGCCGTCAAAATTTCATCCATCTGCTCTCCGTCCAAATCCACAAAATTCGCATCAAACCTGCTTTGGGCTTCTTGTTGCATGATATCAATGCCCTGGCGGAACATTTCATTTCTTCTCAGGCGGCTTTGGTAACCTTGTGTGACTTCCCCCGGAAAGAAAGGGGGCTGCATATACTCCTTTGAATTTTCACCATAGCTCCCTGATAGTTGCCGGTCGATAAAGTACGGGACGCCTAAACCGATAGCTCCTGGTCCCAGATCATCTTCGGGGAAAATCCGTTCTGTCGCTTGCGCCAGAATTTCGAATTCGGCATTGTTGGTGAAAAACACTAAGCCTCTTACGCCTCCAGGCGCCGCTGTTTCTCCGGTCTCCTGATCAGGGGTAAGTTGGCCGTTTTGTGTTCCTGTTCTTGTATTGGCAGTGATCAACCCGCCAATTATGCCTCCACCAATCAAAGCGCCCGTGGCAATCCCTGAAGTCTTCAAAAAATCGCGTCTGGAAAAATTCTTTTCTTTTTTTGACATCTGGCCAGCCTCCTTATATTATTAAAGTAAACTATAATCTAATTATTCAGAAAATACAAATAACTTTATGATGTATTTAGTAAAAATAACTCAGAATTAATTCAATAATATCCTTGGAAAGGGTGATGAAGATGGAGTTGAAATTATCAATCACTGAAATACCTTCCTATTTGAGGTGGAGGGATCCTTTACTGGATTTAAGATACCGCTTTGATTCACAGTCGGCCGACTATTCCCTGACCCGCATTTTCACGTCTGAACTGGAAGAGGATCTTGTTCGGTATCAAATTATGGATGTTGCAGCCGCAAAGGAGGAATACACTGCAGAAATAGCAGCGGCTCAACGCAAGGTTTATTTTTACCGAAGCAGTAATCTGATGTTTTTAACGGTGTTTATATTGTTGCCTTCCGTCGCCTTATATTTTCTTCAAGATAATTGGGTTGCTTTGGTTTTCGCTTTATTATTCAGTTTCCTTATGTTTTTTCTGGTAGAGTGCTTTAATCAGGCTTACCTGAATAAATTTCAAAAACTGATGTTTGAACGACTTCAGATCGAAGATGAAATACAAAAAGCTGCCCTTCCTTTTCACCCGCATGAACTTACCATCCAGGATAATAGCGCAATTGTTGAAAAAGAAGGATTTCCGCTAATAAGTGACCAAAACTATTCAGCAGGGGACCGGAACATCGTTCACTTCGAGCTTCAAGGCGCTTCCATTCACCCTCATGTTGTAGTGAAGAATTTATAATACAAAAAGGAGCTGTCCCAAAAGTCAGAAGAAACGACTCATAAGGACAACTCCTTTTGTTATCTATCACTAATTGGCTGCTTACCGGAAAACTCATCACAAAATAAATAAAAAAAAAAGCGGAAAAAATCAACGATTTTTTCCGCTTTTTCTATTTGAGCTTGTTATGGAACAGACTCTTTGTAAAAATTACTTCTTCAAATTGCCTTGGATTTCCTTCATCAGCATTTCTGCGCCTTCAGAACTCAAGACCAATTTGCCGCCGACAAGTTTCATGTTGTCGTCTGATACTTCGCCTGTTACAGCACAAGTCATGTTCGGCATGTATTTCTTCAAAATGATCTTGTCGTCATCGACATAGATCTCCAAAGCGTCTTTTTCTGCGATGCTCAATGTGCGGCGCAATTCGATTGGAATAACTACACGGCCCAATTCGTCAACTTTACGTACGATACCTGTTGATTTCATAAAATTCGTCCCCCTTAAAATTTATAGATGCTTTCGCCAAAATTCGACAATTACCACTTCCTGTCATAAATCATACCAATTCCTCTCCTCCAGGTCAATTAAAAACTATTGGATTTATAATGAAATATCATAATTTTTGGTATTTTTTCAGCGGAATATAAAAATAAAGCCTATAGAACAGCAATTTTCTGATATTTGGAAAAAATAAACAGAAAATTTAGATATAGTATTTTTACAAAAAATCCCTGTGAATCCTGTAGATTGAAACATTGTACAAAATTGCGGTTTTCGTTAAAATGAACTTTATACACACAAACTGGAGGAATTTTTCGTGACTGCTAACAAAGAAACATTTTATTTAACGACGCCGATTTATTACCCAAGCGGAAAATTCCATATCGGAACCGCGTATACCACGGTCGCTTCTGATGCGATGGCCCGCTATAAGCGCCTGCGCGGCTATGATGTCCGCTTTTTGACGGGCATGGATGAGCACGGCCAGAAAATCGAGGAAAAAGCGCAGGAAGCCGGCCTTGCCCCGCAGGAATATGTCGACGGCATGGCGGAAGCGGCGAAAGCTGTCTGGAAGACGATGGACATCAGCTACGATGATTTTATCCAGACGACGGAAACCCGCCACAAAGAAGGCGTCGAAAAGATTTTCCAGAAGTTCCTGGACAACGGCGACATTTATAAAGGGCATTACGAAGGCTGGTATTGCACGCCTTGTGAATCTTTCTACACCGAAAGCCAGCTGGACAACGGCAATTGCCCGGATTGCGGACGCCCGGTCCACAAAGTGAAGGAAGAGTCGTATTTCTTTAATATGAAGAAATACGCTGCACGCCTTCTTGATTATTATGAAAACAATGTCGAATTTATCGAGCCGGAATCGCGCAAGAACGAAATGATCAATAACTTCATCAAGCCCGGCCTGGAGGACCTTTCCGTTTCCCGTACCTCGTTTGACTGGGGCATTCCGGTTCCGGGAGACCCGAAGCACGTTATTTATGTGTGGGTCGATGCATTGTCGAATTACATCACCTCGCTCGGCTATGGTTCAGACGACGATTCGCTGTTCAATAAATACTGGCCGGCGGATGTCCACGTGGTGGGCAAGGATATCGTCCGTTTCCACACGATCTACTGGCCGATTTTCCTGATGGCACTTGATTTGCCATTGCCGAAAAAAGTTTTTGCACACGGCTTCATCATGATGAAAGACGGCAAAATGTCGAAATCGAAAGGCAATGTCGTCTATCCGGAAATGCTGGTCGAGCGCTACGGCCTTGATGCCACGCGCTACTTCCTGCTGCGCGAGCTGCCATTCGGTTCGGACGGTGTATTTTCACCGGAAGCGTTTATCGAACGGACAAATTACGATCTCGCCAACGATCTCGGGAATTTATTGAACCGTACCGTCTCCATGATCAATAAGTACTTTGACGGCAATGTGCCGGTAGTTGAGGGCCAGAAGACGGAATTTGATGCAACACTCGAGCGGGTTGCGAAAGAAACGGTCGAAGCGTACGAGAAGCATATGGAGAAAATGCAATTCAGCATGGTGCTGAGCGAAGTTTGGGTGCTGATTTCCAGAACGAATAAATACATTGATGAAACACAGCCATGGGTGTTGGCGAAAGATGAAGCAAGAAAAGATGAACTTGCTGCTGTCATGGCCCATCTGGCGGAAAGCCTGCGCATGACAGCGGTTATGCTGCAGCCGTTCCTGCCGAATGCGCCGAAACAGATTATGGAACAGCTTGGTTTGTCTGAAGACTACCTGTCATGGGAATCGTTGGACAGCTTTGGCAAGATTCCGGCGAATACGAAAGTAGTGGGCAAAGGAACGCCGATTTTCCCGCGTCTTGAAATCGAGCCGGAAGTTGCGTTTATCCGCAATGAGATGCGCGGCGGAGCGCCGGTTGCGGAACCGGAAGAGGAAATCGTGGAAGAAGTGCCGGATGTGCCGGAAATCACGATTGACGATTTTACAAAAGTCGATCTGCGGGCCGCGACTGTTATTGCCTGCGAGCCTGTTCCGAAAACCTCGAAGCTGCTGAAATTGCAGCTCGATATGGGTTATGAGCAGCGCCAGGTGGTGTCCGGAATCGCCGAGCATTATAAGCCGGAAGAACTGGTCGGCAAAAAAGTGGTGGTCGTGGCCAATCTCAAACCGGTGAAGCTACGGGGCGAATTGTCCCAGGGGATGATCCTGGCAGGAGAAAAAGATGGCTTACTGACTTTGGCCTCGATTGCAGAAGGTCTGCCGAATGGCGCAAAAATAAAATAAATTTCTTTCTGAAGATGGTCCGCTTGACTGAGCGGGCCATTTTTATTATGGTGATTTTTGCGGTCTTTTTTTGTCGCGTTCAAGGGAAATTGACATACAAAAAAGATGTTTTGTTATACAAATGTAATATTACTGAGAAGAAAGAAATGAAGTTTACGATTAAAATAAAGCTTAGCGTAAGGAGAATGCATATGTTTATTGACACCCACGTACATTTAAATGCCGATCAATACGATGATGACCTGAAGGAAGTTATCGAGCGCGCATTACAAAATAATGTTACAAAAATGATTGTGATCGGATTTGACCGGAAAACAATTGAAAGGGCAATGGCATTGATAGAGGAATACGATTTCCTTTATGCGGTGGTCGGCTGGCATCCTGTGGATGCAGTTGATTGCACAGACGAAGACCTGAAATGGATCGAGGAACTTTCGTCTCATCCGAAAGTGGTCGGAATCGGTGAAACCGGATTGGATTACCATTGGGACAAATCACCCAAAGAAGTGCAACAGGAAGTTTTTCGCAAGCAGATACGGTTGGCGAAAAAAGTCAAACTGCCGATCATCATCCATAACCGGGAAGCAACGCAGGATGTGTTGAAGATCCTGAAAGAGGAAGATGCAGCGGAAGTCGGAGGCGTTATGCATTGCTTTGGCGGCAGCGTCGAAACGGCACATGAAAGCATTGACATGAATTTCATGATTTCCCTCGGAGGGCCGGTAACATTCAAAAACGCCAAAAAGCCAAAAGAAGTGGCAGAGCAGATTCCACTTGAACATTTGCTGATCGAAACGGACGCGCCTTATCTCGCGCCTCACCCTTACCGCGGAAAACGCAACGAACCTTCCTACGTAACGCTGGTGGCAGAAGAAATCGCACGGCTGAAGGATTTGCCGGTGGAAGAAGTGGCAAAAATAACCACGCAGAATGCTGAAAAATTCTTTAAATTGAACTAAAGAGAATAATTGGATAGAAACCGTTCGAATTGACATGGATAAAATGAGTCTATATAATCACACAGGTGAACAAGGAGGAGTTACATTTGACGAAAGAAGAAGAGGATAATAATTACTCAACAATAAAAACATCGAAAAAGAAATCGATTATCATTTCATTGGCAACGGTGCTTATGTTTGCCGCGGTAATGGTTTTTGCAATCTATGAAGGCACAAAAAACACGGTGACTATGATTTCCAACGGCACGAAAGAAGAAGTGAAAACCCACTCTGAAACTGTAGGGGCATTCCTTGAAGAACAAGGGATCAAGATAGGTCAGGATGACTATTTGAGCCATACAGCAGACGTTTCGATTGACAAGGATATCGTAATCGAATGGACGGAAGCTGATCAGTTCACCATTACAGTGGACGGCAAGCCGACGTCGGCCTGGACAACTTCGAATACAGTCGAAGATATTTTGGCAAAAGCAGGCATAGAAATTTCAAAACATGATAAAGTAACGCCTGCGCTTGATGAAGAGGTAGACGTGGAAACCGCAATTTCTGTTGAAAAAGCATACGAAGTTACAATCCTTGATGGACTTGAAGAAAAGAAAGCCTGGTCCACTTCGACTACGGTCGCTGACTTTTTAAAACAGCAAAATATCTCTCTAGGCGAGTTTGACCGGGTAGAAAGAAAAATGGAAGAACTGGTTCTTCCGAATTCTGAAATCAAGGTTGTCCGCGTCGAAAAGGTCACCGATGTAGTTGAGGATTCTGTGAAATTTGCAGTGGAAACGAAAAAAGATTCAT
>DATHVZ010000201.1:0-30187 GCA_035461005.1 Planococcus sp. (in: firmicutes) | reverse complement strand
GCAAAGAGGCCACACCCGTTCCCATCCCGAACACGGCAGTTAAGCTCTTTTGCGCCGATGGTAGTTGGGGGTCTCCCCCTGTGAGAGTAGGACGCCGCTGGGCACCAAAAGAAAGGCCGTTACCGCGAAAGTGGTAACGGCTTTTTTTGTTGACTAAAAACTTTTTTAAAGATCCTTCGAAAAAACTTAAATGATTCTGTTAATCAAGATTAAAAAACTTTAAAATAGGGAACTTAAAATTGAGGTGGTAACAATGAAATCTGGTATATACAGAGTAGAAACTATTGATAAGAGAACGGTATTGTTAAAGCCATTGGATGAAGAAAATGAACAATATACTTTTCCTGTAAGTGAGTTTACTCATGAAGTTTCAACAGGAGATGTTGTTGAGGTTTGGCTCGAAGGAACTCAGTGGAGAACAAAATATCTTGAAGAGAAAACCAAGTCAATGCGGAGTCACTTAAAGGACTTCAAAAAGCGTATGTTTGATGAAGAATAAGATGAAGATAAAAAGGCGATTCTGGGATACTTTAATCTGGAATTGCCTTTTTTATTATTTCTTCAGTACATACTATTTGAGTTTTATAAAAAACTTGCGCTATACTTAAGTCAAATATAGTCAAAGTCAACTTTAAGTACATGGAATGAAGAGGTGAATGCGATGCGTAACATTTCTAATGTAATTGAAGGTTATTTAAAGCAAGTTATCGAATTAAGCGGAAGAGAATATATTGAGATTAAAAGAAGCGAAGTAGCGGAAAAGTTTCAATGTGTTCCTTCACAAATTAACTATGTAATTAATACCAGATTTACTCCGGAGAGAGGTTATTTGGTTGAAAGTAAACGAGGCGGCGGCGGCTATATTCGAATTAAACGTATACGTCTTCATCAAAAGTCCGAAGTAATTACAGGTATTATCAAGCATTTAGAGAATGGTGCCACTCAAAGCATGGCTGAAGATATTGTATTCCGTCTGTTAGATGAAGACATTGTAACAAAGCGGGAAGCGAAAATGATTTTAAGTGCTATTGACCGTTCAACACTCCTCTTAGGTTTGCCATTGAGGGATGAAGTTCGAGCACGGATTCTTATCGCTATGCTATTCACAATTCAATTTCAGTCAAATTAACGGGGAGTGGTATGATGATTTGCAGTCAATGCGGAGAACGTCCTGCATCTGTATTAGTAAAACAAAAAAGAAACGGACAGCTCATTGAGACCCATCTATGTCATGTTTGCGCAGCGGAAAACCATAATTTAAATTTTGCATTTGAACAAGATCCACTTGCCATTCACCAATTGCTTTCAAATTGGTTCCCAGTTCAATCGTCATCTGTCAGTCCAGTTAAAAAAGAGGTTTCAGTCTGTCCTTCGTGTGGGTTTACATTTAATGATTTCCTAAAGTTGGGTAAATTCGGCTGTGCAACTTGCTATGATGCATTCGAATCAAGTCTTGAGGAGATTTTTAAGCGTCTCCATAATGGAAATAAAGAACATACAGGTAAGATCCCAGCGTCATATGGAAGTACATTAAAAATAAAAAAAGAAATCGAAGAATTAAGGAAACAATTAAAAGTATCAATAGAAGCCGAGGAATTTGAAGAAGCAGCAAGCTTGCGTGATAAGGTTCGAGAATTGAATAAAGAGCTCGAAGGGAGTGGTACTCATGGCGATTGATCGTTTTTTAGTCCCCAGAGCGAGCAGTTGGATGGAAAATAATGGAGAAAACGCTGATATCGCCATGAGTACGAGAATAAGGTTAGCGCGAAATCTCAGAGAGTTTAAATTCCCCTATGCTTTTACGGAAGATGAAGCTTTAAAAGTTGATAAAACTGTTTCATCTGTTTTGCTTGATAAAGGGAAAGATTTAAATCTGGAATTCACGCATATCGATATACATGAAATTTCTCCTCTGCAAAGAGAGTTATTGGTGGAAAAGCATTTGATCAGTCCACACTTGGCTGCTGGGGTGCACTCTGGTTCTGTTCTGCTCTCTAAAAATGAAGAATTGAGCATCATGGTTAATGAAGAAGATCATCTGCGTATTCAAAGTTTGCAATCGGGTTTTCATTTGCAGGAAACATATCAGACTGCTAACCAGTTAGATTCAATGTTAGAACAGAGTTTACAATATGCATTCCATGAAAAATTTGGCTATTTAACCAGCTGCCCTACCAATACAGGTACAGGCATGAGAGCTTCGGTAATGCTGCACTTGCCTGCTCTGACAATGTCGCAGCAAATCACTCGCATTATTCCTGCTATTTCACGATTAGGAATGGTTGTGAGGGGTATCTATGGAGAAGGAAGCGAAGCTTTGGGGAATGTCTATCAGATTTCCAATCAACTGACACTCGGGAAATCTGAATATGAGATTCTTCAAGATTTGCAGAATATGACCGAGCAGATTATTGAACAGGAACGTAGAGCAAGGGAAGCGATTTTAGCTAATTCGCCTTTAAAATTGGAAGATCGCATTTACCGATCGCTTGGAATTCTCACGTATTCTAGGTTATTGACGACTGAAGAGGCGGCCAAATGTCTTTCGGATGTCCGTTTAGGGATTGATTTAAAGTTAATTGAGAATATCGATATGTCCATCCTGAATGAGTTAATGATTTTCATGCAACCTGCTTTTCTTCAGCATTATTCAGAAAAGCCATTGTCGCCAAATGAGCGAGATGTCGCACGCGCAAAACTTTTTCGTGAACGCTTGAAACATGAATACAAAATTAACGGAGATAAAGAAGGGGAGGATTCTGTATGATGTTCAACAGATTTACACAAAGAGCACAGAAGGTTCTTCAACTGGCTCAAGAAGAAGCAATTCGGATGAAGCATGAGTCTATCGGAACGGAACATATTTTACTTGGTTTAATTCGTGAAGGTGGCGGTATTGCGGCAAAAGCTTTAGAAGCGATTGAAGTGAATACGCAATTGATCGAAGAAGGGGTAACTGAACTTGTCGGGATCGGTGAAAAAGATGTAGGGCCAATCGTACATTACACTCCGAGAGCGAAAAAAGTTATTGAATTGTCGGTAGATGAATCCAGAAAACTGGGTCATTCCTATATAGGTACAGAGCATTTGCTATTGGCACTTATCCGTGAGGGAGAAGGTGTAGCGGCACGTGTACTTGGCAATGCAGGGGTCAGCCTTAACAAAGCCCGTCAGCAAGTGTTGCAGTTGCTTGGCAGCAATGAGCAGGCCTCTACAGGCAGTAGCCCGAATGCATCAGCCAATACGCCAACATTGGATGGCTTAGCCCGTGATTTGACGCAAGTTGCGCGTGAAGGTATCCTCGATCCTGTAATTGGCAGAAGTGCTGAAATTACGCGTGTAATCGAAGTGTTGAGCCGCCGGACTAAAAATAACCCAGTGCTGATTGGGGAACCTGGTGTAGGTAAAACAGCAATCGCAGAAGGCTTGGCACAACAAATTATTAACAATGAAATTCCGGAAACACTGCGTGATAAACGCGTTATGGTGCTGGATATGGGTACGGTTGTCGCAGGAACAAAATATCGCGGCGAATTTGAGGATCGTCTGAAAAAAGTAATGGATGAGATCCGTCAGGCAGGCAATGTAATTCTGTTTATCGATGAACTTCATACATTGATCGGCGCCGGTGGAGCAGAAGGTGCAATCGATGCCTCGAACATCCTTAAGCCGGCATTGGCAAGAGGTGAACTGCAATGTATCGGTGCAACAACTTTGGATGAGTACCGTAAATATATTGAAAAAGATGCAGCACTCGAACGGCGCTTTCAACCGATCCAAGTGGATGAGCCTACTGTAGATGAATCTATTCTAATCATCAAAGGGCTTCGTGACCGTTACGAAGCGCATCACCGCGTGAAAATTACAGATGAGGCGATTGAAGCGGCTGCGAAGATGTCTGATCGTTACATTTCAGACCGTTTCCTGCCTGACAAAGCCATTGATTTAATCGATGAAGCGGGTTCGAAAGTAAGGCTTCGGTCATATACTACTCCGCCAGATCTTAAGCAATTGGAAACAAACCTTGAAGCTGCGCGTTCAGAGAAAAATGAAGCAGTACAAAGCCAGGAGTTTGAAAAAGCGGCTTCTCTACGCGACGCAGAACAGAAACTAAAAGATCAGCTGGAGAAAACCAAGAAAGAATGGAAAGAAAAACAAGGCAAGGAAGAGTCGGAAGTTACTGTTGAGGATATTGCAAAAGTCGTGTCCATGTGGACAGGCATTCCGGTATCAAAACTGGCTCAGACAGAGTCTGATAAATTATTGAATTTAGAAGAAATTCTTCATGGCCGTGTAATTGGTCAAAACGAAGCCGTCACATCCATTTCGAAGGCGATAAGACGCGCACGTGCTGGGTTGAAAGATCCTAAACGTCCTATTGGATCATTTATCTTCCTGGGGCCAACAGGTGTCGGTAAAACTGAATTGGCACGGGCTTTGGCTGAATCAATGTTCGGAGACGAAGAGGCGATGATCCGCATTGACATGTCGGAATATATGGAAAGACATTCGACTTCCCGTCTGGTCGGCTCACCTCCGGGATATGTCGGTTATGATGAAGGCGGCCAACTGACTGAGAAGGTCCGCAGAAAACCATATTCTGTCATTCTTCTTGATGAAATTGAAAAAGCGCATCCGGACGTATTCAATATTCTCTTACAAGTACTTGAAGATGGCCGTTTAACGGACTCAAAAGGCCGACGCGTCGATTTCCGCAATACAGTCATCATTATGACTTCAAATGTTGGTGCGGAAGAATTGAAATACAATAAATACGTTGGTTTCAACTTGGAAGATTCGAAAACGGATTATAAGGACATGAAAACTAAAATGCTTGCGGAATTGAAAAAAGCGTTCCGTCCCGAGTTCCTTAACCGGGTTGATGACATGATCGTCTTCCATTCACTTGAAAAAGAGAACTTACGCGAGATCGTGACGTTGATGACACAACAATTGGCTGATCGGTTGAAGGAGCAGGATATCAATCTTGAATTGACCGAGGCAGCTCTGGATAAGATTGCGAAAGAAGGATACGATCCAGAGTATGGGGCACGCCCTCTTCGCCGGGCACTGCAAAAGCATGTTGAAGATCGATTGTCTGAAGAGCTTTTAAAAGGTACAACTCTTGCAGGTCAGCGCATCATCTTTGATGTGGAAAACGATGAATTTATTGTTCGAACAAATGAACCTGTAAAGAAATAAGCAATAAGATATTCCGCTCGCCGGAGAAATTTCCCGGCGAGCGGTTTTTCATTAGAAGGAGGAGCACATGGCTAAAAAGAAATCGAAATTCGTATGCCAGTCGTGTGGATATGAAGCGGCGAAATGGATGGGGAAATGTCCGAATTGCGGAGTATGGAATCAAATGACCGAGGAAGTCGAGTTGGTTGTTCCAAAAGGAACGCGAAGTACTTTTCAGCATACAGCTGCAGCACCGCAGAAGGCTACGCCCATCAATGCGATTGAAACACAGGATGAACCGCGGGTTGAAACAGAACTAAGTGAACTGAACCGAGTACTTGGAGGCGGGATCGTCCCAGGCTCACTGGTGCTGATTGGCGGAGACCCGGGAATCGGGAAATCGACATTGTTGCTGCAGGTATCAGCAATGCTGGCCAATAGCGGCAGCAAGGTGCTTTATATTTCCGGCGAGGAATCCGTTCGCCAGACGAAACTACGGGCAGAGCGACTTGATGCTTCCTCTTCCAATTTGTATATTTACGCCGAAACCAATCTTGAATTGATCAACCATACGATTGACGACGTGAATCCTGATTTCGTTATCGTCGATTCGATTCAAACCGTCCATCATCCTGAGGTAACTTCGGCTCCCGGCAGTGTTACGCAAGTCCGTGAAAGTACAGCGGAATTGATGCGTATCGCCAAGACGAAGAATATTGCCATCTTCCTGGTCGGACATGTTACGAAAGAAGGCCAAATAGCGGGGCCGCGAATTCTCGAGCATATGGTGGATACGGTCCTTTATTTTGAAGGGGAACGCCATCATACGTACCGTATCCTGCGCAGTGTCAAAAACCGTTTCGGTTCAACGAATGAAATCGCTATTTTTGAAATGCTGCAAAGCGGATTAAAAGAAGTGCTGAACCCATCCGAGCTGTTTCTTCAAGAACGTTCCAGCGGAGCGGCAGGCTCGACAGTTGTCGCTTCGATGGAAGGAACACGGCCGATTCTAGTGGAAATCCAGGCGTTGGTTACACCGTCCAGCTTTAATTATCCGAAGCGGATGGCGACGGGGCTTGATCAGAACCGAGTTTCTTTATTGATGGCGGTATTGGAAAAACGGATGGGCATGCTGCTCCAGGCTCAGGACGCCTATATCAAAGTGGCGGGCGGAGTGAAGTTGGATGAGCCGGCAATTGATTTGGCCGTACTGGCGAGTATTGTCTCCAGTTACCGCGATATTGCCCCGAATGGTTTTGATTGCATCATCGGTGAAGTGGGTTTGACTGGTGAAGTGCGCCGAGTTTCCAGGATTGAGCAAAGAGTCCAGGAAGCGGCAAAACTCGGCTTCCAACGCGCAATTGTTCCGAAATCCAATATCGGCGGATGGGATTTCCCGGAAGGCATCCGTGTTGTTGGGGTAGAGACAGTCAATGATGCATTAAAAGAGATTTTTCCACAATAAGGGGCTCAACGCCCCTTTTAGTTTTTTGTCGTTACAAGATCTTAACAGCGTTTTGTAAATGATGTGTGTATAATTGGAAAGAAGGAGGTGGAAAATGTGTTAAAACGAATTATTCAGGTTTTATTTTTATTGATTGGTGCAACTGTCGGGCTTATATTCTTACCTTACGTTTTTGAACTCATACCTATGGTCGACAACCCTTGGATCAATAACACAATTGTTTCCGCTATTATAGGGGCTGTACTGTTCTTCTTATTATCATTGATGTTTGCGGATTCGCTGGTTCGGTTTATGAAGTGGATGGAAGAGAAACTGCTCCATGCGCCGACACCGGATCTGCTGTTCGGGACAGTGGGACTGATTATCGGCTTGATCGTGGCGTTCCTTATCGGCTTCGCTTTGAGTACGATTGATATTCCCCTTGTTGCAACGGCTGCTCCAATTATTCTTTCTGTGGTTCTCGGATATCTCGGTTTCCAGGTCGGTTTCCAGAAGCGGGATGAGATGTTGAACATGTTGACGCCATCAAAGCTTTCGTTAACGGGCAAGAAACATGATGTTAATGAGGGAATTGCAGCTTTGCCAGTCGAAAAAACAGGCTATAAATTATTGGATACAAGTGTCATCATTGATGGCCGGATTGCCGATATTTCAGCTACTGGATTTATGGAAGGCATTTTTGTCGTGCCGCAATTCGTGTTATCTGAACTGCAGCATATCGCGGATTCTTCAGACACGTTGAAACGGACAAGAGGACGCCGCGGGCTGGACATTTTGAAGCGGCTGCAAAGTGAGCGCGAAGGTGCGATCATGATTACGGAAGAAAGCTTTGATGAAGTGGCGGAAGTGGATTTAAAACTGATGCGCGCAGCCAAGAAAATGGGCGGGAAAGTCGTGACGAATGATTTTAATTTGAATAAAGTCTGTGAACTTCACAACGTACCCGTGCTGAACATCAACGATTTGGCCAACGCAGTAAAACCCGTGGTCATACCTGGTGAAGATATGCATGTGGTCGTCATCAAAGACGGCAAAGAACAGAATCAGGGTGTTGCCTATCTGGATGACGGCACGATGATTGTTATCGAAGACGGCAAAAAATACATCGGTGATGCAATCGATGTAACGGTTACAAGTGTGTTGCAAACTTCTGCAGGACGAATGATTTTTGCGAAACCGCGGGGCGGCAAATGATTGACAAAAGGATGTAAGCTCATGAAATATACAGTTGTTCTGCCTGCCGCGGGAAGCGGTAAGCGGATGAAAGCGAATAAGAATAAATTGCTTCTTGAACTATTCGATAAGCCGATATTCATTTACACCCTCGAAGTTTTTCAGCGGGATCCGAATTGCGAAGCGATTTGGCTTGCGGTAAAAGAAGATGAGCAGTCGCTGATGGAGAATTTTGTGAAGGAGTATGGCATTTCGAAAGTAAAGGGGTTTGCCGCAGGCGGTGCTGAAAGGCAGGATAGTGTCAGAGCCTGCCTGGAAATGATTCCGCCGTGTGAAGTGGTGCTTGTCCATGATGCTGCGCGCCCGTTCATCGACTCCGATGTAATTTCACGTCTGGCACAAGAAGCGGCCGAGTCCGGTGCGGCGATTGCAGGCGTGCGGGTAAAGGATACAATCAAGAAGGCGGAATCTGGTATTATTACGGAAACTGTTGAGCGTGAGAATCTCTGGATCATCCAGACTCCGCAGGCGTTCGAGTATTCATTGATAAAAGAGGCGGCGGCAGCAGCATCAGAAGCAGGATATCTTGGAACGGATGAAGCCATGCTGGTCGAACGGCTTGGCCATCCGGTAAAGGTTATTGAAAGCAATTATGAAAATGTGAAGATGACGACGCCGGATGACTTGGTCTATGGCAAAGCCATTTTGGAAAGTCGCAGACAGGGGGAACAAAAATGATTCGAATTGGACAAGGATACGATGTGCATCAATTGGTTGAAGGCCGTCCATTTATACTCGGGGGAATTGAAATCTCTCACGACAGAGGGTTGCTCGGCCATTCAGATGCGGATGTGCTGCTTCATACAATCACGGATGCTGCACTCGGTGCAATTGGCGGAGGAGATATCGGCAAGCATTTCCCGGATACGGACCCGGAATTTAAGGATGCCGATTCCCGCAAGCTGTTGACGCATATTTGGCAATATGTAAAAGAACAGGGCTACGAACTCGGCAATGTGGATTGCACGGTGATTGCACAAAAACCGAAACTGGCACCTTATATTGAACAGATGAGAGAATCAATCGCCGGTTTATTGGAAGCGGATGTTTCACAGGTCAGCGTCAAGGCGACAACAAATGAAAAGCTCGGCTCCTTAGGGCGCGAAGAAGGAATCGCTGCACTGGCTGTGATCCTATTGGTGAAGCGCAAGGTTTAAAGGATGCACAGGGAATGATAGAATAGGACAAGACAAAAGTTTCTTAGGAGGAAATCCAATGACACAAGAAGTACGCGTACGCTATGCTCCGAGTCCGACTGGTCATTTACATATCGGCGGAGCCCGAACAGCGCTTTTCAATTATTTATATGCACGCCATCATAACGGGAAATTCATCGTTCGCATCGAAGATACGGATACGGCCCGCAATATTGAAACGGGAATCGAATCACAGCTGGACAATTTAAAGTGGTTGGGCATCGATTATGACGAATCAGTGGATGTCGGCGGCGATTATGGTCCTTACCGCCAAATGGAACGTTTGGATATTTATAAAGGCTATGCGGATGAAATGCTGGAAAAAGGCATGGCGTTCAAATGTTTCTGTACAGCGGAAGAGCTGGAAGCAGAGCGCGAAACGCAAAAAACGGCCGGCATTGCTGCACCGCAATACAGTGGAACATGCCGCAATCTGACGGCTGAAGACGTAAAAGAGCGGGAAGATGCAGGGAAAACGTACACAATCCGCGCGAAAGTGCCAACTGATGTTACGTATAAGTTTGACGACTTGGTACGTGGACCGATTTCATTTGAATCAAAAGATGTCGGCGATTGGGTGATGGTAAAAACCAACGGCATCCCTACGTATAACTTCGCGGTTGTCGTTGACGATCATTTGATGAAGATCAGCCACGTGTTCCGCGGCGAAGAACATTTGTCGAATACGCCAAGGCAACAGATGATTTATGATGCGTTTGGTTGGGAGCATCCGACTTACGGCCATATGACGCTTATCGTCAATGAAGAACGCAAGAAATTGTCGAAACGTGATGAGTCGATTCTGCAATTCATCTCTCAATACAGAGAGCTGGGTTATATTCCGGAAGCGCTCTTCAATTTCTTCGCATTGCTTGGCTGGTCACCTGAAGGGGAAGAAGAAATCTTCTCGAAAGAGGAATTGATCCGGATTTTTGATGTTAACCGGTTGTCAAAATCTCCATCGATGTTCGATAAACAGAAATTGACGTGGATGAACAACCAGTACATCAAGCAAATGCCGCTTGAAGAAGTGGTTGGACTCGCAGTTCCTCATTTGCAGAAGGCGGGCAGATTGCCGGAATCGATGGACGCAGACCAGCAAGCCTGGGCAGAGCGCCTTGTCGCTCTTTACCACGACCAAGTGAGTTTCGGAGCGGAGATTACAGAGCTGTCCGAACAATTCTTCATAGATGAACTTCATTACGGAGAAGAAGAAAAAGAAGTGCTTGCCGGCGAACAGGTGCCGGAAGTGATGGCTTCTTTCAAAGAACAACTGGAGGCACTGGAAGCTTTTGAACCTGCTGAAATTAAAGCGGCGATCAAAGCGGTCCAAAAAGCAACCGGCCATAAAGGAAAGAATCTTTTCATGCCGATCCGTGTTGTAACGACTGGGCAGACGCATGGCCCCGAATTGCCGGATGCCATTGCGCTGCTGGGCAAAGAGAAAACGATTGCCCGCGTGGCTCAATACGCAAGTGCATAAGATTGACTTATAAACACAAAAGTGTAAAATGAATTTACTATCAGAAAATCGTTGACGAGAAGAAGTACATGCAGCAAGCCCTCCAGAGAGGATCCTTATTGGCTGAAAGGGATCCGGGCCGCTGCCGCATGGAAATGCCTCTCTGAGTGCTGAGTCGAATCAAGTAGACCAGACGTTTCACCTGCGTTATGGGTGCCGAGAGAAAAAGGGTGAGTCCTTTTTAATCAGAGTGGAACCGCGCAATTATGCGTCTCTGTCAATTTATTGACAGGGGCGTTTTTTATTTTGCAGTAAAAGGAGTTGAGTAAGATGTTGAAGGCATTGAAGGAAGATATCGGTATTGTTTTTGAACAGGATCCGGCTGCAAGAAGTTATTTGGAAGTGATTCTTACCTATGCGGGTGTGCATGCAATTTGGGCGCATCGCCTTGCGCATTTCTTCTTCAAGAATAACTTGTTTTTTCTCGCGCGGGTCATTTCGCAAATCAGCCGCTTTTTTACGGGTATAGAAATCCATCCAGGCGCTGTTATCGGACGCCGGTTCTTTATTGACCACGGGATGGGTGTTGTGATCGGGGAAACTTGCGTCATCGGTGATAATGTGACGATCTTCCAGGGAGTTACCCTGGGGGGAACCGGCAAGGAGAGCGGAAAGCGCCATCCAACGCTGGAAGACAATGTGCTGGTCGCTACAGGGGCTAAGGTGCTTGGATCCATCACGATAGGTGAGGGTTCGAAAGTTGGCGCGGGATCTGTCGTCTTGAAGAATGTGCCACCGAATTCAACGGTGGTAGGCATACCGGGGAAAGTGGTCATCCAGGACGGCATCAAAGTTAAGAATAACCTGAACCATCAGGATATGCCGGACCCGGTGACGGACATCTGCAATTCATTGGAAATGAAAATCGCAGACCTCCGACGTGAAATAGAGATTTTAAAACAAGCTAAGAAGAAGGAAGGGAATGCCGAATGACTATCCAGATTTTCAATTCACTGACACGCACCAAAGAAGCTTTTGTTCCGCTTGAAGAGGGCAAGGTCAAGATGTATGTATGCGGTCCTACCGTCTATAATTACATCCATATCGGCAACGCCCGGCCGGTAATCGTTTATGATACGGTACGCCGTTATCTCGAATACCGGGGATTTGATGTGAAATATGTATCCAATTTTACCGATGTGGACGATAAATTGATCAAAGCCGCCAACGAACTCGGGCAGACTGTGCCTGAAATTGCCGAACGGTTTATCAAGGCTTATTTCGATGATACGGAGGCGCTCGGCTGTGCAGTTGCCGATGTGCATCCGCGTGTGACGGACCATATGGAACAGATTATCGAATTTATTGAGGCATTGATCCAAAAAGGATTTGCCTATGAATCGCAGGGAGATGTTTATTACCGGACCCGCAAATTCGACGGTTACGGCAAGCTGTCGCACCAATCCGTCGATGAGCTGAAAATCGGCGCAAGAGTCGAGACTGGCGACAAAAAAGAAGACGAGCTGGACTTTGTACTATGGAAAGCGGCAAAGCCGAATGAAATTTCCTGGAACAGTCCGTGGGGCGAAGGCCGTCCGGGCTGGCATATCGAGTGCTCGGTTATGGTGCGTGAGCATCTCGGGGATACGATCGACATCCACGCCGGGGGCCAGGATCTGACATTCCCGCATCACGAAAATGAGATTGCCCAGTCGGAAGCGTATACTGGAAAACCGTTTGCCCGCTATTGGATGCACAATGGCTATATCAATATTGATAATGAAAAAATGTCGAAGTCATTGAATAATTTCGTGTTGGTGAACGACATTCTAAAAGAGCTGGATCCACAGGTGCTGCGGTTCTTCATGCTGTCGGTGCATTATCGTCACCCGATTAATTACTCCCAGCAATTGGTGGAGGATGCGGTTGCCGGACTGGAACGTCTGCGCACTGCTTATTCAAACGTGAAGCATCGCTTAAGCGTATCTGCGGGACTCGGAGACCATTCCGATATCTGGCTGGCGAAAATCGAAGAAATCAAACATGAGTTTATTGTAACGATGGATGATGATTTTAATACGGCACACGGAATCTCGAAGCTGTTTGATTTGTCCCGTCTGGCGAACACGTATCTGTTGGAAAAACAGACTTCAGCTGAAGTGCTGGAAACTTTCCTGTCGGTATTCGATGAATTGGCGGGTGTGCTCGGTTTGCCTTTTAAACAGGAAGAAGAGTTGCTTGACGCCGAAGTCGAAGCTTTATTGGAAGAGCGGATCGAGGCGCGCAAAAACCGTGATTTTGCCCGCGCCGATGAAATCCGTGATCTGTTCAAGGAAAAGAACATCATTCTGGAAGACACTGCACAGGGCACGCGCTGGAAGAGGGGGTAAGGGGTTGAATCTATTACGCTATCAGGATGTTGACCAGCTGAACGCCCTTGCGCTCGCCTATATGGGAGATGCTGTTTATGAGCAGTCGGTGCGAGAACATTTGCTGCGCTCCGGCAGAGTCAAGCCGAATACACTGCACCGGATGTCGACGACTTTCGTGTCGGCGAAAGCGCAGGCAGTCGTGCTGAAGCGGTTAACAGAAGAAGGTTTTCTATCAGAAGAGGAACTGGCAGTCATGCGGCGTGGCCGCAATGCCAAATCGGGTTCGGTACCGAAAAATACCGACGTCCAAACCTATAATTTCAGCACCGCGTTCGAAGCGGTTCTTGGATGGAATTATTTAAAAGGCCATACGGAGCGGGTAACCGAAATTATTTCATACGCCATCGATATAATAGAAGAGTTGAAAGGAGTGATCAAATGACTGAGGAATTAGAGCCTGAAATCATTGGAGGCAAAAACCCCGTGCTCGAAGCATTGCGTGCAGACCGGGATATCAATAAAATCTGGGTTGCTGAAGGCGTCCAAAAAAGAAGCATTACTGAACTTTTGCAGCTGGCAAATGAAAGGAAGGTTATCGTCCAGTTCGTGCCGAAGAAAAAAATCGACGGCCTGACTGATTCGAATCACCAGGGAGTCGCCGCGGCGGTTGCCGCCTATAATTACGCGGAGCTCGATGATTTGTTCAAGGTGGCGGAGTCCCGCTCGGAAGATCCGTTCTTCCTGATACTCGATGAACTGGAAGACCCGCACAATCTGGGATCGATCATGCGGACGGCGGATGCAGTCGGTGCACATGGTTTGATTATTCCGAAACGCCGTGCAGTCGGATTGACAGCGGTCGTGGCGAAATCGTCGACTGGTGCCATCGAGCATATTCCGGTGGTGAGGGTCAATAACCTTTCGCAAATCGTAGATGAATTGAAAAAGCGCGGTGTCTGGATTGCCGGAACCGATGCGAAGGAAGCGGTGGATTACCGCAACATGGACGCGTCTTTGCCGCTGGCCGTTATCATCGGCAGCGAAGGCAAAGGCATGAGCCGGATCCTGCGCGAGAAATGTGATTTCCTTTATCAGCTTCCGATGGTCGGACATGTAACTTCCCTGAACGCTTCGGTGGCAGCGAGCCTGCTCATGTACGAAGTCTACCGGAAGCGCCACCCAATGGGTTAAGTGATATGGATATTCTGCTGGTTGATGGATATAACATCATTGGAGACTGGGTGGAACTGAGGGAATTGAAGAAGGACAAGCTTGCCGACGCCAGGGACCGGCTGATTGAGCGGATGGCGGAATACCGAGGATACAAGGGATGGCGGGTCATCATCGTTTTTGATGCGCATCTGGTGCCGGGCATTGAGGCCCGGAATCTGAAATCGGATGTTGAAGTCATTTTCACGAAAGAGAGCGAGACGGCCGATGAACGAATTGAAAAATTGGCGATCAGCTTGAATAATCGGCGCGATCAAATCTATGTGGCAACTTCGGATTCTACGGAACAATGGGTGGTTTTTGCCAAAGGAGCGCTTCGGATCTCCGCACGCGAACTGGAAATTGAAGTGGAGGAAATCCAAAAGAAAATCTCGAAAAAAGTGAAGGAAATTCAAGAGCAGCAAGCCTTTTCAAAAATTCCATTGCCAGCGGAAATTGCGGAAATATTTGAAAAATGGCGCCGTGGATTGAAATGATAGGTTGACGCTCAATTTTTCCTTCCTGTATACTGATAATATTGAGGTTCGCGCGACCGGAGGGATAACCGTGGGAAATCAGGAACAAGTTCAAGCCCGGCGATTTACAGATATGACAGATGAAGAACTTGTCAGTTTGGTCCACGAGGGAAATACCGAAGCATTGGACTTTCTGATTAATAAATTTCGGCATTTCGTTCGAATGAAAGCCCGTTCGTACTTTCTGATCGGAGCTGACAAAGAAGACATTATCCAGGAAGGCATGATCGGCTTGTATAAAGCCATCCGTGATTTCCGAAGTGATAAGCTGTCTTCTTTCAGGGCGTTTGCAGAACTATGTATTATCCGGCAGATTATCACTGCCATCAAGACGGCAACACGCCAGAAGCATATTCCGTTAAATTCTTACGTATCTTTGGACAAACCGATTTATGACGAGGAATCTGACCGTACACTGATGGATGTTCTGACAGACAACGGAGTGGATGATCCGCAGCAGCTGATGATCAATAATGAAGAGTTCATGTATATGGAAGAAAAAATGGATGAGGTGCTCAGTGAACTGGAGCGCGAGGTGCTGGCTTTGTATCTGGAAGGCCAGACTTATCAGGAAATATCAGAAAAATTAGAGCGTCATGTCAAATCAATCGATAACGCATTGCAGCGGGTCAAAAGAAAACTGGAGCGGCATCTGCAAACAGATGAAACCCGCACCTCCTGATGTGCTGTTGACATGAAAGTTTTAAGGTGATAACCTTGAAAAAGCTGCAAACTCGAATAGGGTGAGGTAAATGGCTAAAAAAATCGTTTTAAGCTGCTCGAAATGTGCAACCCGCAATTATACGGTTCCAGCAAGAGCGGAATCCAGCACACGTTTGGAACTTAATAAATTCTGTGCTCATTGCAAGGGGCATACCGTGCATAAACAAACGCTATGAATTTAAGTGAATGCCGAACGATATAGAGTGATTTTTAAACTTCGGAGGTTTTTGGACAATGGGTAACATTGGCGATTTCTTAAAAAACGTCGTTTCGGAAATGAGAAAAGTAAGTTGGCCTAAACGCAAAGAATTGACACGCTACACAATCGTCGTTCTTTCTACGGTTATCTTCATGGCACTTTACTTTGCAGTGATCGATGCAGGCATCTCGGAATTATTCCGATGGTTCATAGCGCTTTAAGCTAATGAATGTGTGCAACAAGAATAATTCATAAAAAATAGCCCGTCATTCTACGAGAACGGGTTTTTTCATTTGGAAAAAAAGGAGGGATGGACGTTCAGTCCGTGCGATTATGGAAAAGAATTGGTATGTAGTCCACACGTATTCCGGTTACGAAAATAAAGTCAAAGCCAATCTGGAAAAGCGTGTTGAAACAATGGGCATGGAAGATCTTATCTTTCGCGTCATCATTCCCGAAGAGCAGGAAACCGATTTTAAAGACGGCAAAAAACGCACAGTAATGCGCAAAACTTTCCCGGGGTATGTTTTGGTCGAATTGATCATGACAGACGAATCCTGGTATGTTGTCCGCAACACGCCGGGAGTCACCGGATTTATCGGTTCTTCAGGCGGCGGGGCAAAGCCCACACCGTTGCTCGATGAGGAAGTTGATTTTATTTTGAAACAGATGGGCATGACAGAACGCCGTGTCGACATCGACTTCGAGGTCAGCGACGTCGTCGAAGTCATGGAAGGGCCGTTTGCGAACTTCCAGGGCAAAGTAGAAGAAATCGATGAGACCAAAGGCAAAGTAAAAGTTTCCATCGATATTTTCGGCCGAGAAACAAAAATGGAGCTTGATTTTGAGCAAGTTCAAAAAATATAAAAGCCGCTTGCTATTCCGATTCATAAATGGTATTATTTCATAGGTCAGACTGTCATAGGACAATCTGTACAATTTAACTATTTCTATCAACATAGTTGACAGACAGATATTGAGTGGGAGGGGAAACCCTATTACCACATCACGGACTTAAGGAGGTGTGTTTCGTGGCTAAAAAAGTGATTAAAGTTGTAAAATTGCAGATTCCTGCAGCAAAAGCAAACCCAGCTCCACCGGTTGGTCCAGCATTGGGTCAAGCAGGTGTCAACATCATGGGCTTCTGTAAAGAGTTCAACGCACGTACTGCTGAACAAGCAGGACTGATCATTCCAGTTGAGATTTCGGTATTTGAAGACCGTTCATTTACATTCATTTTGAAAACTCCACCCGCTGCTGTTCTTTTGAAAAAAGCGGCTGGAATTGAATCAGGTTCAGGCGAACCGAACCGCAATAAAGTAGCGACTGTTAAACGCGATCAAGTTCGCGAAATCGCAGAAACTAAAATGCCAGATCTAAATGCTGCTTCAGTTGAAGCTGCAATGTTGATGGTTGAAGGTACTGCTCGCAGCATGGGCATTACAATCGAAGACTAATCTAGAAGTTGTTTTTGGATGGGTTGCGCAAGTTCGTAAAGGGCTGCGCAGCCTTTAATCGTGGGAGGTTTAAACCGTTAGACCACAACAAGGAGGACGTTTAAAATGGCTAAAACAGGCAAAAAGCTGCGCGAAGCAGCAAAATTGATCGACAGCACGAAATTTTACGATGCTAAAGAAGCGATTGAACTTGCGAAAAAAGCAAGCACAGTAAACTTCGATGCAACAGTGGAAGTGGCTTTCCGTCTTGGAATCGACCCGCGTAAGAACGACCAGCAAATCCGTGGGGCAGTAGTGCTTCCAAACGGAACTGGTAAAACTCAAAGCGTATTGGTATTCGCTAAAGGCGACAAAGTTAAAGAAGCTGAAGCAGCTGGAGCAGATTTCGTAGGCGATGCTGAATATATCCAAAAAATCCAACAGGGATGGTTTGACTTCGACGTAATCGTAGCTACACCGGACATGATGGGTGAAGTTGGTAAAATCGGCCGCGTATTAGGACCAAAAGGCTTAATGCCAAACCCTAAAACAGGGACTGTTACATTTGATGTAGCAAAAGCTGTTCAGGAAATCAAAGCTGGTAAAGTGGAATACCGTGCAGACAAAACGGGTATCATCCACGCGCCAATCGGGAAAGTTTCTTTTGATGACAGCAAACTTGCTGAAAACTTGGAAGCAATCTACGATGTAGTTCTTAAAGCTAAGCCTTCGGCAGCTAAAGGAACTTACATCAAATCACTAAACGTTACAACTACTATGGGACCTGCTGTAAAAGTGGATCCATCGAAAGTTGTCGCTAAATAATTTATTGACATCACAAGCAATCTCGGCTATAGTAGCGGAGTTGTGAAATATACGTTTGTACCGCAGACAGCAGGGGCGCCAGTCGCTTAAATTATCCCTGCCGAGGACATGATGAATTCAGTAAACATCTTTTTGATGCTGACTTTATGCCCCTGTGTCTGTAATGGACCAGGGGCTTTTCTTATGGAAGCGGTATAAATGAAAAATCTATGGGAGGTGCCAAAATGACAAAAGCAGTTGAAACGAAAAAAGTTGTCGTGCAAACAATCGCTGAAAAATTCGGCTCTGCAGCTTCTGTAGTAGTAGTTGATTACCGCGGTTTGAACGTTGCACAATTGACAGAACTTCGTAAACAGCTTCGTGAAGCAGGCGTTGAGTTTAAAGTTTACAAAAACTCAATGACTCGCCGTGCTACTGAAGTACATGGCCTTGAAGCGATCAACGAACACTTTACGGGTCCTAATGCTATCGCATTTTCGAATGAAGATGTTGTAGCGCCGGCGAGAATCATCAACGATTTCGCTAAAAAGAACGAAGCGCTTGAAATTAAAGCGGGTATTATCGAAGGTCTTGTGTCTTCTGCGGAAGATATCAAAGCATTGGCAGAACTTCCATCACGCGATGGTCTATTGTCTATGCTACTCAGCGTACTTCAAGCTCCAATCCGCAACTTTGCTGCAACAACAAAAGCAGTTGCAGACCAGAAAGAAGAACAGGGCGCTTAATTCAATCCATCGCCTAGCTTAGCAACACAAAAAAATTACCTATCATAGGAGGAACTTATAATGACACAAGAAAAAATCTTAGACGCAATCAAAGAAATGACAGTTCTACAACTTAACGACCTAGTAAAAGCAATCGAAGAAGAATTCGGCGTAACTGCTGCTGCACCTGTAGCTGCTGCTGGTGGCGGTGCTGCAGTTGAAGAAGAACAAACTGAATTCGACGTAATCCTATCTGCTACTGGCGATCAAAAAATCAAAGTAATCAAAGCAGTACGTGAAGTTACTGGCCTAGGCTTGAAAGAAGCTAAAGCACTAGTTGACGAAGCTCCTAAAGCAATCAAAGAAGGCGTTACTAAAGAAGAAGCTGAAGAAGTTAAAGGCAAACTTGAAGAAGTTGGCGCTTCAGTAGAAGTTAAATAATTTTTGAACTTGATAGCAATATAGAAAAAGCTCGTCAGTGTATACCGACGAGCTTTTTCTTCTTTTTAATTTTAATTTCATCGGCGCTGGTTGATTAATGTAAGGAGGACTCCGCATGTCACAACATTATTATTCCAAAAATCCTCAAACTACAAGCAAACCCCAAGAATGGGATTTCACATTGCGAGGCGAAAAGATTCACTTTCAGACGGATTCAGGTGTTTTCAGCAAGAATGAGGTGGATTTCGGTTCCCGGTTATTGATAGAGGCATTTGAAGAATCCCTTGTGGAAGGGCCGATACTGGATGTCGGTTGCGGATACGGACCGATCGGAATTGCCCTCGCGAAATCACTTCCCCGCAAAAGGGTTCATATGGTGGACGTCAATACGCGGGCCATTGAACTCGCCAAGAAAAATGCATTGAAAAATAATGCGGACAATGTCGAAATTTATGAAAGTGATGGACTTTCTTCAGTGAGTGAGGAAGGGTTTTCGGCAATAGTAACCAATCCCCCAATACGGGCAGGAAAAGAAACCGTCTTCAGATTTTATGAGGAAGCATTTGAGAAGGTTTCACCTGGAGGGTCATTGTGGGTCGTCATCCAGAAAAAGCAGGGGGCTCACTCGACGCAGGAGAAATTGGAAGAGCTTTTCGGTAATTGCAGCGTGGCAGATAAGAAGAAGGGGTACTTCATTTTTGAGGCCAGAAAAGTTTGACTTGACAAATTCCTTGTGATATTATAATGAAATGCAAAATTTATTATTTTGAGGTCGTTTGCCCTTTTTTTGGGCAGGGCATGGCGGCAGAGTAAACCACGTGTTAACCGAAAATGAGCTGATTCGTTGGACTCGTTTTCTTTTTGTCTTTTCGATATCATACACTATTTTGTGGAAATCGCAAAGACCTATAATCGTTTTATTGAGGGGTGAATAAGTTGGTAGGTCAACTAGTTCAGTACGGTCAACATCGTCAACGCAGAAGTTTTTCGAGAATCAGCGAAGTTCTGGATCTTCCGAACCTGATTGAAATTCAATCATCATCTTATGAGTGGTTCCTTGAAGAAGGGCTGCGCGAAATGTTCCGCGATATTTCGCCTATTGAAGATTTCACAGGAAATCTTTCGCTCGAGTTTGTTGATTACAGTCTTGCAGAACCGAAATATCCAGTGGACGAATCAAAAGAACGCGATGTCACTTACGCAGCTCCACTGCGTGTCAAAGTGCGTCTTCACAACAAAGAAACGGATGAAGTGAAAGAGCAGGATGTTTTCATGGGGGATTTCCCTTTAATGACAGAAACCGGCACTTTTGTAATCAACGGCGCTGAACGCGTTATCGTTTCGCAACTTGTTCGTTCGCCAAGTGTCTATTTCCATGACAAAACAGATAAAAACGGCAAAAAGGGGTTTGGCGCAACCGTCATTCCGAACCGTGGAGCCTGGCTTGAATATGAAACAGACGCAAAAGACGTTGTGTATGTCAGAATTGACCGCACGCGAAAACTTCCTGTCACTGTCCTTTTGAGAGCACTTGGATTCGGTTCCGATCAGGAGATCATCGACTTGCTCGGTGATAACGAATACTTGCGCAACACGCTTGAAAAAGACAATACAGAAAGCACTGAAAAAGCTCTTCTGGAAATTTATGAGCGTCTGCGCCCGGGTGAGCCGCCAACAGTCGAAAGTGCCAAGAGTTTATTGTACTCGCGATTCTTCGACCCAAAACGCTATGACCTGGCCAATGTAGGCCGCTATAAAATGAATAAGAAGCTTCACATCAAGAACCGCCTTTTCAATCAGACTATTGCTGAAACTTTAGTTGATCCTGAAACAGGGGAGATTCTGGTGGAAGCAGGTACTGTGATCGATCGCCGCGTCCTTGATAAAATCATACCTAACCTTGAAAGTGGTGTGGGATTCCATACCGTCACTCAAGTAGGGGGCGTTTTGGAAGGCGATGTAACCTTGCAATCAGTCAAGATTTTCGCTCCGAACGATGAAGAGCAAAAAGAGATTACTGTTATAAGCAACGCTTATATAGAAGATAAGATTAAGCATGTTACTCCGGCAGATATCATTTCTTCCATCAGTTACTTCTTTAACCTTTTATACGGAGTTGGAAACACGGATGATATCGACCATCTTGGAAACCGCCGCCTTCGATCAGTAGGTGAACTTCTGCAAAACCAGTTCCGAATCGGGTTATCCCGGATGGAACGCGTTGTGCGTGAGCGTATGTCCATTAACGATACGCAAGCAATCGTGCCGCAGCAATTGATCAATATCCGCCCAGTTATTGCATCGATTAAAGAATTCTTCGGAAGCTCTCAATTGTCACAGTTTATGGATCAGACGAATCCGCTTGCTGAACTGACTCACAAACGCCGTCTGTCGGCGCTTGGACCCGGTGGTTTAACGCGTGAACGCGCTGGTTTCGAAGTGCGTGACGTCCATTATTCACATTATGGCCGCATGTGTCCAATTGAAACTCCTGAGGGGCCGAACATTGGCTTGATCAATACGCTTTCCACTTTCGCGAAAGTTAATAAATTCGGTTTTATTGAAACACCGTATCGCCGTGTTGATCCGGAAAGTGGTCATGTTACAAGTCAAATAGATTATCTGACAGCTGATGAAGAAGATAATTATGTAGTGGCTCAGGCAAATTCGAAGCTGAATGACGATGGTTCATTCGAAGATGAAGAAATTGTTGCCCGTTTCCGCGGTGAAAACACTCTTTATAAACGTAACAGCGTTGATTACATGGATGTTTCGCCGAAACAGGTTGTTTCTGTTGCAACAGCGTGTATCCCGTTCCTTGAAAATGATGACTCCAACCGTGCCCTTATGGGTGCGAACATGCAGCGTCAGGCTGTTCCACTGCTGAATCCGGAAGCTCCATTTGTAGGAACCGGTATGGAACACCTTGCCGCAAGAGATTCAGGTGCCGCAGTCATTGCCAAAAACGATGGCATCGTCGAATATGTGGAAGCGAAAGAAATTCGTGTTCGCCACATTGAAGACGTGGATGGCAAAGAAGTGAAAGGTGATGTGGACACATATCGCCTACAGAAATTCGTCCGTTCAAACCAAGGTACAAGCTATAACCAACGTCCAATCGTCAAAGTCGGCGATCGTGTTACAAGACGCGATATCCTGGCTGACGGACCTTCAATGGAACGTGGCGAAATGGCCTTGGGCCGAAATGTCTTAGTGGCATTCATGACATGGGACGGCTTTAACTATGAAGATGCGATTATATTGAGCGAACGTCTGGTTAAAGACGATGTTTATACTTCTGTCCATATCGAAGAATACGAATCAGATTCCCGCGATACGAAATTGGGGCCTGAGGAAATTACTCGTGATATTCCGAACGTCGGGGAAGATGCGCTTCGCAACCTCGATGACCGCGGCATTATCCGTGTCGGGGCAGAAGTAAAAGACGGTGACATCCTCGTTGGTAAAGTAACGCCTAAAGGGGTTACGGAATTGACGGCGGAAGAGCGTTTGCTGCACGCTATTTTTGGTGAAAAAGCACGCGAAGTCCGCGATACATCACTCCGGGTTCCACATGGTGCCGGCGGTATTGTATTGGATGTTAAAATCTTCAACCGTGAAGACGGTGACGAGCTTCCGCCAGGCGTCAACCAATTGGTCCGCGCATACATCGTTCAGAAACGCAAAATTTCTGTTGGTGATAAGATGGCCGGCCGTCATGGTAACAAAGGTGTTATCTCACGGATCCTTCCGGAAGAAGATATGCCTTTCATGCCGGATGGCACTCCTGTCGATATCATGTTAAACCCACTTGGGGTTCCTTCCCGGATGAATATCGGGCAAGTATTGGAACTTCATTTGGGAATGGCTTCCCGTTCACTCGGAATTCATATGGCTTCATCTGTATTTGATGGAGCGAATGAGGACGATGTTCTGGAAACTATGGAAGAATCGGGTATGCCGCGTGACGGAAAAACCATTCTGTATGATGGACGTTCCGGAGAATCTTTCGATAATCGTGTATCCGTCGGAATCATGTATATGATCAAACTGGCGCACATGGTTGACGATAAGCTCCATGCCCGTTCAACTGGACCTTATTCGCTCGTTACCCAACAGCCGCTTGGTGGTAAAGCACAGTTCGGTGGACAGCGTTTCGGTGAGATGGAAGTTTGGGCACTTGAAGCATATGGTGCCGCTCATACACTGCAGGAAATCCTGACAGTCAAGTCGGATGATGTAGTCGGACGTGTAAAAACGTATGAAGCGATTGTCAAGGGTGAAAGTGTACCGGAACCTAGTGTGCCGGAATCATTCAAAGTTTTGATAAAAGAACTTCAAAGTCTTGGTATGGACGTAAAAATGCTGACAATCGACGATGAGGAAATTGAATTGCGTGATTTGGATGAAGAAGAAGATCTTCAACCAGCTGATTCTTTGAATATCCTGCCGATTGCAGATAAGGAAACACCTATTGGAACAGTTGATAAATAATTGGAAAAGGGCAGTTTTAAACTGCCCCAAGTCCATTCACTTGGTCAATAACGAGGAAGAGCCGTATAGAAACTCGAGACAAAAGGGAGGTAGGCTCCTTGATAGATGTGAACAATTTTGAGTACATGAAAATCGGATTAGCTTCACCCGATAAAATTCGCTCATGGTCTTATGGAGAAGTCAAAAAGCCAGAAACAATTAACTACCGTACATTAAAACCGGAAAAAGATGGTTTGTTCTGTGAACGTATTTTCGGTCCTACAAAAGACTGGGAATGCCATTGCGGAAAATACAAACGCGTCCGTTATAAAGGTGTTGTCTGCGATCGCTGTGGCGTAGAAGTTACACGTTCGAAAGTACGCCGCGAACGTATGGGCCATATCGAATTAGCTGCACCGGTTTCACATATCTGGTATTTCAAAGGAATCCCGAGCCGTATGGGGTTAATCCTTGATATGTCACCACGTTCATTGGAAGAAGTTATTTATTTCGCTTCATATGTTGTTATCGATCCTGCGGATACGCCGCTTGAGAAGAAACAGCTGCTGTCGGAAAAAGAATACCGCGCTTATCGCGATAAATTCGGTAAAAAATTCCAGGCTGCAATGGGAGCGGAAGCGATCAAGCGACTTCTTCAGGAAATCGATCTTGAGCGCGAAACAGATTCATTGAAAGAAGAATTAAAAACAGCTCAAGGGCAGCGCCGCACTCGTGCGATCAAACGCCTTGAAGTTGTGGAATCTTTCCGTAATTCGGGTAACAACCCGGACTGGATGATTCTGGATGTTCTTCCTGTAATTCCTCCGGAGCTTCGCCCGATGGTTCAATTGGACGGCGGTCGTTTTGCGACTTCTGACTTGAACGATCTTTACCGTCGCGTAATCAACCGGAACAACCGTTTGAAACGTTTATTGGATCTTGGTGCACCAAGCATCATCGTTCAGAACGAAAAACGTATGCTACAGGAAGCTGTAGATGCTTTGATCGATAATGGCCGTCGTGGCCGTCCTGTTACTGGACCGGGTAACCGTCCGTTGAAATCTCTTTCTCATATGTTGAAAGGGAAACAAGGGCGTTTCCGTCAGAACCTTCTTGGAAAACGTGTCGATTATTCAGGCCGTTCTGTTATTGTTGTCGGACCGAACCTGAAAATGTATCAATGCGGCTTGCCGAAGGGGATGGCGATCGAGTTGTTCAAGCCTTTTGTTATGAAAGAGCTTGTTGAACGCGGACTTGCCCATAATATCAAGAGTGCAAAACGTAAAATCGAACGCCTACATTCTGAAGTTTGGGATGTACTGGAAGATGTCATCAAAGAGCATCCGGTTCTTCTGAACCGCGCACCGACACTTCACAGACTTGGTATCCAAGCTTTCGAGCCGACATTAATCGAAGGAAAAGCGATTCGCCTTCACCCGTTGGTATGTACAGCGTACAACGCCGATTTTGATGGTGACCAAATGGCAGTTCACGTACCGCTTTCATCTGAAGCTCAGGCAGAAGCAAGATTATTGATGCTTGCTGCTCAGAACATTTTGAACCCGAAAGACGGAAAACCTGTTGTTACTCCTTCACAAGATATGGTTTTGGGTAACTATTACCTTACGTTGGAGCGCGTAGGCGCTACTGGCGAAGGTGCTACCTTCTCTGGACCTGAAGAAGTGCTGGTTGCTTATCAGACAGGCCATGTACATTTGCATACTCGTATCGCAATCAAGGCTGAATCTGTAAACAACCCGACGTTTACGGCTGAACAAAACAAAATGTTGTTGCTGACAACTGTCGGTAAGATCATTTTCAATGAAATTCTGCCGAAATCGTTCCCTTACATCAATGAACCAACCGATTTCAATCTGCAAGTTGAAACACCAGCGAAGTATTTTGTCGCTACAACGACAGATATTCGCAAACACATTGCAGAGGCTGAACTGGTAACTCCATTCAAGAAGAAAATCTTAGGGGAAATCATTGCAGAAGTATTCAAACGTTTCCATATTACGGAAACTTCAAGAATGCTTGACCGCATGAAGAGCCTTGGATTCAAATATTCCACTCAAGCAGGTATTACGGTAGGTATTTCCGATATCGTCGTTCTTCCTGACAAAGGTGAAATTCTTGTTGAAGCCCAGGAAAATGTAGATAAAGTCATGAAACAATTCCGTCGTGGTTTGATCACTGAAGAGGAACGCTATGCACGTGTCATTTCTTTCTGGAGCAAGGCAAAAGATATTATTCAGGAAAAATTGATGGCTTCTCTTAATACTTCGAACCCGATTTACATGATGAGTGACTCCGGAGCCCGTGGTAACGCATCCAACTTTACGCAATTAGCTGGTATGCGCGGACTTATGGCTAACCCGGCAGGGCGGATTATCGAACTTCCGATCAAGTCTTCATTCCGTGAAGGTTTGACGGTATTGGAATACTTCATCTCTACCCACGGTGCGCGTAAAGGTCTTGCCGATACAGCACTTAAAACTGCCGATTCAGGTTACTTGACCCGTCGTTTAGTGGATGTTGCACAAGATGCGATTGTCCGTGAAAATGATTGCGGCACTGACCGCGGCTTGTTGGTTGGAGCGTTGATGGAAGGTACGGAAGTAATCGAAGAACTGGAAGAGCGTATCGTCGGACGTCACGCTAAGAAAACAGTTCGCCATCCTGAAACAAAAGAAGTGATCGTTGCGAAAGATGAGTTGATTACACAAGACTTGACCCGCCTTATTGTTGAAGCGGGACTCAAAGAAGTGACAATTCGTTCAGCGTTTACATGTAACACGAAACACGGCGTCTGCAAAAAATGTTACGGAACGAACCTTGCGACTGGAGACGAAGTTGAAGTGGGCGAAGCAGTTGGTATTATTGCCGCTCAATCCATCGGGGAACCAGGAACACAGCTTACGATGCGTACATTCCATACAGGCGGTGTAGCAGGAGACGATATTACACAAGGTCTTCCACGTATCCAGGAAATTTTTGAATCCAGAAATCCGAAAGGCCAGGCAGTAATTTCTGAAATTACAGGTACGGTTACTGAAGTTGATGAAATTCGCGAAGGCCAGAAAGAGATCACGATTCAAGGTGAAGTTGAAACCCGTAAATATTTGGCGCCTTATAATGCACGTACAAAAGTGCAGGTGGATGATGTAATCGTTCGCGGCCAAGTATTGACAGACGGTTCGACCGATCCAAAACAATTATTGCAAGTTAAAGATGTTCAAGCTGTTCAAGTGTATCTATTGAAGGAAGTTCAAAAAGTTTACCGTATGCAGGGTGTAGAAATCGGTGACAAACACGTGGAAGTCATGGTTCGCCAGATGTTCCGTAAAGTCCGCGTGATTGAAGCGGGAGACACAGAACTGTTGCCAGGTTCACTTTTGGATATCCACCAATTTACAGAAGCCAATGTTAAAGCAGTTCTTGAAGGAAACCTTCCGGCAACATGCCGTCCGGTTATTCTGGGGATCACAAAAGCTTCTCTTGAAACAGAATCATTCCTTTCAGCTGCATCCTTCCAGGAAACAACGCGCGTCTTAACGGATGCCGCAATTAAAGGGAAGCGCGATGAGTTACTCGGCTTGAAAGAAAATGTTATCATCGGTAAACTCGTTCCGGCTGGTACTGGAATGCAGCGTTACCGTCAGATCAAAATTGCACAAAGTGAAAAAGCACCTGCTGAAGAAATCGTCGGGTCTGAATCGTAATTGGAGCAAATGGATTTCGGGGAGTTTCCAATAACTCCCCGGGATTTTTTATGAATCTAGTTGACAGCAAATTCATAGGGTGATATTATGTTGAAGGTTGATGGTTAGCGACCCTTCACTTTATTGGTATGCAAATATCTTAATGAAGCGGCAGGATTTGCGAATTATCTTCGGTACTAAGCAACAGTAATGGCGATAAAAGTGGCATTGTCCAAGAATATATAAGTGACGAGATTGAATGGCCGATCAGAATGTCCGGACATTATAGATATGGTCAGTTCAAATGAACTCACTCAAGATCAATGCTTGGCTAAGTAGTGGGAATTAAACCTCTACAGCTGCTGAAGCAATTACTGGACTCCAGTTTTTGTGTAAAAAACACAAAGACTTTGTTTTTTACCCAAAAATGAACCACCTGGATATGTGGTATTAGAACACCTTTTGAGAGGAGGAAAAAATCGATGCCTACAATTAACCAATTAGTTAACAAGCCTCGTAAACCAAAAAGCACTAAATCAGGCTCACCAGCGTTGAACAAAGGGTACAACAGCTTTAAAAAGTCTCAGACTAACGTAAGCTCACCTCAGAAACGTGGAGTTTGTACTCGTGTTGGTACGATGACACCGAAAAAACCTAACTCCGCATTGCGTAAATATGCGCGTGTACGTTTGACGAACCAAATTGAGGTCAATGCATACATCGGCGGCGAAGGTCATAACCTTCAAGAGCACAGTGTAGTTCTTCTTCGCGGCGGACGCGTAAAAGATTTACCTGGTGTGCGTTACCATATCGTACGTGGAGCACTTGATACTGCTGGAGTAAACGGCCGTATGCAAGGACGTTCTAAATACGGAACTAAACGCCCTAAAGTAAAAAAATAATCAATTAATTTAACGAATAACTTTCGTTGAAAGGAGGAACATACATGCCTCGTAAAGGTCCTGTAGCAAAACGCGATGTGTTGCCAGATCCAATTTATAATTCGAAATTGGTGACACGCTTAATTAATAAAATGATGGTTGACGGAAAAAGAGGTACTTCACAGAAAATCTTATACGGAGCGTTCGAGCTAGTTAAAGAACGCAGCGGTAAAGACGCGATTGAAGTATACGAGCAAGCCTTGACTAACATTATGCCAGTTCTTGAAGTTCGCTCACGCCGTGTTGGTGGAGCTAACTATCAGGTACCGGTTGAAGTTCGTCCTGACCGCCGTACAACTCTAGGTCTTCGCTTCCTAGTAAACTATTCACGTCTTCGTGGAGAGAAAACAATGGAAGAACGTTTGGCTAATGAAATCATGGATGCAGCCAACAACACTGGCTCATCAGTTAAAAAACGTGAAGATTTGCATAAAATGGCAGAAGCCAACAAAGCATTCGCTCACTATCGCTGGTAAATTCTTGCAAGATGTAAAAATCTTAATCCAAGATGGAAGGAGAAAAACAATATGGCTAGAGAGTTCTCCTTAGACAAAACACGTAATATCGGAATCATGGCACACATTGATGCTGGTAAAACGACTACTACGGAGCGTATTTTATATTACACTGGTAAAATCCACAAAATTGGGGAAACGCACGAAGGTGCTTCTCAAATGGACTGGATGGAGCAAGAGCAGGAACGTGGAATCACAATCACATCTGCTGCAACAACTGCTTCATGGAAAAACCACCGTGTAAACATCATCGATACTCCAGGACACGTAGACTTCACTGTTGAAGTTGAACGTTCCCTGCGGGTATTAGATGGTGCGGTAACAGTTCTTGATGCTCAATCAGGTGTTGAGCCTCAAACTGAAACGGTATGGCGTCAAGCAACTACTTATGGAGTGCCCCGGATCGTATTCATTAACAAAATGGATAAAATCGGTGCAGACTTCCTTTATTCTGTAGGTACATTACACGATCGCCTGCAAGCGAACGCTCATCCAATCCAATTGCCAATCGGCGCAGAAGACGAGTTTTCTGCAATTATTGACCTTGTTGAAATGAACGCACGTTTCTATGCAAACGATTTGGGAACTGAAATTACAGAAGGTGAAATTCCTGAGGATTACAAAGAGCTTGCGGAAGAGTGGCACACTAAATTAGTGGAAGCTGTTGCTGAGCTTGATGAAGACTTAATGGAAAAATATCTTAGCGGGGAAGAAATCACAAAAGAAGAACTTAAAGCTGGTATCCGTAAAGGAACGCTAGATGTTGAGTTTTACCCAGTGGTTTGCGGATCTGCTTTCAAAAATAAAGGGGTTCAATTAACGCTTGATGCAGTAATTGATTACCTACCATCACCACTGGATGTACCACCAATGACTGGTGTTCTTCCGGATTCAGACGAAGAGGTATTGCGGAAACCTAGCGAAGACGAACCATTCTCTGCGCTTGCGTTTAAAGTAATGACAGATCCATACGTTGGGAAATTAACTTTCTTCCGTGTTTACTCTGGTTCTCTTAAATCTGGTTCATATGTTCAGAACTCTTCTAAAGGCAAACGTGAACGCGTAGGACGCATCCTGCAAATGCACGCAAACTCCCGTGAAGAAATCGCTGAAGTATATTGTGGAGATATTGCTGCTGCTATCGGACTTAAAGATACATCGACTGGTGATACTTTAAGCGACGAGAAACATCAGGTTATTCTTGAACGCATGGTATTCCCAGAACCTGTTATCTCACTTTCTGTGGAACCTAAGTCAAAAGCGGATCAAGATAAAATGGGTCAAGCCCTTGGGAAATTGCAAGAAGAGGATCCAACTTTCCGTGCGCACACTGACCAGGAAACTGGCCAAACAATCATCGCGGGTATGGGTGAACTTCACCTTGATATCCTAGTTGACCGTATGCGCCGTGAATTCAACGTAGAAGCTAATGTGGGTGCACCTCAGGTATCTTACCGTGAGACATTCCGTGAGTCTGCTAAAGTTGAAGGTAAATTCGTACGCCAATCTGGTGGACGTGGACAATTCGGACACGTTTGGATTGAATTCTCTCCAAACGAAGAAGGAGCAGGT
>DATHVZ010000200.1:0-8152 GCA_035461005.1 Planococcus sp. (in: firmicutes) | reverse complement strand
GGACTCAATCCTTTGCCGAGCGCATGGAATTTCACGGTGGCTCTCACTCGTTTGCCGTCGCTGACATCCAGCGATAAAATCGGATGCCCCCGTTTGATGTTGCGTTCGGCAAGACCCAGCTGCGCGTACTGCTCCAAGATGCGCGCATGCACCGCGAGCGCACGTGACGCTGTGCCGGTTCCTGCGTTTTTATCGATGATTCGAAACGGCACATCATGGCGCGCCAGGCTATAGGCAAGAGCCAGGCCAGTGGGGCCAGCTCCGACGATTAAGATTTGTGGGTTCATCATAGAGACCTCCTACTGAGTATCACGCCTGCTGATTGATTCAGTTTCAAGTGCCATGTAAAGCTATAAAAATCGAGTATAGGAAAAGTTCTTATAAGTAAAAAGCACATGATACCGAACGGAAAAGATCTTGTACAGCTACTATATCCTTAATCGACCGGTTTCAAGCAAGCGGCGCTCAAAATAATTGTGGTGTCCCTGTGCAAGAAATGAATTGTGTCACTCCCTGGGAAGTGAAAGCAACCGGGACGTGATAGAATATCAGGTAGTGGGACATTAAATCCTCTTATAGCAAGCGGTATTATCTTGCATAGAAGGAATTGCAACATTCATGGATGATGGATGAATTGAAAGGATGGGATAGCAATATGAACAAAACCGTAGAACAAAAAATGAGCGAGATGCTCGAAGTGTTTAACAATCTTCCAAATTGCAGGATTGAACCGAATGAGGGCGATCGGCTTTTGATCGCCAGCAATAAACCAGTTTCCTGGAGTGACGCTCTTCAGAAGAAGGACGTAGAATCGACGCATAAAATTGGGTACATTACGCCTCATAAAGATGCGCTTGGTCTCTATATTGATTTTCCGCATAATTATTTGGATATTGACAGGGTGGAGGACATCATAGATCCCGAAGCCACATTGTCTTATTACGCGCCAGGCAAAAAGGCTTCAAATGTGAAAAGCTGGTGGAGATTCCGGTCAGACGAAAAGTTCGACAGCATCCACCTGGTTCTGAGAAAAACAGAGCTGGAGTTGTATGATTTCAAGAGAGAAGAATGGGCTCAATTGATGGAAGAGATAACGGGTGTTCATAAGTAATTGATAACGGAGGCGAATAAAATCGCCTCCTTGTGTCAAAACTAATTCAGTTTATTAACTGCATTTTGCATCGAAAATAAGCCGTATCCAGTGACCTCAAGGGTTGATGGATACGGCTTTTGAAAATCGCTCACTTTGCGCCGCTCCCTGGGAACGATAAGCATCCCGAGTTCACGAAAGCAGTTCTTTGCAGTTGCATATTCCGCCAATCCGGTTTATATTGTATGAGGTATCAATCATTGAGGTGTCAATCATTATTGCCTCATGAAAAGAAGATAGAAAAAGGAGCACTTACACCATGCAAACCAAGCAAAAAACAAATAATTTCAATGAAATCGTGAACGGCCGCCGTTCCATCAAGCAATACGACCCTACAGTCAAAATCAGCCGGGAAGAAATGAGCGAAATTCTCACTCAGGCTTCGAAAGCTCCGTCGTCCATTAACATGCAGCCGTGGCGCTTTCTTGTCATCGACAGCGACGAAGGAAAAGAAACGCTTGCACCTCTTGCTTCATTCAACAATGACAAAGTCATGAGCTCTTCTGCGGTGATCGCTGTTTTCGCTGACCGCAATAATTTTGACTATGCCGAAGAGATCTACGGCAAAGCAGTTGAACACGGCTATATGCCTCAGGAAATGAAGGAATTTCAACTAAGCTATTTTAAACCCTTGTATGAAGGGGCAACCGATGAACAAATGAAGGATATCATCTTGCTCGATTCAGGCCTTGTGTCCATGCAACTCATGCTGGTCGCCCGCGCTTACGGCTATGACACGAATCCAATCGGCGGCTATGACAAAGAGCAGATTGCGGAAGCTTTCGGTATGGAAAAAGAACGGTATGTTCCGGTGATGCTCATTACGATCGGCAAAGCCCTCAACGAAGGTTTTCAATCGTACCGCCTGCCTGTCGATGCAATCACCACTTGGCGCTAAGAGGAAGCTTATTGGGGTTGAGTAATAGCGGATTCTGTAATATATTTGACTGGTCAATGGATAGTGAGCATAGCTATGAATTGGCTCTAACCAGTAACTAGGAGGTCCATTTATGTCGTGTTCATATTCAAAACAGGAACAAGTCCTGCAGTTGTTTAAAGGGCTCACGAATCAAATCAGCCCAAAATTTGAACGCTGCACAGGCATTAGCTCATCCCGCTATGAATTGCTGTATCAGCTGTATAATACTGAAGAAATCAACCAGTCGACCCTTCAAAAAGCGGTGAACATAGACGGGGCCGCGATTACCCGACACCTCAAACAGCTGGAAGCCAGCGGCATGGTGACCAGACGAAGAAATCCGGAAGACAATCGGGTGATCTTTGTCAGCCTGACCGAAGAAGGGCGCAAAAAAATAATCGAATACCGAAAAGAAAATATGGGCTTTGTAGAGCAAATGCTCCATGATTTTACACCCGAAGAAGTAGATGCGCTGTCTGACATGCTGAATCGCATGCAAACGAACATTAGTGAATACTGATCGACAAAATATAGTGTAGAAGGATGGTTGATCTCAATTATGATGATTATTCATGCGAACTTGCAGGTGAAACCAGACCAGGAGCAGGCATTCCTGGAAGAAGCGAAAGCACTTATCCAAGCATCACGAGCGGAAGCCGGCAACATTCGCTACGATTTGATGAAATCCACTGAGCAGGCGGGCCACTTTACCATGGTCGAAGTTTGGGGAGATGCAGAAGCAGTTGCAGCCCACAACACCAGCGAACATTTTGCGGCCTTTGGCCAAAAAGTACCAGCTTTCATGGCTGCCCCACTTGAAGTCAACGTGTTCAGCGGAGAGCCTGGAAAAGGATAAAAGCACCGATCTTGTGTCGCCGTTTAATAAAAACGCCTCCCTATTCATCGAATACAAAAGAACATCCAATCCCGAGAATGCAACGTTCTTGGGGTTGGATGTTCTTTTTTTATGCAGAAAGCGGAATTGTCATGAATTGTGCCATTCCCTGGGAACGGGTTCATAACAGTAAGAGTTTGAGGGTTTTCCAGAACAGACTAGGCATTTGTCTTTTTCGCATAATGTCTGCGGGCCTTTTCACGGTTTCCGCAAACCTCCATCGAACACCATTTCCGCTTGCCGCTGGAATCGATGAAAAACGCATAGCAAAGGGAACTTTCGCATTTTTTCAACTTGCTGAAGACCCCTTTTTGAAATGCCTGCAGCATATCAAACGACAACAGTGCAAGCAGTCCTTCGGTGCCGCCGCTGCTTGGTACAGGATTGAATCTGCCGTCAAAATAAAGTGGTGTTTCTTTTGTATGGGATGCTAAAGTTCCGAAAGAATCAGGCAGTTCTTCCGGATGGGATAAATGGTTTCTCCATTCATCCCGGAAGGCTTTCATCTCCTGGACATCGATGGGGGATTTTTGGAGCGCATCTGCCTGCTGCGGAGTCAGCACGCCGCGTTCTTCCATGAAGAGCAGCCAGTCTTCCAATCCTCTTTGGTCATCCAGAAAATCCGTCACGGCAATTTTCTTGATATTGATTGTATTTAAAAAATTTAGGAACAAATAGTCGCTTACATATGAATAGTGATTTTCTGTTGTCTGTGACATCCTGCATTCTCCTTAGAACAGAGTTGTTGACTTCCATCATAGCATAACGTAAGGTTTATTTCTAACCATTAAAACTAATTCAAAGGGTTAGAAAATCCGATATTTTTTATTTCATCATCAAACAATTTTAAAGCGAGAGGGAGTTATCCAGCTATGACGAAAATGACAGAAGAATTCAATACTTATATTGAGAATTTCAAGGCTACAAAACCGGTAGAGGTTCAGGAGAAGATGAAAAATGCGATTGAGGAACTGGAAGCTTCAAATGAAGGGAAAGGGCTGGAACAAGGTGAAAAAGCGCCGAATTTCAACTTGCCGAATGCAACAGGCCAAACGGTTGAACTTTATGAACAATTGAAAAAAGGACCGGTCATATTAACATTTTACCGAGGCAATTGGTGCCCTTACTGCAATATGGAGCTGCGGGCGTATCAGGAAATCATAGGCGAGATCCACGGCCAGGGTGCCGAATTGATCGCTATCAGTCCGCAGACACCTGATCAGTCCATGTCGATTCAGGAAAAGCACAATCTGGAATACGTGGTGTTAAGTGATGAGAACAATGAAGTGGCAAATCAATTCAATTTGGTCTATCAAATGCCGGAGTATCTGGTGGCCCTCTATAAAGAAATCGGACTCAATGTGAATGAATACAATGGTGATGAAACGTGGGCTCTTCCTGTCTCGGCCACCTACATCATCCAGACAGACGGCACAATAGCCTATGAATATACAAAATCAGATTACAAAGATCGGGTTGAACCGTCAGAAGTGATGGAAAAACTCAAAAAAATGAACTGATTGCTGCAGCAGTGGAAGCTATCCCGGAATTCACAGGGATAGCTTTTTTCTGTTTCCGAATAGGTTTCCGAAAAATAGTGGGCTGTGGAAGATTGTAATCAGCTATAATGTCTTAAAATCGCGCCCCAACTATATGGAGGATTTTTTATTTTATTCTACAGATTGCTCCTGCTTCGTTCCAAGTCCCGAACCAGCCAGTTTATAAAGACGAGCAACAGCACCAGGCTGATAATTAACGCCACCAGGTTTGGTACGGTTTTCGTATACAGGTCGTTTATGCTCGTCACCACCAGCCATTCGGGAAAAGACGGGTTGATGGAGTATTGAAAAATGGAAAGGCTGTTGTTGAAGATATGAAGCAAAATAGGCACCAGCAGAGTGCCGGTCTTTAAATACAGCAGCGACGCCACCAAGGAAAACAGGAAGGCGCCTAATATATTGATATGAAAAATGCTGAAAATCAGGCTGGATAAACCGATGCCTTTCCATAACCCTGATGATGCAATCAGCCAATGCAGGATTACCCCGCGGAACACGAACTCTTCCGCGATCGGCGCGATAACCGCGATAATGAAACCGGTCACGGCCAAGTACCATAACTCATCGGGGGACGGCTGCGGCGTGAGCGCGAGCTGGACAGAGCTGGGGGAAATGGACACGAGCCCCCGCAGCATCAGCCAATAGTTGCTGATGGAGAATGTCATCAGGATCAAGGCGAGTCCGAATACGGGCAGCAGCCAGCGCGAGGTGCCGGTGAAGAATAAAATTTGGGGCAGTTCTATGCCGTTCTTGTTGAAATAATAGCTGCAAATCAAATAGGGCAGCACGGTGTAAAAAACCAGCAGCATGACAACATTGTGAAGAAGGGGGTTTCCAGTGGCTTGCATCAGCAGGGAAATCGACACGATGGCAGCGCCAGTCATAAAGCCGATTGCAACCCTGTAACTCATTTCATCAAACATCCGAATCGCCGCCTTTCAACGGATCTCGATAATGATAATATTCTGACTTAATGATAACATGGTGTGATTCCATTTTTGTCCAGGAACTATTAGAACAAAGATGATTGTGTTGCACACTGGGAAGAAAATTAAATTCACTAAAATAAAACGGCCGTGCCGGAAACAGTTCAGTTTCCGGCACGGCCGTTTTTAAAATCTGTCCATCGTAAATGCAACAGCTCCATTCAAGCTTGATGGTATTCGGGTGATCCTGTTATTGTTCCACTTCCTGAGCGATCTTCACACTACTCGGATCAAAAAACTTATCGACCAGATCGTAAATTGTGATGAGCTCGTAAAGAATCTTGAACTCCGGTGGGAACAGGGTAGGGTGCATGGCATCGCTTGCTTCTACTCTTTTGCTGTCATCCCAAAACAGGTCTGTAATAGTTTTTAATTGGTGCTGATGCTTTTCTTGGTCGTATTCAATGGAATGTTGCAAGTTGTTCGCAAGCTCCGTAACCGCATGCATAATAATCTTCCGCTCAGCTGTTGTCCACTGAATCTCATGCAGTGGGATACGAAGTAAAGCATCCAAATGGAACTCCAGATTATGTAAAAACAGCAATTGCTTTTCGGCCATGAGAAGCTCAGCTTCCCTGTCACGAACCCAAGGGGATAAACTGGATTCATCCCGCTGGAAATTTATTAATTTCTCCGTCTTTCTGATTTCCGTAACCAGTCGCTTAACAATCAACTGCTCTTCCTGACGGTTCGCACCACCTTCAAACAGAATCGTACGGAATGTCTGTTCCAGCATATTTCCCGCACGTTCACTGATGCTTTGAATGCTTTTCAGAATATCTGTCCGGTAGTTTGGCGGGAAAACGAGCATGTTGACAGCGATGGACACGAGCAAACCAATAGAAGTTGTCCCCAATCGAATGAAGAACGAAATCAGGAAATTATCGTGGATGACTTCCACCATCGCGACGGATGTCAATGTGGCAACGAGTAAGCCGGCATGCAGATTGAGTCTGTAGCAGACTAAAATGGTGGCAACAGCAGCGAATGTATAGGTAATCGGGGAATTCCCGAATAGGGTAATAAAGATAACAGCGAATGCAGAACCAATGGCAGATGCCGGGAACCTTACAAGTCCCTTCTTAATCGAATCGCTGATCGTTGGCTCAATCGTAACGATTGCCGTGATGACAGCAAAGACTGGCGGCCAGCCCATCCATACACAAATGGTGGCTGTTATAAATATGGCCAGCCCTGTTTTGACAATTCGGCTGCCATTGAAATGAAAGGATCGCTTCATATTTTAGCCACCATCTCCTTTACGTAGTATTTCCGCTGTAGTTCAGTATATCACCCATTTCTGTAGGTAATACAAGACAATTATAATCGGCAATCGTGGTATGCGTTTGTGTAAGCCAGGCCGAAATAGGGAATCTACTATTATAACTAAAGAATTTTACTTTAGACCGCTTTAGCGCTGAGAGAAATCTCTGGAGATATGGAGCAAAACAGCGTAGACTCCTGGGGGACCAAGCGAAGTGTCGAGATCCACTCGGACGTAAGTCCCGAGTTAGCTCGGCGCGAGCCCCCCGGAACGCGAAGCTGTTTTGCGGAATATCGGTTACTATAACTTTATTTATTCAACATATAATAGTAGGGAAATTCCCTGATTTGATTGAAAAAGGAGAATGTCGAAATGGCACATAAACGAGATGAAATTATTTTGCGCGGGCTCCGCGAAAATAACTTGAAGAATATAGATTTGAATATCCCGAAAGAAAAGATCAATGTGTTTACCGGCCTGTCCGGTTCAGGGAAAAGCTCCGTCGTCTTTGATACGTTGGCGACGGAAAGCAGAAGACAGATGACGTTGAACTATCCGCTTTACATCAGACACATGATGCCAAGGTACGAACGGCCGCATGCCGACTTGATGCAGCACTTGAGCCCGGTGGTCGTCGTGGAACAGAAACCCATAAGAGGGAATGCCCGCTCGACGGTCGGCACGTATATGGACATTGATCCGTTGATCCGGCTGTTGTTTTCGCGGATCGGCAGTCCGTCGATCGGCTCAGCCACCGAATTTTCAAGTGAAAGTTCTTTCGGCAATTGCCCGGAATGCAATGGCTTCGGGGAAGTTGTGGCGCCGGACATTAATAAAATCATCGATCACACGAAATCACTCCGGGACTCTGCAGTGAGATTCAAGCCGCTGTCGCCGCCCGGTTGGCAGGGCAGATGGATGGTGGATAGCGGATTGTTCGACGCCGACATCCCCATCAAAGATTTCACGGAAGAAAAATATAATCTTTTAGTCCACGGGCCACCGTTCGGCGAGCGGGCATTTGGCACTTATTATTACAAAGAAGGCAGTACGGAGATCGAATGGGACGGCATCCTTCCGCGGTTTATCCGTCTCTACATTAACCGGGATCTCACGAAGCTGAAAAAAACATCCCAGGAAGATGTCCTGGCGATGTCGACGCACGCGCCGTGCCCGACCTGTGAAGGTTCGGGATTAAATCCGAAAGTATTGGAATGCAAAATCAACGGCTTGAATATCGCACAATACGACCATTTGGAACTGACAGACTTGCTGGTTGAGCTGGGGAAAATAAATGATCCTGTCGGAACATCAATCGCCCAGCAGGCCTATCCGAATGTAAAACAACTGGTGGACCTGGGCTTGGGTTATTTGAGTCT
>DATHVZ010000199.1:0-6303 GCA_035461005.1 Planococcus sp. (in: firmicutes) | reverse complement strand
ATGCAAGTTTTTCCTTGCAGTTACACGCTTTTACACCGATGGATAAATCAGGGCAGATCGGTAAAATTGTACTTCTAATCAGATAGCAAATAAAAGAGCCGAAGCGATAGTATCGCCTCGGCTTTTCTTATGCGCCTGTACTCCGGTCGCCTACAATAATCGTAGAATCTTGTTTTGTTTTTACCTCCTGCTTACTTAAAAGCAAGGCTGAGATCAATGCAGTAATCGGAATGGCAAGAACGAGACCAATACTCCCGGCAAGTGTCCTCAGTATCTCAACACCAAAAAACTCCATCTGGATCAATTCTCCGTAAGGATATTCATAGGCATACATTAATAATATAATTGGGAGGGAAGCACCCACATAAGCTAAAATCAGGGTATTCGCCATTGTGCCCATTATGTCCCCGCCTATGTTCATTCCAGATTTAAACAGCTCTTTAAATGACGCCTTGTTGTGATTACGTTTTACTTCCTCAAGCGATGAAGCAATCGAAATAGCAACATCCATTACAGCACCCAGTGCTCCGATAATAATCCCGGCAAGCAGCAGGCCGGAAAGGTCAATCGGACTATCCTGCTCCAACATACTAAGCATCACCTCTTCTTCACCATGAGAACCGGACAGGTTCATCAGCATCATGAAAATAACGGAAATAAGAGCTGCCGAGCCCAAACCGCCCACCGTTCCGATAATAGCAGCAAGCGTTTTACGGGAAAAACCGCTCACAATCAAAAAGGTTAAAGCCGTTACAATCGCTCCGGTAATGAGTGCAAGCAAAATAGGATTATGTCCTTCCAGTAAATAAGGAATCATAAATTTAAAGAGAATGAATATGGTCAGTCCTAAAGTTATAACGGATTTTACACCCTTCATCTTTCCGAAGAAGATTAAAAGTGCAATGAAAAGCCCAACAAGGATATAGGACGGATAATCCCGGGCGTAATCTATGGGAGAGGCAAAGGTTATTTCCCCATTTTCAACCTGAAAACGGACGGTAATCCTGTCTCCTTCTTCAAACCAAAAGTTGCTGCTTGCGTAGTAGGTGTCTGCGTAATTGTAGCCTGTGACTTCTAGCTCCTGGCCTTTATATTCTCCTGATAAAATCTCTACATTTAAAAGTTGAAATTCTCTTTCCGCTTGAGTCATTTCATCCAGTTCTGTTCCTTCGTCTATGATTTCAAGGACACGGGCGGTTGTGCTGACCGAATCCGGAATGTATTCCTGCATCATTTCCTGTTCGCCAGGGTTCGCCGGCGGGGGCGTATTGGTTGCAAGAGCAGTAGAAGGGATTGTTAGAAAGGTGAATAAAATGAGCGTGAGTAGTCTAAGCATTAAGTCTATGCGCTCCTTTGTGCGTGTTAGTCGTTTGGTGCGCTCTTATTATAGCAAAGGATTGGGGGGCACTAGTCCAGTAAATTTAAAAGGGGATATAAGGAAGGGGTATTTGTTATCTTCTTCCTTTATTAATCTGATAAAAGGTATTGTTTATAAATGGATAACTACAAGTATAGTGAAGTGAAAAAAGAGAATATGAATTTCAGAAAAGTATGGCCCCTATCTTCTTGAGCATTTCAGGAATAGTCACTTATGGTTATCTATATATTTACTGACGGGTGCGATTGTTCATTCAAAGCAATTTTCTCTTTTATTCCTCAGATTCTTTCTATAGAATTAGAAATTAATCGGAGGGTGTACTTCATGCTTTTAGCTCTATTGGGAATAAGTATCGGGATTGGTTTGGCTATGCAGACAGCCGTCAACTCCCAGTTAAGAAAATTTGTTGAATCACCATTTGAAGCATCTATGATTTCCTTCATCGTTGGAACGGCCTTCCTGACGGTTGCCATGGTGTTCAGCAGCACACCATTGGGAATTCCGCTAGAGACTATTGCCGATCTGCCGGTGTGGATTTGGTTTGGAGGGATTTTCGGGGTCATTGGTTTAACAACCAGTATTTTATTATTCGCCAAAATAGGAAGTATACAAGCATCCGTCATGCCTATACTGGGTATGATTGTGATGGGAATGCTCATCGATAATTTTGGATGGTTTAATTCATTGGAACAGCCGTTTACATCGAATCGATTGATCGGCGTTATTTTACTGTTAATCGGAATTTTTCTTACTGTTGCGCTAACAGCTGTAATTTCCAGACGGCATACCGTGACTGAACAGGTGGTGGCAAAAGAACGCAGTGACGGACAATGGCATTGGCGTTTGCTCGGAGTTGGAGCGGGAATGCTCATGGCCACTCAGGCAGCGGTAAACGGACAATTGGGGACTGTACTGGGCTCACCGATTCATGCAGCATTTGTTTCATTTTTTACGGGCGCTGCAGTCTTAATCCTCATTGTCGGATTTAAATATCGATCATTTTCAAGCATTAAAAAACCAGTTGAGCAAAAAGCGCCATGGTGGATTTGGTCCGGTGGTTTGCTCGGAGGAACATACATTTTGATGAACGTTTATCTCGTTGGCCAAATAGGTACCGGTCCAACAGTTATATTGGCCTTGTTCGGACAACTGACCGGCAGTCTTTTAGTGGAACGTTTTGGTCTGCTGGGATCTACCAGAGGCCAGATCACGACGCTTCATGTTTTGGGTTTAGTCATTATGCTGGCTGGCATCATTTTTATACAGCTGTTATAAGATATGAAAAAACGGACGCCTCCTCTAAAGGGGCGTCCGTTGGCGTTATTTTCCGGCTTTTTCCGGTTCCCAAACTGCATTCAGGAACTCATCTCTGCCGGACTGGGCACGGTCTTCTTTGTAATGGTCCGCATTTTTTTTATAGTAATCCTGGTGGTAATCTTCTGCCGTATAAAACGGCGCAGCGTCAATAATCGGTGTATTGACCGGCTTCTTATAGCGTCCGCTGGCATCCAATTGTTGTTTTGACGCCTCAGCAATTTCACGCTGGCGGTCGTTGTGGACAAATATGGCCGGCTTGTACTGATCTCCGCGATCCTGGAATTGACCTTCGTTGTCCGTCGGATCGATTTGCTGCCAGTAAATTTCAAGCAGCTGTTCGTAAGAGAAGATTTCTGGGTCAAACGTAATTTCCACTACTTCAAGATGGCCGGTCGTGCCGGTCTTAATCTGCTCATAGCTCGGATTCTCTGCGTGGCCGCCGGAATAACCCGACACCACTCCTTGGATACCTTCAAATTGATCAAACGGCTTTACCATACACCAAAAACAGCCGCCTGCAAATATCGCTTTCTCCGCCAATCAAATCTCCTCCTGTCGTCATAAAAGAAATAGTACCACTGCAACTGTTTACAGACAATGAAATTGTTTATACTGTAAGAGATAAGATGATTATTAGTAGAAAATTTTCACTAGCTGATGAAATTGCTCCAGGCGGAGTACTGTTTTCCGATTTAATGTTTTAGGATCATAGTGAAGATGAATGAGGGAGATGCTGATTTGCTCTATTTCCGGCTGAATGATCATAGAATCAACAAAACCGCTCATAGAATCAAATAAGCGCTCATAGAACTCAGATTTCCGCTCATAGAATCACAACAACCGCTCATAGAAACTTCTGGAGGCTCCATGCGTCATAATTCTTATGGAATATAGAAGGGAAAGTGTATTTAATGGAAGAAGAACGCCAATTTAGAGGAAAACGCCGCAAAAGAAGGAAATTCCGGAAACGGGGAATTCTGTTTCTGCTGCTGCTTGTTCTGCTGGCCATCGGCGCATATATTTTTATGCAATACCAGAGCGGCAAGAAACTGGCCGAAGAATCGGATCTGCCGGAAGTGGCATTCAATAATGACGAAGCGAATGAAGGCTATCAAAATATATTGGTGCTGGGTGTCGATTCCCGCGGGGAAGAACAATCGCGGACGGATACGATGATGCTTGTGGCGCATAACAAAGAAACGAATGATGTGAAAGTGGTGTCGTTCATGCGTGATATTTACGCAGACATTCCGGGGTATCAATCGTATAAACTGAATACCGCCTATTACCTTGGCGGTGTTGATCTGCTGGCGGATACGCTGCGCAATATGTTCGGATTGGAAATACACCATTACGCATTGGTCGATTTTTCGAGTTTTGAAACGCTGGTCGATATTGCCGCACCGAACGGCGTGGAAATTGATGTTGAAAAAGACATGTCCGAACTTATCGGCGTTACCCTGACTCAGGGCGAGCAGCGGCTGAACGGCCAGGAATTGCTTGGCTATGCGCGTTTCCGCGCGGACAGCGAAGGGGATTTCGGACGGGTTCGCCGTCAGCAGCAAGTTTTGGCGGCGCTGAAGCAAGATGTTATCAGCATTTCAGCGATCCCGAGATTCCCGAAACTGGCCGGAGCCGCACAGGGCTATGTCCAGACGGATATGCCGATTCTCAACCAGGTGAAATTGGCGACGGATATGGCAACCGGGGGAACAGAAGAAATCGAAAGACTGACGATTCCGGTTGAGAACAGCTTCAGCAATGCAAGCTATCCACAGGCCGGGTCGGTGCTGGACATTGATATCGAGCAGAACCGGCAGGCTTTGAGTGGATTTTTAGATCAGCCATTGCAGTGAAAAATTCAGAAAATATGATAAAATAGAATTGAATAGTCCAATCAGAAAGTAGGTCGCGCCATGGAGCCAGAAGAAAAGCCATCCTTTTTTGGAACGAATTATATAAAGTTCCTGGGGGGCAGAGATACATTATTCACCTTACTCGCTTTAGTATTGATCGGCTTGGTCATCTTTATCTTCAGGGAAGTTTCGTTCATATTCAACCCGCTGAGCGTATTCATGAAGACGGTTGTGCTTCCCGTCACTTTGGCGATGATTCTTTATTATCTTTTACGGCCGGTTCTAAGGCTTCTTGAGCGCTTCCGCATCAAGAGAATATGGGGCATCCTGATCATATTCCTTGGTGTCATCGGATCGATCACCTTGATCATTTTTCTGATCCTGCCTTTTTTAAGAGACCAGCTGCAAATGCTGATCGAAGAATTTCCGGATTACTTTATGCAATTATTAACGGAAATCGATGCTTTTCTCCGTTCCTCGTTTTTGGGCGGTTATTATACAGGATCCAGTTTTGATATTGATCAATTGATGGAAACCCTGCCGGATAATGTGGCGGGCACCCTGCAGGACACGGTCGCCAGCATCGTTAGCGGGATTACGGGATTCCTATCGACCATCACAAGTTTCGTTTTGTCGATTGTCATTGTGCCGTTCATCCTGTTTTATTTGCTGAAGGATGGCGAAAAGCTTCCTGAGTACATTTTGAAATTGTTGCCGCCGCGTATGCGCGACGACACGCGTGAAGTGTTCGGAGAAGCGGATAAACAGTTAAGTGCTTATATACAGGGGCAATTGATCGTAGCATTCCTGATTGGTGTGATGGTCACTATCGGCTTCTGGATCATCGGAATGGACTATGCACTGCTGCTCGGCGTATTGGCGATGTTCACAAGTGTTGTACCGTATATCGGCCCTGCAATCGCGATTGCTCCGGCAGTTATTATCGCATTGGTCACTTCTCCGTTCATGCTGGTGAAGTTGGCGATTGTCTGGACGGTGGTCCAAGTGGTGGAAGGAAATGTCATTTCTCCGCAGGTCATGGGGAAAACGTTGTTTATCCACCCGGTCACCATCATTTTCGTGCTCCTGACTGCCGGTTCGTTGTTCGGCGTGGCGGGTGTAATTCTTGGGATACCGGTTTACGCAATCCTGCGCGTTTTGGTTTCCCATATATTCAAGCTGTTCAAACGCAGGTACAATCGACATGAACCTACGCTGAATAATCATTATGATTATACGGATTGGAATTAAACGTTTATAGTTGGTATATAAGTAGAGATATTTAAGTACAAAATCTGGAGGTTTCCGTATTATGAAATTCAAAGAGTTTTTATCATCGATCGGTTTTGGTTCAATGAAAGTCGAAACAGTAGTGGAAAGGCCGCATCTCGAAGAAGGTGAAACCTTGAACGGCACTATTTATTTCGAAGGGGGAGACTCCGATCAGGAAGTCGACTTTGTGGAATTGCAGGTTATCAAATTGATCGATGATTACCGCGAAGACAGTGATTTCGATGTTATCGAAACGGTCATTTCAAAACAATCGTTGGAATTTGCCGGATCCGTCAAATCGAAGGATACGGTCATGCAGCAGTTTGAGATTGTGCCGGATGAGCGCTGGTTGGCGGAAAATGAAAACTCGCGCCTGATCCTGCGCACAATTGTGCATATCCGTGAGGGTGTGAATGTAAGGGACGAAGATGAAATCACATATGGAAAACTTGAGAGCTGATTCTTCAGCTCTTTTTTTTT
>DATHVZ010000198.1:0-2184 GCA_035461005.1 Planococcus sp. (in: firmicutes) | reverse complement strand
GTTTCTTCGTATTTCAGCTTGCCTTCCTGCAGCCATTTGCCGAGGTCGGTTGCACCGGTTTTGAAGTCGTGTGCGTAATCGCCGAGCGTAAAGCCTTTCATCATAGAGCTTGTCGTGATGAACTTCCATTGAAAGCGAGGTCCGATGTCCGCACCTGGCGTGTTATATGCAGAGATTGCGCCGCAGAGCACAACGCGTGCATTGCGATTAATCTGAGAAATCACCGCGTCTGAAACGTCGCCGCCGACATTGTCGAAATAGATATCCACACCATCGGGCAGGGCTCGTTTCAAGTCTTCCTTGAAGCTGTCTTTTTTGTAGTTCACCGCGGCGTCAAAGCCGAGTTCATTGATCAAGTAATCAATTTTTTCATCGGAGCCGGCGATGCCGACTGCGCGTGCGCCTTTCAGTTTGGCAATCTGGCCGGTAACGGAACCGACCGCTCCGGCAGCACCGGAGATGACGACGGTTTCGCCTGGCTGCGGTTTACCGATGTCGAGCAATCCGAAATAGGCGGTCAAGCCGGTCAGTCCCAGAATGCCGAGCCGCGTCGAGATGGGTGCAACTGTCGGATCAACTTTCTGAAGGCCTTTCGTTTTTGCGATATTGTATTCAGCCCAGTTCAGGTTGCCGTTCACGATGTCCCCTTTTTGGAATTCATCTGAATTCGACTCGATGACTTCTGCAAGAACGCCACCGCTGATCGGTTCGTTCAGCTGGAACGGCGCGACATAGGATTTCACGTCTTTCATCCGTCCGCGCATGTACGGGTCGACTGACAGGTACAGTGTTTTTAAGAGAACTTCACCTTCACCGGGAGCGGTGAGTTCCTTGTCAACAAACGCAAAATCTTTGTTTGTAGGCGTGCCTTCCGGGCGGTTTGCCAAGTGGATTTCTTTGTAGGTTTTGGGTGTCATGGAAATTCCTCCTAAAGTTTTTATCTGGAAAAAGCGTACCATTGCCAACGAAAGGAATCAAAAATTACAGCCCGCCGAGCGCGTATTCTTGTAGTTAGCCTAATCCTATGATATTTTGAAATAACTAACATTAAGAGAAAAGAGGCCATCATATGAACCCGGAATACAAGCGATTATTCGAAGAAATCACGTTGCCGAACGGTGTCGTTCTGTCCGACCGTTTGGGCGTTGCACCCATGACTACATATTCAGGAAACCCGGACGGCACGGTGTCTGACGCCGAACTGGAATATTATCAACGCCGCGCGGGCATCGGCAGCCTGTACTTATCCGCATGCATCGCCATCTCCGAAAACGGCATCGCGTTTCCGAACCAATTTGTCGGTTTCAAGGACGATGTAATGCCACGCTTGAAACAAATGGCTATGGAAATGAAATCGCAAGGCAGCAAAGCCATCCTGCAAATGCAGCACGGTGGACGCCAGGGGCAACCGGATTTGATTGCCGCTGGTGAAACGGTTGCACCAAGCGCGATTGCGGGACCGGAAGGCAGACCGACGCCTCGGGCTTTGACCGGCGAAGAAATCACTGCCATCATCCGTGATTTTGGTGAAACGACTCGCCGCGCGATTGAAGCCGGATTTGACGGCGTGGAAATCCACGGCGCGAACACGTACCTGATCCAGCAGTTTGTTTCAGCCACATTCAACCAGCGTGACGATGAGTGGGGCGGCACCCTTGAGAACCGCTTGAAGTTCTCAGTGGCTGTATTGAATGAAGTCAAGCGGGTCGCTGCAGAACACGCGGACGACAGCTTTATCATTGGCTACCGGTTGTCTCCTGAAGAAAACAACAAGGATTCTGTCGGCTACACGATTGAAGAAACGAAAAACCTGGTCGAGAAACTAATCACAGGTGGCATTCACTTTATCCATGTGTCGTTGATCGATTTCACGAAACAGCCGCGTGAAAGTGACGGGCCAAGCATCGTTGAGATTCTGTCGAAACATATTAACGGCCGTGTACCGTTCGTCGTCGTCGGCAGTGTTAAGCAGCCAAAAGATGCGGTTGCAGCGCTCCAGGAAGGCGCGGACATCGTCGTGATGGGGCGCCAGGCGCTCGTCGATCCGGAATGGACTGTGAAAGTGAAGCAAGGCAAAGAAGCCGAGATCAATGAAACCATCCCGAAAGAAATGGTCGGCAAACTCGATATCCCAGAGATCATGTGGGAGAAAATTGTTGCATACGGCATGGTGAAAGTTGAAGC
>DATHVZ010000197.1:0-12309 GCA_035461005.1 Planococcus sp. (in: firmicutes) | reverse complement strand
GTTTCCTGATTGAGCTCACCAGCCAGTTCCTGCCGGGCAAATGATATCGTTTCCCACAGGCCTGGCTGCTCCATCAGGTCATCGAACGGATAGACAACGTGCAGGTAAGGGTATTGCTTAAAATCCCTTTTCGTGATGAGGACCCGGTCGCCTGCAGGGTTTTCGAAGAACCTCCAACGGGCGATCTGGCTGTCTTCAAACAATCCTTCGAAAGCGGGCAAAGGGTAATAGCATTCGTATGGAAAAACGGCAGCTGATTCCACGAAAAGCTGCTGGAGCCATTGTCTTTTTCGATCGAGGTTGTCCTGGCGCTGCCAGATTGCTCCACCACTTTCCATAGCAGAACTCTCTTTTGCGGTTGCCTCGCAGCTTACATGGCGCTCGTCGACAAGGCCTATTTTCTTCAGTACGCGCTGAGCGGGAAAGTTTTCTTCCTGCGTATTTGCGCCGACCCACTGGATGTCAGGCAGTTTAAAAGCTTCTTCCAGCACTTTCGCCATGAGGAGGGTGGACAAATCATTGCCGCGGAACCGCAGATCGCTGCGCATGCGACCCAGTATGGCGTATTGTTTGGCGAATACCGTCAACCCGCCGATGCTCACTAGCTGATCGTCTGCAAAAAGACCGAAAAGTTTATTGTTGCCGGAACAAATACGGTCGAAAACACGGATGATATAATCATCCTCAATTCCGGTTTCCATGGCTTTCACGCTTGGCAAATCTTCTTTCGTCAAAACACGGATCAGCTTTTTCATAGAAGGACACTCCCTGTTGCGCATTGTTTTCTTCCATTATAAACACCAACCCTTCAAATCGCATTCAGAAAGAATAGTGAAGGAGGAGTTTTTGCTAGGGTAATTATTTCGACCTACGAATTATCTGTTTAGGCAGTCGAATTAATTAGAGGCTACCACCACTTTAGTCATGCAAATTTTTGGAAAAAATAAAAAAACTATTACTAAAGAATTGAAAATTCAAAATACATTTACAATTTAATTTCGCTTTGCTATGCTGATTGCAATCTTAAGGCGGAATATAAGGGAGGCCGGCAGTAGAGGGTTTTTATGAGTTATTAAAACTGATTAGGAAAAGGAGAGGGTTTTATTGAAAAAGAATTTTGCGAGCACTTTGGGAGTTTTGGGTTTATGTACCGCATTAGCGATGCCTGCCTATGCTGTTGGGAATGAGACGAAGCCGGACACGCATCATCATGATTATGGAATCTCAGGTTTCATCGATCATGGGGAGCTGACAAAATCCTTGCTGCAGCTTGAAGCAAAAAGCAAAGGGAGTGTCCAGGTGGATGTGGCCGGGCAATCGTTTAACGGCCTCGATATCTATACGGCAAGAGTTGGGACCGGCGACAAAGTGTTGCTGATCCAAAGCGAAATCCATGGCAATGAAAAAACGGGGACTGTCGCAATTCTCAATTTGCTGAAGAGCCTGTCCAATAACTCCAAGCAGACGAAGGAGCTTCTTGAAGAAGTCACTATCGTCTTCATGCCGATGATGAACCCGGATGCATCGGAAGCGGACAAGCGGCGCAACAGCATGACCTGGAGTGATGCAGTGGACGCTTACCCACAATTATCAGGAGCAACGCCTTCATGGAATTATTTCGACCGTGGTGTCAGCCAAAGTTATGACTATGCAGCCAATCCTGGATTCGATGTAAACCGCGACTTCAATCCTGATTTGGATTATGTCCCGGCAGCCGAAGATTTCCCTGGCGCTTCAAATCAGCCGGGCTGGTTCATCACTCCTGAATCACAGACTTCCCGCGACGTCTATAAATCATTGCAGGATGAATTCGGCAATGTTGATGTGTTTGTCGACCTTCATCACCAGGGAATGTATTATGTCGACGGCACTTCGGATCCGGTGACATTGTCGCTGTCGGGGCAATTTGTTCCAGATCCGAATACTCCGGAAGGTGCAAAATACGCGGAGTATGCGGACAATTATGATTTTGATTTCTCACGCCAACTAAATTTGCTGGTTTATAATGAGCTTCAGTCATATGGCGAGTCGAAATTCACGAATGTCTCGCTTTATTCTCAGGGTCTTGACCTTCCGGGAACCGCGCTTGGCTCATACGCTTTGAATGGCAGCGGAACAGTGCTATTTGAAGTAAGAGGACAGACGCAAATGATGGGCCAGAAAGAAAAAGGGCAATTGTCCAAATCTGTTGAACGCGGACTTTCCGCCATCATCGAAGGTGTTGCTGACGGATCTGTAACTGAACTGGATCCGGAAGATTATGACGATATCCCGTTGACTGCTTACCGCCCGACAAACTAAATAGTGTATGACAAGCTGCCGGCTTATGCCCGGCAGTTTTTTGATTGTAAAATTTCATGAATAAGCACTCTCTGATCCGGGTATACAGGTAGATATAAAAAGGATGCAGGGAGCGGTTAGGTGTTAAAAGAAAATACGAAAATCGGAATCGCCTTGACGCTGGTGCTCAGCGGCCTGGCAATTGCCGGCTTGTTTATCGTCTTATTTGCGGAATTGGCCGACGAGGTGATGAGCCAGGAATTCGGCCTATTCGACAACTCAATCATCACTTTAATATTGGCAAATCAAAGCGGCCTAATGGATTTCATCATGATATTCATAACGGAGTTGGGTTCGGTCTGGTTTCTAGGGGCCTTGTCCATAGTCGTGATCCTGGCGTTATGGTTTAAAGCCAAAGACCGATGGAGTGCGTTGTTCTTCATCATAGCGGTCGGCGGCGGTGGCCTTTTGACCACATTGCTCAAGCATTTCTATGGAAGGGAGCGCCCTTCCATCAATGAAGCGATTGACGCGATAGGGTTCAGTTTTCCCAGTGGGCATTCAATGGGATCACTGATCTTCTACGGATTTATCATCTTTCTGATTGTCAGAGGACCGCAAAAAGAATGGATAAAATGGACGGTGTCCATCGGTCTTGCTGTTTTGGTGGTGTTAATCGGCATCAGCCGCATCTATCTGGGTGCTCACTATCCAAGCGATGTGGTGGCAGGATATATTGCCGGAACCATTTGGCTGCTGCTTTGTTTGACAGCGCTGGAATGGATAACGTGGCAGACCGGCAGCGACATCCTTCCGGTCAAAGGATTGCGCAACATTCTTCGTTCTGTTTTGCGGTCCGCAAAAAGGAGATTCAGCAATGGAAATGCACAATGAAGAATCGGTTGGACCATAGAATGTTAACCGAGTTCAAAAAAGCTGCCGGGAAAAATTTCCCGGCAGCTTTTCTGTCTTCTATTCTTTTTTAGCAGTGTATTTTCTGATGGCAGGAAGGATTTCATTTCCGATCAATTCGATGTTCTTCATCAAGCGGTCGAACGGCACGCCGCCAAAATCCATCTGGCCGATGTAGCGTTGATGGCCAAATAATTCATGCTGGTACAGTATTTTCTCGATGACCTGTTGTGGACTGCCGATGTTCATGACGCTCTGGCTGTCCCTTCCGTGCATGAATTGAGACTCGGGAAAGCCGCGGCCGTTCGTCACTTTCATCCCTTCATTGATATATGGGTAGTATTCCTCCAATGCCTGCTGTGTTGTTTCCGCGACATGGAAAAAGCCGGCAGTCGAGACAGGAAGAGAAGACGAATCGAAGCCGCTTTCTTCCGCTGCATTCCGGTAAGCATCGATCGTATGCTTAAAGTTCATGGCCGGTCCACCCAGCATTGCCAGGAACATCGGCACTCCCGCATTGCCGGCTTTTATGGCACTTGGAGGCGATCCGCCGACCGCACGCCAGATCGGCATCATGCCGCCATGGGGACGGGGAATCACTTCTGCGTCACGGAGCGGCGAACGGAACCGGCCCTCCCAATTGAGCGATTCCTCCCGGCTGATTTTCAGCAATAACTCGAATTTCTCTTCATATAATTCCTCATAATAACGGATATCGTAACCCAATAACTCAAACAGGCCAATGCGGGATGCCCGCCCCGCGACCAACTCAGCCCGTCCGTTTGAAATGAGATCGATGGTTGCAAAGTCCTCGAACACTCGGACGGGGTCTGATGTCGAGATGATGGTGGACGAGCTGGCAATCTTAATCCTTTCGGTTGCCTGGGCAATGGCGGCAAGCACGACACTATGCGCTTGGGTGGTGAAATATTCCTGATGGCTTTCCCCGACGCTAAAAAAATCGAGTCCGGCCTGATCGGCGAGCTTGGCCAATTCAATGATTTCCTGCAGACGCTGGCCAGCGGAAATTCGCTCCTTCGTATGTGGATTTGGAATGTGATCGCCCAGTGTATAGAGCCCGAACTCCAGTCCTTTATCTTGATCCATGCGATATTTTTCCAAATAAAACACCCTTTCTGAAATCCATTATGCTATAAGTTTCCAGATGATGCTGAATTGATGCTCGGCAACACTGCGGAAAATGCAAAATGCCATCCCGTCTGAAGAAGGGATGGCATTTAAAAAGTATTATCCCCTGCCCTAAAAGAACAGCAGGTTCAGTAATATTGTCAAGATGATTGACAGGACGATGGAGATAATCAGACTGCCCATACACGATATCCGCATAACAATCCCACCTTCCAGGATGATAATGTCCTTTACCCGCTTCAGATGGAAGGTGAAACAACAAGTTAACGGCGCAATAGATAATCATTTTCAAACAGGAAGTCGCTGCTGATATCGATGAATAGAAAATTGTCGGCTGACAAAGGGTAGCTGAATGTGCGGATGATATCGCCGGTCTCGATGTCTGAGTAAGTATCAGATAAAATGCCGCGCGGCCATTTCTTCATGCGCATGATATTTTCCAGAAAATATGGACGGAATGCCCAATGTGCGCCTTTCTGCTCGGTTTCGATTTCCCATCCTCCATTCCGTTTTCGGTAATTTGGGGATACTTGCTGTCCGTTGCTGTTACAGATGTACATGCGGAAGCTTTCCAGAGCAAAAGGCGCAGCCAAAAGTTTCAAGAAATCATCGGACTGTTCGGCTCCTGCCCATTTAGAAGCATTTTTTTTCACTATCTCTTCACAGTTGGCCGAGAAGGTGAGGCATTTTGCAATCACGGATTTTTCCAGGTCAATAAACCCCTGAATTCTGTCGCCTACGTCAACTTGAAGTGAATCATTGGAAAGGAGGTTGAAAGCGGGTTTCGCCAAATAATATCCCTGGTAATAATGTCCGCCATGCTTCCACGCGAAATGGAGCTGGTGATCATCTTCGATATGTTCATAGGATAATTTTGCGCCGATGCGGCGTGCCAACAGGGAAAGGGAATAGACAATATCCTGAAAAGCATCCGGCCTGTTCGTGCGGATAACCGTCGTATCAATTTTGAGGATGTCCGGCTTTAATTGCCGGATCCGGTCAATATTCGAACTTTTCGCGCCAACATGATCGACAGCAATTTGGATTCCATATGTCTTGTAATACATCAAAAGATGGTTTAATGATTCAAAATCCTCTTCAAATGCGTGCTCTGTAATTTCCAGCACAATGCGTTCAAGTGAGAACCCTTTTGCTTCAAACTCCTTCAGAACATCGAGGAAACCACCACCCCCATCGGCAAGCAATTGGTTGGCATCGCGGTACAGAAACAAGTTGCATCCATCGCCATGTTCAAGCAGTTCAGCCATTGCCAATTTCAATAGATGTGTATCGACTTCAATTTTGTATTCATCGGGTACATCCGGGTTTTGGAAAAATTCGCCGAGACTCCGCCACTCATCCTGATACATGAATCGCCCACGCACTTCGTAGCCAATGATTGTATGTTTCACAGCACTGACAATCGGCTGGAAAACAGGTTTTACATTCTGCAGATTTTCGAGAACAAGCAAGGGGTCCACATCATTCGCCTCCTTTGGCTTTAAATTAAAATATTCTTGGGTAGATGAGAATTTTGAATGGACATAAATATAATTGCTGAAAGTTAAGGGATTAAACATAAACCTGAATTTTGTAGTTTGATCAATATATTTCCTATTCCGTTTCGGCACCGATAAATCCCTCAATATTCCGACTATAAGCCTTTGGAAGCAAGGACTTGAAGCTGGGTAACGGCATGAAGTGCAGTGCTCAGAAAAGCTTGGGAAATCTGAACAATAAAGCTTGCAAATGGTACCGGCTATCCCCTATAATTTGAAACATTGTGCCACGAGCGGGCAAGAGCATCATTCTCTTTTAAAAAAGCTGAGTGCATCTGCATGGCTTTTTTTTCTTGGCTTTGGATCGACAATGAGAATAATAATGGAACGAGGAATCATCATGGATAAAATTTATAGCTTGCTGATCATTTTTGCAGGGTCAGTCCTGCTTGGATTATCATTTAATATGTTTTTATTGCCACATGAAATACTGTCAGGAGGAATTACCGGTGTTGCGATGATTTTCAGCTTGATGACACCCATCAATGCCGGGATCTGGCTGCTCATCCTCAACATACCGATCCTGATTCTGGGATGGATGAAGCTGGGCAAGATGTTCATCGCCAACAGCATCTACTCAGTGGTGGTCACATCGATCTCTATGGTGTATATTCCGGTCATGAAAGTGACAGAAGACGCGCTGCTATCTTCCGTATTCGGCGGCGTCCTTGTCGGAATCGGAGTAGGGTTCATCATCCGGTTCTATGGTTCCACAGGCGGTTTCGATGTCGTTGGTCTTTTGATGACCATGAAACGCGATATTCCACTCGGCTTCATGGTGTTTTCGCTGAACAGCCTTGTCGTCTTTGTTTCGGGTTTCATCTTTTCCTGGGAACTGGCGATGTATACAATGGCATCGATCTACATCACCGGACTGGTTGTTGATCGGATCCATACGCGCCACATCAAGCTCAGCCTGATGGTTGTCACCAGCAAAGGCGACGAAGTAAAGTCAAAACTGCTGGAAAACCTTTACCGCGGCATTACCGTTACGGACGGGGAAGGCGCCTATTCGGGCAATAAAGTCAAAGTGCTTTATACCGTTATTTCACGTTACGAGCTGGCATTAGTGCGGCCGCTCATCAAATCGATTGACCCCAATGCATTCGTCAGCATCAATGAGACGATGGAAGTTATGGGCAATTTCCGGAGAGACAATAACTACAAGAAATCTCCGGCATGACCGGACAAAGCCGTTTCCTCTTTTAGGGGAAACGGCTTTTTATGGCATGACCCTCTCCACCTGACAGCGGATAACGGTTTTCAGTTTGGAAGGAGCTGTTTTTCGAAAGTCGTTCAAATAAATTTCTTTATGTTTTTGGCTGCGGCGCTGTAAATCATTTTCTTCCAGAAAGCGATCAATTTTTTCAAACGATGCCGGTTCATCATCATAAGGGCCTTCGTGCAAAATCTGGACAGTCAGGCCCTCTTCAAATTCTTCGAACACCACTTCATTCAATAGCTCATCCGGTTTTTTTTGGCCAGCGATTTCATAGGCTTTAAGTATAGTGCCATTATCGGCAAAGTCAGGCTGCCGGATCATTAATGTATAAAGAAATTCACTTTTATCGAGTGTTTTGAGCTCCTTGCCTTTTTCGGTAAGGCTCCATACAGCTTCCAACGGATAAACTGTATATTCATAATATCCAGGGGGGATAAAGCCGGTTTTCGGCATCATTCGAACAGCATATGCGAGTGAATAGAGAACTTCTATCCGGTGGGCGAAATCCTCTCCATTTGGATCGCCTTTGCCCTGTATCGCAAAAAAGCGCTGTTTCGGAACCTGGATCAACACTGGTGAAGAAGGCGGCAAATACAATTCACTTTCGGCTTTACGCCATTCATGCTTCATAAAATCCTCCTATCCCTTACTGGAAGTGTAAAAACTATTCATCAAACTCCAGATCACTGATCCATGAAGATAAATGTGCTTTAGTTTCTTCGTTCAAATCGGGATGGACATTCTCAAGCAAATCAATTTCAAACCAACTGTAATTTCTATTCTTAACAAATGTATTTGTGAATGAGGGGTTTTTTAATGCAATTTCAGACGAATGCGACCCGACCTTCATCTCCACATCGATTGTCACGATTGTGCCGATCTGGCGCGGAATTTCGTTTTGGCCTGACAGGAAATTGCCCAAGGAATAGATAACAAAGACCTTTCTGCCATCGGATGTTTCGATCCAGGCGGGAGGCTGCAGCACATGCGGATGATGGCCAAGAATGATGTCAGCGCCGTTTTCCGCTGCGAAATGGGCGAGGTCGATCTGCGATTCATTTGGCATAGGTTGGTATTCATCACCAAAATGGAGATTCAGTACCACTACTTCGGATTGTTCCCTCGCGCGCTCCAAATCCCTTTTGATCAAATCCTTATCGATCAGGTTCACCAGGTATTCTTTTCCGGCTGGGACAGGAATGCCATTCGTGCCATACGTATAAGACAGAAACGAAAATGTGATGTCATTTGCGGTCATGAGCGTTATCTGTTCCCGCTCTTCAGCAGACAAGTATGAACCCGTCCGTTCCATGCCAATCTCATCCCAATAATTGATGGCGTTTTCGATTGCCGGCAGGCCTCTGTCGAGCGTATGGTTATTCGCCATGGCAACAACATCAACACCGACATCCTTTAATGTATCGCCGATCTCAAAGGGACTGTTGAACGAAGGATACGTAGAGAGTCCAATGCCGGAACCGCCGATGATGCTTTCGGAATTGGCGACAGTAATATCGGATTGCTCCATATAGGGTTTAACTTTCTCGAACATCGGTCCGAAATCATATCCATCAGGAGTTTTTGCAGCATTATAAACTGTGCTGTGGAGCAGAATATCACCGACCGCTGAAAGAGACGCTGTCCGGACCTGAGAAAAATCCGATATTTCAGTTGTGGTTTTCCTTGTTTCAAATTCCGTTTCTTCCATAATAAGGACGGCGGGAACTTGAACAGCCACACATCCGGCCATCAGAAATATGATTAGCAGCATTGCCGAAAAGGGAAAAAAGCGAATTGGATTCATTCAGACCACTCTCCAAACATGAAATGTAGTTATAAAGGCTGGAAGAAATAAGGTGATAAAAACTGAAAAATCAAGTAAAAAGATATTTTTGATAAAAATATGTATTTCTAACAGATGTTTAATATCATACTACAACAATAGTCAATCATTGACTAGCTCTTTTTGTTTAAAAATATATTATTTTAAAATATTTTATAGATAAAAGTGCTCATATTTCGTGTGGAGGAATGGGGCGGATTTTAGAGATTATTTTAATGAGGAGAATGAATTTTTTCGGACTGCTAATTTTTATGGCCTTTTCCAGAAATGCAGAGAGGTTAACAATCTTAAAAAAGAAAGAATTTAGGAGAATCCATTCCAATTTTTTGAAAACGGAGTATACTAAAATTAAATATGGAAAACAAAGGCTTTTGTTGAAGAGAAGGGCTAGCAAAGGGGTGAGGCAAGTGGTGGACTTCATAATCGAACTGGCAATTGAAATATCTTCGTATTTCTTCACTCCGAAAAGACGGTTGGAGAAGAATGTCAGGATTCTGAAAACCGATCCATGGTTTGCCGAACTGGAAGATGACTTCCGCTATAACCACATCATCTGGAATAATCGAAAGGTGACACGCTACCTAGGGTTAAACCGCAATGTCGATAAACTTCTTAAGGATGATGATGAAAAAGCCAAATTTAAAAAGCTTCTGACCTATGAACATATAAAGTTCATCACAGTGTCTTAAGCTTTCAGAAACACTAAAAAATGCCGGAACCCAATACAGGTTTCGGCATTTTTTTCTATATTTTTATTGAATTTTATTCGAACAGATTCATGCTCAAGTAACGTTCGCCGGTATCCGGTGCGATGCACAGCACCCGTTTGCCTTTGCCGAGGCGTTTGGCGATTTCAATCGCGGCGTAAATGGTGGCACCTGCAGAAGGACCGACAAATATGCCTTCTTCACGCGCAACTCGCCGGAAAATATCGATCGCGTCTTCATCTTCTATCGCGAAAATTTCGTCGTAAATATGGGTATTGAGAATATCGGGAATAAACCCGGGGCTGGTTCCAACCAATTTATGCTTGCCTGGTTTTCCGCCCGACAGGACAGGGGAACCCTTTGGTTCGACGACGGCAACATAGAGTTCCGGCAATTTTTCCTTTAATGCCTCGCCTGTACCGGTAATGGTCCCACCGGTTCCGGCAGAGGCGACAAACGCGTCAAGTTTGCCATCCATCTGCTCGAGGATTTCAAGGGCAGTCGTTACACGGTGGATATCCGGATTCGCCTGATTTTCAAATTGCTGGGGAATGAAGCTGTTGGGAATGCCGGCTTGCAGTTCCTCGGCTTTTTTTATGGCACCCGACATTTTTTCGTGATCCGGGGTCAGGACGACCTCTGCACCAAATGCTTTTAACAAATTAATGCGTTCTTTGGTGGCATTATCCGGCAATACCAAAATGGCGCGGTATCCTTTGGCAGCAGCCACCATCGCAAGTCCGATGCCTGTATTGCCGCTCGTCGGTTCGATAATGGTTGCGCCTTTCCCAATCAGGCCCTGCTCTTCTGCAATCTTGATCATGTTAAAGGCAGCGCGGTCTTTGACGCTTTTCGTAGGATTGAACATTTCCAATTTCACATAGACGTCTGCAGCGCCTTCCGGGACAATGCGGTTCAATTTAACGACCGGGGTATCGCCGATCAGATCTGTTATATTGTCAACTGGCTTCATTTATAAAACAACCTTTCCTGACGATTGGAGTTAATGGTTTATCTTCTGATTGTAGTATACCAGGTGCAATTCCGACAAATCCTATGGTTTATTTGAATATGGTGCTGTTTGATTTGATATCCTGTTTTAAAGAAACACGAAAGGAATAGAAAAGTAACAGCTTCTGAATGATGATGAAATTTAAAGCTGCTGCAAGAGGAAAAGAAGGGTTTTTAGACATTAGACCTAATAATTATTTTCGTGTTCGTGACTTTTGATTAATTAATATTCCTTTATTTGTTAATTTGTGTTACAATATATTTAATAAATTAATCGGAGGCGCTTAGGATGGTAAAAACCCCAGATTTGATGGATTCCATGGTTCTGGACTTGGATGCCACAGAAGTGGCGCAGTTAATCAGAGAAAGGAAGCTCAGTTCCCGCCAGGCCGTTGAAATCTATATAGAGCAGCTGAACAGCATCAACCCTTCCGTAAACTGCCTTGTTGAAAACCGGTTTGATGTGGCCTTGTGGGAGGCTGACGAGGTTGACCGCAGGCTTTCGATAGGAGATGCCACGGGGGCATTACTCGGTGTGCCGATCAGCATGAAAGAAGCGTTTGATGTAACCGGTATGAAAACGACGGGTGGTTTGCTCAGGAGAAAAGATTTTGTGATGAACCGTGACGCGGAAGTGGTCCGCAAACTTCGCGCGGAAGGGGCCATCATTGTCGGCAAAAGCAATACACCGGAACTTAGTTTTTGTCAGGAAACTGCAAACAAGCTTTACGGGCGCACGAATAATCCGCGTGATTTCCATAGGACGGCGGGAGGGTCCTGCGGTGGGGAAGGGGCCTTGATTGCAGCTGGCGGTGCCGCTGCCGGCCTTGGGTCTGACATTGGGGGATCCATCCGGTTTCCAAGCCATTTTAATGGAGTGGTTGGATTCAAATCGGGTATGGGCCAGGTTTCACCGGAAGGCAGCTACCCTGAAGTGAAACAGGAGTTGCAGGACCGGATGCTCGGCATCGGTCCGATCACCAAAAGCGTCAGAGACGCAAGGATCATATACAATATTGTCGCGAAAAGCCCTGCCCCGGGAAGAAAACTGGAAAGCTTCGTATTAAATGTTATTCCGGATACAGGCTATCCACTGGGTGACCATACCCGGAAACTTCTTGATTCTGTTTTTCGAAAGAGTTCTTCGGATTTTGAAACCGAGCGCGAAATTCCTCCTTACTTTAATGATTCGGCCGTTGTTTGGCAGGAAATCATGTCGATTGATGGAGCCGTAGATGCAAGAAATGAAGCGTTTGGAAGAAAGTCGGTGAATCTTTACAGTTCTTATCTGACTGAACGCTTGAATCGCAAATCTGAAGTGCACCGTTATTTATCCTGGGCTTTGATCGGAGCCTCCCTTTTCAAGCCGTCTGAAAAGAGGCTGAAGAAAATTGAGGATTTCTTGCAGCACGGGGACCATATCCTGGAGAATTATTTAAAAGAACGGATCTTGATTATGCCGGTCTACCATAAGACTGCACCGAAGCATGGTGTTGTGTACCGGGAGATATTCTCAATCCGTAAAACATTCCGCCAGTATTTGCCTTTTGTCGCTTATGCCAACACCTGGGGATTGCCTTCACTGACTGTGCCGATCGGCTGGGATGAAAACGGCCTGCCCATTGG
>DATHVZ010000196.1:0-1581 GCA_035461005.1 Planococcus sp. (in: firmicutes) | reverse complement strand
ACCATCGTTTCACCAAATGTAAACACTTCTGATTTTTTCATAAGACACAACCTTCTCTAACGTTTTTCCGGTTTATCATTCTGGTATAAAGAACATCGTAATAGCCGGAACGAATGTCAGGAACAACAGCGTGACAATCATTGAAATGACGAATGGCATGACTGCACGGGACAGCGATTCGATGGAAACGCCCGAAATACCTGAAGCGACGAATAAGTTGACTCCGACTGGCGGTGTGAAGAAGCCGATAGCCAGATTGACGACCATCAAGATACCGAAATGAACCGGATCGTAACCGATCTGAATCGCAATCGGCAACAAGATCGGCGTTAAGATGATGATGGCGGCAAGCGTATCCATGAACATACCGACGACCAGCAATAACACCATGATCAATAGGATAATGACGTATTGGTTAGTGGAAATCGACAGCAAAGCGTCGGCAATTTGGACCGGCACCTGTTCGATTGTCAACAAGCGTCCGAAAGCATTCGCCGTTCCGACGATAATCAGCACGGTCGCTGTCGTCAATGCGGCATCGATGATGACTTTCGGCAGATCACGGATTTTCAATGCGCGGTACAGGATCATCGCAGCAAATAAACCATAGACAACTGCAATAACCGCAGCTTCTGTTGGTGTAAAGTAACCACCGTAGATACCGCCCAGGATGATGACAGGAATGAGCAATGCCCATTTCGCCTCCCAGAAAGCAAGAACGATTTTTTTCAATGAAGTCTTTTCATCAAGGCCTTTATAGCCTTTGCTCTTCGAATAGAAATAAGCCCAAGCGATCATCGCAAGTCCCACAAGAATTCCTGGAACGATACCGGCGATAAAAAGATCGCCGATCGAAACGCTGCCGGTTACGCCGTAAATGACCATCGGGATACTCGGCGGGATAATAACCCCGATCGAACCGGCCGCCGCTACGGTAGCCGTCGCAAATTTGATGTCGTATCCTTGGCGCACCATGGCAGGAATCATGATTCCGCCGATCGCCGCAACCGTTGCGGGACCGGAACCGGAAATGGCGGCAAAAAACATACAAGTGATAATCGTCGCAATGGCGAAGCCGCCGGTTTTATTGCCGACAAGCGCGTTTGCAACATTGAAGAGACGCTCGGAAATGCCGCCCTTGCCCATGATTTCTCCGGCAAGAATAAAGAATGGCACGGCCATCAGTGGAAAGGAATCAACTGATGTAATTAATTCTTTCGCAAGGAATTCAACTGGCAAGCTGCCCGTGTACATGATGGTGATAAGTGTCGATAAACCGATTGCGATACCGATGGGCACCGTCAGGATCAGCAAAAGCGCAAAACTGCCAAATAAGACTGCAATAGTCATTCTATAAACCTCCTAGATGTTTCATTCCGGGCTTACCCTAGTTTTTCGATTTTCTTGTCCTGATTCGTTTCGTGCTTCAGCGCTTTGAAGTGTTTGATCAAATTTTGCACAAGTCGGATCAACGTCAAGCCCATGCCCACTGGTGCAGCCAAATAGATATAGCCCATCGGAATCTGGTTGGCCGGAGATCGTTGGCCAAAAGCGAGCAATTGCATCGCGATGTCAAAGCCG
>DATHVZ010000195.1:0-1949 GCA_035461005.1 Planococcus sp. (in: firmicutes) | reverse complement strand
ACACAATATATAGTGATCAAAATAACGAAGGTGCCTGAAAAGGATTAATAGGGAATCCGTTAAAACCGGAGCTGTACCCGCAACTGTAAGTGCTGACGAGCTATGGAAACCACTGTCCAAAGGATGGGAAGGCCATAGTGTAGGATGACGCACAAGCCAGGAGACCTGCCATCGTTATATGTTAATTGCCTTCTCCGGGAGCTGGGGGGTATAACGATGGTCTTAACGGGAACCAGCGCACTTTTCGGCTGCTCCATTCCTTTTATGCTGCGTTATCCAACCCATCCTCTCTCTGGAGATGATGGGTTTTTTCTATGGTTTTTTTAGTCGAAGGGATGGCGCATAAATGACACAACAAATTTCAGCAGGCATATCACGGACGATTCAGACAAGGCTGGTGCTCCCGCCGGACACCAATCACATGGGCACGATTTTTGGCGGCACGGTGCTTGCCTATATCGATGAAATCGCGGCGATAACAGCGATGAAGCACAGCGGGAAAGTGGTGGTGACGGCATCGATCGATACAGTCAATTTCCTGTCATCGGCTCGGGTCGGCAATGTGCTGATTCTGGAAGGGGTCGTCATTTCGAGCGGCCGCACGTCGATGGAAGTGTATGTGAAAGCGGAATGCCAGGACATTGAAACCCGCGAACGGACACTGACAACCACAGCCATTCTGACGATGGTGGCGATGGATGAACACAGCAAACCCACGCCCGTTCCCGGAGTTATCCCGGAAACCGACAAAGAAAAACAGTTATTCAAAAGCGCACAGGCAAGAAAAGAACGCCGCATGAAACTGAACGAATTTGCGAAGGAGCTGGTCTGATATGAAAACAGAAATGGTAAATGAAACGGGTGCAGTCGAACGGGCGCTGCAGAGTGCCGAGCAATTGCACGGACTCGATACCGAAGCGTTGCGCAATAAAATTGGCGAACTTGATGGCCGGATCGACACCGAAAAATCAATGCTTTATGCGCTGAATCGTATTTCGATGGACGAGCCAAACTGGACGTTTCTGGCGGCGGAGCTTTATGCCAGTGACTTGTACCGACAGGCAGCTGCAAGCCGTGGCTATCAAGCAGAAGAAAGATATGGCGACTTTTATCATCTCATCGAAAAACTCTCACGTAGCGGTATATATTCGAATGAATTGATGGACGCCTATTCGGAAGCGGAAATTCGCGAGCTCGGTGCGATCATCGAACCGGACCGCGACCTGCTGTTCAATTACATCGGCTTGTTTCTACTCGCAGACCGCTATTTGGCAAAAGATTACGACGCCCATCTTCATGAATTGCCACAGGAGCGTTTTCTCGTCATTGCGATGACCTTGATGAAGAACGAAAAGAAAGATCAGCGCATAGCATTGGTCAAAGAAGCTTACTGGGCGATGAGCAATCTTTACATGACGGTTGCAACGCCTACATTATCGAATGCCGGAAAAAGCTTTGGACAATTGTCTTCATGCTTCATCGACACAGTGGACGATTCGCTCGACGGCATATACCTGAACAACTGGGACATCGCACGCCTCAGCAAAGACGGCGGCGGGCTCGGCGTCTATTACGGAAAAGTGCGTGCGCTTGGGTCGGATATCAAGAAATTCAAAAGCAACTCCTCCGGTGTGATTCCGTGGATTCGCTTGATCAATGACACAGCGGTGAGCGTGGATCAGCTGGGACAGCGGCAAGGAGCGGTTGCCATTTATCTGGACGTATTCCATAAAGACATCATGAACGGCTTCCTGGATTTGAAAACGAACAACGGCGACGAGCGCCGAAAAGCACACGACATTTTCACAGGCGTCACACTGCCGGACTTGTTTATGGAAAAGTTGAGCGAGACGGATGAAAACGGCAGAAGCGTCGGGGAGTGGCAGACGTTCTGTCCGCATCAAGTGAAACAGGTGATGGGCTGGAAGGATGAGAACGGCAAAGCACTT
>DATHVZ010000194.1:0-3921 GCA_035461005.1 Planococcus sp. (in: firmicutes) | reverse complement strand
GATTTTCATTATCGTATCATAGTTTGAAGTGAGGGGTTATCGACATGAATCTTGACCAGTTCCAAAGGGACCTTGTTGCGTATGCCTCGGAAATCGGAATTGATAAAATCGGTTTTGCTTCGGCGGAGCCTTTTTATAATTTAAAGCACCAGTTGATCCGCCAGCAGCAACTGAATTACCAGTCGGGTTTTGAGGAATCGGACGTGGAAAAGCGGACGCGGCCGGAGCTGCTGCTGAACGAAGCGGTGAGCATCATCGCGATCGCAATCGCTTATCCGTCCAGGATGACAGATGCGCCGCAAGGGGTGAAAGGCGCAAGACGCGGCATTTTCTCCCGCTCGTCGTGGGGGAAAGATTACCACGCGGCTCTGAGAGAGCGATTGACGCTGTTGGAGGCATTTATTGCGGCTCATTATCCGGAAGCGCGCATGCGGTCCATGGTGGATACAGGGGAGCTGTCGGACCGTGCGGTGGCTGAGCGGGCCGGCATTGGCTGGAGCGCAAAAAATACCAATATCATTACGCCTGAATTCGGTTCTTATGTCTATCTCGGCGAGATGATCACCAACATTCCGTTCAAGTACGACGAACCGATGGAAGATCAGTGCGGCGAGTGCCGGATTTGCATCGATTCCTGTCCGACAGGGGCGATTGTCGAAGGCGGGCAGTTGAATGCGCAGCGCTGCATTTCGTTCCTGACGCAGACCAAAGGATTCCTGCCAGACGAGTTCCGCGGCAAAATTGGCAACCGGTTGTATGGCTGTGATACGTGCCAGACGGTGTGTCCGAAAAACAAGCGGAAAGCGAACGCAATTCATCCCGAATTCGAACCGGATCCGGAAATCGCCAAGCCGCTCCTTGAACCGTTGCTGACGATTTCCAACCGAGAATTCAAAGCGAAATTCGGTTATGTTTCGGGTTCTTGGAGAGGCAAGAAGCCGATTCAGCGCAATGCGATTCTGGCATTGGCGCATTTCAAAGAAACCAGTGCGGTTCCAGTACTGATCGAATTATTGAACAGTGACGAACGGCCGGTGATCCGTGGAACCGCTGCATGGGCAATCGGGAAAATCGGGACGGATGAAGGATTGCAGGCATTGAGACAAGCGGAAGGGATCGAGCAGGATCCGGAAGTACAAGAGGAAATTCAAAAAGGATTGGCGTTTTACGCCGAAGGATTGAAAGGATAAGTGAACGAATTTGGCCATACACATCGTTTTGTACCAGCCGCTGATTCCGGCGAACACAGGAAATATCGCACGTTCATGTGCGGCAACGGGAGTGAAATTGCATTTGATCCGGCCGCTTGGGTTTTCGACAGAAGATAAAATGCTGAAACGTGCAGGACTGGATTATTGGGAGCATGTGGACATCAGCTATTACGATTCGCTTGATGAATTGTTCGCGAAGTTCGAGGACGGTGAATTTTACTATATAACGAAGTTTGGTACGAAGCCTCATAGTTCGTTTGACTTTTCGGCCATTGAGAGGGACCATTTCTTTGTGTTCGGACGCGAAACGACCGGTTTGCCGGACGAGCTGATCGAGCGCAATCTGGATCGCTGTTTGCGTATTCCGATGAACGACAATGTGCGGTCGCTCAATCTGTCAAACACGGCGGCCATCTTGATGTATGAGGCGCTGCGTCAACAGGATTATCCGGGGATAAAATAAGAAAAGCGAATCACCCGGTTTAGCTCTGAAGTCTGGACAGAGAAAGGCTTCCTTCGAAGGATTTTCTATGAAAAAAGTGATACTTTCACTTTCTTAAAACATAAAAAAGGACAGCATCGGCTGTCCTTTTCTATCAATTTTCTGGAAATTCGCCTGGTTTGTCGTCGTAGCCTGCTGTAAGGATAGCTGACAAGAACGCCACGCAAATACCAAGAATGAGGATTAATCTCACAATAACGACCTCCTTGTTTGTGCAACTTTGTTTAGTATAGCTTATATGAGGGAAAAATGAAATGTAGAACCTAGTTTGAAATGTGGAGATTTTCTGTCCGTTTCAATTTAGTGATAATGGAATTGAAACCTTCAAGAACTTCATTCGTATAGAAGAGTATGAGAAAAAAGGAGTGAAATAAAAATGAGAATGAAAACTTCGGTCGCGTTATTATGGATTACCGGGCTTGCGCAAGCGTTTCTGGCTATTCCACTGATTGGCGGCAGCTTTGTCATCTCGACGGGTTATTCGGCGCTTGGCGTCATGTTCGTCCTGCACGCCATCACATTGTTCTTCTGCTTCCGGGAATACTCGCCGAAAGCTGGATCCATTCTTGGCTTGATCACGAGCACATTAGCCTGGATTCCACTTATCGGATGGGCGCTGCATTTATTGACAGCAATCGTGCTATTGATTTCTGCAATGACACAGGGTGCTAGAGGAAGAATATAAGAACGGTGAAATTTAAACGAGAGCCCCCTTCAGAAATGAAAGGGGCTCTCGTTTTTTAGCTACATAGTATGGGTTAATGCGGTGCTATGATGATTTGGACCGTAAACAGTACGGCAAAGATATACAGGATCGGGTGGACGGATTTCCAGTGGCCTTTGAATACTTTCATCAACGGGTAGGAGATAAAGCCAAGAGCGATACCGGTGGCGATGCTCGAAGTGAGCGGCATTGCCAGGATGATGAGGAATGCCGGGAAGGCTTCTTCGAACTTATCCCATTCAATGTGTTTCACGGCGCTGATCATCAAACTGCCGACGATGATCAGCGCTGGTGAAGTGATGGCTGCCACATTTGAAAGAGAGGCCACGAGCGGACCAAAGAACGCTGCAACCATGAAAAGAATGGCGACTGTCAGTGTGGTCAATCCCGTTCGCCCGCCGGCAGCAACGCCAGCTGAAGATTCCACATAGGCTGAAGTCGGGCTAGTCCCGACCATGGCGCCAGCGGATGCTGCTACTGAGTCGGCGAGCAGCGCTTGGCGGACACGAGGCATCGTATTGCCTTTCATGAGCCCGGCCTGTTTGGCGACACCGATCATCGTGCCGGTAGTGTCAAACAGCGTGACCAAAAGGAAAGAAAAGACGACGCCATACAAGCCGAATTGAATGACCAGTTGAAGTGCTTCGATCGGATTCCAGATGATGATGCCCTCCGGCAGGGATGGAACTTGAAGAAAAGTGCCAGTGAACGTCAATTGCCCGGTGAAAAAAGCAATAATCCCTGTGGCAATCATTCCAAAAAAGATGCCACCGTGAATATTCAAGGACATGAAAATCAACGTGATCACCAAACCGGCCAGGGTCAAAGCGACCGGAGCGGAAGTGAGATCTCCAAGCCCCACCAGGTTCGCCTCGTTGGCGACGATCAAACCGCTCATCCGCATGCCGATAAAGGCGATGAATAAGCCGATGCCAGCGGTGATGGCATACTTCAGATTTTCAGGAATTGCCTGGATCAGAACCCTTCTCATCGAAGTTAAAGACAATGCGACAAACAGCAAACCGGAAACAAATACCGCCGCAAATGCGGTGACGTAATCGATGGTGCCGCCGGATGCCAGGACCATCGAGGTGAAATAAGCGTTCAAGCCCATTCCGGGTGCGATGGCGATTGGGTAATTCGCAAGCAGCGCCATCCATAACGTCCCGATGACTGCCGCAATGATGGTGGCCAGGAACACTTGGTCAAACGGCACACCTGCGGCTCCCAGGATGACCGGATTGACAATAACAATATAAGCCATGGTGAGGAACGTGGTCATTCCTGCCAGAACTTCGGTTTTAACGGTTGTCCCGTTTTCTTTTAAATGAAACATGACTTTCTCCTTTCAAACACGAACAATAGTAAACGACCTTTACAATATTATTCGTTTTACAAACGAAATTCAATAGCTTTTTTGAAAAAAAGATTCCCCATTCGAAATTTCTGCTGGCTGCAGGTACAATGAAAAAAAGAAAGGATGA
>DATHVZ010000193.1:0-8400 GCA_035461005.1 Planococcus sp. (in: firmicutes) | reverse complement strand
TTAGGCTGTATTACAGTTATCACTACGCTTCCCTTTTTATGCCCTGTTTCCACATAGCTATGGGCCGCAGCAACCTGATCCAAAGGATAGCTTCTGTCTATTACAGATTTAATCTTTCCTGCCTCAATCAACTCTTTCAGGAATAGCAAATCTTCTTTGCGCATCGGCGCTAATCCTCCCTTCAGTTTTTTGCCGCCTCTTACGGATGTCGACATCATCCGGGCAAATTGCGGCAATCCCGTTACTGTAGCCAAATAGATCCCTTTTTCCTTGAGAGAATTTTTACACTTCGAAAACGACGTCTTTCCTACCGTGTCGAAAATGATATCGTACGTCTCTCCAGTTTTGGTAAAATCCTCTTTCGTGTAATCAATCACGTGATCTGCCCCGAGTGACCTCACCAGCTCTATATTTTTAGCACTGCAAACAGCCGTAACTTCTGTGCCAAAGTATTTGGCCAGCTGCACCGCATAAGTGCCCACAGCACCGGAAGCACCGTAAATAAGGACTTTTTGTCCTTCTTGGATATGCCCTTTATCCCGAAGAAAGTTTAGGGCAGTCGTCCCCCCGAAAGGAACGGAAGCCGCTTCTTCGAAAGTCATATTAAGCGGCTTACTAACGATTGCCCCTTTTTCTTTCAGGCATACATACTCGGCATTCGCTCCCAGGCCCACTCCAGTTCCGCAAAAAACTAAATCACCTTTTTTAAACAACTTGACATCCTTTCCTGTCAATTCCACCTCGCCTGACAGTTCGGAACCCAATATTCCGACTTTCGGTTTTTTTAAGCCAAAGAAAAACCTGACAACAAACGGATCAGCCTTCCGCACTTTGCAGTCCCCGGAAGTTGCGGTAGTTGCATACACTTTCACCAATACTTCGTCATCTTTAGGAATCGGCTTTTCTACTTCCCTAAGTTCCATAACTTCCGGCGGTCCGTATGTTTTATGGACACTGGCTTTCATTAAGAAGCCCTCCCTTCAACACTTGGTTTTAACGGTGCTATTTCAGGTATTTTCTTTCCTTTAACCAATAGCCATATAGCTAATGCCAATTCGCCTATCACTCCGGGTACGGCTACAATCAATAAAAACATGGTCGCATAATCGCTGTAATTGGAAAGCAGTACCTGTGCAAAGTTATCAATCAGATAACCCAGTCCTGCGAGCATCACCAGAATCCCAATAGTTTTAGGCATGAAATGTGATCTTAAAACCAAATAGCCAATAAGGAGCAAATGAAAGCCGAAAAAAACGAGCCCAATGAGCCATCCATTATGAAAGGCATCAATCAGCAACATAACCTGAGCTTGCAATTGGATTGTTTCCAACGCCCCCAAATACATTTCTCCTCTGATCAATTGCAAAACACTTAAAAAATTGAACATGGCTGCTGCAAAAATGGCAGTGTAAATCAGTCTGAATCCCGCTGCCAGCAAGGCAAGGTTATTATTTACTTGTCTTAATAGAATGTAAAGTGACCAGGATACGACAACATCCAGAAGAAGCACGATAATGAAACCCGCTATACCAAAACGGAATAACAAGTCATTGGCAAGGAGGTTCTCCACAGTAGCGGCTGCATTGCCAGGTACGATCAGGCTTTCAAATACAAAAAAATTAGCGAATAGGGCGATGATTGCCATGAGCAGCAAACTAAGCCCTGTGATTCGCGCATAAAAAAGGGATGATTTTTCCGCAATAACGCTTGTCATTTTAATCTCTCCATTTCATCGTTTCGACTTTGAAAATGAATCAAAGAATAGAATTCATGAGAGTTCCCCAATGTTATGATGTTATTTTTTCAAACAGCATTTTCAAATACCTATTAGGATAAAATCAATCTTTCACACCTTTACAGCACCCTAAATGTAACGCTAACATTATGTTGTAATTCTGAATGCATCCCACCTTACTACTTCGAACAAGTCTTCCCTTTCGTTTTAGCTCCGAGTAATTAAGTGATCTTTACTATCGCTATTTTGAGTTCGTTATAAAGATTGCTCCTTCCTAAGTAAATGAGCTGAAAAATAGTGTTATGCTCATAAACTTCTGGTCTTTCTCCACTTATTTTTCTCTATTTTATACTTATCGAGCGCGACTATTTGTGACTATACTTTCATGGCAATTTCCAATAATATCTACAAATTTCTGAATATTCAATCTTTTTACTTCAAGCCTATACCTCTACTCTATTTTTAGCAATTTTCAATAACTTTCTCTTTTTTAACAATGATTTCATTCACCGGCAATGTAAAAAGAAAATCGTTCAACTTTCCACTAATTTTCTTTACATGGCATCACCAGTAGAATTCCCTTTATTTATAACCGTTCCAAAAATTAAACTGCCATTCCCCGATTGAGTATCGGACAATGGCAGCCTAGGTGTTTTTTCTGGTGTCTCAAATTACCGGGTCAGTTCAGTTGAATAGGCGGATTTCTTATGCAGATTTTTTGTATAACTTGAATTTTGTTTGACACAGGGAGGCTTCACTTAACCTCAGCAACTACATCCAAACTGGTAGTCTTATTCTTAACCGCTGGTTTTTTCGACCAGATCGTAGCGAGAATCGGTCCGGAAATATTATGCCAAATTGCAGCCCAGACGCTCGGCAATGCAGCGAGCGGGCTGAAATGGGCAGCGGCCAGTGCGACGCCCAAACCGGAATTCTGCATACCCACTTCGAGCGTAATCGCACGGCGGTCGGTTTCATTGAGCCCCATTGCCATAGCCGTCAAATAGCCCAGCGCTAAGCCAAAGCTATTATGCAAAAATACGGCAAAGAACACGATGAATCCTGAACTGATGACATTTTGTGCATTGGCAGCTGTAACTGCTGACACAATGATCAAAATGGCGGCAACTGAAATGAGCGGCACAACTGAAATGCTTTTGGCGACCGTTTTCGGGAAGAAACGCTGCACCAGAATGCCCAATGTAATCGGAATGATGATCACTTGAATGATCGACAGGAACATCGACACCGGATTTACCGGAAGCCATTGTCCCGCCAACAGCAACAACAACAGCGGTGTCATGACCGGTGCCATTAAGGTCGATAACGACGTCATCGCAACAGACAGCGCCAGATTCCCTTTCGCGAGATACACCATGACATTCGATGCGGTCCCGCCAGGAACACAGCCCAGGAGTACGAGACCCGCTGCCAGTTCAGGCGGCAGTTTCAGCAAGTAGGCGATGCCAAATGCTGCAAACGGCATGACCAAAAACTGCGCAGCCACCCCAATGACGACTGGAAGTGGACTCTTAAAGATGATTTTGAAATCCACTGGCTTGAGCGTCAGCCCCATCCCGAACATGACGACACCAAGAAGAATCGTGATGTAGCTGCCAAAGCCCAGAAACGCTGCAGGGAAGAAAAAGGCCAGCAGCGCAAACAGGATGACCCAGACGGCAAAGTATTTTCCAGCGACGGCACTTAATGACTGCAGTATTTTCATTGGGTCAGCTCCTTCTTCTCCACTTTGATGTTTTTGCCAGGATTCAGTAAATTGTCAGGGTCCAACGCCGCTTTGATTTTTTCCATGACTCCCAGTGCGGCGCCGTGTTCCTGTTGCTGATACTTTTGCTTGCCGATGCCGACACCGTGTTCGCCTGTAGATGTGCCGCCCCGCTCGAGTGCATACAGCACGATGCGTTCATTGAATTCCTGCGCTCGTGAAACTTCTTCCGGGTTGTTCATATCCATCATGATGAGTGCATGGAAGTTGCCGTCTCCGACATGCCCGACAATGCCACCCGGCAAGTCGAGTGCCTCCAGGTTTTCCCGTGCATGGTCGACGGCTCCTGCCAGTTCAGAAATCGGCAGGCAAACATCGGTCACCATCATTTTTTTGCCGGGATAGCCGTGGATATAAGCGTAGGCCAAAGTATGGCGTGCTTCCCATAGCCGATTGCTCGCTGCGGTGTCCGTTTCAAATGCTACTTCTTCGCATGCATGCCCTTGAACAATTTCCTGCATGAATTCCACGTCCTGCCGCAATCCGGCTTCATTGCCGTGAAACTCCAAAAACAACGTCGGCTTTTCTGCGTAGGCAGTAGCATTGTATTTATTGACTTGCTTCATCGATTGCTCGTCCACGAGTTCAACGCGGGCAATCGGGATGCCTGCCTGCAAAATCGATACGACCGCTTCCACGGCATCTTTGACCGTCGCAAACGACGCGCGGGCGGCTGTGATAAATTCAGGTATGCCATAAACACGCAGCGTCATTTCGGTAAAGCAGCCGAGCGTTCCTTCTGAACCGACAAACAACCCATTCAAATGAAGGCCCGATGAAGATTTGGCTGCCTTGTTCCCGGTATGGATCACGGTTCCATCAGCCGTGACCACTTCCAAATCACGCACTTGGTCGCGCATAACGCCGTATTTCACAGAAGTGGTGCCGCTGGCGTTGGTCGCAGCCATTCCGCCGAGTGTCGCATCTGCTCCAGGGTCTACGGTGAAAAACAAACCGTGCTTCTTCAGTTCCTTATTAAGCTGGACGCGTGTCACACCAGGCTGTACTGTCACCAGAAAATCTTCTTCAAAGATCTTCAGCACTTTGTTCATCAATGAAAAATCGACCGTGATTCCACCGCTTTGCGGAATGACATGGCCCTCTAAACTGGAGCCGAGCCCGAACGGAATAACGGGAACCTGATATTGTGTTGAGATTTTCATGATAGCTGACACCTGCTCGGTCGTTTCCGGAAATACCACGATATCAGGCAATTCCATCTTATGATAAGATTCATCTTGGCCATGCAACTGCTTGATTGTTTCGTTTACACTGATCTGGTCTTCTTTCAAATGCTCATGCAAGCTTTGAAGAATGGTTTCTTGACTACTGTTTGCCATACTTTAACGCTCCTCTTCTGCTTTTCATCTTCAAAATAAAATATCCTAATCTTTTTCTGGGAATTGGTCCAACCAATTAATCCAATTATACATAATAATCTGAAAAGTACAACGTGTACTTTCAGACATTTCCCACTTTTTTCGGTATGATAAAGGAAAGCTTCAAAACCAAGCGGACAGGGAGAGAGATTAATGTTGTTGAATCCAAAAAAACGAATGTATGAATTGATTGTGGAACAGATTAACATGCTCTGCCTGGAAAAGAATCTGCAACCGGGTGACCGGCTCCCTTCTGAACGCGATCTGGCCAGCTTTTTCGGTGTCAGCCGCAATTCGGTTAGAGAAGCATTAAAAGGCCTGGAAAGCAAAGGGATTTTAGAAATACGGCAAGGCGGCGGGAGCTATCTGGCTGCGTCCAAACGTGATACGCTCGGCAATGAGCTCCGCATTCACATAGACGAAACACAAATCCAATTGATTGACGAAATGCTCGAACTGCGCAGAGCTTTCGAAGTGGAAGCCGCTTCCCTCGCAGCACAGCGGGCCACTCCTGAAAACCTGGAAGCCCTAAGACACGTGCTGTCGCAAATGTCCAAAGCAATGGATGATACGGAAATGGGCGTACAGGCAGACTTGGATTTCCACATGCAGGTAGCCTATGCTACGAAAAACCAATTATTAATCGATTTGATGGAAACGCTTGCCAAACGGATGGAAGAAAATATCCGGGCGACCCGCAGACAGCGTTTTACCGATAAGGACCGCCACCAGGACACCCTAAAGGAACACGAGGAGATCTACCTCGCTATCGCCAACGGCAAAAGTGAGTTGGCGAAGCAGCTGATGTACAAGCACATTTCCCGGATTCGATTGGAGCTGCACAGAGCTACTTAGAAATCTATTGAATAGTTCTTAACAAAAAAATACTTCACTTCTGCTTGCATTTATCCGAATACTCCCTTATTGTTAACAACAATAAATAAAAACTAACTTAATAATCTATTTCTTATCAAGAGAGACGGAGGGATTTGGCCCTGTGATGTCTCAGCAACCAGCCTGCAAAGGCAAAGGTGCTAATTCCAATAGGCGCGAGCCTAGAAGATGAGAAGAACGGTTTCCTTTTCAGGAGCTTTCTTCTTTATTGAAGAAAGCTCCTTTTCTATTTGGGAAGGAGCCTGTTCAAAGGAGGATATAATGCTATGACTGACCGCTTAGAAACGAAGTTCATCCATTCCGCCGGTGTCGATCCGCAGACCGGCGCCGTCAATGTCCCAATTTACCTGTCGTCGACGTTCCACCAAAACAGCATCGACGAATTCGGCACTTACGATTACAGCCGTTCCGGCAATCCGACGCGCCAGGCGCTGGAAGACACCATCGCGAAACTCGAGAACGGCACTCGCGGATTTGCCTTCTCTTCCGGCATGGCCGCCATCTCGTCGGCGTTTATGTTGCTCGAATCAGGCGACCACGTACTGATATCAGAAGATGTATACGGCGGCACATACCGTTTCATCACGGAGGTTCTCGGTAAATTCGGCATCGATCACACTTTCGTCAATATGACGGATCTCGATTGTTTGGCTCGAGCCATTCGCCCGAACACGAAAGTAATCTATATCGAAACACCATCCAATCCGGTCATGAACATCACTGATATCGAAACCGCCGTCAAACTGGCCAAAGCGAATGGCTGCCTGACGTTCGTCGATAATACGTTCATGACACCGCTTTACCAGAACCCGCTTGACCTTGGCGCGGATCTCGTCCTGCACAGCGCGACAAAATTCCTGTCGGGCCACAGCGATATTATCGCTGGCCTTGCCGTTACAAAAGATGCAGCACTCGCTGACCAGCTGGGCTTTATCCAAAACTCATTCGGTTCCGTACTCGGCGCGCAGGATTCATATTTATTGATCCAAGGAATCAAAACTCTCGGTGCACGGCTCACGCAGTCCAGCGAATCGGCACAAAAAATCGCTGACTTCCTTCATGCTCACGCCGCTGTCGAAGAAGTCTACTATCCTGGATTCTCATTCCATCCCGGCAATCCGATCCATGAGCGGCAGGCAAGAGGAAGCGGCGCCGTCCTGTCCTTCCGGCTGCCGAACAAAAACGCGGCGCGCATCTTCAAAGACGCACTTCGCATCCCGGTATTCGCCGTAAGCCTGGGCGCCGTCGAAACGATTCTGTCCTATCCGGCGACCATGTCCCACGCCGCGATGCCAAAAGAAGAACGCGAAAAACGCGGCATCACCGACGGCCTCTTCCGCTTTTCCGTCGGCCTCGAGCACACCGATGATCTCCTGGAAGATCTGGAGCAGGCGCTGGAGAAAGTGCGGGTAAAAAGTAAGTTGAGCATTGCGAATTAAGATCAGACAAGTTTTACTAACCGATATTCCGCAAAGCAGGAGCACGTTTTTTCTTCGCTGTTATGCTCCATATCTCCAGATTTGCTTCAAACACAGCACTGGTACATTCAATTTATTATTAAAAATAAACTAAAAAACTAAAAACAGAAAGCAGGAATTTCACATGACAAATCCAATTACTGAAACGACAAAAACAGCGGTAAAAGCACCATTCAAAGCAGATCACGTCGGCAGCTTGCTCCGTCCGGAAAGTATCCACCAGGCACGAAAAGAGTTTAAAGAAGGCACGATCACCCCGGAACAATTACGCGACATCGAAACGACGGAAATCAAACGCATCGTCGACAAGCAAATCGAAGTCGGCCTGAAAGCTGTGACAGACGGCGAATTCCGCCGCACATTCTGGCACACCGATTTCATGGCGCATATCAACGGCTTTGAAGGCTACATACCGGAAAAGGGCTATCAATTCAAAAACGTCGTGACAGAAGCCTATGACGTCCGCAACATCGGCAAAATCTCATTTAATGAAAACCATCCTTTCATCCAGGATTTCATTGAATTCAAGGAAATTGTCGGCGGCCGCGCCGTTCCAAAGCTGACAATCCCCAGCCCGAACCAATTTTTCAATCAAGGCATCCGCGACGAAACCCTTTATCCCGATCTTGAAGAATATGCAAAAGCCATCATCCAGGTTTACCGCGACGCGTTCCAGGCGTTCTACGATGTAGGCGTCCGCTATCTGCAGATTGACGACGTCTATATCGCCGGCCTGTCGGCACCGGGCATTCCGTTCAACGATGGCAAGTATGACCGCGATTACCTGATCGACTTGGCGTTGCGCGTCACAAACGGCGTGCTCGAAGGCAAACCGGAAGATCTGACGGTCACAACTCACCTCTGCCGCGGCAATTACCAGTCCGACTGGGCATTCGAAGGCAGCTACGCGCTGATTGCGCCGACCCTGTTCGCCAAAGAAAGGGTCGACGGCTTCTTCCTTGAATACGACGACGACCGCTCCGGCAGCTTCCAGCCACTCGAGCACATTCCAGCTGGCGGCCCACGCGTCGTGCTCGGCGTCTTCACATCGAAGAATGGTGAACTCGAAGACAAAGAATCAATCAAAGCCCGCGTCGCGGAAGCTGCTCAATATGTGCCGCTCGAGCA
>DATHVZ010000192.1:0-4449 GCA_035461005.1 Planococcus sp. (in: firmicutes) | reverse complement strand
GCGTCCGACTCTGCCGTTACGAAAGTGTTGACCCATTTCCCTTCGCGCATCACCGTAATCCGGTGGCTGATGTCGAATACCTCCTGCAAGCGGTGGGAGATGAAGATGCAGCCGACGCCGTCCCTGCTCAGTTTGCGGATAACCGAAAACAGCTTGTCCGACTCCGTCAGCGACAGGGGCGCTGTCGGTTCATCGAAAATGATGATTTTTGCCGAATGCACCAACGCGCGGGCAATGAGCACCAGCTGTTTTTCCGCTAAGGTGAGCGTACCCGCTTTTCGGGTCACCGAGATTTCTTCCGACTGCAGCTTAGCCAATGCCTCCTGCGCCTGTTTGTTTATCTTCTTCCTGGACAGCAGAAAACTGCCACCCGATGCAAAACTGTCGAGCAGAATATTTTCCGCCACCGTCAACTCCGCCACGATGGCCGTATCCACTTCCTGGTAGACGCAGTAAATGCCGTGCTCTTTTGCCTGCTTCGGCGAACGCAAGGAAATGACTTTGCCGTTTAATCGGATTTCGCCGCTGTCCGGGCCGTAAACGCCTGACAGGATTTTGATCATAGTGCTTTTTCCGGCTCCGTTGACGCCAAGCAAGGCGTGGACTTCCCCTTTTCCTAAAGTTAACTCGCCATTTTCCAAAGCGGTTACCTTTCCAAATCGCTTGCCGATTGCCTGCATGGCCAGTAAATTTTCCATCGCTGCAATCCTCCTTTCACCGGAAGGAGCCGCCCTATTCCGAGGACGGCTCCAATTCCAGGTTTATTCGCCTTCCAATTCACGCAAGTCATCTGTGTAACCCTGATCGCTTGCTCCCCATCCTTCAACGTATTCGCTCAAGGTTTCCGTTGTCACCGTTTCTTCCGGAAGCTGTGTTGCATCGATGAAGACCGGCTCCAGCACCACTTTTTCTTCAGGCTGTTCGCCATTGATCAATTGGTACGCATAACGCACTTGGATGCGCCCGATGTCTGCCGGATCCACTGCGGCCGATGCTACCCACGGGCTGCCGTCTTTTTGGATCATCTGCAGATCCTCATCGCTCATGTCGATGCTGTAGACTTTGATGTCGGTGCGCCCCGCCTGTTCGATGGCACGGACCGCGCCTTTCGCGAATTCATCCCACGCTGCCCAAACAGCTGTGATGTCGCCTTCGTTCGGGTATTGCTTCAAAATCGCTTCCATTTGCGCCTGCGTATCAAGCGCAGTATTTTGTGTGGCGGCACCGAAAGCCGCCACTTCCTTGATGCCCGTGTTGTCTTTCAGGAATTGCTCGTAAGCGACTTGACGGCGTTCCATCGGCGCAAAGCCAGCTGTCCAGATTTTCACGATATTCGCTTCACCGTTGTTGTCATCACTCAATTTCTGCAAGGTTTGTTCCGCCATCAGCTGGTCACCCTGTTCAAGCGACACCACGCCTTCCACGTCGACGCCCGCGTCAAACGCAACAACCGGAATCCCTTGTTCCACCGCTTTTTGGACACCCTGGTTCAATGCCTCTTTTGTGCCGTGGTCAATCAGAATCGCGTCTGCTCCCTGGTTGATGGCGGCGTCCAGATTGGAAGCCATTTTCGCCAAATCCCCTTCGGAATTAAAAACCGTAACGCTTCCACCAAATTTCTCAGCCTGCTCTTCGACTCCCGCTATGTATTGGGCCGAAAATGTCCCCAAATTCTGTTGCAGGATCAACGCCACGTTCTTGCCGGCCAGCGGATGGTCCGATGCTTCCGACTTCTTGTCCGAATCCGTTTCTTCTTCCGTCACCGTTTCGCCTTTCGGCTGGCATGCCGCCAATAAAAGACTAATGAATAATAACGCCGCTATGATCAAAAATGATTGTTTTTTCATGATTTCTCTCCTCTTCCACTGACTGTTGTAAACACGTCGATAATATTTCTTTCGTAATCGGGATGAATGATGCCTTTTTCCGTGATAATCGCTGTGATGTATTGTGCCGGCGTCACGTCAAACGCTGGATTATAGACTTTCGTGCCATTCGGTGCGATGGACTGGCCGGCACTATGGGTGACTTCTTCTGGTGACCTCTCTTCTATCGGAATGTTTTTGCCGTTCGGAATCTGCAGATCGAAAGTGGACACCGGTGCCGCTACATAAAAAGGAATGTTGTAGGCAGCGGCCAGAATCGCCAGGTTGAGAGTTCCGATTTTATTGGCTGTATCACCGTTTGCCGCAATGCGGTCAGCGCCGACGATGATCGCTTCGATGCCTTTCGTGCCGATCGTGTGCGCCGCCATGCTGTCGGTGATCAGCGTCACATCGACGCCTGCCTGCTGCAGTTCCCACACCGTCAGCCGCGCCCCTTGAAATACCGGACGCGTTTCGCAGGCATAAACTTCGAAGTCACGACCCAGTTCCTTGCCGAGATGGAACGGCGCCAGCGCTGTGCCGTATTTCGCCGTTGCAATCGAACCGGCGTTGCAGATCGTCATAACTTTCGAGCGGCCCTCCAATAAATCCAGTGCATAGCCGCCGATGGTGCGGCATGCCTCTTCGTCTTCTTCATGGATAAGGATCGCTTCCGCCAAAATTTGCGCTTTTGCCGCTGTCACCGTTTGCGCCGATCTGATCGATTGCTGCAGCCTGCCGAGCGCCCACGCCAGGTTGACCGCTGTCGGCCGCGATGACGCCAAGTAAACGGCCTCTTTTTTCACGTAATGATGGAAAACTTCCAGCGTTTCCGTGTCGTGTTTTTGCGCCGCAAGCGCCAAGCCGTAAGCGGCGGTGATGCCGATGGCCGGTGCGCCGCGCACTTTCATCGTAACGATGGCATCGTATGCATCTTCCAATGTATTGAGCGCAATATATTCTGTTTCGTGTGGAAGTTTCTGCTGATCGAGAATGATCAACTGGCCGTTGATCCATTGAATCGATAAGGGTATCGCCATGTTTACAGCTCCTCTAACAGCGCTGTGACATCCTGTATGGATGCCAGTTCGCTGCGTTTGATGATTAATGTTTCCCCAATTTTCAGGGCCTGTTTTTTGAATTGGATCCGCTGTTCAGCGTCTTCGATGCCGTCGAGATCTTTGACATGCGCCAGGCCGATTGTGCGGCGAATCAATTCACAGCCGGCAAAGCCGAGTGCATCCCGGAAGATTTTTTCGAGCACCGATTCCCGGTAACCCGGAACCTCTTTGAAATCTTCAATGCCTTCGCTGTTCCATAGTTCGGAAAAACGCGTTTCGAACACGTGCCAGGTGTTTTCGACATGCTCTACGATTGTCTCGCGTCCCGCACCGCTTCGCGTAATGCCTTGCATCAGCAAGTTCGCCAGGAACAAACCAACGTCAAAGCCGATCGGGCCATAAAAGGCAAATTCCGGATCGATGACCTTGGTTTCATTGTCATCGGCGAAAATGCTGCCGGTATGGAGGTCGCCGTGCAGCAAGGCCTCCGCTTCCGTCAAGAAGCTGCGCTTCAGTTTCGCCGCTTCGAGCTTCAATCGATCATTGTTCCAGATCTTCTCAACCGTCTGCCGGAGCTCCGGTTCAAAGTCGTTCGTCTCGTAGTCGAAAAATGGATCCGTGAATACCAGGTCTTCCGTGATTTTGCACAGTTCCGGGTTGGAAAATTCCGCCGCCAACCTTTTCTTTTCGAATGGATGCAAAGCGAAATCGGATGTATGGAATAAAGTCTGAGCCAGATATTCGCCAATATGTAAGGATAGGTCCGGATAGCTTTTTCCCTGGATCAGTCCATCGCGGGCAATCGTTAGATGGGACAGGTCCTCCATGATCGTATAGGCCAATGTTTCATCCGTGCCGTACACTTCCGGCACCAGCCCGGCTGCGAACTCGCCGTGCTTCCGAAGTGCCGCCGCTTCGATCGCGGCACGCTTCAACGTCAGCGGCCAGCTTTCGCCCACCACTTTGGCATATGGCAGCGCCTGTTTGATGATGACGCCTTTGCCGCTTTCCCGGTCGCTAACCCGGAAGACATAATTCAAATTGCCATCGCCGATTTCCCGGCATTCCAGTGTCGCTCCTTCCGGGAAAAGCCCCGCCGCCAAGTCGATGGCCGCCGTTTCCGTCAAAGGTTCATATGTAGAAATTGCTGTAGTTGTCATGGTTTTTTCCTCCTGAATTCAATATAAAAACGCCTCTTTCCCGAAAGAAAGAGGCGCAGAATTAAGAGGTTCCATGCCTCTTATCTCTCAGAAATCAAATTTCTGATGGAATTAGCACCGTGCCTTGCGGGATGTTCATCCCGGCGCATAAAGCGCCCCTTCTCACGAAGGTATTACGGTCGGTTGCTGGGCGTCATAGGGCCAATTTCCCTCTGCCTGCTCTTGATAAGAGTACTAAAATTTGTATGAAGTTTTTGTTATGAGTTGAATCCTATCACGATTCAGAATTGACTGTCAACAAGGAGTTGCGAAATTTTTTTTGGCTCCGCAGTCGGCGCATCTCTCGGAATGTATTAGTTCTTA
>DATHVZ010000191.1:0-2992 GCA_035461005.1 Planococcus sp. (in: firmicutes) | reverse complement strand
AGCTGATGGCTGCGGAAGTTCAAAACGATTTCCTACAACAAAGGAGTGATTGATGATGAATGCAAAAGAAGCTTATGCCTATTGCGAAGAAGTGACTGCTGCAAACTCAAAAAGTTTTTATAAGGCTTTTTCCTTGCTGACAAAGGAAAAAAGAAAAGCGGTTTGGGCCATCTACACTTTCTGCAGAACTGTTGACGATATCGTGGACGAAGGAGCGGACCCGGTAAATGAAATAAAGATTTTCAAACGGGATTTCGAACGCTTTTTGACAAAGGATTTCAACATGGAAAATCCGATGTGGGTAGCGTTGGATGATGTCTTCAGCAACTATGGAATGGAAGAGCAGGCATTTTGGGATTTGATCCGGGGCCAGGAAATGGACCTGAGGATTGATCGCTATCAATCGCTTGAAGATCTGTTGGAGTATTGCTATCATGTGGCAAGTTCGGTTGGCCTGATGCTGTTGCCGGTTTTGGCACCAGGGAAAACGGCAGAATTGAAAGAAGGCGCCATCGATCTTGGATATGCCATGCAAATCACCAATATCCTGCGGGATATCGATGAAGACTTTAACCGCGGGCGGATTTATTTGCCGAAATCGGTCATGGACAACCACGGTTTGAAAGAAGAAGACTTAAGGCAGCGAGTGATCAGCCCTGAATTTATCGGGGTGTGGGAAGAACTGGCTGTTGAAGCAGAAGCGTATTATCGAAAAGCATTTGAAACCATCCATGAATATCCGCCCCCGGCCAGGCTGCCTGTAAAAGGGGCTGCCCTCATCTATCGGGAAATCCTGACGACGATTCGTTCGAAGAATTACAATGTTTTCGGTGAAAAACATTTTGTGTCGGATGCCTCCAAGCAGGAAATTCTCGCATATTTATAAAAAATCCTCAGCACACCGCTGAGGATTTTTTTATCGTTTAGAGCTGGCAATGATTCGGTTGGCGACATTTTGCCCGCCTAGCGTCACCATAGGAGAGCCGCCTCCGGGATGGGTGCTCCCGCCGACAAAGAACAGTTCTTTAATGTCTTTGCTGGCATTGGAGGGGCGCAGGAAGGCATCGGCCGGCTTGTTTGAGGAGGGACCATATAAGGCTCCGCGGAAAGCTCCGAATTTCTCCCGGATAAATTCCGGAGTGAAAATTTGTTCTTCGACCAAGTGGCTGCGAATCTCAATTCCGTAGCTTTCCAGAAAATCATAGATACGTTCTTTGTATGCCTCTGGATCGATTTGAAGCTGTCCGTCTGCTGTCAATGCAGGGGCGTTTACCAGGATGAATAAATTGTCACCGTCCGGCGACACGCTGCGGTCAGTATAGGAAGAGTTTGAAATATAGACCGTCGGTTCTTTGCTATAGATGCGTTCATCAAAAAGCTCGGCAAATTCCCTGCGGTAATCTTCTGAAAAAAACACATTGTGATGTTTTAGGGCAGGCAAACGAGTGTTGAGTCCTGCTGCGATGACAAATGCTGAAATGGAAGGTTCAAATTTTGCGATCCGTTTATCTGAAAACGAAGGGCGCTGTGGTTCTTCCACTAAGTCGGGGAATGCAGACAGCAAATCTCCGTTCAGTATTACATGGTCTGCCAGGACCTGCTCTCCGGAAGCAAGTTCCACGCCCACTGCCTGTTGATCCTTTATCAGGATGCGCCCGACGGGAGAGTTGGTGTGAAGCTCTGCTCCGTTCTTTCGCGCTACTGCCGCAAAGGCGTCAGCTATACGGACATTGCCGCCTTTTATGTAGAAAACGCCTTGCACCAGTTCCAGGTACGCGATCATGGAAAAAGTGGCCGGTGCTTTGTAGGGGGAGGAACCGATATAGGTAGCAAAGCGGTCAAATGCCTGCAGCAACTGTGGGTTGGAAAAATAGCGGCCGAAAAAATGATGCAGGGATTCATACGGTCTGACACTGAGTAAGGCTTTGCCAAGTGAAGGAGACAAATAATCTTTCCAGGAATGGAAAGTTGTCGGAAAAAAATAGCGCTCTGACAGGTTATAAAGGCGCTCAGTTTCTTTCAGGAATGCTTGGTAGGTGGAAGCGGATCCCGGGTCCAAGTGCTCGAGCTGACGGATCATCTCTCCCTGGTCCGTTGAAAAGTCGAAACGCGTGCCGTCCCGAAAATGATTGCGGGTATGCGAAACGAGCGGGACCATCTCATAGTAGTCCTCTGCACGCTCGCCGGTAACCTCGATGATGTTGTTGAAGACATGCGGCATGGTGATGGTGTTCGGTCCAAAGTCGAACGAATGACTTCCAAGGGAAATCGGCATAAGCTTGCCGCCGAGATGTGGATTCTTTTCAAACAACTTCACTCCAAAGCCAGCGTTCGAAAGCGTTACCGCCGCCGAAAGCCCTGCCAATCCACCACCGATGATCACTGCTGTTTTCATGTGTAATTCCGCCCTTTCCACGAATATGGCTGTTTTTTCAAATGTTTTCGCATCGATTCAATCAAAACGGCAATCATTGCCGCCGCCTGTAGGGGAATTAAAGGAGACAGGTACCATTTCTGGCCGGTGATAAGGTCCACATAGACTCGCTGTACCACAATCAAAGCGAACGGAATCAGTAAGAGTGGAGCGCCGGAGACGACACCATAAAGAGCCAGGAAAACCGGAGAAATGTAGAACGCCGTATAAAAGGCGATTAATCCTGCAGCGATGATGGGTGAACGGCCTATGCCGGCATAACTGTTTTTCAAAAAGCCTTCCCAAACTTCAGCGTTTGTTTCATACATTCTGCAGCTGACCGACGCGGTAATATTCGTCAACAGGACCCGTGAACCTCCAGCTTTCATATTGCGGGCAATGTGGACATCTTCGACGAGCGATCCACGGACGGATGCGTGGCCGCCCATCTTCTCATAGCTCTTTCGCTCGAACATCATCCACATGCCGCATGCCGCTGTGGCAGCTCTAAAGCGACTGAAGTTGGCGAGCATGATCGGCAAATGGAAGAAAACAACGAAGTGCATCATTGGCACAAGC
>DATHVZ010000190.1:0-1936 GCA_035461005.1 Planococcus sp. (in: firmicutes) | reverse complement strand
GATGCTGGCGTCTGCAAAACAGATGCAACACCTGAGTTGTTGATGCGTTCCACTTCGTTCGGTTGAACAGGGTCGATGATGTGGACATTCCCTGTTTCAAGGTCTGCTGCGCGAACTTGTGAATCCGGTACGACGCGAATCGTCACAGAGTCAACATTTGCGCCATCGCCCCAGTAATTTTCGTTTTTCACAAGACGCAGATCGGATCCGACGGTTCTCGAATCAAATTCGAAGTAACCCGTTCCAACCGGATTTTCAGAAACAACGGAGCCTGGATCAGCGCCGCCTTCAAGTGCTTCGTAATCCGCTTCGATGGAAGCCGGTGAGATCATGCCGCCACCTAGATGCGAAAGATGCGCCAACAATGGAGCAAATGGATATTCCGTCGTGATATGTACTTCGTAGTCACCGATCACTTCAACCTCAGTGATCATTTCAAATAAGAAATAACGTGGTGAGGCAACCGCTTCGTCGCGGATGCGGTCAAGGTTCATCTTCACAACTTCAGCGTTGAATTCTTCGCCGTCGTGGAACGTGACGCCTTCACGCAATTTGAATGACCAAGTCGTTTCATCTACTTGATCCCAAGATTCTGCAAGGCCTTCTACGATTTCGTTGTTTTCATCGCGGTTCACTAACGTTTCAAAAATGTTCTGTTGGACAACGATAGACGGTACATCATTCGATCCGTGCGGATCAAGTGAAGATGCGTCTGAAACCACTGCCAGAACCAAATCGCCGCCTTGGCCCGTTTCCCCGTTTTCCGCAGACGTATCTTCTTCCGGATCGGTGTCGCCTGAGGTGTCGTCAGTTCCGCCATCCGCACATGCTGACAGGACCATGGCCAAAACTAAAACCATCAGGAACGACCATAGTGCTTTTTTCGATAATGCCATATTCATTTTCCCCCTATAACTAAATTGTTTGAATATCGATTTATTAAACATAATATTCAGATTTCAATATAACATAATTCCCCATTTCAGACAACTTAATGAAAAGAATTTACCGTAATTCCCATAACATTAAGTTATTATAAAATAGCAAAAGACTCGTTTAATAAAGGCTTTGAAACCAGTTTGTTCCGAATTTGTATAACGTTTTTCACACAATATTTTTTTACGTACGTGGACTTTGCCGACCAGGCAAGTTTTCATAAACCAAAGATCGTCTTCAACTACTCCGAATGCGGTAAGTGCTGCGTCCCGCTCCTTTGGATTCGTACAACGCCAGATCAGCATTTTTCAGGATCGATGACACGGTTGCTCCTGCCTTCGGCGTGATTGCAATGCCCATGCTGATGGTGATCTCCAGCGAATCAGCCAGATTCTCCCACGGCTTGGCAATCATTTGTTGAATTTTTTGTGCCATCTCTTCGGCTTGGCCGACTGTTTTAATCTTCGGCAGCACCAAGATGAACTCGTCGCCTCCAAGACGGACAGCGACACCGCCCTCCCCGATGCTCTCAAGCAACCGCCGGCCGAATTCCTGGATCACGGAATCGCCGACATCATGGCCCAGTTGATCGTTGATCTCCTTAAAATAATCGATGTCGAGAAGAAAAACGGTCAGCACATCGTCTGGGAGAGGCTGTGTTAACTCTTCCAGAAGGCGCTCTTTCAGGAATCTTCGATTAGGCAAGCCAGTCAAAGAATCATGGTATGCATAATAATGCAGCTGGTTCTCCCGCTCCTTATGCAGCGTAATATCCTGTGTGATCGTCAGCATATGGACAAATTGCTGGTGTTCATCGAAAACCGGTGTCCCTTGGACCTCTGCCCAGATCCACCCTCGCGTCTTGTGTTGCAGCCGGACTTCGGAAATATAGGTTTTTGCTTCTTCGACCGCCTGCGAATAAGCCTTTCTCATTTGCGGAATATCGTCCGGATGAACATTATCGAAAGGCGGTTTCGCAAGATACTCTTCCGGATCCAGG
>DATHVZ010000189.1:0-24664 GCA_035461005.1 Planococcus sp. (in: firmicutes) | reverse complement strand
AAAACAACTGGAGCGATCGCAATGGCTGGCCGAGTAATATTCCATATTGATATGAATAGTTTCTATGCCTCTGTGGAACAATCGCACGATCCAACATTAAAAGGCAAAGCACTGGCGATTGCCGGGAATCCGAAAGAACGGCGCGGCATCATCGTCACCTGTTCCTATGAAGCGCGTGCACATGGCATCTACACGACCATGCAGGTGCATGAAGCCAAGCGCAAATATCCCGCGCTCCTCGTGTTGCCGCCGAATTTCGAACGGTACCGGGCAGCTTCCAAGGCGATGTTCGAAATTCTTCGTTCCTATACGGAGCAGGTCGAACCGGTTTCAATCGATGAAGCCTTTCTTGACGTCACCGATTTACTGGATGAGCGCACCGCTCCCGCTCTTGCCGAAGAGCTTCAGCAGCGAATCAAAGCGGAATTGGATCTGCCGTGTTCAATCGGCATAGCGCCGAATAAATTTCTGGCAAAAACCGCCTCCGATATGAAGAAGCCGATGGGCATAACCATTCTTCGGAAACGGGACATTCAGCGTCTGTTATGGCCGATGCCGGCAATCGAGATGCACGGCATCGGCGACAGCACAGCGGAAAAACTGAAAAAATTGGACATCCTGACCATCGGCGATCTGGCGACAGCCAGTCCGGGTCTTATCAAAGAAAGGATGGGCAAGAATGGCATCCGCCTGCAGGCGCGCGCCAACGGCATCGACAGCCGTGAAGTCGATCCCGATTCGATCTATGACACAAAAAGTGTCGGAACCTCCACCACGTTGCCGGTTGATGAAACCGATGAAGAAAATCTCAGGAAAATTTTTCGCCAGCTCAGTGAGAAAGTTGCCAAACGGCTGGAAGCGAAAGAATTGGCCGGTCCGACAGTCAGCATACAGACGCGCAGTTCCGACTGGCAGAATCGCACCCGCAGTGTGACCTTGAAAAATACAGTGTGGAAAGCGGAGGATATCCACCGCAACGCCTGGCATCTGTTCACGAAGCATTGGAACGGGGAACCTTTGCGCCTGGTCGGGGTGACGGTGTCCAATGTCGTTGACAAAGGGGAAATGACTGAGCAATTATCGCTCTTCAATTTCCAGGAACATGCAAAAGACGAACCGATTCTCGATCTGATATCAAAGCTGGAGAAAAAGTTTGGCAAAAGTGTGCTGTCAAAAGGGACAAAGCTGAAGAAATCGAATTTCGATTCAAAAACCAGCTTCAGTAAGGATTTCCTGGATGATCACGACCACGACAGAAAGTAGGGTATTTATGCAATTATTATTTTTGGGCACCGGAGCCGGCATGCCGTCCAAACAGCGCAATACTTCTTCATTAGCCTTGAAACTCCTCGAAGAGCGGGGGGCAGTCTGGCTGTTTGACTGCGCCGAAGCCACGCAGCATCAAATTCTGCACACCACCCTGAAACCGAGAAAAATCGAAAAGATTTTTATTACGCACCTTCACGGAGACCATATTTTCGGCTTGCCTGGACTCCTGGCTTCCCGCTCCTTCCAGAGCGGCGATGAACCGGTGGAAATATACGGGCCGCCGGGAATCCGGGAGTTTGTTGAAAGCGTACTTCGCATCAGCCGGACGCATCTGAACTTTGCGATTCGTTTTATCGAACAATTGGATGGTTTGGTTTTTGAAGATGACGGGATGTCGGTGCGGGCGGCGGAGCTGGATCACGTCATTCCTTCCTATGGCTACCGCATTGAACAAAAGCCGCTGCCGCCAAAATTGCTGATAGAGCGTGCGCGGGAATTGGGAGTACCCAAAGGCCCTTTGCTGGCAAAATTAAAGAATGGGGAAGATATCCTTCTTGATAACGGAACTGTTGTAAGGAGTGAAGATGTGACCGAAGCGGGGAATAAGGGGTTTGTTGTCACGATCCTCGGCGATACCCGCTATTGCCAGGCGGCAATTGAGCTTGGCAACGGGGCCGATGTGCTTGTCCACGAAGCAACTTTCGATGCCGACACAGAAAAAATGGCCGGCGAATATGGCCATTCGACAATCAGGGAAGCGGCGGAAACGGCAAAACAGGCGAACGCCAAAACCCTGATCGTTAACCATTTGAGTTCGCGTTTTTTGCCAGAGGATGAAAAAAAGCTTGTGAAGGAAATGCAAAAAGTGCATGAAGACAGTTTTATCGCGCACGATTTTGATGAATTCGAGTGGAAAGTGCATGAAGAGACAATGAAAAAGAAATGAACTGAGGAATATTTCCACACACCATAAAATTGGAATTTCATTTTTATGGGTAAAATAATTTATTTTCTGTTAATAAATAGAACAAACGTTCTCTTTGTGGTAAAATAAAGCTACAGTTGTATGAGGGCGGTTTGGCCATTCCCCAGGAAAGGGGGTGGTGATATGACGGTTTACGAATCATTCGGATTGGTCTTTACGAGCATCGGGCTGACGATCAGCGGCTTGACCCTGATCATTTCAATGATTTTAGTCATGAATAAAAAAAAATAACCGTCCCATGTGGCGTGGAATGACGGTTATTTAATGTCTGGAATTCCAGCCAACCGCTCTAAAATCGCGGCATACAGCTGGCCGAATGCTTATGCATTCGGTTTTTTTGCGTTACAGTAATTATACTAAATCCAGTCTATTTTGCAACTGACTTATACCCAGCCGCGTTCGTAGGGCACAGGAACTTCAATTTCAGCCCCCAACTCTTTGGAAGCGCGGTAGGCCCAGTAAGGGTCACGCAGCAATTCGCGGGCAAGGAAAATCATATCCGCACGCCCGTTTTGAAGAATCTCCTCAGCATGCAGCGGACTCGTGATGAGGCCGACAGCGCCGGTAGCAATCTCTGCCTGATGCTTGATGATTTCCGAAAATTTTACCTGATATCCAGGAAACACCGGGATCTTGGCAGGCACCAAAGCACCTGAACTGACATCGATCAAGTCGACACCCTGCTGTTTCATCCATTTTGACAGTTCAATATAATGCTCCGGCGTCATTCCGCCTTCGGTATAATCATGGGCAGAAATTCGGACAAATAGGGGCTTGGTCCAGACCTCGTTTACGGCCTCAATGACTTCCCGCAGGATGCGGTAGCGGTTTTCAGAACTTCCGCCATATTCATCCGTGCGTTGATTTGTCAGAGGAGACAGAAATTCATTAAGCAGATAGCCGTGCGCGCCGTGCAATTCGATGACATCAAATCCGGCGCGGTCAGCGCGGGTGGCAGCTTTACGGAAAGCTGCCACCGTTTCCTGGATGTCTGCTTTCGACATTTCAATGGGTGTCTTGTATTGATCATTAAAGGGCAGAGCGCTTGGTGCCTGGATTTCTCCATCAACTGTCGCTTTTCTGCCGGCATGCGCCAGCTGGATACCGGTTTTCGCACCCTGCATTTTCGTCAGGCGGACCAGTTCGGACAATCCAACGACATGGCCGTCTTCCCAAATTCCAAGGTCACGGGACGAAATGCGGCCCTGCGGCTGGACAGCTGTCGCTTCCAGAATGATTAAACCTGTGCCGCCGACTGCGCGGCTCGGATAATGGATCCGGTGCCAGTCGGTGATGGTGCCGTCTTCCTGATCGCTCTGGTACATGCACATCGGTGCCATCACAATCCGGTTTTTAAAAGTCACACCTTTGATCGTCAGCGGTTCAAAAAGTTTCACCATGGATGCTGCCTCCTCCTTACATATAAATCTATCCCTTTAAACTTATTTAAATTCTTTGCCAAGCTCGCGGGAACGATTTGCTGCCGCTGTGACACACTGGCCGACGATATCTTTGAAATTATTGTCCGCTAATGAATCAAGGCCTGCCGCGGTGGTGCCGTTCGGGCTCGTCACTTTTTTGCGCAATTCAGCAAAGTCTTCCTGCTGCATCATCTCAGCAGCCCCGAGGAATGTCTGGCGGACCAGTTTTTTGGCATCCGCCGCTGAAAGTCCGTTGGATACACCAGCTTCCCGCATCGCCTCAGCGAAATAATAGAGGTAGGCCGGGCCGCTGCCTGCGACGCCGGTCAAAGCATGCAATTGGTCTTCTTCAACAACAGTAACACTGCCAATGGAAGAAAGGAGCTTGCGCAATTCGTGCTGCTGCTCGACCGTTACATATTTGCTCCAGGCTACTCCGGTTGCCGATTTCCCGACTTGCGCCGAAGTGTTCGGCATCGCCCGCGCAACCGGGAAGTTCCCGACATGGCGCTGTATTGTTTCAATCGACACACCAGCCGCCACTGACACGATTACTGTATTGCCGGTCAATTTTTTCTTAATGCCTGCAAGTGCCGCTGCAACGTCTTTCGGTTTCATCGCCAATAAGATGAAGTTGGCATTTTTCAATTCTGTTTTGTCTTCATCAACGATATTCACACCGTATTCATCGTGCAATAATTCCAGGCGATCCTGGTCTGATCTATTCATCACCGAAATTTCTTCCGGTTTCATAATCCGTTTATTGATCCACCCATGAATCATGGATTCCGCCATTGATCCGGCTCCGACACATACAATTTTCATCTTGCTCCACTTCCTTTTCTCATAATAAAAAGCGTAATCATCCCTGTTGAACAAGGACGAAAACGCTTCGTTTCCGCGGTACCACCCAGCTTTGTCAATTAAGACACCACTTGATATCCTTAACGCGGATCTACGGCCGTGTTTTCACGGCAGCTCAAAAGCAGGTTCGAGAAGGGAGCGGGGGTGCGACTTTCAGCTAGAGCAACACTCTCTTTGCACCATCACCTTCTGTACTGTTCTTCATCATCGCTTACATATGTATATAAATTATACGGACAGCGCAATTGAATGTCAAATAATGTTCCGGGATGACGAAGAACCATTTTAAAGGTATGATGGATGAACGGTCATTCATTTTTAAAAGGAGAGAAAAGCCTTGAACCTACACAAAATAATTATTCCGACACCGTTTGCAGTCGGTGACGTAAATTCCTATCTATTAAAAGGCGACGCATTGACACTGGTTGATGCCGGTCCAAAAACGCCGGAAGCGTGGGAAGCTTTGAAGTTCGGACTGAAGGAGGCTGGCGTGCGGCCGGAAGATGTGGAGCAAGTGATCCTTACCCATCACCACCCGGACCATGCCGGTTGGATCGACGGATTTGATAATGCCAAACTATATGGCCACCCTTATAACGATTTATGGCTTCGGAGAGACCAGGCCTTTTTTGATTTCCATGATGCATTCTATATGGATCGCCTTAAAGAAGAAGGCGTACCGGACGACCAGCTTTTCTGGATCAAGCGCATGAAGCGTCCGTTAACCCTGATGGGCAGCCGGCCACTCGATATGACCATCAACGAGGGAGATGCACTGCCGGGCCATCCAGGCTGGAATGTGATGGAGACACTTGGCCACGCACAGAGCCATTTGTCCTTCTGGCATGAAGAAACAGGCAGGATGATCGGGGGAGACCACGTTATCGCTAAAGTTTCATCCAACCCGCTGATCGAGCCGCCTCTGGATCCCTCGATGGGCCGTCCCAAGTCATTGCTTCAATATAATGAATCACTGGGCCGTCTGCTGAAAATGCCGGTGGATGTCATCTACAGCGGCCACGGCGAGGACGTCCGCAATGTTCACGAGCTGATTACCGAACGTCTGGCCAAACAGCATCAGCGCGCCATGAAAGTGCTGGCGCTGATCGGCAATGAAGAAAAGACTGTCTATGATCTGACCAAGCAGCTGTTTCCCCATGCCTACGAAAAGGAATTGGGGCTGACGCTTTCCGAAACCATCGGGCAGATTGATTATTTGCTTGAAGAGGGCCTCATCACTGAAGATATGGACGACAAGGGAATCTTCCATTACAAAGAAGCGTAAATTTACTGCTTATTGTTTTTATTGCAACTATTTGCCGCAGCGTGTAAAATGAACGCGTCAGCAACTAACTTTTGCCATCACGATTAACAGGAAAAGGAATGAAGAAACTTGAAAAAATTGGGTTTATTAGTAGTTGGGATGTTGTTCCTAACAGCATGTTCAGATGAAGAAGCAAAACCTGCCGAAACGGAAGAAAAAGAAGAAGTTGCGGTAGAGCAGGAGCAGAAAGAAATGACGGAGAGCGGTTTTATTACCCAGGTCCGAAACGATAAAGTGCTCGTTAACAACATCTATTTTACAGTCGGTGACGAAGTGGATGTGGATTCAGCAGACGGCGGTGAAAATTCTGAAGCCGTTCTGAGTGACATCCGGACAGGCATGAAAGTGGATATCGCCTATAAAGGCCCGTTGGGACAAGCTTTTCCGTTGGAGGCTGAAGCTGACAGCATTACGATTCTGAAAGACGCGGAATCGGTCAAGCAATCGGAAGCATTGCAGGCTTACATCAATAAAGAACAGGTCGCAAGCCTGCTGATACTCGGCCAGCCAATTGTGCGTGACAACGAAATCGGTTTTTTGTTCAGCAATATGGACGATGGCCAGATGCACGAAGTCCGCATCGACTTGGATACACATGAATATACAGTCGGCAACGAAGAAGAAGATAAAAATTAAGAGCAGAACGGTGGATACCAATTCCACCGTTCTGTTTTTTGTCGTTTTTTAGACCATACCACTTGCACTTAATTTTCATGCGTGCTATTCTATGTATATTAATTTTAATTAATGCATAAAAATACAAAGGTGGTTTTTCTATTGAATAAAAAAATCGTTCTCGCCTATTCAGGTGGACTAGATACATCGGTGGCCATTCCGTGGCTTAAATCAGAAGGATATGACGTAGTGGCAGTTTGCCTTGATATAGGCGAAGGCAAGGATCTGGAGTTCATCAAGAAAAAAGCGCTGCAGGTTGGAGCGGTTGAAAGCTACATGATTGATGCAAGAGATGAATTTGCGGATAATTATGCATTAATCTCCATGCAGGCCCATACCTTATATGAAGGAAAGTATCCTTTAGTGTCGGCGCTGTCGCGTCCGCTGATTTCGAAAAAATTGGTGGAAATCGCCGAACAGAGCGGTGCTACGGCTGTGGCACACGGCTGCACAGGAAAAGGCAACGACCAGGTTCGTTTTGAAGTGAGCATCAAGTCGTTGAATCCGGATCTTGAAGTGGTGGCTCCTGTCAGACAATGGGGCTGGTCGCGTGACGAAGAAATTGCCTATGCCAAAGAGAATGATGTGCCGATCCCTGTCAATCTGGACAGCCCGTTCTCGATCGATATGAACCTTTGGGGCCGCGCCAATGAATGCGGAGTGTTGGAGGACCCTTGGGCTACACCACCGGAAGAAGCTTATGAACTGACGAATGCGCTTGAAAATACACCGGATACGCCGGATACCGTTGAAATTGAATTTGTAAAAGGCGTTCCGGTGAAACTTGACGGCGTACCGTATAAATTGACGGAATTGATTTTCGAATTAAATCATGTGGCTGGCAAACACGGAATCGGCCGTATCGACCATGTCGAGAACCGTTTGGTCGGCATCAAATCACGTGAGATTTACGAAGCTCCCGCTGCGATGACGTTGATTGCGGCGCACAAAGAGCTGGAAGACATTACATTGGTCAAAGAAATGGCGCATTTCAAACCGGTCATTGAGAAAAAAATGACGGAACTTATCTATGAAGGCTTATGGTTCTCACCGCTGCGCATTGCGCTTGAAGCATTCCTGAAAGAAACACAGGAATTCGTCAATGGCACGGTGCGTGTGAAACTGTTCAAAGGGCACGCCATCGTCGAAGGACGCAAATCTCCGAATTCATTGTACAACGAGCAATTGGCGACGTATTCCACGGACGACACATTCAATCACCAGTCGGCAGTCGGTTTCATCGAATTGTGGGGCCTTCCGACAGTGGTCAATGCAATGGTCAATAAAAAGGCGGTGCCTGTCACCGAACAGGTGAAAGAAGAGGTGCAATCATGACCAAGCTCTGGGGAGGCCGCTTTCAAAAGTCGGCCGAACAGTGGGTCGATGAATTTGGCGCTTCGATAGTCTTTGACCAGCAGCTGGTGATGGAAGATTTAGAAGGCAGCAAAGCGCATGTGACTATGCTCGGCGCCTGCCGGATTCTCTCGGAACAAGACACGGCTTTGATCCTTTCCGGCCTTGAGACCTTGAAACAAAAAGCGGCGGCAGGTGAGCTCGCATACAGCACCGCCAATGAAGACATCCATTTGAATCTGGAAAAATTACTGATCGATGAAATCGGTCCGGTCGGCGGCAAGCTGCACACCGGAAGAAGCCGCAATGACCAGGTCGCAACCGATATGCACCTGTACCTGAAGGAGCGCGTCGGCGAAATTATTGAAGCCGTCACCCATTTCCAGGAGGCAATCGTTGAACAGGCAGCGGATCATACAGAAACGATTGTGCCCGGCTATACGCATCTGCAGCGGGCGCAGCCGATTTCGTTCGGCCATCACCTGTTGACATATTTCTGGATGCTGCAGCGCGATAAGGACCGCTTGATGGAATCTATGAAGCGCATCGATGTTTCCCCGCTCGGAGCGGGGGCGATGTCCGGTACGACGTTTCCGATCGACCGCCAAATGGCAGCGGATCATCTCGGCTTCGCGGGTGTGTACCCCAACAGCATCGATGCCGTCAGCGACCGTGATTTCATTGTCGAATTCCTGTCGAACGCGTCCATGCTGATGATGCATATGTCGCGCTTTGCCGAAGAAATTATTCTGTGGTCAAGCGAGGAATTCCGCTTTATCGAACTTGATGACACCTTTTCGACAGGCTCGAGCATAATGCCGCAGAAAAAGAATCCGGATATGGCGGAGCTGATCCGTGGCAAAACAGGCCGCGTCTACGGCAATCTGTTCGCCTTGCTGACGACATTGAAAGGCCTGCCGCTGGCCTACAATAAAGATATGCAGGAAGATAAGGAAGGCATGTTTGATACGGTCCATACGCTGATGGGCTCCCTGCCGATTTTCGAAGGGATGGTCCGCACAATGACGGTCCGTACCGATGTGATGGAAAGCGCCGTTTCTTCCGATTTTTCCAATGCGACGGAATTGGCTGATTATCTGGCCGCAAAAGGGATGCCATTCCGGGAAGCGCATGACGTTACCGGCAAACTCGTCTTCACCTGCATTCAGCGCGGCTATTACCTGAAAGATCTGCCAATCGGCGATATGAAGGCTGCGAGCGCACTGATAGAAGAAGATATTTACAAAACTTTGGAACCACGCACTGCTGTGGAGCGGAGAAAATCATTTGGCGGCACAGGTTTCGACCAGGTGCGCCACCAACTGGATCTCGCGAAAAAGCTGATCGCGGATTAAACTATCATAGGACAACGGAAGCCAATGTGGAATTTTTTCTGCATTGGCTTTTTTTCGTTTGCATTCGCTCTACACCGGAAGGCTGATTTATTTCACAATACGAAATACTTCTTCCTATTTTGTCCAAAAATTTGGTAAAATAAAAGGGTTCGATACATACAATAAGATACAGCAGGGAGACTACTGGAATGCGCGTTTTTTTGGAATTAGGCTGGTTTTTTAAAGAAAGGAAAAAGCAATACGCCATTGGCATTTTTCTGCTGCTGATTGTGGCCGCACTCGGGGTTCTGCCGCCGCGCATCATCGGCTTCGTGGTTGACGAAATCAGCCAGGGGACATTGACGCCGGATTATCTCATCAAATGGCTTGGCATTCTCGCGGCATCTGCTCTGATTATGTACGTCCTGCGTTATGCCTGGCGTTTGATGATTTTCGGTTCGTCGATTGTACTGGCCCGTAACCTGCGGCGCCAATTGTTTCACCATTTCACCCAAATGTCCCCGTCGTTTTACCAGAAGCGGCGTGTAGGCGATTTGATGGCACACGCCACCAATGATTTGCAGGCTGTGCAAATGACGGCTGGAGTCGGTGTTTTGACCCTGTTCGATTCGCTTGCGACAGGTGGCTTTGTTATTGCAGCGATGGCCATCACCATTGATTGGAAACTGACGTTAATCGTTTTGCTGCCGCTGCCGCTAATGGCTTACATGACCAATTATTACGGTAAGCTGATGCATCTTCGTTTTCACGAGGCCCAGGCCGCATTTTCCGGACTGAATGACAAAACCCAGGAAAGTATTTCTGGTATGAAAGTGATCAAGACTTTCGGCCAGGAAGAGGAAGACGTCGAGGATTTCCGGGCTCTGTCAAAAAAAGTAGTGGACGAAAATATTCGTGTGGCCAGGGTCGATTCGCTATTCGATCCGACGATTTCAGCGATTATCGGCATCTGTTATTTTCTGGCCATCGGATTCGGCTCATATTTCGTCACAATTGGCGACATGACCATCGGCGATTTGATCGCTTTTACGGCTTATCTTGGACTCCTCGTATGGCCGATGCTCGCTTTCGGCTGGCTCTTCAATATTGTAGAGCGCGGCCGTGCGTCATACGACCGGATCCGCCAATTGCTGGCAGAACCGGCGGATATTGATGACCGACAAGGCGCGCTGGATATCCATCCGGAAGGGGATATCGTGTTCAATTTGCAGGAATTTAAATTCACCGGTGATGACCGGGCCGCATTGCATAACGTCAATTTCACTGTAAAACGCGGTGAAACGTTGGGGATTGTCGGAAAAACCGGCTCAGGAAAGTCTGCCATTCTGAGGCTGCTGCTCCGCGAATTTGAAAATTACAGCGGCGAAATCAATTTCGGCGGGCGATCAATCAATGATTATAAAAAGAAAAAACTGAGAGAAGCAATCGGCTATGTGCCGCAGGACCATTTCCTGTTTTCCACTACCGTTGCCGGCAATATCGCTTTTGCCAGACCAGAGGCGACCGAAGAAGAAATCCATAATGCCGCACAGCTTGCGCATATCCATCAGGACATTTTGGATTTCACACTTGGTTATGGGACGATTGTCGGAGAGCGGGGCGTTTCCCTGTCAGGCGGACAGAAACAGCGGATTTCGATTGCCCGGGCGTTGATGATGCAGCCGGAACTGCTGATTTTGGATGATTCCTTGTCGGCTGTCGATGCTAAGACAGAAGAGGCGATTCTCGAATCGTTGAAAAGGACGCGGACAGGCGAAACGACCATCATCACATCCCACCGGCTCAGCGCTATTCAGCATGCTCACCAGATTCTGGTATTGGATGCAGGCACTGTGGCGGAAATCGGAACCCATGACGAGTTAATGAAGAAAAAGGGCATCTATTATGAAATGTATGAGCTGCAACAATTGGAAGCGCTCGTCGAACAGGGAGGCGAGACGCAATGAATGAAAAACAGAAAGAATTGACCGGCAGGGACCAATGGCTAGTTTTCAAACGGCTGCTCGTCTACCTGCTGCCGCACAAGAGGATGCTGTCCTTTGCCATGCTGCTTCTCGTGCTTACGGTATTGGGCGATGTCATCGGTCCGTTGCTCATCAAAACCTTTATCGACAGCTATTTGATACCGGGCAATTTTCCGACAGGACCGATTGTGGGACTGGCGCTCGGCTATATATTCATCCAGATTTCAAATGTCATCATCAGCTATTTCCAGTTATTGAAGTTCCAGGAAGCAGCGCTGAAAATCATCCAGCAGATGCGCATTGACGTGTTTACAAAAGTACAGAGACTCGGCATGCGTTATTTCGACAAGACTCCAGCAGGGGGCATCGTGTCACGGGTGACGAATGATACCGAAGCGATCAAGGAAATGTTTGTCACCGTACTCATCGGCTTTATCCAAAGCATCTTCCTGATTATCGGTGTCTATATCGCAATGTTCTTCCTGAATGTCCAGCTTGCGCTGATTACGTTGATCCTCTTGCCGATCCTCCTGTGGATCATGTATATTTACCGGAAATACAGTTCGATTTTCTACCAGGATCTGCGGGAGCGGCTCGGCCAATTGAATGCCAAAATTTCCGAATCCGTGCAGGGCATGGGCATGATCCAGGCGTTCAGCCAGGAAGGCCGGATGCAGGACGAATTCAACGAAATTAATGAAAAACATTGGAAGGCCGGCAAACGCAATATCAAAATCGATGGTTTGCTGCTGCGCCCGGCAATTGATCTGGTATATACGCTGGCGCTGATTATGCTGCTCAGCTATTTCGGCATCACGTCGTTTTCTTCGACTGTCGAAGTGGGTGTCATTTATGCATTTGTTACCTATATTGACCGGTTCTTTGAGCCGATCAATCAGGTAATGCAGCGGCTGTCGATTTTTCAGCAGGCGATTGTTGCTGCCTCGCGTGTTTTCGATCTGTTGGATGAAGAAGACGAGGCACCTGCTCAGAGGGACACCGACAACAAGATTTTGGATGGTCGCATCGAATTCCGGAATGTCAGTTTTTCCTATGATGGCAACGCCGACGTTCTGAAGAATATTTCTTTTACTGCTGAACCTGGCCAGACGGTGGCATTAGTTGGCCACACCGGCAGCGGGAAAAGTTCAATCATCAATCTGCTTATGCGGTTCTATGAGTTTGAACGCGGCGATATCCTCATTGACGGGCGGTCAGTGAAAGACTATCGAACTTCTGAGTTGCGGAAAAAGATGGGGCTTGTGCTGCAGGATCCGTTCCTGTTTTATGGCACCATCGAAAGCAATATTCGCTTGTATAATCCGGATATGATGTTTTCAGAAGTACGCGCCGCCGCAGAATTTGTACAAGCCGATAAATTTATCGGTGAGCTGCCGGACGGTTATGACCATAAAGTGACAGAAAGAGGTTCAACGTTCTCAAGCGGACAGCGGCAACTATTGGCATTTGCCCGCACAATGGCGGCGGATCCGAAAATTTTGGTGCTCGACGAGGCCACAGCCAATATCGATACCGAAACCGAAGTTGCTATCCAGTCGAGCCTTGAGAAGATGAGACGCGGCAGAACAACGATTGCCATTGCCCACAGGTTGAGCACAATACAGGATGCCGAACTGATTATCGTTTTGCACCAGGGGGAAATTGTAGAGAAGGGAACGCATCAGCAGCTTCTGGCTGAACGGGGCCTTTACCATAAGATGTATCTTCTGCAGAATAGCATTGTGGAAGTGTAAGCAAGAGATAAACTGCCGGGGAAAACAGGAGAGAAAAGAGGAATCTTTCTCTCCTGTTTTTTAGTTATATAGAAGAAACTTTGGATTGTCATTTATCATTCCGCTAGCTTCGTCGCAAATGAGTGGGGACAAAATGCATTTTGTCTAAAACCGGTGCTCCTGTCCCTGCATCGTTGCGCTAGCTTCGGGACATGAAAGGGCGTTGCATCGCTGCGCTAGCTTCGTCGCAAATGAACCGGACAAAATGCTTTTGTCCGGTTCATTCACAAAGAGTTCACAGGCAAAAGGGCAGTTTTCTGTGGACTTATTTGATAAGATGAAATGAGTACAATGAAGGAGTGGAAACAGTGGCAACTGATATCAATATTTTCCTGGCTTTCGGTGCAGGCTTTTTAAGCTTTATTTCACCATGCACATTGCCTTTATATCCGGCATTTTTATCTTATATTACCGGCATGTCGCTTGATGAAATTAAAAATGACAAAAAAATCATGCAGCGAAGAGGGATGTTTCATACGCTGTTCTTCCTGCTTGGATTTTCGACCATCTTCATCGCACTCGGTTTCAGTACATCATTTTTCTATGAATGGTTTATCACATATGATGACCTGATCCGACAAATCGGCGCCATTTTCATCGTTATCTTTGGCTTGATGATCATCGGATTTTTCCAGCCGAAATTCCTGATGGCGGATAAAAAGTTTTCTTTCAAAAACCGGCCATCCGGTTTTATCGGTACCTTTATCATCGGATTGGCGTTCGCAGCGGGTTGGACACCGTGCACGGGCCCAATCACAGCAGCAATCTATGCACTCGCAGCAGCAAATCCGGGTTCGGGTGTCTGGTATATGCTCGCCTATGTTCTAGGCTTTTCAATTCCATTCTTCGTCCTGTCATTCTTCGTAACTCGCATGGGCTGGTTGCGCAAACACAATAACACTATCATGAAAATCGGCGGTATTATCATGATTGCAGTCGGAATTTTGTTGTTCTTCGACGGATTGACTTATCTCATCCGTATTCTTGGTCCTTTGTTCGGTGATTTCCAGGGATTCTAATCGACTTATAAGCAGGTGAAAGCTATGAAAACCATCCATTCAATAGATGAATACCGGCAATTGGTCAGCAAGGCAGAATCGTTTCTGCTGTTTGTAAAAACCGATAATTGTTCGGTGTGTGAAGGCTTGCGACCGCAAGTTGAGGTGTTCGAAGATGACTATAAAATCCCGTTCTATTTGGTGAACGGGGGAAGGTTGCCCGAACTGGCTGGCGAGCTTCTGCTCTTTTCAGCGCCAATCGTGCTGATTTTCCATGAAGGCAAAGAAATTCAACGTTTTGTCCGATTTGTGAGAATTGATGAATTGCGGCGCCGGCTGGAAGAATTGGAGGAGGGATTGGATGTTTAATCAGATCCCTCCGGAAATCTACCTGGCGATAACCATGGTGGGAGCGGTGTTTATGGGGATGTTCGCGATATTCGTCCGTTCCCGCTCAGCCAAAAAACCAGCTTCCGCAAAGAAGATTCTGCTTCCGCCCTTATTCATGTCCACGGGAGCCCTGATGTTCATCTTTCCGTTTTTCAGGGTATCCCCCCCGCAAATTGCGGAGGCTTTGGCGGCCGGCATCCTTTTTTCCATCGTTCTTATATGGACTTCGAAATTTGAAGTGAAGGACGGCGAAATCTATTTAAAGCAATCAAAAGCATTCCTGTTCATTTTGATTGGGTTACTGCTTGTTCGGCTAGCGGCAAAAGTGATCCTCAGTTCAACCATCGATATTGGCGAACTCGGCGGCATGTTCTGGATTCTTGCTTTTGGCATGATCATTCCCTGGCGCGCGGCAATGTACGTGCAGTTCAGGAAAATAGAAGAAAAAAATAAAAGCGCAGTTCCCGGTTAAGGGGACTGCGCTTTTCTCTATGTTTCTCTATTGTTCAAAATAATGTTCGTACGGGCTCACATCGATATCGAGTTCATGCAATTTCTTCCGTAAAAACTTATGGTCACGCTTCGGAGTGGCCTGGATATAGCCTCTGATAATGTGCTGATGCTCCATTTTTGTGGCATTTTCCTCAAGCAGAATCTCCCCGATCCTGCCGGCAATCTTTTGCTTAGCGACGGGCCGGAACAGGTCAGGCACAGGCTGAACCAGTTCGTTCAGCAATTCCTTTTCCTGGTCGCCCCACAAATGGATCGTCTTATCGACGTAATATTCTTCCCAATTCAAATCCGACAGGCCATCCTTTTTGGGAATCGATTTCAGGAACTTCCTGAACATGAAAAAACCGCCAATCGCGAATAAACCGACAAGCACCACTACCCAAAATAGTATGAACCATAAAAACCAACCGTCTAAAGCCACTTTAGTCACCTCTAACCTTCCGATACTTCCATTATAAGAGCAAATTAAAAATAATTCATTAAAAATGTATCCCTTTTTGCCCTAACTGTCTATATAGGGGGTGAGAGGAGGTGAAACAATATGGCAAACAGTAATTTCAAGAACGCAAGCATCCGCCTGACATTCGACAATGGCGTCGATGAACTGGGCAAACCGAAAAAGAAACTGAAAGCGTATCACAATGTAATGGACAGCGCAGCAGCCACGGAGGTTTTCGAAACGGCACGAGTATTGACGGATTTCGGCATGAAACCGTTGATCAACCTGGAAAAACAGTCGAATCTTTCAATTTACGCTTAAATCATACTAAGGGGGAATAGGGAATGGCAAAAACATTGGAATTGAACTTTGAAACAGGCGCAGGCAAGAGTGTAGTGCTCTCTGTGGACGAACCGAGGGAAGACCTGACGGCTCAGGAACTCGCGACCGGCATGCAGACCATCATCGCGCAGAACATCTTTGAAGTTGAAGGCTCGCCTTTTGCAATCGCCAAAGGTGCCCGTGTTATTGAACGGAATGTCGTCGATTACGAAGTCTAAGAAATGGAGCCCTCCTGAGATGGAGGGCTTCTTTGCTAATTACTGAAGAAAGGGGGGGAAGGGCATGGATGAATGGATGCGACTGATCCAGGAAGTGGGGTTCCCGATGTTTGTGTCATTTTATCTGATGCACAGAGTCGAAACCAAACTTGTGGCGATTCATGAAGCATTGATCACAATCAGGCTCTGATTTCACAAATTCGTGACAACTGGCAGGTAATTGGAGTTGTCGATGCCGCTTTCTTCATTTAAGATGAAGGCAGTATGTATTGTGGAGGCGGCATCATGAAGAAACTATATCTATTGGCAGTAATCGGCCTGGTGATGCTTTTGGCTGCTTGCGGCGATTCCGCAATCGAAGAGTTTTCGCATACCGACCAGCGCGGCGAAGAATTGTCGCTTGAGGATCTTAAAGGCAGTCCGTGGCTGGCAACTTTCGTGTTCACCAATTGCACAACCGTTTGCCCGCCGATGACATTCAATATGGTGGGGATACAGGAAGAACTGGAAGCACAGGGCATTGAAAACTATAAAATCGTTGCGTTCAGCGTGGACCCGGTGGTTGATAAACCGGAAGTGCTGGCTGATTATCTCGATAAATACAATGTTCCGGATCCTTCCAAATGGCATTTGCTGACGGGCTACTCCCAGGACGACATCGCGGAGTACGCAAAAGACAATTTCAAGGCTTTTGTGAAGAATGATCCTGCGAGCGACCAGGTCGTGCATGGCACAAGTTTTTATCTGATCGATCAAAACGGAGAAATTGCGAATAATTACGATGGCTACCTCGAGGTGCCGGTAAAAGAAATTGCGAAAGACATGCAGGACCTGCTGAAAGAATGATGCAGCTGGGTGACAGGGTTGACGAAGTAAGATGAAAAAAGGCTGTATTCCAAGATGGAATATAGCCTTTTTTCTGCTGTCATATAGGCTCAACGCTGCTGATTTTTCAAAAGGTCGCGTATTTCCACGAGCAATGCCTCTTTTTTGTCCAGTTCCGGCACCTTTTCTTCTTCCGGAAGCGCTTCTTTGCGGCGGAATTTCATGAACAGACGGATAACGAGGAAAATAGAAAATGCAATTATTAAAAAGTCCAGAACTGATTGCAAAAACGCCCCGTACCTTAAAGCCACGTCTCCTACTGTATAGGCTTCGTTTGCAATGCTGAATCCGCCAAACAGCAAACCCACTGCCGGCATGATCAAGTCTTCCACCAGTGACGTTACAATTTTTCCGAAAGCCGTGCCGATGACCACTGCAATTGCTAGGTCCAACACATTGCCCTTTAATGCAAAGGCTTTGAAATCCTGCCACATATTGAACACCTCCAACTTTCACTTTACCTTTGAAATCTTTCAAAAGATAGTACGGGTCAGCTGAAGAATAAAGGGGGGCGTTTGTGGTAAACTAAAAAAAAAGCAACTGGGCGTGAACTCATGAAGAAAAAAAAGCAAAAAATGAAAAAAGGCAGCAAGATGAAGCTGCTGTTCCTCCTAACATTAGTCCCTGCGCTGCTTGTCATTGTGACATTATTTATCAGCGTCTATTATCTGTTCTATCCTGAAACTGTTACAAAAGTTCTGAAGGAAACACCCAATATTTTCTGGGAACTGGAAGTGCCGGAGGAGAATATTGCGCTTTATAAAGAAACCGCGGAAGAATACGGGATCCCCTGGACGTTGCTGGCAGCGCATCACCGGGTGGAAACACGATTCTCCACGATGGACCCCTTATTATCACCGGTTGGAGCAGAAGGGCATATGCAATTTATGCCCTGCACGTTCGTCGGTTGGAGCCATCCGACATGTTCAGGTTTGGGAGAAGGGGACATACCGGACGATGAAAAAACTGATCCCGATGTCATCCAGGAATTCGGAGGCTACGGCATCGACGGCAATGGCGATGGCAAAGCGGATCCTTATAACCTGACCGACGCACTCCATAGTGCAGCCAATTATTTGGCGCAGAACGGAGCGGCTGACGGGGAGCTTGAAAAGGCGATTTTCACATACAATCACAGCGATGAATACGTAGAAGACGTATTGCATTACCACAACCTTTACAAAGAGCAGTTTCCGGAATAAGGCATAAAAAAGAGCGGACAATGTGTCCGCTCTTTTTTTGATGCTGATTTAATTATTAGCGGTTTTTTCTGCCCATTGAACCAAGAATCAGGCTCAATACGAATACTAGAACCACAGCACCGATCAATGCCGGGATAATGAAGACATCCCAAATTTCAGGACCCCAGTCTCCGAGCAACAGGCTACCAAGCCAAGCTCCGATAATACCTGCGATGATGTTGCCGATGATACCACCAGGAATATCTTTACCTAAAATAAGTCCTGCTAGCCAACCAATGATACCACCCATGATTAAGAATAAAATAAAGCCCATTGTGTTTCATCTCCTTTTAAAGTTAGTAATAAGCGTTACACTTTAGATATAACCGTATTTGGGAGATTTAAAACATCGACAAGGAAAAAATTATAAAACTTCCGCACCCAAGGTATTGCTGAAATGCCGCAAAGCCCAGTCATGGCCTACGGAATCAAAGCTCGCAACAGCGTTTTGGTGGATGACGATTTTATAGCCTTTATTATAAGCATCAACAGCTGTATGAAGCACACAGATGTCGGTACAGACCCCAATAATGTGAATTTCTTCTATACTTCGTTCACGCAGCAACAGCTCCAGAGGTGTGCCGGCGAATGCGCTGTAACGGGTTTTATCCATCCAGACGATCTTTTCCTGATGGGCTTCATGCAGCGCCTTCAGTTTGCCGTATAATTCCCGGCCAGCGGTTCCTCTGATGTTATGCGGGGGGAATAATTGATGTTCCGGATGCAACACATCCCCTTCTTCATGCATATCCACCGGCATCACCACAAAATCCCCCTGCTGAAGAAATTGCTCAGTGATTGCGCAAATCGAATCTTCGATCGCCTGTCCGGGCTTGCCGCATGTCAGCCGGCCATCGTCAGCCACAAAATCCACTGTATAATCAACGACGAGTAATGCTCTTTTCATCTGAAAACCTCCTGTGATATATTTTCCTCCATCAATTATATCCGATAAGTTAGATAAAAGTGTAATGCATTGAAAGAAAACTGAATATTCGGTATAATAAAAAGAAAAGAGAGGGTGAAACCGCATGCAATACGAAAACTTGGAACGTTTAAACAGACAGGGAATGTGGTTCGTCATCATCCACACGCTCGTAGTTTTCAGCCTGGCATTGAATTTCGGTTTCTTCTCTTAAATGCAACCGAAAAGATGATGCTGCAAAAAAAGAGAGATTCGTATGTCAACAGCACAACGCCTTGGCAAAAAGCCAGCAAAGGAAGTTTCTTTCCTTTGCTGGCTTTTACATGTGCATTTATTTTGGTTGAAGCTTCTGGATGACTGTCAGCGGTAGCAGCTATTTTTTCAGCCGCTGCAGTGAGTCCTTCAGGATGCGGGATGCAGAATCGAGTGACACACCGAGAATCTCCTGGATTTCCTCGAGATTTTTCTGTTCCTCCGAATACAGGTAATGGACATAAGCAAACCGGATGTCACCTGACCGCATCGGCATGCCGATAAAAGTGGACAGCGCTTCTGTGTAATCGGACAGCGAACCCATCTGGAACAGGGTGTATTCATTATTCACTTTGGACGACAGCAGGTAAGGGGTTCCGCGGAATACAGCGCGTTCGATGCCTTCAAGAAGAATGGCGATTTCCTGTCCGGTAAAATCGATGCGGCTCATATAGCCGTCCTTTTTCTCGAAGGTGAGCGTCAGCTTATGGCCTTTGTCCTCGAAATTGCTGATGTCAATCGAAGCCATGTCACGAAGGCGGAGACCCCGCAGATAAAGGATAAAAAGAATCTTGGCATTCAGGGACAGCTGTCCGGTGACGAGCACCGCTTCTTTTTGTTCCAGCAGCTTGCCGTAGTCCAGGTGGATATCGGGTGGAGTCAGATCGAGTTTTTCGGAAAACTTGAATTTCGGCATAAAGTCGACGGGAATCCGTCCGATGCGCCACATATAATCGAACCACTGGCGGATAAAGATGATTTTTCTGTTTAACGTACTGTCTTTAATGCCAGTGGCCCGTTGTTCCTGCAGAAAGTTCTGGATATCGGAAGGACGAATTTCATGCGGTTCAACGTTTTTTTTATAATGCCTTGAAAGAAAGGCGAGAAGGGAATGGATCAATTGAACTTCATGGACCACTGTATTCGGGCTGATGCCATTTTCCAACCGATATTTTTCATAGCCATAGGGCATTGCATCTCACCTCTGCTCCTGTATTTACTGAAAATTATACCATATTCAAAGAAAATAAGAACGTACTTTCCCATGCGGTCGAAAAGGGAGAAAGGTTGTGCTGACGGAATAAAATTTGCGCAGGAATTTATTTAAATAGTATTTATCCTTGAATAGTTTGATACATAAGGTCATAGCAGAAAATTCAAAACAAGTCGACAAGAAAAAAAGAATCCTGCATACTTATATAAGAAGAAGAGAAGTACAATAGTGAGTTTTCCGGCAAAAAACAGGGTATGGAAAGATTAAGGCTGGTTAACGGAGCTGAAAGGGGAGGTATCATGTTTAAAGAGGATAATGAAAAGATCAGAAATCGCATTTTGGAAACAGCAGAAGGGTTTTCTGATGAGCAATTGAATCACAAGCCAGCCCAGGGTAAATGGTCAGTGATGCAGATTCTGGACCATCTTCAATTGATGGAAAATGTCATTGCAAGGAATATAGCAAAAGAACTGGAGCGGGAAACCAGTAAAAAAGCGATGAAAAAACCCATTCAAATAACTGTCAGCAGAGCCATCAAAGTCGATGCCCCTTCTTATACACAGCCATCGGATGATTTTGTTAACTTGTCTGCAATGAAAGTTAAATTGGAAGCGTCGCGCACCAGGCTGAACCAGATTTATGACAATGCATCAGAGGAAGCGTTAAAATCCAAGTCATTACCCCATCCGGTTTTCGGCAAAGTGCCGCTGATCCAATGGTTTCCTTTTGTCGGGCTTCATGAAAAACGTCATCTGAAACAATTGGAAAGCCTATTAAGTAAAATTAATGGACAACCCAAACAGTAATTAGAAAAACTTATCACATTCCATAATTTTAATGTAATTTACTTATGCATGATATTTCGTTATGATGGTATTGGAGAAAAGAAGCTATTTCAAGCCTTTTCAGAAGATTCAAAGGAGGAACACAACATGGCAAAAAGCAGTTTGCACAACAGCCGTACTTCTTTTGAGCTAAACGGCAACACGTATAATTACTATCGTTTAGCTGCATTAGAAGAAGCAGGAATCGCGAAAGTATCTCGCCTTCCTTATTCAATCAAAGTTCTATTGGAATCCGTATTGCGCCAGCATGACGGATATGTCATCAAAGATGAGCACGTCGAAGAATTAGCAAAATGGGGCAAAAATGCCAACAAAGAAGCAGAAGTTCCATTTAAACCATCCCGCGTAATTTTGCAGGATTTCACTGGCGTACCAGTTGTTGTTGATTTGGCAGCATTGCGTTCAGCTATGGCCAAACTTGGTGGAGACCCTGACAAGATCAACCCGGAAATTCCGGTGGACCTTGTCATTGACCACTCTGTGCAGGTTGATAATTACGGGACAGAGGATGCACTACGCATCAACATGGAATTGGAATTCGACCGCAACGCGGAACGTTACCAATTTTTGAACTGGGCTCAAAAAGCTTATGACAACTACCGTGCCGTGCCACCAGCTACAGGAATCGTTCACCAGGTTAACCTTGAGTATCTGGCGAATGTCGTTCATGCAGTTAAAAATGATGATGGCACATTCGAAGCCTTCCCTGACACATTGGTCGGTACAGATTCCCATACAACAATGATCAACGGCATCGGAGTTCTTGGATGGGGCGTCGGCGGCATTGAGGCGGAAGCCGGAATGCTTGGACAGCCATCTTATTTCCCGATTCCAGAAGTAATCGGTGTGAAAATGACTGGAGAATTACCTAACGGAGCAACTGCTACGGATTTGGCTCTTAAAGTCACTGAAACATTGCGTAAAAAAGGCGTAGTCGGAAAATTCGTCGAGTTCTTCGGAACTGGAGTTACGACTCTTCCGCTTGCTGACCGTGCGACGATTGCCAATATGGCTCCAGAATACGGCGCTACTTGCGGTTTCTTCCCGGTTGATGAAGAGGCATTGAACTATATGCGTCTGACTGCCCGTTCAGAAGAGCAGATCGCGATCACGAAAGAATATTTGAAAGCGAATGACATGTTCTTCACTGTTGAGAACGAAGATCCGATTTACACAGATTTGGTTGAAATCAGCCTTTCTGAAATCGAACCGAACCTTGCAGGACCAAAACGTCCGCAGGATTTGATTCCTTTGTCTCACATGAAAACGGAATTCAACAAAGCTGTAACAGCTCCTGAAGGACCTCACGGTTTTGCACTGAATGATGCTGAAATCGCTAAAACAGCAACCGTAAACTTCAAAGACGGACGTTCCGTTGAAATGAAGACCGGTTCATTGGCAATTGCAGCAATCACATCTTGTACGAACACATCGAACCCGTACGTAATGCTCGGTGCTGGTCTTGTCGCGAAAAAAGCGGTTGAATTAGGATTGACACCACCGGCATATGTGAAAACTTCACTTGCGCCAGGTTCAAAAGTTGTTACCGGTTATTTGCAGGATTCAGGATTGCTTGATTCCTTGAACCAAATCGGTTTTAACCTTGTCGGTTACGGCTGTACAACTTGTATCGGCAACTCGGGTCCATTGCTTCCTGAAATCGAAGATGCGATTCTCGACAATGACCTGCTTGTTTCTTCTGTTCTTTCAGGAAACCGTAACTTTGAAGGCCGTATCCACCCACTAGTGAAAGCCAACTATCTTGCTTCACCAATGCTTGTTGTTGCTTATGCACTTGCAGGTACAGTGGATATCGATTTTGAAGTGGATCCAATCGGACAGGACAAAAACGGCAACGATGTCTTCTTCAAAGATATCTGGCCTACAACGGTTGAAATCAAAGAAGTTGTTCATTCGACTGTTACTCCAGAATTGTTCCGCAAAGAATACGAGCATGTATTCAGCGAGAACGAAGCTTGGAATGCAATTGAAACGAATGATGATGCGTTATACGATTTCGATGAAAATTCAACATATATCCAAAACCCGCCGTTCTTCGAAAATATGTCGACAGAACCGGAACCAATTCAAGCGCTGTCAGATCTGCGCGTTGTCGCTAAATTTGCAGACTCGATTACTACTGACCACATCTCACCAGCCGGTGCGATCGGTAAAGATACTCCAGCAGGCAAATACTTGCGTGAAAACGGCGTAGAGCCACGTAGTTTCAACTCTTATGGTTCACGACGCGGTAACCACCAAGTCATGATGCGCGGAACTTTTGCCAACATCCGTATTCGTAACCAGGTAGCACCAGGAACGACTGGCGGTTATACTACTTACTGGCCAACGGGCGAAACGATGGCGATTTACGATGCAGCCATGAAATATCAGGAACAGGGCACTGGCCTTGCAATCCTGACAGGAAAAGACTACGGCATGGGTTCTTCACGTGACTGGGCAGCAAAAGGAACATTCCTCTTGGGCATCAAAACAGTCATCGCGGAAAGCTACGAGCGGATTCACCGTTCGAACCTGGTCATGATGGGCGTTCTGCCACTTCAATTCCTGAACGGGGAAAGTGCTGATTCTCTTGGTCTTACAGGCCACGAATCAATCAGTGTCAACTTGACGGATGATGTGAAACCGCGTGACATCCTGAAAGTTACTGCAACAGCGGAAGATGGCAAAGTGACAGAGTTCGACGTCCTTGCACGTTTCGATTCTGAAGTTGAAGTAGATTACTACCGCCACGGCGGTATCCTGCAAATGGTGCTTCGCAACAAATTGCTAGAAGTATAATTTCAGGATCAAATAGAAACTTAAAAAGGCTGCCTTCGGGCAGCCTTTTTGAGTTGTCAAGAAACAGGTGGTTTCTTCACCATTTCGCTTCAGACGGACGCTTTCCGCGGGCATGGCCTCAGTCTCCTCGTCGCTACGAAAACCGGTGCTCCTGCGGCGTTACTCGCCTCGTCGCAAAGGTTCGTCCGAATGATGTTCGGCCAAACCTTTCCTGCGGGGCCTTCACCTCATGTCGCTCCGTCGCGTTGCTCCGTCACTGCTCCCGCAGGAAAGACATTGGGCGAAGTTTGCGAGGCCAAGTCTTTGCGACGAAGCAGCGGAGCGATGCAGGAGCACATCTTTGCTCTTCGCCTTCTTCCGCTTCATTCTAATTCTGTGAGAAATTTTGAACATGGCTTTCTTAGTAAAATTAAGGTTTAAATGTTCTCTCTTTATAGAAAGTGATCAAAAGATATGGAGCAAAACAGCGCAGACTCCTGGGGGACCAAGCGAAGTGCTGAAATCCACTCGGGCGAAGAGCCCGAGTTAGTTCGGCGCGAGCCCCCCGGAAAGCAAGCTGTTTTGCGGAATATCGTCTACAGCCTTTCCTTTAGAAATTAACAGCTGGATTCTGTATACTTACTGTAGAGGTGAAACTGGAATGCATATAAGTGAAAAAGAAATAGAAATCCGCTACGCGGAAACAGACCAGATGGGCATCGTTTATCACGCCAATTACCTGATCTGGTTGGAAATTGGCCGGACGAAATTGATCGAAGATGTCGGTTTCACCTACGCGGAGATGGAGAGCCAAGGCTATCTGTCTCCGGTTACCGAA
>DATHVZ010000188.1:0-3524 GCA_035461005.1 Planococcus sp. (in: firmicutes) | reverse complement strand
CGTGGTCTACGGCGGCGCTGGTTTTGTGCCATTTTGTGGGCTTGAATCGTATTTTTGCGTTTGTGGAGCGTATTTCGCTTGGAGCGGTGCGTATTTCTTCACTATTGGAGCGTATTTCGCCAGCAACGGAGCGTATTCTCCCGCCCACAATAAAACCGGCATCGATAAACTATCGATGCCGTCGGATCGCGTCGCCGTGGTCTCCGGCGGCGCTGTTTTTGTGGCATTTTGTGGGCTTGAATCGTATTTTTGCGTTTGTGGAGCGTATTTCGCTTGGAGCGGTGCGTATTTCTTCACTATCGGAGCGTATCTCACCTGCAACGGAGCGTATTCTCGCGCCCACAACAAAACCGGCGTCGATAAACTATCGATGCCGGCGCTCAGTTCGCCTGTTACCCGCCTCTTCTCGAGGTGTTGACAGGATCTATATAATCTTTGATTTTCACGAGTTTGATGTCTTCTTTATTGAACAGGTTCCATTCACCGAATGTGTCTTCGAATTGGACGATTTGTTCGGATAACGCGTTGGACGCCACCTCTTCCCTCGATTCCGCTTCCACTGTCCGTTCTACCGTTAAGCCCTTTTCCAGGGTGTATTGGATGACGTATTTATTCATCGACTCACCTCCATGTTTTTATTTTCAATCCTGCGTTTCCACGACTGCGAGCGGCAGCAGCGCGCTGACCACGTATTGGCCGGCGTCGACGATTTCGGAGATTTTCAGGTCGACGCACAAGCTCGACAGCAAGTAGGCGTCTCTTGGCTCGAGGCCGTAGTTTTCAGAAATGTGGCCGACCATCGCGCGCACCGCGTCCTGCGATGCCACGAACAAGTCCGGGCCGATGCCGGTCGTGCCATAAAATCCTTTATGGTCGACTTTCGGCGTCAACGCCCCCGCCGTCTGAAACTGCGGCGACGGAATGGTTTTGCCTTTGATGAGGCGGAACTTCAGCGTTGCAGTCATCGGGCATTCCAGCGCCGACACGCACACTTCGCCGTCCCCTTGCGCGGCATGTGCGTCGCCGCAGCTGAACAACGCGCCGGCAACCTGCACCGGCAGGAACAGTTTCGTGCCCATCGTCAGCTGGCGCGTATCAAGATTGCCGCCAAATATGCCCGGGGGCATGATTGCCTGACCCGCGGCGTTTTCTGGACTGACCCCCATCGTCCCGAGGAACGGTTCGATGGGCACTTTGATACTATCCGAAAAATGGATGTGCTTGCCGTCGCTCAAATCGAACGTCCGCAAATACGCTTCTGAAAATTCTTCCGCCAGCAACCCGAGCCCAGGAAGGATCGCCGTCCAGCCCCAACTGCCAGGCTTCAAATCGACAATTTCCACTTCCAGCGTGTCGCCCGATTCAGCTCCCTCGACCGCCACAGGCCCCGCGAGCGGATAAACCTTTGCCCAGTCCAGCGTCGCGATGTCTTCTGTTTTCGAGTCGATGTGAAACTGATTGTCCGCCACTTCGCGCGTATTGAATACGACCGTGTCGCCGCTTGCAATCGTCAACACCGGCTCAGGATCCTTCTGCCACGTATAATGCACCCGATCATCCGGGAATTGATGCGTTTTCGCCATGTATTCATCCTCCTTCATATGTAATTAACTGAATTTTACCACAAATCGAATAGAGAAGACGGAATGAAAGAAATGTGTCTTCCCTCAGCTTTCGCCAAATAGAGGCAAACGAGAACCTGTCTAGTCGAAACGAGGTGCGCGCCGCTTTTTTGAAGCTTGTTCATAGGCATAGGCCAACTCGATCAACTTCGGCTCGCTATAGGCCAAAGCGCTGAACGTTGCACCGATTGGCATGCCTACACTCGTATAGCCGGCAGGGACGGTGATGGATGGATACCCTGCTTTTGCTGGCATTGCTGCCCCTCGATTGTCCTGAAACAGCAAGGCGTCCAATCGATGCTCCGCCATGACTGCATCAAGTCCTTCCGTAGCGGTAGTTCGGAAATCCATTTCGCGATGCGCCAAATATCGCGGGTCTTCCGGATTATCGCTCATGGCGAGTGCTTTTTCCAACTCCAACTGGTCGAATTTCATGCGAATTTCGGGGTCCTGTTTATTAAATTCAATTACATCGGCCAGGGATTTCACTGGCAATTCACCAGAAACCTTGCTCAAATACTGATTGACACCACGCTTGAACTCATACCATAAAACATCCGAATGAAAAGGTTGCACCGGGATTGTCACTTTTTCCACAATCGCCCCTTGAGCTTGCAATTCCTCCATCACTTTGTCCATAACTGCCCGTTCGTCCCATGCCCCGTCATTCAAGAACGTTTCGTCGACACCGATCCGGGTGTTTTTCAATCCATCCAATTTCAGGTGAGGGGTATAATCGGTCAGCGCCTTTCTCCCCGGACTCCGCATGGCCGGATCCCGGTTATCCAGTTCGGTGAGGAGTCCAAGCGTAATCGCCGCGTCTTCAACTGTTCGAGCCATCGGTCCGGCCGTGTCCTGGCTGGAGGAAATCGGAATGATGCCTGTCCGACTGATCAGCCCGACCGTCGGTTTGATGCCGACGATCGAATTTGCACTGGCCGGACTCAGAATCGATCCCGAAGTTTCGGTGCCGATGCCGACCATGGCAAAATTAGCTGCAAGTCCTGCACCGGTTCCTGAACTCGAACCACCGGCACTTCCCGGCTCAAATGTGTCCACACCATATGGGTTCTGAACCAACCCTCCCAGGCCGCTGTAGCCACTCGGAATTTGCTCCGTCATAAAATACGCCCATTCACTCAGGTTGGTTTTGCCCAATAAAATCGCTCCCGCTTTCTTGAGCTGAGCGGCGACAAAGGCATCCTCTTTTGCGAAATTATGTTGGAGGGCGATAGCCCCGGCTGTGGTCGGCATGTTGCACCCCGTATCAATATTATCCTTCAGCAAAACCGGAATGCCATATAGCAGTCCTTGATCTTCTTGCCCCCGCTTTGCATCCCTGTCCGCTGCGATTTCGAGCGCATCCGGATTCAGGGTTAATACGGAATTGATGTTTGGCCCTTGACGATCGTACCGTTCGATCCGATCCAAGTAGTATTGCACCAGCTCCACAGACGTCAGCTGTTTTTTCTGAAAAGCCTGCTGGATGGCTTGGATAGTCGCCTCTTCCAGCTGAACTTTCGAATCGTTCATCCTGTCACCTCCTTCCCTACCGCATCCCATAAAAACTGAATATTCCATTAATAAACCCAAGTATATCATCCGTTCTTTGAAATAAAAAACGATCTCTATCATTCTTCCCAATAAGAAACTCCCCGTCCGGATTGGACGGGGAGTTTCTTATGTGCTTTGACGGATAAAATCCGCTTCTTTTGAGACAAACGCAACTTTATTCTTTCCGGACAGCCTCTTCTTCAAGTTTAGCCTGGAACAGTTCCAATAATTGATTGCGCAGCTCGGGTCGTTTGAGTGCGAATTCGATGGTCGTTTCGATAAAGCCGAATTTTTCGCCGACATCGTAGCGTCTGCCATCGAATTCATAGGCATAAACTGGCTGCACGG
>DATHVZ010000187.1:0-2554 GCA_035461005.1 Planococcus sp. (in: firmicutes) | reverse complement strand
TAACGGAGCACTTCCAGCAACGCCTCTTTCGCCAGGCCCTTGCGCCAGAACGCCGGATGCAGTTCATAGCCGATTTCCGATTTTTTGGCAGCCGGATTCAAATTATTCAGCCCGATTGTGCCAATAAATTCACTGGTTTCTTTTGTTTCGAGTCCCCAGCGGTAACTGCGCTGCGCTTCGAATCCGACTTGAAAAGCAGCCACCATTTTTTCCGCGACGAACCGGTCCTGCAAACTGTCCATCCCATAATATTCCATCACTTCATCCTGCGACAAAATTCCAAAAAGCGCATCGATGTGCTCCGGGCCGATTTGAATCAGACGAAGCCTCGCTGTTTCCAATACCGGAAACTTCATAACCATTCCTCCCTCTCCATTGCATAAACATATGCAACTCGGCCCGTTAACAGAGTCTTTTTCTCCAAGTTCATCCCGCAATTTTCAGCGACTTTCTGTGAGCCTCCATTGTCCGGGTGGATCAGCGACACGAGTCGTTCCTTGCCGAGTTTGTCGAACGCGTAATCACGGAGTGCTTGTGCCGCTTCTGTGGCGTAGCCCTGGGACCAGTATTCCTTCGCGATCCAATAGCCGATCTCCCATTCATCCGCCCCGTCCACATTCTGCGGAACGAGCCCGGCATGGCCTACCGGTTTTCCGTCGCTCTTTCTCTCCAGCACCAAAAGTCCGGATTGCGGGTCGTCCTTGTATCCCTGATAAATCCAATACAGAAACCGAAGCGTCCCGTCCCGGTCCCGCGTGTCGCCGTTGCCGATATACTTCATCGTTTCGGGATCCGCTGCCATCGCATGCAAAAAAGGGAAATCCCTATCCTGATAGCGGCGAAACCTTAATCTTTCCGACTCGATTTTCATATTTTACCCCTCTTACAGCCTGTCTTGTGCTGAATCCACTGTCACCTTCGGCCATTTCCGCGTCCATTGCTTTGATACAAGTCGCTGCCTGTAAGTTTTCATCAGGCGTTCATCCCGTTCAAAAGCCGGCGTCGGACGCACTTTGAGTTCCAATAAATCCACCAGCCCGTGCGGAGCAGTTAATTCCAGTTGACCGCTTGCATCCAGTTTCATGCCGAGCGCGGTCGCCGTTTCCGGAAATCGGGAAATGGCATCGACCGATGACAAATAGGGCGGCAAATCGTTGACCTCGTGCATCCGCGCCTGGTTCTTGACCGACCACAGCAATTCCGGCATCAGGCGACCCAATTCGCGTTCATAATCCTTTTCCAGTTCTTCATCCAAATTACTTTCATCATAATAAATGACGTCGATATCACCCAAAGGGGTTCGTTCAGCATAATTATGCAGCGCATCCCACACTTTGGAACGGACAAAACCCGCACAAACCCACCAGTCCGGCAAATTCAGCGTTTTGGCTGCACGCAGCACATCCAGCATCCATTCGTCTTCCCGGATCGCCGACAACATTTCTTCTTCAGTTTTCATACAGCAACTCCTGATTCAAAATTTCTTCAGTCATCTTCAGGATTGATGATCGCCATAACAACATGGTCCTGCCATCTGCCGTTAATCTTCACATTTTTTCTGGCAATGCCTTCCCGTTCGAACCCCGCCTTCTCCAGTGCGCGGATAGACGGCTCGTTATGCGGCATGACGCCTGCTTCAATGCGGTGCAGCCCCAAATCCTTAAACGCATAATCTACGGCCAGCCCGATGGCTTCTGTGGCAAAGCCTTTGCCATTATGCTTCCGGTCAACCACGTAACCGATCATGGCACTCTGCAGCGGGCCTCGGAAAATCCGGAACAGGTTGATGGAGCCCACCAGCTTGCCGGTCACGTTTTCAAAAATGCCGAAATTATACTCCCGGCCAGCTTTGCGGTTTTCCGTACTTTGTTCAATCACTTCCTGCTGCATCAATAATGTATAGAAGTCTTCGCTGTTGATGACTGAGAATTCTTCGAAAAACTCTTTATTGTCCAACTCCAGCTGCAGTTTCTCTGCAACATGCTGGAGCGTAAAAAATCGGATTTGAACCTTGTCACCGCGCATCAGCCTGCCTCCTTTCCATACTCGAATCCCACAAATTCTTATCAAATGAACAAAAAGGTGTTTCACGTGAAACATTCGGTTTTATTCTTCGATCGTTTTGACGTTCATCCTTCCTCCGTTTTTAAAATAATGGCATATCGGGAAATATGAATCTTCCCAAACTGAGCACCAACAAGAGTATTAGAGTGAATTCCAGAAGGGTATACATATGTTCATTTTGATTTTCCGCATATTTCTTCTCCATATACGCGCGGTACAAAGTTATTAAAAACCCCATAGCCAATGTGGCATAAACCGGATTTAAACTTTTCATGCCACTTCCTATGGTCACGGCTCCCACCAAAATCGCAGCAATAATTCCCAAGCGGTATTCCACTTTTTCATGTCTCTCATTCACATAACCCGGTTTAATGAAAGTCCGTTTTTCCACATCAAACAGCTTCCTCAAAAACAGGTTTACCAGAAAAATAATGATAGCTGCCCCCACGAGAAATAAAATCAGTTTCCAGCTGAAGTCCGACGGCAGCCA
>DATHVZ010000186.1:0-3058 GCA_035461005.1 Planococcus sp. (in: firmicutes) | reverse complement strand
AGTCCGTCCTGAACTCTTTAAGAGATCAAATCTGTTTGATGGATGGAACTGGAACGATCTGTTTTACAAATAAAGAATGGAATGAATTTGCGCTGCGCAATGGCGGGACTTTATCCAGCTGTGGAAATGGCGCAAATTATCTTCAACAATGCGAAAAAGAACCGGAGTTATATGAAGGGCTACAGGCTATCCTCGCAGGTGAGGCAGACTGTTTCAACTTCGAATATCCTTGTCATTCCCCTTCCCAAAAAAGATGGTTTTTAATGCAGGCTACCCTTCTTCAAGCAAATGATGAGGCCGTTGCAGGGGTAGTCATTCGCCACGTGGATATTACGAAACAAAAACTTCTGGAACTCCAGCTGAAGGAACATGCAGAAAAGGATCCTCTGACTTCATTGTTCAACCGACGCTATTTTGAAGAACAACTGACAAAAGAAGTCAGCCTGGCCCTTCAGCATAACACGCATCTATCTTTGCTCTATATTGATATAGACGATTTTAAAAAAATTAATGATACGTATGGCCATCCTGCAGGTGACCTCGTATTAAAAGAACTCGCCCTTCAAATTGCGACTGCAGCAAGATCTTCTTATACCGCAGCACGCATCGGCGGAGATGAGTTTGCTATGCTCCTGCCCGACACTAACAAAACAGAATTAGAACTTATAACTAATAAGTTAATCCGTGATATCCAACAGCTGGAAATTCAGGAACAGAACCGCCCGATTAACGTCACCGTATCTATGGGCGGTAAAAGTTTTATAGATGACTTCTCCATCACTTCCATGGCAAAATGGGCGGATAAGGCATTGTATTCAGCAAAAGATAAGGGCAAAAACCAAGTAGTCATCTTTTAAATACGAGCATAATTTGAAACGTCTCTGACCGGGGCGTTTTTTTTGCGTCCTCATTCTGATCGGTTGAATGGTTAGAACTATTGATAATGTCATGATCAATCAGAAAACCAATAGATTTAAATTTTCCGGATTTCTACGGCTCCCTTTCACCATTGAATTAGAAAATCATTCGAAAAATGAGAATCGGAAAACCGTGGACAATTTCTGTTACAATCAACGGAGAAAGAGCATCCAGCTCCCTTAAAACTCAATCGCTGAAAGTTTTAAAGGACGGGTGAATTGGAGGATATCATTTTGAAACGACTATTAAAAAATATGACAACGATTCAGCTGTCCCTATATGCAGCACTGTTGCTCAGTTTTATCGGCTCTATTTTTTTCATCAATACTAATTACGGATTCTATGATCAGCCGATCGTGAAAATCACTGAAGCTGAAATCACAGAAACGCAAGAACTAAGTGATATATATGGCAACGAAGATGTTTTATATACCCAACAGCTCGAAGGGGAGATCCGGAACGGCGAATACAAAGGGGAAAGGATTAAGCTCGAAAATGAGTACTCCTTTTCAGGAGCCAATGATCATGAATACCGCGTCGGCCATGACTTGTTCGTCAATCTTGACAGAACAGCAGACAGTACCTCACTCTCCGGCACGATTGATAATGTCAAACGGGATAAATACGTTGTCGTGATGACGTGGATTTTTATTTTTGTGCTGCTCATCATCGGGAAAAAACAAGGATTCTACTCGATCGTCAGTTTGGCGCTCAATGCGGTGATCTTGTCGTATGCTTTGGATGTTTACATCCGCACGGAAAATGCCAGTTTGCTGTTGATTGCGGGTGTCAGCGTTCTGTTATTCACCATCACCTCGCTGCTTCTGGTGAACGGGTTCAATGAAAAAACGTATGCCGCGATCGTCTCGACCATTCTTGGCGTTTTCGTGGCCCTGCTGTTGGCTTCTTTCGCGATTTGGACATCCGGCGGCAATGGCTTGAACTACGAGGAAATGCAATTTCTCTCGAGGCCGTATGAAGTTGTTTTCATGGCGGGGCTATTCATTGGCTCTCTCGGGGCGGTGATGGACGTTGGCATTACGATGTCGGCATCGATTTTTACGCTTTACGAAAAAAATCCGAACATCTCCATTCAAGCGATGAAGAAGTCCGGCATCGATATTGGGAAAGATATTATGGGCACGATGGCGAATATTTTGTTCTTCGTTTATATCAGCGGTTCGATTCCGATGCTGCTCCTGTATTTGTCGAACGGGGCCGACTGGCCGTTTACATTTTCAATCAACCTGTCTCTTGAAATCGCCCGCGCGCTCGCGGGTGGAATCGGGATTGTCCTGACCATTCCCATCGGCATCTACACGTCCATTTTCTTCATTAAGAGAAAGAAGGCGGCACAATGAATGTACTGATCATTTTATCCATCATGTTATGTATGTCCATGGTGATGATCGGCGGAAAAAAAGGGGCCATTTCATTCCTCAGCCTGTTCATCAATTTTCTGGTGCTGCTGTTTACGGTGTTCATGATGGCCAATCCTGATAATAACCCCATCTTCTGGGTCATCATCGCTTGCGTCATCATCAGCTGCGTCAATCTGTTTTTCATCAATGGCATCAACAGCACCACAATTGCGGCGTTCGTTTCAACCGTCATCACGATGATCGTGCTGTTGTTCTTCATACTCATCATGTCCGATTTAACGATGATCAATGGCTTCGGCGAGGAAGAAGTCGATGAACTCAGCATGTTCTCGCTTTATATCGGCATCAGTTTTGTCGAGCTTGCCGCTGTGGTCATTATCATCAGCACGATCGGTGCGATCACGGATATCGCCATTTCGATTACGTCACCGATGCGCGAAGTCCATCTCCATAACCCCGGCATCAGCCGCCGTGAACTGGTGCACGCAGGATTCTCCATCGGCCGGGACCTTCTTGGCACGAGCACCAACACGTTGTTTTTCGCCTTTTTCGGCAGCTATCTGGGCTTGTTGATCTGGTTCAAGGACCTGTCCTATTCGCTCGGCGACATCGTCAATTCAAAAGTCTTTACCGCCGAAATGATCACGATCCTTTGCGCCGGCATCGGCATCGCACTCGTCATCCCCATCGCCTCCTGGATCACCGCCTATCTGCTGACACGAAAAAGCAGTACGGTGAATTAAGTGAGGCTGGGTTTC
>DATHVZ010000185.1:0-5491 GCA_035461005.1 Planococcus sp. (in: firmicutes) | reverse complement strand
ATGCGAGCTGGCTGGCATTCCCTCCGGAAATATTTCCATCGACCGCACCTGCACCTATATGAATCCCGAGGGATTTTCCTACCGTGCAGACAAGAAGAGTGGAAGGCATATGGGCTTTATCGTAAGAAGGGCTTGAGCGTTAAAACGCTCAAGCTCTTTTTTTTTTGAAGATTTTGGGTGAACGTCCGTAAAAATTTTTAATCGCACGCAAGCCGCTCTTCCCACCCGTTTCCGCCTCTCATCACCCCGAAAAAGTCTCCAATCCATTATTAATCCAGTGATCGACACGCAAGCGATAGTTTTCTCAGCAAATTTTAGTTCATCCGTACAATTTTTCCATTCAAATAATCGCTTACCTCCAACAAATTCGCCAAAAGAACCGGCTTGCTGAAATAATAGCCCTGCAGACAGGAATTCTTGTGATCAGCAACAACTCCAAGTATGTCAGGGTCCATATTCCTTCTGTGGCACTTAATACAATAAATTCCCGACTTTGCTCTTCTCCAATTTATAAACAAGCACAACTCCCAGTATGGCGCCGCTGATGCTCGATACCAGGAACGGCGGCATGAAGAAAAATGCCGCGGTTTCGGTGCCCATCAATATTTTGGCATAGGGTACGGCAATGAGCGAAGCAATGATGCCGGTTCCCACAATCTCACCCGTTGCCGCAAAACCAATTTTTCCGGACATCCTGTACAATAATCCGGCCAGCAATGCGCCGATCATACCGCCCGGAAACGCCAATAATGAACCGGTTCCGGTCAGCACACGCACTGCTCCTGTCACAAAGGCTATCGCTACAGCAGGGCCTGGCCCGAAAAGCACAGCTGCTATAACATTAATGGCGTGCTGGATCGGGTAGGCACGCGCAATTCCTGCCGGAAAGGAGACAAACGCTGAGCCTGCGACTGCGAGTGCTACGAACATTGACATAACGACAAGCTTTTTCGTTTTCATATTAATACCCCTTTATACGAGCTTTTGAAATGGTCGATTTGGAAACGAAGGTCTTCAGCAGCCGCCAGCGCTGAGATGACTGCTATTCCTGTCGCACCCGATTGCCAGACTGCTGCGGCGTTTTGCGGAGTAATGCCTCCGATGCCGATAATCGGAATCGCTGGAAAATGGATGACAACTTCTTCGATTCCAGCTGTTCCTGCCGGCCGCTTAGCATCCACTTTTGAACGCGTGCCATAAACTGGACCCATCCCGAGGTAATCCGCACCCGCGTCAATAGCTGTTCGCGCTTCTTCCAGCGAATGCACAGAAACTCCAAGAATTTTTTCTTTGCCGATCAGCGCACGCGCCTGTCCGCATTCCAAATCCTCCTGGCCAATATGGACACCATCTGCCCCGATTGCCAGCGCCAGTTCCACGTCATCATTAATGAGAAACGGCACTTTATGGCCGGCGCACAGGGCTTGGCAAATTTCCGCGAACTGCTGCAGGGCCTGCCCTTCCAAAGCTCCTGGCCCTTTCTCCCGGAGCTGGAAATGGGAGATGCCGCCCTGCAACGCCGCTTCCAGTACGGACAATGGGTCTTTACCTTTAACATTTTGAGTTCCCATGATGAAGTAAATGGATGGTTTATTGAACAAGATGGACCACCCCCTCCGCTGTAAAGCGCCGAAACGCCGCGTGATTCGTTGGTCCATGGCCAGCGCCGATATTCAGCTGATGGCTGAGCGCCGCCTGGATGAACCTTTTCGCCGTAACCAAAGCTTGTTGAAGCGTTCGGCCTTTTGCCAATTCGGCGGCCAGAGCTGCCGAAAATGTGCAGCCCGTGCCATGTGTCTGCTGCGTATCGATTCGCACCGAGCGCAAAACATACGATTCCCCGTTCTGCTGCAGGCAATAATCTTCCGCGAAAACAGGATCTTCTGAATGTCCGCCTTTGATGACCACCGCTTCTGCCCCCATGGCCAAAATCTGTTCGGCGGCTTTCTTTCTGTCAGCGGCATTGCGGATCTTCGTGCCGCTCAGCATTTCAGCTTCTGGAATATTCGGCGTGACGACCGCTGCCAATGGCAACAACAGGTTGCGCATTGCCTCCAAAGCATCTTGCTGAAGCAGCGCTGCGCCACCTTTGGCGATCATCACCGGATCCACTACAAGGTTGTTCCAGCCGTAACAACTGATTCCTTCCGCCGTTTCAGCAATGATTGCGGCATCGAAAAGCATGCCCGTCTTCAGTGCCGCTATTTGAAAATCCGCTCCGACCGCATCAATCTGTGCTTTCACCGCGCCGGCAGGCATGGGATAAACGCCGTGGACGCCGCACGTATTCTGCGCCGTAACCGCGGTAATCACCGAGGTGCCGAAAACCCCCAGCTCTTGGAAAGTCTTGATGTCCGCCTGTATGCCCGCGCCGCCGCCGGAATCCGAACCCGCTATCGTCAATACCTGCTCGATCGTTGCCATAGCACATCCACTCCTTCCGTTTGATCAAAGTCAAAACCGGTTTCCTCAAGCTCCATGCCGAATAAAATGTCTAAAAATCTTTCGCGGAAGCTGCCTGGCCCTTCCGAAGATGCCGCTGCTTTTTTACCGGACGCACCGTAAAACTTGAGAGCCTCAATCGTCGCAGCAGTTGGATCTTCAGGAGACACTGCCGTGAAAGCGGCTGTTACAGCACTGAGCAGGCAGCCCATTCCGGTTACCGAACCCATCAGTCGGTCGCCGCCCGTGATCTTCTCGATTTTTGAACCATCAGCCACAATATCGGTTTCTCCCGTTACTGCGACAACCAGGCCATATTCTTTTGCTACTCGAGTCGCCAGCTCCTCCAGGTCGACATTGCCTTCACCGGCATCAACGCCTTTTGCGGACCATTCCACACCGCCGATTGCGGCCAGTTCACCCGCATTGCAGCGCAGCACCCGGACATCGACATCGGTTAACAGTTGCTGGACTGCTGCTTTCCGGAAAGCGGTCGCGCCTGCTCCCACCGGATCAAGAACAACCGGGATACCGCATTTATTCGCTTCTTTACCGGCAAGGATCATGCTGTGGAACGTCTCTTTATTCAACGTTCCAATATTCAACGACAGTGCCCGTGAAATGGAGACCAGCTCCTCCACTTCCTCTTTTGCCTCGCCCATAATCGGTGAAGCGCCGATTGCGAGCAGGCCGTTCGCCTGAAAATTCGACACGACGTGGTTGGTGATGCAATGGATGACGGGGTTTTCACTTCGGATTTTCTTGATCATGTCAGACACCCGCCTTTACTGGAACCGGCAATTCCCAGGTTTCCATCGTCCACGCCTGCTGCCAGAAATTCCATTCGTAATAGCTGCTGCGACGGAAACGGTCCTTCAATTGTTGTTTCCGCTCCGCCGACAGCCCTTCCGCCAAGCGGTCCATCCGCCCGATCTGCTCCTGGACCAATTCGCCAAACCATTCAGATCCATACGTTTCGATCCACCGGTCGTAAATCGGGTGCCTGGGTTCGGCATCTTTCAAGCGCTCCCCGATTTCATAATAAAGCCAGTAGCACGGCAGAATTGTAGCAACTACATCCGCCAAATCCCCTTCCATCGCGCGGTACATATGCGACACATACGCATATGCGCTCGGCGACGGTTCGAATTGCCGCAAATCTTCATCCGTTACCCCGAGCATGCCCATGAACGATTCATGAAGCGCCATCTCCGCCGCGCACGTCTGCTCCGAATGATGCGCAAAGCTTTTCGTTGTTGCGAGATCCGGCGCCTTGAGTGCACCAACCGCCTGCATCTTCGCAAAATTCGTCAGATAATATGCATCCTGCATGACGTAATAGCGGAACACTGCCACCGGCAAACTGCCGTCCGCAATCCCTGTTACAAACGGGTGATCAAAACTCGCCTGCCATAGCCCCTCGCATTCCAATCGCATTTCTTGTGTAAATTTCATCTTCTCCATCCCCTTTCAGACAAAATAAAATACCGCTTTCCAGTAAAGGAAAGCGGCAATCATACGCAGAGGAATAGAGAAATCTGGCATAGTCTCGCCCACTTCCCTCCGCTGGTATGATCCAGATCAGGTTCAAAGGGTCCGAGCGTTGCTCGTCTCAGCCGGTAACCGGCTCCCCCAGTGGTGCATGTATTCAGTTGTTCCCCCAAAGATTATCACATAGTCTGAAAAATCACAAATATATTTTCTGTAGTGACACGGGGTGAGCGGGTGAAGATTCACGTGAACGCACTCAAGCGATTGGTAATCGCACGCAAACCTTCCTATCCGCCAGAAAACCAAAAAACACCCCGCCAAAGGCGGGGTGTATCGATATTTGCGGCGTCCAAGCCACGCTCCACAACGTGTTCCACTAGGGAATGCTTGTGCGTCTTACGCAAATGAGCTCATCGCGTCTTTAACAATAAGCCCTAAGTGGCAATAAGTCAATGCCTTTCGCTCACTGCGGCGCGTACTCGTCCGCAGTAATCCGGTAAAGCACATGCCTCCTCAGCGGGCTGTCTTCTGCCAGTTTCGGGTGGTCGAATTCACCCGCTTTTTTCATGCCGATCCGCTGCATGACGGTTTCGGAAGGCAGGTTAAGAGTCGCTGTAAATGACACAATTTCGTCCAGGCCCAAAACGCCAAATGCATAATCCAGGCAGGCTCTGGCGCCTTCTGTGGCATAGCCCTGTTTCCAGAATTTATTGTCCAGCCGCCAGCCGATTTCGACGGCACCTTGGAAACCTGCATCAAATCCCACTTCCAGCAGGCCAATAAAACCGATGAACACACCATCTTCTTTGTGTTCGACTGCCCAGATTCCAAAGCCCCTTTCCTCGGTATGCTGCTCGAACCGTTGGATCAGCTTATCGGATTCAGCCTGCGTCAGCGTGTTCGGAAAATACTCCATTACCTGCGGGTCTGCATTCATCCGGGCAAACACTGCCTTATCGTCAGCCTTCCACCTCCGGAAGCCGAGCCGTTCCGATTCGAAAATATACCGGCTGCGCTTCACGTTGCCGCCGAAGCAGCCGCCGCTTCATCCGCTTTCACACAATCGATCGCCACGACGATTGCAATGATGAGATGTTCCATGGTTTCGTCCAGAATCTGCATTTCGTAAGTGTCGCCCCAGGTGAGCCATCTTTTGCTCACGGAACCGACGACTTTGCCGTGCTGCAGCACCTCGAAATCCATATCCCACCAATTGCCGCGCACCTCTACGCCCTCAGCATCAATCGTATAACGCGCTTTGAAAAAGGAAAATTCCTTTTTGATCGTCAGCACTTCCCGGCCATCCACTTCGACGAAAAATTTCGGCAAAAAGCTGAATGTTTTTTTCGTAATCAGCGCGATTTCCTTGCGTGCCGGATCCATGATCGTAAACGTCTTCGGGATTTGCAGGAAGCTTCCTTCAATATAATAGACATCCTGCTCCTCCTTATCCTTCACCGTAAATTTCCCGCTCAGGCTGAACACCTTCTGCTTCATGTAAAGCGTTTTCATCATTACTCCCCCTTTTTGCTCAGCACATTCTTTTTTCAACTTTCTT
>DATHVZ010000184.1:0-5767 GCA_035461005.1 Planococcus sp. (in: firmicutes) | reverse complement strand
GAGCAGGTGGATGCGGCATTCGAGGTGCTGAAAAATGTGCTGATTCCGCAAATCATAAATCAGAGTCCATTTGACATCGAACGGATCCACCATTCCATGGATGCGGCAATCAGCGGCAATCCGGCAGCGAAAGCGGCCATTGATATTGCCTGCTACGACCTGATGGGCAAAGCGACGGGCCAGCCGGTTTATAACCTGATCGGTGGACGTGCGCATGACAATCTCCAGTATCCGAAAGTGCTGAGCATCGAAGCGCCGGATGTCATGGCAAAAAAAGCGGCAACAGCGGTGGCGCAGGGCTTCTCCAGCTTGAAATTGAAAGTAGGCCTGGATGACGCAGCTCTCGACATCGAACGGATTTATGCCGTGCGCAAAGCGGTCGGTGAAGATGTGCCGATCCGGATTGACGTCAATCAGGGCTGGAAAACGGTCGGCGTGGCTGTGCAAACAATCAACCGCCTGGAAGGCGCCAACCTGACCTGGGTCGAACAGCCGATCCGGATGGGGGACATCCGCGGTCTTGCAGAAGTAAGGCGCAAAGTGTCGACGCCGATCATGGCAGACGAAAGCGTGCAGTCGATGGAAGATGTGCTCGAAATCATCCGCCTGGACGCGGCTGATTACATCAATATCAAACTGATGAAAGCCGGTGGGATTTTCCCGGCTGTGCAAATGGCGAAAGCCGCAGAAGCCGCGGGCATCATCGCGCAGATCGGTTCGATGGTGGAATCGTCCGTGGGCTCCGCTGCCGGCTACCACGCCGTCATGTCGCGAAAAAATATTCAAAGCGCCGAACTGACAGGTCCGCTGCTGTTCTCGGAGGAAATCGGCAACCTCCATTACGAGCTGCCGTACGTCAAACTCAGCGGCAAGCCGGGCCTCGGAATTGATGTCGATCAGGCGCAATTAAAAAAACTGACCTCCAAATCAGCGACAATTACAGGGAAGGATGAGACCGATGGAAATTAACCAGCAGATCCTCCAATACTTCGATCACTTCCACGCCAATCCGGAAGTGAGCTGGAAAGAATTCAAAACGACCGAGAAATTGCAGGACATCATGAACGACCTCCAAGTAAAATACAATATCTTTGACGGCGTCACCGGTTTGATTGCCGAGATCGGCGAAGGCGAAGAAATCGTCGCTGTCCGCGCGGATATCGATGCGCTCTGGCAGGAAGTGAATGGCACAGAACAGGCGAACCATTCCTGCGGCCACGATGCGAATATGGCGATGGTGCTCGGCGCATTGCTCTATTTAAAAGATGAGACCCTGACGAAACGTGTTCGGTTTATCTTCCAGCCGGCTGAGGAACAGGGCAATGGCTCGCTGTCCATGATCGAGCGCGGTGCAGTGGACGGCGTCAGCCATCTTTTCGGCGTCCACCTGCGGCCGGCGGAAGAACTGCCATTCGGCAAAGTGACGCCGGCGCTGCACCACGGATCCGGTATTTTCCTGCGAGGCAAGATTGCAGGGGAAGACGCTCACGGTGCGCGGCCGCATCAGGGCAAAAATGCGATGGACGTCATCGCCGCCATCCACCAATTCGTGAAATCAATCCATTTTTCACCTTTCGAATCCTACTCGGCGAAGCTGACAAATATCCGGATGGGCGGCGACAGCCTGAACATCATTCCAGGTGGCGCATCGTTTGCGCTGGATGTCCGTTCGCAATCCAATGACCTGATGGATGACTTGCGAAAACGCATTGATGACGGTTTCGGCAAAATTGCCGAGCTCTACGGCGTTGGACTCCATTGGGAATGGACCGACTTTACACCAGCGGCGGAAGTGTCGGGCGAGGCCATGGAACTGGCGCGGACAGCTATCCGGAATGTTGTGGGGGAAGAAAATACGGCCGAACCTATCCATACGCCAGGGGCGGATGATTTTCATTTCTATACGATCCGGAAGCCGGAATTGAAAGCGGCGATGATCGGCGTCGGTGCGGATCTCACGCCCGGCCTTCATCACCCGAATATGACGTTTAACCGCGATGCACTGGACATCGGCGCGCGTGTGTTGGCGGAAACGCTGAAAAACGTTTGAAAATATTTCCCGGGAAATAATCTCGCCAGTTAATGCTAATGGCCCTAACGCCGTTTTTTTTACTATGATAAGGTGTGAAGAGCAAAAGGATGCCCTCTTGGAAAAGTGGGTTTTTCTTTTGCCCGAAACTGCGTACAGCTTGAGGTTTTCTAAAGCGCCGTAAAGGGTATAGAAAATAAGTTTCATTTCAAATTAAAAGGGGGAAAAGAAATGGATGCGATTTTGGATGCGCTGACTTGGCTCATTGACGAGGGCAATAATTTATTATGGACATACATATTGATTGGATTACTTTTAGGCCTCGGCGTCTATTTCACAATCCGCACAAAATTTGTGCAGGTTCGTCTCTTTGGTGAGATGTTCCGCGTCATCAGTGAAAAGAAAGACGGGGAAAAAGGGATTTCGGCTTTCCAGGCCTTCACCATCTCAACTGCTTCCCGCGTGGGTACCGGCAATATCACCGGTGTTGCGCTGGCCATTGCCATCGGTGGACCGGGAGCGGTATTCTGGATGTGGATGGTAGCATTTATCGGTATGGCGACAGCCTTCATCGAGAGTACGCTGGCACAGGTTTACAAAGTGCGCGACGGTGAGCAGTTCCGCGGTGGACCGGCTTATTATATGGAGAAAGCGCTGGGCAACCGAAAACTGGGGATCGTTTTTGCGGTCCTGTTGACGCTGGCGTTCGGCTTTATCTTCAACTCGGTGCAATCGAATACCATCGCCCAATCATTCGGTGAGGTCTTCAATATCCCGAACTGGGTTATCGGCTCGGGGTTAGTCGTCCTGGCGGCCATCGTCATTTTCGGTGGGGTCAAGCGAATCGCTAAGGTTACGCAAGTAATCGTGCCGGTCATGGCGACACTTTACCTGATTGTTGCAATCTTTGTTGTCATTACGAACATCACAGAAATTCCGGCAGTCTTCACGCTGATCATCCAGAGTGCATTCGGTCTTGAGGAAGTTGTCGGCGGCGGTATCGGAGCTGCCATCATGCAGGGCGTAAGACGCGGCCTGTTCTCGAACGAAGCCGGTATGGGTTCTGTTCCGAATGCTGCGGCATCTGCGAACGTTTCGCACCCCGCAAAACAAGGTCTGGTACAGAGTCTGGGCGTATTCTTCGATACGATCATCATCTGTTCGGCGACGGCATTCATCATCATTCTTGCCGATCTTTACAGCACGAGCGAAGCGGAGGGAATTCTGCTTACTCAGGATTCACTTGGCGTCCACGTCGGTGACTGGGCTCCTTACTTCCTGGCGATTGCGATTCTGTTCTTCGCCTTCAGCTCGATTATCGGGAACTATTATTACGGTGAAACGAACATCGAATTCATCAATGCACACAGCGGTTGGTTGACTGCTTACCGCTTTGGCGTGCTGGCAATGGTCATGTTTGGTTCATTGGCGCAGGTCAGCGTTGTTTGGAATATGGCCGATCTGTTCATGGGCATGATGGCCGTGCTCAACCTGGTCGTCATCGCGCTCCTCGGCGGCACTGCCTTCAAAGTGCTTGACGATTATACGAAACAACGGAAAGCGGGCAAAAACCCCGAATTTTATGCCAAAGACATTCCAGGCTTGAAAAATACGGAATGTTGGGGAGAAGATCGCGATTAATCGGTAGTTTAATGGAAGAAAGCCCTTCAGATCAATATCTGAAGGGCTTTTTTGCTGCAATAAAATAAAAGGGAACTTGTAATGAGCGATAGGGTTGGAAACTATTAAAAAAATGATAATTCCCCTTCTTTTCCAATAATAAACATCAAAACACATCTTGTTACACAACTGTAATATAACTGTAACTTACCATTGGTATATTATCTGTTAATATTTAAATGTGCAACAAAGATATTTCAAATAAATGGAAATTCGATTCGGTGTCTGATCAACAACCAGAATCCACTAACTTATAGAGGTGAAAATTTGATGAAACGTATAATGCTAATGATGATTGCTGTTTTATTAATTTCAGCAACACCAATGATGACTAGTGAAGCAGAAGCCAGCGGCGCAACACCAGACCAAATTGCAGAATATGCTCTTAAATTTAAAGGCGTTCCATACAAATGGGCCGGAACAACACCTTCAGGATTCGATTGCTCTGGCTACATCTTATACGTATACGGACATTTCGGCATTGACTTGCCAAGAACATCAGCAGACCAATTCAAAGTAGGTACAGCAGTTTCGAAGAGTAACCTTAAAAAAGGTGATTTAGTATTTTTCGCAAATACATATAAGCCGGGAATCTCACATACATCAATCTACATCGGAAATGGTAATGTCATTTCGGCTGAAAGCAACGGAATTTCAATCTCAAATATTAACACTAACCCATACTGGGCTCCTAAATATGCAGGCGCGAAACGCTTGTCTGGCGTTAAAGAAGCAGTAACACAAGTTTCGGCACCAGCACCAGCTCCGGCACCAGCACCAAAACCGGCACCAAAACCTGATCTGCCGAAAGGCCAGTACTATGATGTTCCAAGTTCATCTTGGGCTCATAAATCAATCACGGAATTGAGCATGAAAAACATCATCACAGGCTATGCACACAGCGAATTCAAACCAGGAAATGCTGTGACAAGAGCCGAAGCTGCAACGATGATCGCAAAATCCTTAAACATCAGTCCGGTTGCAGGCACATCATTTAAAGATGTATCTTCTGGGCACTGGGCAGCAGGCTACATCAACGCTGTTCACAAACAAGGCATCATCGGTGGACGCGGCAACGGCAACTACGCGCCGGACGCTAAAATCACTCGTGCTGAAATCAGCGCATTGCTGACAAGAGCTTATGCTATGAAAGCATCAAACTCTTCAGTAGCTTTTACTGACATCAGAGGCCACTGGGCTGAATCTTCAATCATTAAAGTTGCTTCAAGCAACTTGGCTAAAGGCTACAATGACGGATCATTCAAACCAAACGCTAATGCAACAAGAGCGGAATTCGCTCAGTTCATCTCTAACTCAATCAACCAATAATAGTAAGAACCGCTTGTCCTTTCGGGGGCAGGCGGTTTTTTGATGTGGTGAGGAAGAGGGTTGATAATGCTGGTGAAAGAGGGATGTTGCCTGGGGAGTAGGTTGACTCTCCTGGGTGGAGTTGTATCTGATGATTTTGGGCGAGTATCTGATGATTTTGCATTTCTCTCTTACGTTTTTTGAGTTGTATCTTACGGTTTGCGGTTCTTATCTAACGAACGCAAGTTTCCTCTGGCTCTCTCCGGGAGAAACGTGCATCTGAATGGAAAGCAGTCCGCTGCCTGCGGACTGCCCAGTGGGCGGGGCTTTGGCCGCCGCCCGATGCATTCAGATAGTGGGTTGACTCTCCTGGGTGGAGTTCTATCTGATGATTTCGGACGGCTATCTTATGATTTAACTTTTCTCTCTTACGTTTTTAGAGTTTTATCTTATGATTTAAACCTCTTATCTAACGAACGCAAATTCCCTCTGGCTCTCTCCAGGAGAAACGTGCATCTGAATGGAAAGCAGTCCGCTGCCGGCGGACTGCCCAGTGGGCGGCGCTGCGGGCCCCGCCCGATGCATTCAAATAGTGGGTTGACTCTCTTGGGTGGAGTTGTATCTGATGATTTTGGGCGAGTATCTTATGATTTAGCTATTCTCTCTTACGTTTTTTGAGTAGAAAGTAACAGATTCCTATACTTAACTAAAGAACCAAATATTGGTAATGCACTATCACGGAGAAACGTG
>DATHVZ010000183.1:0-5342 GCA_035461005.1 Planococcus sp. (in: firmicutes) | reverse complement strand
TCAGCGGGAAACTGATGATGGGGGTGCTGAAAAATGCGCTGACCGATCACCGGGCCGCAGTTGATCTGATTGGATCGCATGGACTGAACTACACAATTGTGAGACCGATGGGTTTAAGCAATGGCCCATTTTCAGGACAGTACAGAGAAGTTTCGGAGGGCGTACCTCAAAAATCAATGTCAATTCCGCGAGCTGACGTCGCCCATTTTATTGTAAAAGCATTAAATGACGCACAATATGAACACACCTCAATCGGACTTGCTACTTAAAAATTTTATGGAAAGCATGTGAAGGAGGAGTCAACAATGATCACCGAAACGGATTTGAAGTATCTGCGGCGTTGTGTGGAATTGGCGGAAACGGCTTTGGAAAAAGGCGACGAGCCGTTTGGGTCCGTCCTGGTGTCAGCTGCCGGAGAAGTGCTGTTTGAAGACCATAACCACGTGGCGGGCGGCGACCATACGCAACATCCGGAATTTGCGATTGCGCGGTGGGCGGCAAACCATCTGGCTCCTGAAGAAAGAAGCCAGGCGACGGTTTATACTTCGGGGGAACATTGCCCGATGTGTGCCGCGGCTCACGGCTGGGTCGGCTTGGGCAGAATCGTCTACGCCAGTTCATCGGAGCAATTGGCCGGCTGGTTAAGCGAACTGGGAGCACCGCCAGCGCGAGTCCGCAACCTTGCCATTGAAGATGTGATCGTGGATGCGCAAGTGGATGGACCTGTCCCGGAACTGGCGGAGCGGATCCATCAGCTCCACCGGCGGTTACACGCAACAAAGCGTTAAAAGGGCCATCTTTTCGTTTTCAGTATTGTGACGTTTTCTTCATCCAAAATGTTGTTATACTAAAAGAGCACCAAAAGCTGAACCGCAGCTTTGGATGCTCTTTTTTTGTAGACAACACGGATTTAAACAGCCAGGGAGTTGGAATCGGAAATGAATAAAAAAGATATAGCAGAGATTCGCAAACACTTTAAGATGGAAACGGATTTATTGAAAATCGCTGACATTTATAACGTATACATCCAAAAGGAAACCAGCGAGATTTTTCATGAAGAGAGCCGCGCGTTTTCGTTGTTGGACCGGGAGCAGCAGGAGCTGTTTCTCGCCAATTTTAAAAAGGTGTTGGGCGGGAAGCTGGATCAGAAACTGTTTGAAGTGAAGTTCCAGCCGCAGGAAGAGGGGCAGGCGGATCATACGCAGCACCTCCTGTACGAAGGGCTTCAGACAGAAGATACAGCCGAATGGAATAAACATATGGAAGGGATCGCCTTGAAGATGGTGCAGGAAAAACAATACGAAAAGGACATGGTTGTCACCTTTATTCGCGGGAATTATTTTAAAACAACGAAGCGTGAGCCCGGTGAAACGGAAATCGATATGCGCGATGAAGTGTATACGACGCCGTTCATTCTGTGCAGCATGAACCAGACCGAATTGCCGAAAAGTTCGCTGGTGTTTGATTTTGTTGAGAAGGAGTACAAGTCGAACCTGGTGACCGATCCCGTCATCAAACTGGCTTCGCCGATCGGCGGCTTCCTGTTCCCGAGCTTCACGGACAACGCCGCGGACATCCATCACATCCTGTATTCGGCGAACAAAGCGAATAAACCGGATTTCCAGTTTATCGAAAATGTGCTGAATGGCACTGAAATCGTCACGGCGGAAGAAGACAAGGCGGTGTTTGAGGAAATTGTCAAAGTCCTGATCGGGGATGAAGTAAATTCGAAAACCCTCGCCGGTTTATATGATGAAATCAACAGCATGCTGGTGGTGGATGAGGAATATGACGATGAAGAAGAAAGTGCGCCTGTTTTGGACGCGAAGGAAGTGGAACGCGTGCTGAAGGCGAGCGGCGTCAAAGATGTGACGGCGGACAGAGTGGAGCGGGCCTTTCAGCAAGTGGTGGAAGACAAGGACTATGAAATGAAAGCCAGCCACATCATTCCAAGTTACGCATCCAAATCGATCAAAATCAGCACGAAAGTGGCGGATATCAAGATCAGTCCGCAAGACTTACGTTACGTCAAAGAAGTCAATTACAACGGCAAACGCTGTCTGCTGATCGAGGTGGAAGAAGACACGATCATTGAAGGATTTAAGCTGATTGCGGAAGAAGATTTGGAGTAGGAGAGAGTCGAGTGATCTCTTGGCCGGCTGTCTAAAATGAAAAAGGCAATAAATCTATAAATTAGTTGGGACAGGCATATAGCCTGTCCCTTTTAATGTGTTCATTTACACAAGATATTGTATGCCCTCTTCAGTCTTTGTCTAAGTATGCTATGCTTGTTTAGTTGTGAATTAATATATTGGAATATTTAGTGGAATTTATCTTAGCCTCAATTAAAGATTTTTCATCTTATGAGACGGTGCGGCAGGGCATCATAAAGGATTAAAAAGTCTATAGCCATTTAGACTTTAGATAGTTAGCTTCATATCAACCTTTTGTAAAATAATGGTTTCCTTATGCATGATTTATGCTAAGGAAGCTTTTTTATGTGATAAAACTTGGGAGGTACATATGATAAAATTTGAAAATGTAAGCAAAGTGTATAATGACGGATTTAAAGCAGTGGATTCCGTCAGTTTTGAAATTCCTGAAGGAGAACTTCTTGTAATTATCGGGCCCAGTGGCTCTGGGAAATCAACGACAATGAAAATGATCAACCGAATGATTCCACACACAACTGGAACTATTTCGATTGACGGTGAAGATATCACGAAATTAAATGCAGCCGAACTGCGACGGAATATCGGTTATGTTATTCAGCAAATCGGGTTATTTCCTCACTATACGATTGAAAAAAACATCGCGATTGTTCCTCAACTTAAAGGGTGGAATGCACAGGATACTAAAAAGCGGGTGAGGGAGCTCCTGGAGATGGTCGAACTTGATCCGGAGATATTCAGCAACCGATATCCTAAAGAATTATCAGGCGGACAGCAACAGCGTGTTGGTGTTGCAAGAGCTCTGGCATCCAATCCAGGGATCATCTTGATGGATGAACCATTTGGTGCACTGGATCCAATCACTAGAGAGCAATTGCAGGGAGAACTCATTTCCTTACAGCGAAAACTGAAGAAGACCATTGTTTTTGTAACTCATGATATGGATGAAGCGTTAAAACTTGGTGATCGAATTGCTATTATGAAAGATGGCAAATTACTTCAACTTGATACCCCGGAAAAATTATTACAAGAACCTGCATCCGGCTTTGTCGAAGAGTTCATCGGCAAGGAACGAATTCTTCAAAATCCTGAGCTTATGTCAGTTGAAGATGTTATGTCGGAAACAGTCTTAACTTCTTATCCAAACCGGTCTCCCGAAAAATCACTTGCCATAATGCGCAAACATAAAAAAACGATGCTTGTGATCGTTGACGAAGATAACATTATGATGGGCATCGTGTCTGCTTATGATGTGATCAAGAAAATGGATGACATTAAAACCATTGAAGAGATTATGGTAAGCACTGAGCCGTTTCTTTGGAACTCGCAAAGTGCCAAAGATGCAATTGTCATGATGTCGAATGCGTCACTTGGAATCATTCCGGTAGTGGATGACAGCAAAAGGGTTGTAGGATTAGTAACTCGTGGAACATTGCTTTCGGCATTGTCCAGCCAATGGACAGAATTGGAGGCAGTTAAATGAATAAATTAAATTTATGGGAACAAATTGTTCAACAAACTCAAATGCGTTGGGTGGAGGTGCTTGAGGCGACCTTTGTCCATATCCAATTAGTATTCTTTTCTATGCTGATGGCCGTCATACTTGGCGTTTCATTGGGTATTCTTATTACACGCGTACCAAAGCTTGTACCCCTGGTACTTGGTGGCACCGGTATTATGCAAACGATACCGAGTCTTGCAGTACTGGGATTCTTGATACCTGTTTTTGGAATTGGTGTAAAAACAGGGATTGCCGCGTTATTTTTGTATTCACTTTTACCGATTGTTCGAAACACCTATACAGGGATTAAAGGTGTAGATAAAGCGACCTTGGAAGCGGCCAAAGGAATGGGCATGACGAGCAGTCAGATCCTGCTGAAAGTTGAGCTTCCTTTATCCGTTTCAATTATCATGGCCGGCATCCGTACTGCGGCTGTTATTAATGTAGGGAATGCTACATTGGCCGCATTTATAGGAGCGGGCGGACTTGGAGATTTTATCTTCCTCGGCATTACACGGGGCATAGACGGTTTAATATTCCTGGGAGCTATTCCAGCTGCGATATTGGCTATCCTGCTTGAATATTCCTTCAACAAGCTTGAACGTTGGACTACACCAGAAGGGCTGAAATAGTATGAACAGAATAAAATTAATATTTCTTTTTATGGTTTTTATTATGGTTATGCCATTAGCGGGCTGCATATTAAGCAGTGATGATTCTGTTTCTGTTGGTTCAAGAAATAATACAGAAAGTATCATTTTATCAAATATCATGGGCCAATTAATTGAAGATAAAACAGATATAAATGTAATCTATCGGGAAAATCTGGGTGGCTCCAATGTTGTGTGGAATGCCTTGATGAACGGCAGTATCCAGGTGATTCCTGATTATACGGGTACAATTGTCATTACGTATTATGGCGAATCTCCCGGAACGGCTGAAGAAACCTTAGCCACAACAAAGGAACTCGTGGCACAGGATGGGATTGTGGCTTTTAATACATTCGGCTTTAATAATACGTACACACTGGCACTTGACGAAGCGGAAGCGGAGCGGTTGGATATAACAACATTCAGTGACTTTGCGGAACATTCAAATCAGTATACGCTTGGAGCGGTATTCGAATTTATTGACCGTCCGGACGGTCTGCCAGGATTTGAAGAAGAATATGATCTGGAGTTTAATGATGTGAAGGGGATGGATCACGGGATGATGTACCGTGCCATTAATGCCGGAGAAGTGGATGTCATCAACTCCTACACAACAGACGGCCAATTGCAGATCTATGATTTGAGAGTGCTCGAAGATGATAAATCTTATTTCCCGCCTTATCACGCGCTTCCTTTAGTATTGGAAGAAACGCTCGAAAAGCATCCTGAATTAGAGGGCGTACTGCAGCAGCTCGAAGGCGAAATTGATGAACTGACGATGCAGGCCATGAATGCTAAAGTGGACAACGAAGGCATGATGGTTGATTTCGTAGCAAGGGAATTTTTAGAGGAAGCGGGCTTGATCGAGCAGTAGAAGCAATGCATAACGAAAATCGCTTTACCATAAACAGAGAACAAGCCGAATTACCAAGTTTTGCACAATAAACTTGCGTAGTTCGGCTTGTTTTTTTAAATCCTGTTTATAAAAATCGAGCTTCAATAATCAGTTAACCGGCCATT
>DATHVZ010000182.1:0-6228 GCA_035461005.1 Planococcus sp. (in: firmicutes) | reverse complement strand
CCGACCCTTTCGATGACGGTGCCGGTCACAAGGCGTCCGCTCAAGGTGCCGATGATGAAAATCCCAGTCACCAGCCCGGCTTCGCTGGCCGTTGCGCCGTATGCTTCGACCGCATAGACCGCAATCGTTACTAATAACAGGAAGAAAATGAGGGTTAGCATGAAATTGACGGTGGAGACGAGGATGAAATCCTTCGTCCATAATTTAGGTTTGTTTTTACTCACACAGATTGCTCCTTAACATGCAGGCTGAAGGCTTGCTTTGGGGAATAACTATAGCAGTTTATTTCGGGGCACGCAATAGATTGAACATTGAATGAATAAAAGGCATTCCCCGGCTGGAGGAATGCCTTCTCAATTAAAAATCGAAATTGTCCGGGTCCGGACCGACACGTTTGTTTTCGTTCAGCGCTTCGATGCGGTCCATGTCTTCGATGGACAGTTCGAAATCGCCGATATCCGCATTTTCGATGATGCGGTGTTCTTTGATCGATTTCGGAATGGTGATGACGCCGTTTTGCAGATCCCAGCGCAAAATCACTTGAGCGACAGTTTTGCCGTATTTCTCCGCAAGCTCTTTCAACACCGGATGCTCCAACAATTCACCTTGCATGAGCGGCGACCAGGCTTCCACCTGAATGCCTTTCTCGATGCAGAACATCTGCACTTCCTGTTGCGTCAACATCGGATGATACTCGATCTGGTTGACCATCGGCGTGATTTCCGCGTCTTCGAGCAGGTCTTTCAGGTGATGGACGTGGAAATTGCTGACGCCGATCGCTTTGACGCGGCCATCATTGTACAGTTTTTCCAGCCCTTTCCAGGCATCTTTATACTTGCCTTCCACCGGCCAATGGATCAAGTACAGATCCAGATAGTCCAGCCCAAGTCGCTCCAGGCTCGCTTCATAGGCGGCCATGGCGGATTCATATTCCAAATCCGAATTCCAGACTTTCGACGTCACGAACAACTCCTCGCGCGAAATGCCGGCTTCTTCCAGCCCTTCGCGGATTCCTTGCCCGACGCCTTCTTCATTTTTGTAAACCGCGGCTGTGTCAATGCTGCGGTAACCATTGACGATGGCGGTGCGCACTGCGTCAACCGCTTCCTGTCCATCCTGAACTTTAAAAACACCCAAACCGAACCAGGGCATTTCCACACCGTTTTGTAAAATCGCTCTCGTCTGCAGAGTTCTGACTGTCATATTCTATATACCTCCTGATTTTTCTATGAAGTTAATGTGGCGTTGAGCCAATGTTTTTTGTATACCCACATGCCGAAATGCTAAAAGCGATGATGGAAATAAATTCAATTGACTGCTCAAAATAAGCCAGCGGCCTATGGTAAAATCAATGCAAGACTGACAATAACAAGAAAGTGCGGGTGTTTGTTTGGAAATTGCCTTCTTCATTTTCTTCATTCTGCTGGCTTCCGTTCTTCAGACAAGCACAGGGTTCGGTTTTTCAATTGTGGCGACCCCGTTTTTGTTGCTGCTGTTTGAAGTAGGGGATGCCATCCAGATCAACTTGATTTTATCTTTGGTCATTTCTGCTGCATTGTTCTCCAAAATCCGCCGGGATATCGATGTGGCTATCCTAAAAAGGTTGGTGGCTGGAAGCTTGGTTGGTGTGCCGGCGGGCATTATCGTTTTTCTGCTGATCGATGCGGAGAGCTTGAAACTGACAATCAGCATCCTGATCCTGATTCTGACGGGGTTGCTGATGCTGTCTTTTCGTATTCGTCAGACAGCCGGAAGAGATGTGGGTTTTGGCGGATTGTCCGGTTCTCTGACCACCGCCATCGGCATGCCAGGTCCGCCTTTGCTGCTCTATTTTTCCGGAATAGGCACCTCAAAAGAGAAGCTGCGCGGCACCACACTCGCTTTTTATTTGGTCATTTATTCTGCGAGCTTGTTGTTGCACCTGTTTTTTGCCGGAACGAGCCAGACCGTTTGGATTTCGAGTCTTTTTGCGCTGCCGCTCGTCGGGGTCGGGCTATTTTTCGGACAACTGCTGTTCTCCCGGATCAATCAGCAGTATTTCCGATGGTTGACCTATGCAATTCTGTTGTTCACCGGTGTTTATTTGCTGATGGAGAATTGGTGAAAAACCCCGCCACTGTTTATTCAAAGTGGCGGGGTTTTAGGGCTGAATGGAAAAAACCGGGAGACTATTGCCGCGTTGGCTTTACAGGCGCTTCTGCGACATCGCTTCACGCATATCCTGGAGAGCCACTTTGCCTTCTTCGCCGCGGGCGATCATGACATTTGTGTAAAGGGCATCGATCAGGCTGAGCTGGGCGATGCGGGAGGCCAGTGCTTCCGAGCGGAAATCCGTTTCCTCCGACAGCGTATACAGAACGATGTCGGCATCTTTGGAAAGGGGAGATTTGGCGAAGTTCGTGACACTGACAATGGTCACTTCTTTTTCCTTCAGGACATGAAGCACTTCCAAAACATCCCTGGTGGTGCCGGAGTGGGAAATGACGATGGCGACATCTCCTTTTGTGAGTTGGGAAGCGGACATCAGTTGTAAATGAGCATCCAGATTCATCGCAACATGAAGGCCCAGGCGTACGAATTTATGATAACCGTCCATGGCCACCACCGCAGAACCGCCGTTTCCGAAAAACTCGATTTTGCGGGCAGCCATAACAGCGGCTACGGCATGTTCCAAGGCTTCTCCATCAATGATCTGCAAAGTATCTTCCATTGTCTTGATGTTCGAACGGAAGACTTTTTCCGCCACCGTTTTGACGTTGTCGCCTTCTTCGATTTGTGCATGAATATCCTTTAAGGGAGCCACGACTTCAGCGGCAAGCGCAATTTTGAAAGCCTGGAAACCTTTGAACCCGATGCGCTGACAAAAACGGAACACAGTCGATTCTGCCAGACTCAGTTCATCAGCAATTTGATTGATGGTCAGATGAATGATATTTCGGGGGTCATTTAAAATGTAGTCAGCTATTTTTTTTTCCTTTTCGCTGAAATTCCGGTAACTGCCCCGGATGGCTGCTAAAGCGAATTGTTGTTTTTTCATAATATCGCGCCTCTTTTCTGTTGCCTTGAGTATTTCTTTGCTTCTATCATACCACGCTTGTATGTGGAAAAATATTTGATATACTAAACTAAATACGGAAAAATATTCTTTTTATCATACAGGAGGTTTATTATGCAAATTGCAATTATCGGTCTAGGTAAAATGGGCATGAACTTGGCCCTCAACCTTAAAGATCACGGACATACAGTTGTTGGTTACGACACTTACTCAGTAAATGATGGCGGCTTTACAGTTGCTGATTCGATGGAAGAACTGGTGCAAAGCTTAGATGCACCGCGTACAGTGTGGCTGATGGTGCCGGCTGGAGAAGTTACTGAGACTGTCATCAAGAAATTACTGCCGCTGTTGGATGAAGGAGACACAATCATCGATGGGGGAAATTCGAATTTCAAAGAGTCGGTCCGTCGTGCGGAGGAATTGAAAACTCACGGAATTTATTTCTTTGACTGTGGCACAAGCGGCGGTACAGAAGGTGCCCGCAACGGCATTTGTTCAATGATCGGTGGGGATGCCGAGAAGTTCAAGGACATCGAACCACTATTTCGGGATATTTCAGTGGAAGACGGTTATCTCTATGCGGGCGAATCCGGCAGCGGCCATTTTATGAAAATGGTTCATAATGGCATCGAGTACGGCATGATGCAGTCGATTGCAGAAGGATTTGAAATTTTGAACAAAAGCGAATTCGACTTCGACTATGAAAAAGTTGCCGGAGTCTGGAACAATGGCTCGATTATCAGTTCTTATTTGATGGGATTGACGCAAAATGCGTTTTCGAAAGACGAAAAACTCGATGGCATCAAAGGGGTCATGAACTCTTCCGGTGAAGGGAAATGGACTGTGGAAACGGCACTGGACTTGAATGTGCCGGCACCGGTCATCACGCTTTCGCTCATGATGCGTTACCGGTCGCAAGAAGATGATACGTTCACAGGCAAAGTGGTCGCAGCTCTGCGCAACGAATTCGGTGGACATGCCGTAGTCAAGAAATAAAGAATCGCTCCTCCCATGACTATGGAAACCCCCATCGGTCTTACGGGTTTCGTGGTAGTATTGATTTCAAGTTTCTTTATCTTCTATATAAAGGAGGAATATTATGCCTGAACAAGCCTATTATCTAGGAGTCGATGTTGGGACCACTTCCACAAAAGCCGTGCTGTTCAATAAACCGGGAAAAATCTTGGCAAGCCACACAGTTTTCTATCCGCTGCACACCCCGAATCAATTGACGGCTGAGCAGGATCCGGAAGAGATTTTCCGGGCCGTACTGACATCCGTTCGGGAAACACTCAGGGAGAGCGGCATCAGCGGGCAATCATTGAAACTGGTCTCTTTCAGCTCCGCAATGCACAGCCTGATTGCAGTGGACGCTTCAGGAGCGCTGCTGACCAACAGCATCACCTGGGCGGACACGCGAAGTTCAAAACATGCGGAGCGCATAAAAGAGGACATGGACGGGCATGAAATCTATTTGCGGACCGGTACTCCGATCCATGCCATGTCGCCTTTGTCGAAATTGGTTTGGCTGAAAGACGAGAAGCCGGAAATTTGCAGAGAAGCGGCAAAGTTCATCAGCATCAAGAGTTTTATTTTCCATAAATTTTTTGGTGAATATGTGGAGGATCATTCGATTGCTTCTGCAACGGGTTTGTTTAACCTGGAGCAGCTCGATTGGGACCAAGGCGCTCTTGAGCTGGCAGGGGTGACAAAGGATAAACTTCCACAGCTGGTTCCGACCACTCATCAACTCACTGGAATGGCTCCGGAATTTGCAGCTTTCATGGACATTCGGCAAGACGTCCCGTTTATCGTCGGGGCGAGCGATGGCGTGCTGGCCAATCTGGGAGTCAACGCCATCGACCCCGGCGTGATTGCGGTGACCATCGGAACGAGTGGAGCCATCCGTACGGTTTCCCCGGTGCCGAAGACCGATCCGAAAGGCCGGACGTTTTGTTACGTGTTAACAAAAGACCACTGGGTAATCGGTGGCCCTGTCAACAACGGTGGCATTATTCTACGCTGGCTCCGTGATGAATTCGCTTCGTCTGAAGTGGAAACGGCCAAACGGCTCGGAATCGATTCGTATGATGTGTTGACGAAAATCGCTGCAACCGTCTCCCCTGGAGCAGACGGACTGCTGTTCCATCCCTATTTGACAGGGGAGCGTGCCCCACTTTGGGACGCCAATGCCAGAGGTTCGTTTTTCGGGCTCAGCATCCATCATCAGAAACAGCATATGATCCGCTCTGTACTCGAAGGCATTGTCTTTAATCTGTATACGGTGCTGCTTGCAGTGGAAGAGTTAACTGGTGAGCCGGTGCGCATTCAGGCCTCAGGCGGATTTGCCCGCTCAGAATTATGGAGGCAGTTGCTGGCAGACGTCTTCGACAAGCCGGTCATCATTCCGGAAAGTTTTGAAAGCTCGTGTCTTGGTGCAGTGGTCCTTGGGATGTATGCTACCGGAGAAATCGAGGATTTCGGCATCGTTTCCGAAATGATCGGCAGCACCCATACGCATTACCCGGAAGAGGCGGCGAGCAATGTCTACCGGGAACTTTTGCCCATCTATATCCGGATGTCGAGGCTCTTGGCAGAAGAATATGAAAGCATTTCCGAATTTCAACGAAAGTACATGAGATAAAAACTAGCGCCCGCAGCCATGAATCGGCTGCGGTTTTTTTGCATGAAAAATAATTGATGGAACAATCAGAAAATAGCGGGAGATATCTATAATTTTCCATTCCTTCATGCTAGGATGGAAGAAACGACATGGTTCATTCAACAAGGGGGAAACAGGAGTGGAGTTTGACGCAATTGTGGTGGGAGCTGGATTGGCAGGACTGGCTTGGCGCAGCCATTGTTTGTTTTTTGGACGTATTTCGGGGCAGGCAATTGCCCAAGCCTCAGAATAACTGACCGAAAGGAGGACACATCGTGAGTGCACATTACAGGAAATTGAGTATCGTTTCGTCTCTATTTGTTGTCGCAGGTTTGTTTTTGATGTTCACCAGCGCATTTTTCGGCACGGCTTTGGCGGACACTTGGCTGTCCATGCAGGGCGGTGCTGTAGAAACATCTGCTTACGACCGGATTGCGGACACGTATATCCGTAACTTCGTCATTATTGGCAGCATCATGTTCGGCGCCGGGATTCTGATGGGCATCCTGAC
>DATHVZ010000181.1:0-3473 GCA_035461005.1 Planococcus sp. (in: firmicutes) | reverse complement strand
GGGTGTTCTTGTGAGTGACGGTTTCGGCAGACGCTCTGTAATACGTGCGCAACATGTTGTGCTGGCAACAGGCGGCATCGGCCAACTGTACAGCCAGACTTCCAACTCATCGGTTGCAACAGGCGACGGATTGTCTCTTGCTTATCATGCAGGTGCAGTGCTCGAAGACTTGGAATTCGTTCAATTTCACCCGACCGTTCTCACACTGAAAGGCCGATCGTGCGGCCTCGTTTCCGAAGCCGTTCGCGGGGAAGGCGCTTTATTGGTCGATGGCAACGGCAGGCGCATCATGGAGGGCATTCATCCGCTTCTCGAATTGGCCCCGCGTGATGTGGTCGCGCGGACCATCGAGTGGCATTGGCAACGAAGCGGCCCGGTTTTTCTCGACGCCAGGCATTTGAATGATTTCGACGTGAGATTCCCGTCCATTTATGAAAACTGCCGCAATTATGGCATCGACCCGGCCGATAGTTTGATGCCCGTTCGTCCTGGCGCTCATTTTCATATGGGCGGCGTGAAAACCGACAGCTGGGGTACGACTTCCATTCCCGGCCTTCATGCCATCGGTGAAGTGGCGTCAACCGGTGTCCACGGCGCCAATCGGCTCGCGAGCAACTCCTTATTGGAAGGACTTGTTTTTGGCAAGCGCCTTGCCGGGCGGATTCAGGGCGAAGCGCAATTTTTGGAGCCCAAAGCGCAACTTCGTCCTGTCTATCCGCAACTTGAGCCGCTTGATAACGAGCATTTGAAAGAAAAAATGACCCGTTTTGCCGGTATTCTCAGAGATCCGGAAGAATTAACTAAATTCTTGGAAGAACATCCGTTACAGCCTTACGCCCTTCAGAGTTATTCCAATGAAGAGATTTCCCGGATTCACCGTGCAACCGCAAGCAGCCTTATTGCCACTGCCGCATCCATGAGAAAAGAAAGCCGCGGTGTTCATTACCGAGTCGATTTCCCGAGCCCAAGAGAAGAATGGACCGGAAAAGTTATCGAATTATCCAGTCGTGGTGTGTGCATCCGTGAGCGAAAAATTCAATCCAAGGAGACAGTCATATGAATCGTTTGAAAGTTGAAGAAGAATTAAAGCGTTTTTTGCTGGAAGATATCGGAGACCGTGACGTTTCATCGGTTCTTTTTGACGACACGGATACCGGTGAAGCCATTGTCCGTATGAAAGAGGACGGGGTCGTAGCTGGTTTGATGTGCTTCGATTGGGGTTACGGTTTGCTCGACCGGTCTGTGGAAGTCGAGCTGCTGAAACGTGACGGCGACCGAGTTCGTGCGGGCGAAGCGATTGTTCGCATTACCGGACCGGTGGCCTCTTTGCTCGCGGGTGAACGCGTGCTGCTGAACTTGATTCAGCGCATGAGTGCGGTGGCGACATTGACCGCAAAATGTGTGGAAGCGTTGGATTCAACTCATACGCGTATTGTCGACACGCGCAAGACCACCCCGGGCCTTCGGATGTTTGAGAAATATGCCGTGCGCGCAGGTGGTGGTTTTAACCACCGAAACGGACTTTACGATGCCGTCATGCTGAAAGACAATCATATCGCGGCTGCGGGATCGATCACGAAAGCTGTGGAAAGAGTCCGCGCAGCGCTTGGCCATATGATCATGATTGAAGTGGAAGTGGAAACAGAAGAACAATTGCAAGAAGCAATCGCCGCAAGGCCGGATGTGATCATGTTCGATAACCAGACGCCGGAAACGATGATCCGTTGGGCGCAGCTCGTGCCATCGAGTATCCGAACAGAAGCTTCGGGCGGAATTGATTTGGAAAAACTCTCGGAATACCGAAACACCGGAGTCGACGTGATTTCCATCGGCGCATTGACGCACAGCGTATCGAATATCGACATCAGCATGAATCTTTCCATATCCCATAAGGAGGCGATCATTCAATGACTTCTTTATTTGAAGAATTACAAATGGCCGACGCGATGCCGGCAAGTTATTTACAAACGCCAACCGAAGAGTTGCACGAGCGTGCAAAACGGGCGCGGGCAATTCTAGGAGAACGCTTATATATTCTTGGACATCATTACCAGAAAGACGAAGTGATCCGATATGCTGACGTGAAGGGCGACTCGCTGCAATTATCGCAGATTGCCGGGCAGCAAACCGCAGATTTCATCCTGTTCTGCGGGGTTCATTTCATGGCGGAAACAGCTGATATCTTGACTGCACCGCACCAAGCAGTCCTATTGCCGGACATGCGGGCAGGCTGCTCGATGGCGGATATGGCCAATATCGATCAAACTGAACGCGCCTGGCAGGAACTGCAGAGGCTATACGGTGATACGATTGTTCCATTGACGTATGTGAACTCGACAGCTGCCATCAAAGCGTTTGTCGGCCGCAATGGCGGGGCGACAGTGACAAGTTCCAATGCGGAAGAAATGGTCGAATGGGCACTCGCCCAAAAGCAGCGCATGCTGTTTTTACCGGATCAGCATCTCGGCCGCAATACCGCCGTGAAGCTCGGAATTCCATTGGAACAAATGGCAGTCTGGGATCCAATCAAGCAAAAGCTAGAGCTGCAATGCGCCGTGGAAGACGTGCAAGTGATTCTGTGGAAAGGCCATTGTTCGGTTCATATGAACTTCCTGCCGAAACATATCGACAACTTGCGGGAAAAAGAGCCGGACCGCAACATTCTGGTGCACCCGGAATGCACGTACGAAGTGGTTAGCGCATCGGACTATGCTGGGTCCACCAAATACATCATCGATATGATCGAAGCCTCCGAACCCGGTTCGAAATGGGCGATCGGCACGGAAATGAACCTCGTCAACCGCCTGGCCGCGGACTTCCCGGACCGGGACATCGTAAGTTTGAATCCGTTCATGTGCCCGTGTTTGACGATGAATCGCATCGATTTGCCGCATCTCACGTGGATTTTGGAAGAATTGGTTGAGGGACGAGTTCTCAACCGCATCCAAGTGGATGAAAAAACCTCAGTCGAAGCAAAAATGGCTTTGGAGAAAATGTTGTAAAATGAACCAAGAAAACCGCGGTCCTGAAATGGATTCGCGGTTTTTTCATTTCAATTAAGTGATTGAATTATCTGACAGTAAACGATACAATAATTATTATACTAACCGGTTGGTATGATAGGCGGCCAGCTTTGATGGGGGGAATTGAGATTGATAGTAGAAGAGCGGCAAAAAGTCATCGCGGAAGCTGTACAGGGGGAAGTGCCTGACCATAAGGAAATGATGAGCTACGGCACAGGGTTCTTTGGGGTTATCCTCGTCTGGACATTGGTGGGGACATTTCTGACATTTTATTACACGGACGTAGCGGGGATTTCCGCAGGTGTGGTGGGGACATTGATGCTCGTTGCCCGGTTGTTTGACGGCGTGACGGATCTTGGAATGGGCACGCTGGTGGATCGCACTAAATCGAAGCACGGCAAAGCGCGTCCTTGGATTCTTTGGATGGGCATCCCGCTTGGAGTATCGGTC
>DATHVZ010000180.1:0-2105 GCA_035461005.1 Planococcus sp. (in: firmicutes) | reverse complement strand
CATGCCATGAGCGACTATGTCAATGATTGGGACCGCTACACCAAAGCCAGGATGAACGGCGCCTATACAACGCTACTTAATAACAAGGTCATGTTCGACGCCATGATGCGGCCGTTCCAGCAGAACATCCCGAAGTCCTATGCGTTACTGATCAACAAGAAATTTCAAAGCCTCGTGCAGAATCCGAAAATGCGCTCGCCACAGGACGTGGTTGATTGGTGCATGGCTGGAAACAACATCGTTTTGAAACCGCTTGATGGCGGCGGCGGAAGCGGCATCATTGTGATTGCGGCTATTGAGGGTGAACTGTTCCGCAACGGTGTGCGTACGAACGCCGACGAACTTGTCCGCATGATCGAACGGCTCGGCCGGTATCTCATCCAGGAAAAGGTCGAGCAGGCCGACTACGCGGCAAGAATCTATCCACGGACGACGAACACGGTCCGCGTGCTCACAATGTGGGACCCTGACAGCGACGAACCATTTATAGCGATGGCTTCACATCGCTTCGGCAGCGCCAAATCATTCCCTGTCGACAACTTCACTCAAGGCGGATTCTGCGCTGCGGTTGATCTAGCAACCGGTGAAATGTCCAAAGCAGTCACGTATCCGACCACCAGGAAACTCGAGTGGCGCGACGACCATCCCGATACTGGAGAGCGTATCGCAGGCGCCTGCATCCCTAATTGGCCTGCCGCTCATCGCCAACTGCTCAACATCGCACGCGCATTCCCCTATTGGCGCTATGTCGGGTGGGACATCGTGCTTGACCACAATGGCACGCTGAAAATTATTGAAGGCAACCACCGCAGCAACCTCCGCATCCTGCAGGTTCATGCGCCCCTGCTGCGAGACCCTAGGGTGCGCAAGTTCTACCAGCAGAATTAGCGCGAGGGAGTCCAGAGAAAATCCACGCAAGCGGATCAGCTCAGTTTTCAAAGCAGTCTTGCCAAAATACACGACCATTAAGGAACAACGTCATGAGCACACTCGACAACTACTTCCACGCGTTGGACTGGCGCCTTAAGTCATATCACGAATGGTTTAGGAGCTTGGCAATTATGGTCCGGGAAGAGATCAACCACCCGCACAAGGACCTCACTTTAAGGGAAAAATTACGCATCTGGCGCTACGGCCTAATGAGCGAATCCTACGTCCTGTATGGTCTCCGGGACAAAGAGCCCGATGCCGTACATGACTATCTGCCCGATATGGCGCGCTTCCTCAAACCAGGCCATATAAACGGCTGGTATAAACACGTCTTACAGGACAAGCTTGTTTTTGCCGCATCGATGGCCTTCAACGACCATCACTATGTGCCGAAAATCCACGCCCAGATATTCCATGGGCGGATACGCCCCTTGCAAGGAACAATCGATAGTCTCGATGAACTTATACAACACTGTAATAACGGTAACGAGGTGGTCCTGAAACCAATCAAGGGATCGGGCGGGGATGGGGTGTTGCTGTTATCGGCAAAATCGGGCGGCTTAAGTTTGAGCGGAAATCAGATTAATCGGGAAAATCTAAAAAATCGCGTTTTGAAGCTGAATGCGTATCTAATTCAGCAAGCTGTAAAGCAGTCTGAATACGCCCAAAATATTTTTCCTGGAAGCGTGAATACCATCCGCATCGTGACCATGTGGGATAGCGAGACGGAAAGACCCTTCGTCGCGGCAGCCATACATCGCTTCGGGACGACTAAATCCATGCCTGTCGATAATTTAGATAAGGGTGGAATTAGCGCGCGCATTGACTTGGAAACCGGTCAATTGGGTCCTGCCTCGCCGTATCTGCGCGGAAACGATCTGGTCTGGCATGCTCAACATCCCGACACCCAAGAAAATATTGAGGGCATCCAGATCCCAGGATGGTCAGATATTAAACAACGCATTCTTGAGGTTGCCGAAAAATTCCCGCAACTACCCTATGTGGGGTGGGATGTATTACTGGACAGTAACGACCAGCTCACGGTGCTCGAAGGCAACGTCAAGCCAGGAATCTGGGTCCTGCAGATGCATGAGCCATTGCTCAGCAACCCAAAGGTCAGGCGTTTCTATCGGGAACACGGAATTATATGAACGATGAATCCGCAGTTTGTGGAG
>DATHVZ010000179.1:0-1580 GCA_035461005.1 Planococcus sp. (in: firmicutes) | reverse complement strand
TCTTGCCGGGCTGAATTCGAAAAAGGCGGGTACGCTCCTTTTTCGCCTAAAAACGGATCGATCAGAAACTTCTTGCCGCCGTATTCAATTTTTATTGTGGCGTTACGGATGAGTTGAATCCTCATTTGGACAGCTCCCTTTTTTGTTTCGACTCGGAAATCATTTCCATCGCTCCAGAGCCGCATCCAAGTTTTCCGCTCTTACGGAGCCTTTTTGCAGCGGCGTCGGGCAGATTTGGTTGAATTCATGAATTTTATCGTTGAGCAGCGCAACCTTTAGTTGCACATCGCTTCGCTTTTTCTTACTATCCAGAACAATCGCTTCCTGGATGCCGTCCCGGATGTCGTGCTGCAGCTTCAACCAATGCGGTTTATGCCCAGCCTCATTTGCAATTCTTTGAAAGTGCTGGAAAAGATCCCCCGAAAAATATTCCGCCGGCAGCGGCTTGCCTGCACCCGGCAAATTGTCCATGCCGCCTGTTTTTGTATATTCCTTTAAAATGTCACCGATTAAATCATTTCGTGGACTTGAATCATACTCACTCATCGCACCCCATCCTCCTTGAAGAATTATTTGGCCAGTTCTTCCTTCAACTCTTCTTGATACCAGCCCGAATACCGTGGATTCAAAACAGCCAAGATGTAAACAAATGCGGTCGCCAACATGATCAAAGCGAGCGCCACAATCGTCAGCCGCAACGAGACAATATCCGCCAACAGGCCGATCATCAAAATAAAGACCACTTGAAAAACACTCTGGATCAACTGAAAAATGCTGGTGACCCTGCCCATAACGGAAACCGGAACATTGTTTTGATAGAACGTCAGGATCCCCGCATTGAGAAATACGTTGAAAAAGCCAAGGATCACGAAACCGACTGTAATGGAAAGAAACGACCAGGAGAAGGCATAAACCACATATCCCGCAGTCGTCAGAATCAGCCCCACTGCAATCATCTGCTGGATCGAGATTCGATTGGCGATGATCGACAGCAGCAATGCCCCAGCGACCGAACCGATTCCCGTTATACTGATCAGCAATCCATAGTCCAGTTCGGAAAGTCCGATCACTTGTTGCGTAAATACGACTTCCTGCGTGTCCATCGCATACGAAAACAGCATGATGGCGATAAACCCTAGATAGATGGCTGACACGTATTTATTGTCCCTCATGAACTGAGACACCACCGTAAAGTCCTTTGCCACCTGTGACACCGTCAAAGGCGGAGCACTTCCGGGTTCGATCACTTCTTTTTCCGGCAGGACATATAGAAGAGCGGCCGCCAGCAAAAAGAACACCGCATTGATCCATAGCGTCACGTCCAGATTGGTCAGTACCGCCAACGCACCGGCAAATGCAGGTCCGATGATAAAGGCACTTGAAGTGGAAAACGACCGGATGGAATTGAACCGTTTGCGCTGTTCGATCGGAATCATCATCGTCACATATGTCATCGATGCCGGTCCAAAAAAAGCTTTGGCGACACTCAGGAATACGAGGATGACATAGATCGTCCAGAGGTTCAGCGCAAAGGGAATTAACCCGATCAAAATGGCCCTTAGGATATAGGTGGTTAATAG
>DATHVZ010000178.1:0-12814 GCA_035461005.1 Planococcus sp. (in: firmicutes) | reverse complement strand
GATGAACGGTGCGCTGTCCAACATTTGCGGGCTGTAAAGTTCAGGATCGATCGACTCCGCATCGAACGGAGTGACCAAGTACTCCTGGTTGGAATAAATCGCTTTAACGCCTGCGATTTCCGCTAATGTATTTAGATCGCTTGAAGCGATTTCAATCGAGAAGCCGGAGAATACGGTATCGTACTCCTGGATCAGCTCAACTGAAACGCCGTCTTCCTGCAATTCCGCAAGAACCCGGTCGCGCTCCTCGCTTAAGAATTGTTCACTTTGACTCTTTCCTTTGTGTTTTGCCTGTAAAATCGATTCCGCGTCCAGTTCAACAATGACTGTCAGTTCTTCTAATTCAGTTGCACCTTCATCAAGATGCAATGTCGCCGGTGATGATGCAGGTGTAGGTGAGTTAGCAAACCCCTGTCCGCCGAATGATGAAATTGCCAATAGGAAAATTAACGCGTAGATCGAAAACCGCTTAAACTTCTGCTGCATTCGTGTCTGCCCCTTTGTGTTCAGATTTTTTTGTAGCCACCGTTAGGATAGTTGTAGTTCGTCTATCACGCCTCCTTGTAACCATTTCTATCCCAATGTTTGTAATTTTAATATTAATTAAACAATAATTCTACAAATATTCTGAAAATGAGATTATTATACTATTTGTTTTTTTCTGACACATTTATTATGGACTATGAATAAAACCGGAGCCCGCCTAAACAGCAGATTTGTCTTATCTGGGCTTGATTTATTTAAACTGTATATTTTTCAGAACTCCATACACCCGTAAATTGAACTGCACACAGGGGGGAGAACTGGTGGTAGGACTAAGGAAACTTAAGGGCGAAGTGAACCAATCAAATACAAACAAAAACCGTCATTCCGAAAAAGAAATGGCGGTTTTTTCGCTTTTATATGATTGCCGTCGGAATTGAGCAAAGAGGTGCCTTTTGCAGTGGGCAAAAATGTATTCTGTGCCTGGAATTAGGTTGTTATATCTGAAATGAAATTGATTACTTCATTATTAAAGGCGTCCGGATTATCCTGGTTGGCAATATGGTGGGCATCTTTTATGATGGTGAGTCTGCTGTTATTCAGAGTGGAATGGAATTTGATATTCATACGTTTTACATAGGCCGCTTCATGATCTCCATATAAAAGTAAGGTGGGCTGTTGAATCGAAGCGGATATTCCTTCCACCATATCCACTATCATAGCTTTTGTAAGTTGTATGATTACAGACTTTCCTGATCGGGCTGTTGTTTTTATCAAATAGGCTTTTGTCTGCGGTTTTAATGCTTTGTGGTCCGCGAACATTTTAAACATGTATTGAGCTGGAATCAGCGTAATCAACGGGGCAATGAAAGGATTGACTGCCTTTAGTAAAAAACTGGATTTAGGATAAAGTCCGCCGCCCCCGATATGAATGGTAGCCAGCACTTTATTCGGATATAAACTGGCGGCATGGGACACAATAAAACTGCCAAGTGACTGGCCGACTAAAATTGCTTTGTCAATATTTAAATGATCCAATAAGTCGGCAATTATATGTGCACACGTTTTGGAATAAGGCAGACTGCGGTCCAGGCGGGAAGACAATCCATGATCAGGTAAATCTACTGCGATGACTTTGTAGTGATTTTGCAGTTCAGCAACCTGGGAATCGAAAGTTCTATGATCCATCGCAACGCCGTGTAAAAATACTAATGTCACGCTGTTATCCTGGCCGGAAACTTCATAATATAATTCTCCACCATCATATTTGTAATACATCCGTCTCACCCCTAAGCAGATTTACTTCATACTTTACTTATATTTGGGAGGAAATCAAGCTTTATAAATCAACTGCTTTCCTTGAAAATGCGACCAAACAATCCCAAACATACAAGACAATTTACACTCCATCCAAACCAACCGCCCTTCCTTTTCGGAATGGCGGTTGGTTTGGATTTTATTCGTATTTGAATGTCATTTCCGGCTCACAAGAACCTTACCGTCTTGGCCAAATTTGTTGCCGTTTTAAACGTACCAGCCCAATGTTTCAAAGCCCCGCTTCATCCCGGATATCTTCTTCCGTGATGCTGCCATTGGGTCCTGATCCTTTTACCGTATCCAAATTGACGCCAAGATCTTTTGCAAGCCTTCGGAGTCTCGGCGAAACCCGGACGAAAGAGCTGGGTTCTTGGCCAGTGGCCGCCGTTTCCGTGGCCGTTTCGTCTGCTGGCGCTTCATCCTGTGCGGCTGCTTGTTTCCCGGGAACCCCGTCTGGATCAATTGTTGCCAGCACGGCTCCAACTTTTGCAGAGTCGCCTCTTTGGACCGCGATTTTCTGGATGGTGCCGCTGCTTTCGGCTGTGATTTCAGAAACGGCTTTTTCCGTCTGGACTTCGACCAGTGGATCTCCCTTTTCCACAAAATCGCCAACCGATACAAACCAGAGCACCATCAAACTTTCTTCCACACCATCCGCCAACTGCGGCAATCGGACTTCGATCATGCCACCACCTCCATTATCACTGTTAAGCTTCCGCCATCATTTTTTTCACGTGCTCATAAATTTTATTCGGCCCCGGAATCACGAAGTCTTCCAGAACCCCGCTGTAAGGAATTGGCACATCCGGAATGGCCAGCCGGCTGATCGGTGCTTCCATTTCAAAGAAGGCTTCTTCCGCGACAATCGCGGAAACTTCCGCCGTCATGCCATAGGACAGATAATCTTCATCCACCACGAGGAGGCGATGTGTTTTCTTAACGGATTCAATGATTGTGTCTTTGTCAATCGGTGCCAGTGACCGCAAATCGATCACCTCCGCCTCGATGCCTTCTTTGGCAAGGCGTTCCGCCGCTTCGACAGCATAATGCGTCATCATTTGGATGCCGACGATCGTCACGTCTTTTCCTTCCCGGACAACTTTTGCTTTATCGAGCGGAACAGTGTAGGATTCCTCCGGCACATGGTCGACGGCGACATCAAGCTGCTTCATCCAGCCCAGTCCCTGCAGCGATTTATGGAACATGAACACGACCGGATTGTCATCTCGGATTGCGGACACCATCATGCCTTTCAAATCGTAAGGATTGGACGGCGCGACCACTTTCATCCCCGGCATATGGGCAAACGTCGCATACAACGTCTGGGAATGCTGGGCCGCATCCCGATAGCCTCCGCCGACCGCTGTCATCAGAACCATCGGTAATTTGACATTGCCGCCCGACATATATTGGATTTTGCCCATCTGGTTATAAATCTGGTCCATACAGACGCCAAAAAAGTCGACGAACATCAATTCCGCAATCGGCCGCATTCCTTCCGCCGCGGCGCCAATGGCTGCACCGATAAAGGCTGTTTCGGAAATAGGTGTATCAAGCACCCGCTCGGGTCCGAACTGGTCAATCAACCCTTGGGTGGAACCAAAGATTCCTCCGTATTTTCCGATATCCTCTCCCAGGACAAAAACATTCGAGTCTCTTTTCATTTCCTGCGCAATCGCTTCCGCCATCGCTTTATTGCCGGTTAGCATTCGTTTTTTTGCTGTTTCCACAATAGATCGGCTCCTTTCGGGTTTTATGAGTTGAATACATCATTCAGCGCGGCTTCCGGATCAGGATAGCTGCTGTCTCTCGCAAACTGGTACGCTTCATCAACTTCTTGTTTTGCGCGAGTTTCCATTGCTTCCAGATCCTTTTCGCTGACGCTCTCGGATTCGGACAGCATCTTTCTCAGTTTCTCGATTGGATCCTTCTGGCGAAGCCCAGGCACTTCCGCTGGGTCCCGGTATAATTCCGGATCTCCCTGGAAATGGCCCAAATAACGGTAGGTCTCGATTTCGATGATGGTCGGTCCCTGGCCGTTGCGTGCTCTGGCAATCGCTTCTTCTGCCGCTTTGTACATGGCAATCGGATCATTGTCTTTCACATAGGCGCCGGCAATGCCATAGGCGGATGCCCGCAAGTCATTCGATTCGACGGAAGTTGCCGCTTTTTTCGGCACAGAAATGCCGTAGGAATTATCTTCCACGACCAGAATGAGCGGTAAATTCCAGACAGCGGCGAGATTGAGCGATTCGTGGAAAGAACCGGCATTGGCCGCACCTTCCCCGATGAATGCCACAGCCACCGAGTCATTTCCTTTCATTTTGCTGGCCATTGCCGCGCCGACGGCATGGGGGATACCCGCCCCGACAATGCCCCCGCAAGAGAATTTCACTTCGGGATCAAACAGATGCATATGGCCGCCTTTGCCTTTTCCAAGGCCGGTTTCCTTGCCGAAAATTTCCGCGGTCATCTTCTTCAAATCGACGCCTTTCGCAATGGCGTGATGATGCGGACGGTGGGGAGCGGTCACGGTATCATCTTTCGTCAAGTGGACACAGATGCCGACTGCAGCGGGTTCCTGTCCGGTTGCCAAATGCATCTCACCTGGGACAGGGCCCGCCCCGATATTGAATACAGGCGTTTTGCCCTCGGTGTATGCTTCCACCATCTGATCTTCGTAGTAACGGATCTTCACCATCTGTTCATACATCCATTCCAACTTTTCCACGGATACTGCGGGTTGCTTTTCTTCAAAAATAGTCACTGCTTTTCCTCCTTTTCAATTGATTAGCGACATGCATCCAATGACATAAGCACCTTTAAACAAACATTAGCATCTAAAGAATAACACTATTATCTCATTATTGGTAATATTCAATTTATTTAGTTGAAATATATCTGATGCTAAGAAAAGAGGGATGCGATTTTCAAACGAAAAAAGGAAAGCCCGCTGAGAAGCTGGCTTTCCTTTTTTGCCTATTCCGGATTTTCACAAATCATTTTGACATTTTCCAGTGAGTGGGCGGCGGATTTTCTGTCCATCCGTTCGTAGATGAGCCGGTCCGTGATTTTGCCGAACAAGTCATCTGGAATATAGCTTTCGATTTCAAAGGTGAGCTCGGTGCCCAAGTCTTTCGCTTCGTAGTAGCTGGAATGTCTGGCATTGAGGCTGCCGCTCACCATGCCGGTCCATTTTGCGGTGCGGTCCGTGACTTCACATTCTGTAACTTGAATGGTTACCGGGAAATGCAAGCCCATGATGGCGTAATCGGTTTCCACCACGGTGCCGAGATCACCGGTTCCGTCAATTTTTTTCGGAGAAGACAGGTTATTGTAGAAGTGTGCCCAGTTTTCAGGGTTGATGGTATAGCGAAAGACATTTTCAAGTGGAGCATTGATAAAGATGGTCTGTTTCGTGTGAGCCATATTTTCATTCGCCTCCTGGTTAGTCAGTTTTTATTCGTATTCAAATTTTGCTGAATCGGGCCCCATCCAGACCTCGTCGACAAAAGAAGTAATTTCTTGTGCAATTTTTTGGGGGTCTTCCCAGTACAGCATGTGGCCGAGCTGCGGGAAAATGGTGAGGCGGGAAACTGCGATGGCGCTCGCAAGTTTTTCCTGGTCACTGCGCGAAGCGATGGTGTCCTTGCCGCCGACGACAATGAGCGCGGAGGCTTTCACCTGGTGGAGCTGGCCTGGGAATTTCTCTTTCAGCAAGGCTTCGCCGGCTTCTTTCCAGACGCGTGCCGGCACTTTTTGCGATTCACTGTACATCATCTCCAGGAATTCTGGAGGGACGGGTTTGGTGATAAGGCCTTCGGTGAAACTTTTGATAAACGCCAGTGAGACGGGATCCTTTAACTGGGACAAAGTGGATTCCTGCATTTTGACGATGTCCGGTTTGTCGCCGAGCGTGGAAGGGGCACCCAACAGGATGAGCCCGAGAACCCGCTTCGGATGGCGTGCCGCGAATTTCCTTGCGGCAAACCCGCCGCTCGATGCCCCTAAGATGAAGGCTTTCTGGATGGCTGCGGCATTCATGAACAGCAGCAAATCCGCTTCGAAATCCTGGGTCCTGTAGGACATTTCAGGTAGAAGGATGCCGTCGTGGCCGCGCTGGGTGTAAGCGATGGCGCGAACACGGCCGGGGAAATGCGGCAGCAGCCTTTCGAATGTCCGGCAGGAATCGCCGAGGCCGTGCAGCAAAATGAGCGGGATGCCGAGCGGATCACCGGCTTCTATATAAGAAAACTCCCTGTTGTCCGGCAAAAGCAATTTTTTGAGTTTCATTACCAACCGATTCCACTCCTTTCATTCCACAACAATGCGGCCGTTATTCGAAACAAGCTTGACCAGCACGTCGCCGTTGCCGAAACTGACCTCTCTTGAATCTTGTCCGTACACATCAATGCTTCCGTTATCGACGCGCGCCTCAATGCGGGCATTGGCTGGCTCGTTTTCGGTGTGGATTTCAATATGTCCGTTATTCGTTTCAAGGTCGACGGGGAAATCGAGCGTGTCGACAGTCAAATCAATGCGGCCGTTATTGGCCTTCGCCTGCAGCTCACCCGACACATCCGTAAAAATGATGCGGCCGTTCGAAGCGCGGACTGTAATGTCGGCTTCCACGTTTGTCAGCTCAATCCGGCCATTAGCTGTTTCGACATTGACACTTTCGCTTTCGACCGCTTCCAATTCAATGCGGCCATTATTCGCTTCAAGCGATAGTTCAGCGGCTCCGATATCTTTCGCATTAATGGCACCGTTTGTGCTGTCTACAACGAGCGACGCGAGACCGTTTGCCGGAACATAGACTTGCAGCGTGGAGGAGCGGTTAAAGCCGAAGTTGAAAAATCCGGACCGGTCTTCGACTTCAACGACCAAACGGGCGCCTGAAATGTCAGTCTTCAACATGAAGTCATCGCTATTTCCTGTAAGCACGACGCGGGAAGTGCCGTCATCGCTTGGCAGAAAATCCACGCGGGAATTTTGCACCATAATTTCCATGTCTTCGATCTCTGCGTCGAAGGTTTTTTCCTCCAATACTTCCTGTTGCGCCGGATCCGAATTGTAAATGGCATATAAGACAGCTATGACACCGATTACGATTAGCACTGTTACGATGATCAAAACCCTCACAAATGTTTTCATGGCTGAATTCTCCTTTCTTCACTAAAATATTCACAGCATTGAGCACAAGGCGACAGGGTATTCCTGAAGTTTGTTGAATACATATAACAAGAGCAACAGAAGACAGGTCAGGCCGGAGGGGAGGATGAACATGAAATCCATGCAGAACAGGCGGGCACTCGCTGTGGAGCGGATTGTTTATTGGTCCGTTCAGGCCTCATTGGTGGCGGGCGTCTATTACATGTATACCCAGGGCAATGGGACAAAAGTGTTCATGGGCCTTATGACCATTGCGGTCACATTGGCCATCGCGCTGGTGCAAAGGCGCTTCCATTATCCGCTGCCATCCATTTTCGCAAGCATCGTCTACATCTTTATTTTTTTCTCGGTAGTTGTCGGCACGTTCGGAGGAGGCTACCAAATCAAGCATTTCGATGATTTCCTCCACATTTACTCGGGCATCTGGATCGGCTACGCCAGCTGGATGATCCTACGCCAGCAGCTCCGCAATGGTGGGGCTTCCAATCTCCCGAACTCTTTTGTCGCGCTTTACATGATCTCCTTTTCCCTGGCTGCTGCGGCTGCCTGGGAATTGCTGGAGTTTGCGGGTGATAAATTATTCAGTTTCACTGCACAGGGCCGCGATCCGGACGACACGATGATCGACATGATCATGGGATTGATCGGCGGCTCAATCACCGCCTTAGTCATCTTGAAATTACGGGGCAAAGACAAAGGTAAGGAAATCCGTGAAAAAGAGTAGCAGGCGATGCACATCATCGATCATCTTTTCTATGCTACTGATGTTACCATAAAAGTTCAAAGATATCAGAAAAATCAGTCTTTTTAAAGAAGTACATGTTATATTATAGAAGAAAGGGAGTGGTTTCGTGGAAGGTGCTTTCACGAAATCACCTGTCGCCAGTGTTGCTCTGGCCATAGAAGGGAGGTGTTTTAATGGAAAATTGGGCCCGGTTTCTTGAGGTGAACGCGCCTCGTATTTTGGAGCTGACAATTGACCATGCCATTCTTGTTTCATTGGCAATTATCGTTGCGCTCCTGATTGGCATTCCGCTCGGCATTTACTTGACCACGAACCAATACCTTGCAGACACAGTTCTTCAAATTGCTTCTATTACATTGACGATTCCAAGCATTGCACTTTTTGGGGTGATGATTCCGATCTTTTCTCTTATCAACCAGGGAATTGGATTTGTACCGGCTTTTGTGGCGCTGGTGTTGTATTCACAGCTGCCGATCATCCGCAATACGTATACGGGAATCAAGAATGTCAATCCGGAAATGCGCGATGCTGCAATCGGTATGGGCATGAAAACGCATCAGCGTTTGTTGCGTGTCGAGATTCCGAATGCATTGCCAGTCATTATGGCGGGTATCCGGACCGCAGTTGTCATGAATATCGGAATAGCGGTCATCGCCGCGTACATTGGCGCTGGTGGTCTTGGTGTCCTGATTACACAAGGCATCAGCAGAAATGACAATTATTTGATCATCAGCGGTTCCGTAGCTGTCGCGATACTGGCGATCATTGCGGATTCCATCTTACTATTCATTCAAAAGCGTTTTACGGCAAAAGCGTTGGTCGATTAACTTCAGAGAGGTGAGTCTATGATTTCATTCCATAATGTTACAAAAAGATTCGGAGAAGATATAACAGCGATCGAGGATGTGGATTTCACGGTTGAAGAAGGGAAAATCGTCGTGCTGCTCGGCCCCTCAGGCTGCGGGAAAACAACGCTGTTACGAATGGTCAACCAGCTGGAGACCATTACGGAAGGCGAAATCATTATCAATGGTGAAAACTCCAAGGATCTGGACCCCATTGAATTGAGAAGAAAGATCGGCTATGTCATTCAAAGCAACGGGCTTTTCCCGAACATGACGATCGAGCAAAACGTCATGATTGTCCCGGATCTTCTGGGGTGGAGCAAAAAAGACAAGCGGGAACGCTTCGAGTACTTGATGAATCTGAGCGGGCTGGATGCCAAAGAGTACGGAAAGCGCTTTCCGCATGAATTGTCGGGCGGCCAGCAGCAGCGCATCGGCGTGGTGCGCGCACTTGCGGCCGATCCTCCGGTTATGCTGATGGATGAACCGTTTGGCGCGCTGGATCCGATCATCCGGGAAAAGATACAGGATGAGTTTTTGCAGATCCAACGGGAAGTGAAAAAAACAATTCTCTTTGTCAGCCATGATATCGATGAAGCGATCAAAATGGCGGATAAAATCGTGCTGTTGCGCGACGGAAAAATCATGCAATTTGATACGCCTTCGAAAATGCTGGCGCAACCGAAAAGTGAATTCGTTTCCCAGTTTTTCGGAAAAGACCGCGCCATTAAAGGTTTAAGCTTGCACACTGTCGAAAATTTACGGAAAATCATCGGGTTGGGTCCGGTGGATGAACACATCGAAGATACCAAAACGATCAATGTCCATCAGGATTTGCGCAATACCTTGTCGATGCTGTTGAATCAGGAAGCTGATCAAGTCATTGTAAAAGATGACGATGGCGAAAATATTGGGACGATTACCATCGATTTAATCCAAAAATATTTGCAGTATGAAATAAAAGGGAAGATGTCCGCCTCCCAGAAAGGGTGATTCGGTGAAGCGTAAAAAGTTGATAGGCGATATTGTAAGATACTCGCTTTATGTATTGGTCGCCGCATTTTTTATCTGGGCGATCTCCAATAATTATTTTGACTATATCTTCACGCAATCGGGAACATTTTTGGTGTTGTTGCGGCAGCATATTGTACTGGTGCTTGTCTCTTCACTGCTCGCTATTCTGGTGGCGGTGCCGGCCGGCATCCTCATCACCAGGCCGAAATTCAAACGAGCGGAATGGCTGGTTTCCAATATCGCCAATTTGGGGCAAACAATCCCCAGTCTGGCAGTCCTTGCATTAATGATCAGTATTCTAGGCATCGGTTTTCAAACCGCGGTTTTTGCGCTGTTCATTTATTCGATTTTGCCAATCTTCAGAAACACAGTGGCAGGCATCGACTCCATTGATAAGAACATGATCGATGCGGCAAAAGGGATGGGCATGAAACCACACCAGATCCTATTCCGTATCGAACTTCCCAATTCAGCTTACTCAATTCTTGCGGGCATCCGGACAGCTGTCGTATTGAATATCGGTACAGCGGCTCTTGCCTACGTGGTTGGAGCAGGGGGGCTTGGAGTTTGGATATTTACCGGAATCAGCTTGTTTGATAACGGCTTCCTGATTTCCGGCGCCATTCCTGTGACTTTATTGGCGATTTTGGCTGATTATATACTGCGTAAAGTGGAATATGTCGTTGTGCCAAAAGGATCAAGGCGTATTGAGAAAGCTTAGCAATAGCGAATAGGAGGTATCAGAATTTGTGGTTAACTCACTCAAACTTATCCCTCTGCTGATTATCACGATGATCCTGTCGGCCTGTTCAGGCATAGGATTTACAGGAAAAGAAGTGACTGTAGGGGGCAAGAACTTTACTGAACAATATATATTGTCAGAGATGACCGCTTTCTTATTGGTAGAAGAAGGGTTCAAAGTAAACCAAATGAACAACCTGGGCAGCAGTGTGGTCCGCTCAGCATTGGAAAATGGCCAAGTGGACTTGATGTGGGAATACACAGGAACTGCGCTCCTCACTTATATGGGGGAGGAATCCATCGCCGATCCCGATGAGGCTTTTCAAAAGGTCAAAGAAATCGACAGGGAAAACGGCATCCACTGGATGAATATGTCGGAAGTCAACAACACCTACGCGCTCGTCATGAGAAGTGAGCAGGCGGAAGAGCTCGGAATCGAATCCATCAGTGACCTCGCCGCTTATATCAATGAAAACCCGGGAGAGCTGACGATGGCTGCCGATGCCGAGTTTGCCAATCGTTCAGACGGCTTGCCGGGCGTAGAAGAGACATATGGCTTTGAATTTGGTTCCGGCCAAGTAAACCAAATGGATCTGGGTTTGACGCAACGGTCGTTGAGCAATGAGCAGGTTGATGTTTCAATGGCCTTTGAAACAGACGCCACGATCAAAAATTATGACCTGGTCGTGTTGGAAGACGACCAACTATTCTTTCCGCCATACCGGATAGCTGTGACGATCAATCAGGAGGTATTTGAGGAATATCCTGAAATTGAAGAAATCACAGCCCGCCTGGCAGAAAACCTGGACAGCGACATTATGAGAGAGTTGAACTACCAGGTTGATATTGAAGGGCAGAGCGTTTCAGTTGTTGCCTATGAATGGCTTGTTGAAAATGGCTTTGTGGAAGAAGAGTAGGACTCGCAGCTCTATTTAAGCGAAGAGCTGAAGATCGATCATCTCTTGCATTGGTCGCAGTCGCTTTTAAAAGACTGTACTATCCAAAAAAAGAAGTAAAAAAAATGCCTTTCCGACAATACGTTGGAAAGGCATTTTTTTCTCAGTATTTGTTTTTTGTTCCCAGGGAGCGGCTCTCTTAAGTTCTCCAGGAACTACTGTATATTTTTCACTTACTTGTTTTCCTTCAATTGGTGTATAGCTTATCCAAAACAAATGATCTGAATGAACTGAAAAAAGTCCGTAAGCTAGTTCATCTGATTTTCCGATATACATTGCAATAGCATGGCCAACATCAAATGATTTAATTTACTTTATTACTTTCAAATAACTTATTATTATACATTTGTTTATCTGCTTTTTTGAATACTTCTTGAATTTCACCATCCTCATTATTCTTAGTTTCATAACCAAATGAAATAGAAATATTAATTGAGCCTACTTTTTCTAGTAATGACAGTTCATTGATACGATTGATAATGATTTCTGCTTCAGAAGCCCCTGTATTAGGTAATAGAATAACAAACTCATCACCCCCGATTCTGGAAATGATATCACTAGTCCGGCAGCCTCTTTTAATTACTTCCGCAGATCTTTTCAGCAATTCATCACCCGTAGCATGTCCAAAGGAGTCATTGATCTGCTTTAAACCATTCACATCTCCTACCACTATAGTTAAAGGCAGGTTTCTTGTTGTATCAAGTCTCTTTAACTCTTCTTCGTAAAATCTTCTGTTATATAAGCCTGTTAATAGGTCATAGTAGCTAAGATATAAAATCTCTTCGTTTTGAAAGGCCAGCTCTTTAATTGCAATGACAAGCTCTGCGGCACGTTTATCTTTTTCTTCGTTTTGGAAGGCCAGCTCTTTATTCGCAATGACAAGCTCTGCCGCGCGGTCAGCTTTCTCTCCGTTTTGAAAGGCCAGCTCTTTATTCGCAATGACAAGCTCTGCCGCACGTTTATCTTTCTCTTCATTTTGAAAGGCCAGCTCTTTATTTGCAATAACTAACTCTGCTGCACGTTTATCTTTCTCTTCATTCTGAAAGACCAGCTCTTTATTCGCGATGACTAATTCTGCCGCACGTTTATCTTTCTCTTCATTCTGAAAGGCCAGCTCTTTATTCGCGATGACTAATTCTGCAGCACGTTCTGCTTTTTCTCCCGATTGAAAGACCAGCTCATTATTCGCAATGACAAGCTCGGCTGCGCGTGCTGCCTTTTCTTCAGATTGAAAGACAAGCTCTTTATTTGCAATGACAAGCTCGGCTGCACGTGCTGCCTTTTCTTCAGATTGAAAGACAAGCTCTTTATTTGCAATGACAAGCTCGGCTGCACGGTCTGCTTTCTCTTCGGTTTGAAAAACCAGCTCTTTATTCGCAGCGACTAACTCTGCTGCACGTTCTGCTTTTTCTTTGTTTTGAAAGTGAAAATCCTTCTCCATATAGCATTACACTCCAATTTTTTTCTTTGGGATTTCCAGGCTTCTCAGCGTCTTTAAGTAATAGCCATAAGTTCAGTAATTTTTTAAGTCTCTTCAAATA
>DATHVZ010000177.1:0-3183 GCA_035461005.1 Planococcus sp. (in: firmicutes) | reverse complement strand
ATCTATCACATGAGCATGTTCGCTGAAACATTGAGTATCGCCATCGCTGATCAATTCCCTGAAGAGTTTGACGGAACGAACCCGGACACGCCTGCAGTGGACTTGCGCGCTCAATTGAACTATGTGTTCACTGAACATGCTGGCTTGGCTGTAATGGCTATGCAGGACGGAGCAGACGGAGCGGAAAGCTTCGATCAAGCGGCCGGAGCATTGCTTGCGAACGCAGACGACCTGACAGCTGCTGTATCATCTGTTTATGGTGAAGAAGCCGGCGGGCAGTTCGACGAAATCTGGAAGTCACACATCGGTTACTTTGTTGATTATGTCGTAGCAACTGGTGAAGGCAATGCAGAAGCTCAAGAACAGGCAAAAGCTGAACTGGATGAATACATCGTGGAGCAGGCAGCATTCCTTGATGCGGCAACTGAAGGACGCGTTCCTGCAGATGCACTTGAAGAAGGGCTGACTGCACACGTAGATCAATTGCTTACAGCATTTGACTCTTACGTAGCTGGAGACTATGAAACAGCATATGCTTCTCTACGTGAATCTTATGCTCATATGACAATGCCAGCAGCTGGACTATCGGCAGCAATCGTCGATCAGTTCCCTGAAGAATTCGGTGGAGCAGAAATGCCATCCGAAATGCCGGCAACTGGTTTTGGCGGAGCGGCTGGAACATCAACCCTTCCATACCTGTGGATCTTGGCTGGCCTAATGCTTGCTGGACTTACAGGAACCATCGCACTTCGCACACGCAAGCAATCTTAATAAGTAAGCAAAAAGTCGGCCCCTGGGCCGGCTTTTTTTATGGGGAAAATGGCGATTCTTATTTTCCGCTCCACAGACAGTTGTTCGAATTTTCGTTTTCATGCATAGAGATGATATGATAGAAGTATAATAAATAAAATTGAAAATTCCGTTAATTGAGAAGGGGAAGAGGGGGTTCTATGAGAGTATCTTTATTTGTCACATGCCTTGCTGAAATGTTTTATCAAGACGTTGCAAAAGATGTGGTCGAGGTGCTGGAACGGCTCGGGTGCGAAGTGCATTTTCCGAAAGGCCAAATTTGCTGCGGGCAGCCCGCCTATAACAGCGGATACCGGAAAGATGCGCAAAAAGCGGCGAGACACATGATCGAAACCTTCGAAAACTCAGTATACATCGTCACCCCTTCCGGTTCGTGCGCGGCCATGTTCAAAGAATATCCCGAACTGTTTAAAGAGGACCCAGCCTGGCAAAAGCGTGCTCAACTGGTGGCGAATAAAACCTATGAGTTCACCCAATTTATCGTCAACGTGCTCGGTATTGAAGATATGGGGGCGGTTTATCCCGGACGAGCCACCTACCACACCTCGTGCCACATGATCCGGCTGTTGCGGGAAACGGAAGCGCCGTTCAAATTATTGAAAAATGTCAAAGGACTGGAGCTGCTCCCGCTGGAAAACAGTTATGACTGCTGCGGTTTCGGCGGCACCTTCGCGGTCAAGATGGCCCCGATTTCCGAACGGATGGTGGACGAGAAAATCCGGCATGTGGAGGAAACCACGGCGAATTTGCTGATCGCGGCGGACAACGGTTGTTTGATGAACATTCAAGGCCGGATTGACCGAAAAGGCAAACCGATTGAAGTGAAGCATATCGCGCAAATATTGAACTCACGAGTGGAAGGGAGAGCCTGAGCCATGCCGATGAAAATTGGAAACAAACCGTTAGCGGGGCGCGTGGACGATGCCCTGGAGGATGACTTTATGCGAAATGCCATGGCTTCCGCACAGGACAGGCTCCGCATCAGAAAGCTGGATGCCACCGAACGGGATGAGGGAATCGGTGACTGGGAGGCCTGGCGAAGTGCCGGTGAGGAAATTCGCAGGCACACCCTTGAAAACCTGGATTATTATTTGAATCAATTAAGTGAGAACTTTGCCGAAAAAGGTGGACACGTCTTTTTTGCCGAAACCGCAGAAGACGCCAACCGTTATATCCAAGAAGTGGCGAAGAAAAAGGGTGCCAAAAAAATTACCAAAGCCAAATCGATGGTAACGGAAGAAATCGGGTTGAACGAAGCGCTGGAAGGAATCGGCTGCCAAGTTTACGAAACGGATTTAGCGGAGTATATTCTTCAGATTGATGATCACGACCGCCCATCGCATATTGTCGTGCCCTCCCTTCATAAGAACAAAGAACAGATTCGTGATACCTTCCGGGACAAAGCGAATTACACAGGCACCGAAGAACCCAGTGAGCTGACGGCATTTGCGCGCAGCCAGCTTCGCGATATCTTTCTAGAAGCAGATATCGGGGTCACCGGCTGTAATTTTGCCGTCGCCGATACCGGCACGATTTCTCTTGTGACAAATGAAGGAAACGCTAATATGGTGACAACTTTTCCTGACACTCAAATCACGGTGATGGGCATGGAGCGGCTTGTTCCTACTTGGAACGAGCTTGATGTCATGATCAATTTGCTGAGCCGCAGTGCGGTCGGCCAGAAAATCACCACATACGTCACGAACCTGACGCCGAGTACTGCAGAAGACAGTGTCGACGCACCAAAGGAATTTCATTTGGTGATTTTGGATGCGGGACGGTCGAATGCGCTGGGTACGGAGTTTCAATCGGCCCTTCATTGCATCCGCTGCGCAGCCTGTGTCAATGTTTGTCCGGTTTATCGGCATATCGGCGGTCATGCCTATGGTTCGATTTATCAAGGCCCGATTGGTGCGGTGCTATCCCCAATTTTAGGTGGATATGATGAGTACGGCGAACTGCCTTTTGCCTCCAGTCTTTGCGCGGCCTGTACAGAAGCATGTCCGGTGAAAATTCCGATCCATGAGCAATTGATCCGGCATCGGGAAATTTACGTAGAGCAAAAAGGGCGAGTCGGCGAAAAGATGGCGATGAAAGCGTTTGGCATTGGATCCAGCACGCCATCGCTGTTTCGTCTGGCCGTCAAAGCCTTACCGACTGCGATGCGCCCGTTCACTAAAGGTGATCGTGTTTCCGGCGGACCGGGACCGATGCAGGCATGGACAGCGGGAAGGGAACTTCCGGCTCCCCGAAAAAGCAATTTCAGAAGTTGGTTTGATGACCATAAAGGAGGGAGATAGTTTATGGCCAATGGCAGTATTCAAAACAAAGAGGCTTTCCTCAATAACATAACAGGCAAGCTTGGCCGTGGAC
>DATHVZ010000176.1:0-6329 GCA_035461005.1 Planococcus sp. (in: firmicutes) | reverse complement strand
ACCAAACACGCTGGCTTTATCGTTAATAAAAACAACGCCACTGCGAACGACTATATTCAAACCATTGAAATGGTTAAATCCGCGGTCAGCGAAAAATTCGGCATCGACCTGGAGCTGGAAGTGAAAATCGTCGGAGAAGATCAGACCCTTTCGTAGGCAATGAATCACTGAAACGGAATCGAATAAGCAATTATAAATTTCTCGAAAAATCATAGGCAAGGCTTCCTTCTGGGAGCCTTGCCTTTTATCTATTTTTTAATATTATGCTATAATTTATAGGACAATGTGAGAGGGAGGAACGTGATGGACAGCTTTTCGATAGACGGAATTATATTATTAGGCGGCATTTTCCTCTTAACCGGTGTGTTGATGACGAAAGTCTCTGCGCGTGCCGGCGTCCCCTCACTTGTTCTCTTCATGATCATCGGTATGATCCTCGGAAGCGACGTTACGGGATTGATTTATTTTTCAGATGCTCAGGTTGTGCAAATGGTCGGAATTGTAGCCCTCGTGATTATCCTGTTTGAGGGCGGACTGCAAACCCAGTGGAAAAATATAAGACCCGTTCTGAAAGGCTCACTCGTCCTTGCGACGCTGGGAGTCCTCATCACCACCAGTGTAGTTGCGGTCGGAGCTTATTACGTATTGGATATTTCATGGCTGGAAGCATTCCTGCTCGGCTCCATCGTGGGCTCGACGGATGCGGCAGCTGTATTCTCGGTTCTTACTGGGCAGAACATCAAACCGAAGATTTCCGCGACGTTGGAAGCGGAATCCGGAACCAACGATCCTATGGCCATGTTTTTAACCATCGCTTTTATTCAATTAATTATGATACCGGATGCATCCGGTTGGACAATGATCGGTGATTTTATTGTGCAGATGGGCCTTGGCGCAATTTTAGGGATTGCGCTCGGTTATTTTGCTTCATGGACGATCAATCGGATCAACCTGGAGGCTTCGGGCCTTTATGCTGTTCTGTCCGCTGGCTTCGCCATCTTCATCTATAGCTTTACCGCCATTCTTGGCGGCAGTGGCTTGCTCGCTGTTTACTTGGCAGCCCTCGTTCTTGGAACAAGGGAGCTGACGCACAGCTACTCGATTATCAGCTTTAACGAAGGCGCAGCATGGCTCATGCAAATTGTCATGTTCGTCATGCTCGGCCTGCTGGTTTTCCCTAGCCAATTGGCGGACTGGGAAATCATCTGGAGAGGACTGGTGCTGTCATTGGTGCTTCTGTTGGTGGCGCGCCCGATTGCGGTATTTGTCAGTACGATTTTCTTTGATTATTCATTCAAAGAAAAGCTCTTTATGTCCTGGGCGGGGCTAAGGGGAGCGGTCCCGATTGTGCTGGCGACGTTCCCGATGCTTGCAGGTGTTGAAAACAGTTTCCTGTTCTTCAACATCGTCTTCTTTATCGTGCTGACTTCTGCTTTGGTACAAGGCTCGACCATCGCGTTCATGGCAAAAGCTTTGTCGTTGAACGGCAGACCCTCGCCCAAACGGATTCACTCGCTTGAACTTGTCTCGATGGACCGGGCCAACGCTGAAATGCTGGAAGTGGAATTGACGGAAAAATCGCCATTCGCCGGCCAGCTGGTCCAAACCATCGGACTGCCAAACCAAACATTGATCAGTGCCATCATCCGTTCCGGAAGATTGGTCATGCCTACGGGCACCACCAAACTGAAGGTCGGAGATGTGCTGTATGTGCTAACAGAGAAAAAACAAGTGCCGAAAGTGAAGATGGTGCTTGGCGAAGAAGATATTCTGAATTAGTCCGCTCCTGCGGGCTTTTTTTTGTCTTTGGAAGGATAAATTTCAGTTGGAGTCGAATTGGAAAGAAGATGGAAAAGGGGGATGGGGAAGTGAGGAAAAAGAGATGGTTGAAATGGCTGTTGGGGACAGTTGTGGTCCTAATGACACTAGCGGCAGGGGTGCTCATATTTGCAAACGCTTACATAAATAAATCCAATCCGGTCATTGAAGGTTCACTCGATGTTTCTGTTTTGGATCGCGATGTCACAGTCATCAGGGACGAGGCTGGGGTGCCTCATATAGAAGCCGGATCGGATGCGGATTTATACCGCGCACAAGGCTATGTTCAGGCGCAGGATCGAATGTTCCAGATGGACCTGTCACGTCGGCAGGCGAGCGGGCGCTTAGCGGAGGCCGTAGGCGAAGCGGCGGTGGATACCGATAAGTTTTTCAGGACGTTCAGCTTGCGGAACGCAGCTGAAAAGTCGTGGGATGGTTACGGTGACGAAGCCAAGCAAGTACTGGAATGGTATGCAGAAGGAGTCAACGCCTATATGCAAGATGCTAAAGAAAACGGGACGTTGAGTTTTGAATTTTCATTGCTCGGCTATGAGCCGGAAGAGTGGAACCCGATCGACTCGCTGACAATTGGAAAATTCATGGCCTATGATTTAGGGGGCAACTGGTCGTCACTTGCCGTTCGGCATTGGGCATTGAACGAATTTCCGGAAGACAAAGCGCGCGAGTTGTTTATCACTTATCCGGAAAATGCACCAGCCGTCCTTGAGGCGAACAAGAAACAACCGGTAACGGTTGCAGGAGCTTTTGACGCATCGGTCGTGCCGCATGAATTTAATGGCAGCAACAACTGGGTGGTGTCCGGTGAAAAAACAGCAAGCGGCATGCCGCTTTTGGCAGATGATCCCCATTTGGGATTAAGCACGCCATCGATCTGGTATCAGATGCATTTGACTTCTCCGGAACAAAATGTCAGCGGCGTAATTTTTGCCGGAATTCCGGGAATCATTCTGGGGCATAACGAAGAAATTGCCTGGGGAGTGACAAATGTCGGACCGGATGTCCAGGATCTTTATATTGAAACCCCGAACCCTGAAGATCCGACACAATTTCTATATGAAGGGGAATGGGAGCAAGCGGAAGTCCGAAATGAGCCGATTGTGGTGAAGGGGGAAGAAACGGAAGAATTTGAAGTGGTGGTCACACGCCATGGTCCGATCATTTCCAATGTGATTCTCGGTGAAGAAGAACCGGATGCCTTGTTCTCGATGCAGTGGACCGCCTTGGAACCGACGCTGGAGCTGCAAGCAGTTTTGCGCTTTAACAAAGCGTCCAACTGGGAAGAATTTGAGTCGGCATTGGAAGATTTTCAAGCGCCTGCCCAGAATTTCGTTTTTGCTTCGACGGACGGCACCATCGCGTATAAGGCGAATGGCCACATCCCAATCCGCAGGAGCGGGACCGGGCAGCTGCCCGTTCCCGGAGATTCTGATGAGTATGGATGGGACGGCTATATTCCGTTTGATGAGTTGCCGACGTCTGTGAATCCGGAAAGCGGTTTTATTGCCACAGCAAATAACCAGGTGGTCGACGACGAGTATGACTACCACATTACGGATTTCTGGGCTCAGCCATATCGGTATCAGAGAATTGCAGAAGTGTTGGAGGGCAAGGATGACCTGACGAAAGAAGATATGATGGCGCTGCAGATGGACCAGCATAATCTTTACGCCGCTGAATTTCTGGAACAAATGGCCGATACGGTCCGAAACGAAACGGATGAGCATGAAGAAGTGCTGTCCATGCTGGAACAGTGGGACCAAGTGGATGCACAGGAACAGGCCGCACCGCTTGTATTCCATAAATGGATGAAAGAATTGCCGAATACCTTATTCCAAGAGCAATTTCCGGAAGACGTCTATGAGCTGTTTCCAGGCAAAAACCATATTACCGATGCCATGCTGCGAGAGGCATTTGCCGGAAATGAAGGCGCATGGATAACGGAACATGGAGGAACCGGCAAATGGCTGGCGGATGCGTTGAATGCCAGCCTTGTAGAAATTGAAGAAGAATATGGCGGCAATCCGGAAGAGTGGAAATGGGGCGAGCATCATCAATTAACGTTTCCTCACCCGCTCGCAGGAGCTTCGCCGGTATTCGCGCGCTTCTTGAATCCGGACCCAGTCCCGATTGGAGGATCGAACATCACCGTGCAGGCAGCCGCTTTTGAACCGGATGGCCGGGTGAATCACGGAGCGTCCTGGCGCTTTGTCGCTGACCTCAGCGATTTGTCCAGTGCCCAGCATATTGTCGGTCCGGGACTCAGTGGCCACATGAAATCGGATTTCTTCCATAACCAAGTGGACAGATGGGTGGAAGGAGACTTTTATGAAACGATCATTTCGGGTGAGGTTGAAGGATCCAGGTTAATTTTGCGTGCCGACTGAGATATAATGAGGAAAAACGATTTGAGGCGGTTGGATTGGCACGGATATTGGCGGTAGGATTCGGAGGAATGATCGGAACGCTGTTAAGGGCCGGAATTTACAGTTGGGTGCCCGTTGGCATGGGTTTGTGGATAGTGAATCTGGCAGGATCTTTCGTCCTTGGTTTTGTTGTCTCCCGTATGGCGAACAAATCGGCGGAACTCCGATTGTTTGTATCGACAGGGCTGATCGGATCATTTACGACGTTCTCAACTTTTTCAGGAGATTGGTTCCATCGCTTGGATCAATCTCTGTGGCTAGGGATGGCATTCGGAATCGGGATGACTGCTTGTTCAGTGGCCTTTGCCGCATCAGGTATTTGGTTGGGGAGAAGGAGGCGGTTGCGATGATGGGACTGGCAATCGGCGGATTTCTCGGGGCGGTTTCCAGATACGCCGTTTACATGTGGGTGGAGATGGGGGCAAGATCTCCGAAACTTGCCACCTGGCTCGTTAACAGCTCGGGCTCGTTTGTTTTAGGGGGGTTGATCGGAGCAGGCAATTCGTCCGCTTTTTGGATCATCGGTTTTCTTGGAGCCTTTACCACTTTCTCGACGATGGCTCTTGATGCGGTCAAAGATTTCGAAGAAGGGCGTTGGCAGCAGGCCAGTTTATACTTAAGTTCAAACTTGATCGCGGGAGTTGCCCTATTTGGCGCAGCCTATTCCATTTTTCAATAAAAGACCATCCCAAAGAGAATGGGATGGTCTTTTGCTGCGGAAAAAGGGTTAAAGGAATTCCCCTTTTTCAACCTTTCGTCCCAGTCTTCCGGTCGTCGTGCTGGCGTGGAACAGGGACTGGTACACGGCTTCTTCTGCTGCCTCGATGGTCGCCTGAAACAATTCAGCCATGATCGGGTGGTCGTCACGAATTGTTTGTTCTTCCACGAATATCTTATCGGATGTGTGGGGCACGGTGGAAGCATTGGAAAAAGCAATGATGATGTCGCCGCTGCCGTTGTGGACATGTGTACCGGTGCGTCCGAGTCCAATCGCGGCACGTTTTGCCAGTCGCTTCAATTGGCGGCTGTTGACGGGAGCATCCGTTGCCAAGACGACGATGACCGAACCGTCAGGCTTCTCAGGTGCAGAAGCATCCGGAAGCCAATTGGCGATGGCGATTTCCTCTTTGCGGCCGAAATTGGTCAGAGCAAGTATGCCGATCGTGAACGCCGATCCATTGTGCTCAGCAACCCGCGATGCCGATCCGATGCCACCTTTCACGCCGTAGCAAATCATGCCGTTGCCTGCGCCGATTGCACCTTGTGCGAAATCCTTCTTCGCTTGGTTAATCGCCTGTTCAGCATGTTTTGGCTGGACGGCCATGAGGCGCATCGAATTCAAATAGCTGTCGTTGCACTCGGCGACGACCAGATTCAACGAACTTGTTGAATCGCCGATGGCCGGGTTTTGACGCAACATCCAATTCAACGTGCCTTGAAGGACTGCAGCGACGCTGAACGTGTTCGTCAGCATGATGGGGGATTCGAGCAATCCGAGCTCTTCAATCTGAATCAGTCCGACCGTCTTGCCGAATCCGTTCAAGACAAAGCTGGCGGCGGGGACTTTCGCTTCAAAACAGTTCCCTTCGTGTGGGATGATGGCTGTGACGCCTGTGCGCACTGTATCTTTGTCTGATCGTGTTTCATTTAACGTCACGTGTCCGACGCGCACGCCTGGCACATCGGTTATCAAATTCAATTTTCCTTTTTTCATGTACATCCCCATTTCCTTTTCATTATTACGGCAAGAGAACAGAGGACCGGATGTTGATAAGCCGGTCCTCTGTTCTTCTGGATCGATCATTTAACGATAATGACCGGGGCTTGAACCCGCTTTGCCACTTTATGGCTGACGCTGCCGAGAACCATTTCCTGAAATGAATTCAGTCCGCGGCTGCCGATAAAGACTGCGTCATATCCGGTTTCATTGGCATGTTTGACAATGGTCGGACCGGGAACGCCAAAAAGGGTTTTCGTTTCATAGTTGACGCCGGATGAGCCGAAAATCTGTTCCAGAGGCATCGGATGTTCGTTGTATTGGAGATCCACTTCGCCGTCGTGCTGATG
>DATHVZ010000175.1:0-9107 GCA_035461005.1 Planococcus sp. (in: firmicutes) | reverse complement strand
GATGACGGCGTAACAACGCATCACAGCGATCACATCTTCATCTCGAACAGCCATTTCCGGGATCCGAGCGGCCGGGCGCATAAACGCGGATTCTCCAATTCGAACGGTTTTGAAATTGATGACGGCTCACGCAATGTCTGGCTCGTCAATAACTCCAGCAGCCGCTGCTTCGGCGGCGTGGAAATCAAAGCGCACGAAACTTCTTCGGCCGCGTCAGGTGTCCATATATCTGGGCATCTGTCGGTGAACGATAACCGGGCATTCAATTTCCGCCACATCGGCCATCATCAGCCGGGGGACGAAAGATCACGCTCCGCCTTTACGATAAGCGCGCAAAAGCTTGTGGCCATCCATCCGGTCAGAACGGAACTGTACCGGAATTCCACTCCGCGTGCCCTTGTGGTTTCGGGTTATAGCAACGCCGCGATCAACAGGTTTTTATTCGCAGGTGACCCCGCTTACGATTACCGGCAGCAGCCGGTGGCCTCCGTTCAATTCCGTGCGCAAAATATTGTGTTGGCGAACGGCAGGATTCGAGGCTTTAAAAGTGCGGGCACGGATATTGCTGTTGCAAGCGACCAGAATAATGTCCGCAATGTGCTGCTCAAGAATATTATTTCCCGAAAATCTTCTTCTGGCATGATAGACTGTGGGCAGGACGTTTCCACAGTCAGACTGGAAAATGTTTTAAGATTAGAATAATTTTTTCATTCGAAGAACCATTCCCGATTCCAGATTTACCAGTTACTGTGAGACCAAGAAAAATTTGCGGTTATATAGTTGACTAAGCTTTACAATTTGACCCAATGTTTTCTATAATGTATAGATATACTTTCCGAAAAAAGAGGAGCAAGGTGGGCAATTATGGCGAAAGAGCAAGTGAAAACAGCTGAAGATGTATTTGATATTGTTGCTTCGTATATGAACAAAGACCATGTTGAAATGATTCGAAGAGCGTATCAGGTGGCATATGATGCCCATATGGGACAATTCCGCAAATCAGGGGAACCTTATATTGTCCATCCGGTTCAGGTCGCGGGAATTCTCGCGGAACTGGAAATGGATCCCGCTACGGTTGCAGCGGGCTTTTTGCATGATGTTGTGGAAGATACGGAAGTCAGCCGCGCAGACATCGTCCGTGATTTTGATGAAGAAGTCGCTTTGCTTGTCGATGGCGTAACAAAATTGAGCAAAATCCAATATATGTCGAAAGAAGAACAGCAAGCGGAAAATCACCGCAAAATGTTTGTGGCGATGGCCCAGGATATCCGTGTCATATTGATCAAACTTGCTGACCGTCTGCACAACCTGCGGACACTGAAATACCAGACAGTAGACAAACAGCGCATCAAAGCAAATGAAACACTTGAAATTTTCGCCCCGATTGCGCATCGCCTCGGTATCAATACCATTAAATGGGAACTTGAAGATACGGCTCTGCGTTATCTCAATCCCCAGCAATATTACCGCATCGTCAACCTCATGAAGAAAAAGCGCACCGAGCGGGAAGATTACTTGAATGATGTCATGGGCGAAATCCGTGTCCAGCTGGATGATGTCGATATCAAAGCCGATCTGTTCGGGCGTCCGAAGCATATTTACAGCATCTACAAAAAAATGGCGGTGCAGAACAAGCAGTTCAATGAAATCTATGATTTATTGGCCGTCCGCATCACGGTTGAAAGCATCAAGGACTGCTACGCGGTGCTGGGCATCATCCACTCGACGTGGAAGCCGATGCCGGGACGTTTCAAGGATTACATCGCCATGCCGAAACAGAACCTTTACCAGTCCCTGCATACGACCGTTATCGGGCCGCAGGGTGATCCGCTGGAGGTGCAGATCCGCACCGAGGAAATGCACCGCATCGCTGAGTACGGGGTGGCAGCGCATTGGGCTTATAAAGAAGGCAAAACTTCAGTCAAACCGGTGAGCTCCGTCGATTCCCGGCTGTCCTGGTTCCGTGAAATCCTCGATTTCCAGAACGAATCAGACAATGCCGAAGAATTCATGGAGTCGCTTAAATTCGACCTGTTTTCCGATATGGTCTATGTGTTCTCGCCAAAAGGCGACGTCATCGAAATGCCGGCGGGCTCCTGTCCAATCGATTTTGCCTACCGCGTGCATTCCGAAATCGGCAATAAAACCATCGGCTCCAAAGTGAACGGCAAGATGGTGCCGCTGGATACCCAATTGTATACAGGCGACATCGTCGAAATTTTGACTTCCAAACAATCATTCGGCCCAAGCCGCGACTGGCTGAAAATCGCCAAGTCGACGCAGGCGAAAAATAAGATCCGGCAATTTTTCAAAAAGCAATTGCGTGAAGACAATGTCCAAAAAGGCAAGGAAATGATCGAGCGCGAAATCAAAGCGCAGGAATTTGTGCCGAAGGAAATTCTCACCAATGAGAACATCAAACGCGTCTGCGAGAAATTCAATTTCGCCGGCGAGGACGATATGTACGCAGCTGTCGGATTTACCGGAATCACCGCGCAGCAGGTCGTCAACCGTTTGGCCGAAAAAGAACGCAAAAAACGTGAGCAGGAAGAGAAACTCGAAAAAATCACCGTCGAGATGAAATCGCCCCAGCCGCGCAAGCAGACAGAATCGGGCGTCATCGTCCGCGGCATCGACAACATGATGATCCGCCTGTCGAAATGCTGCAACCCGGTGCCGGGCGACGCGATCATCGGTTTTATTACCAAAGGCCGCGGCGTTTCCGTCCACCGTGCCGACTGCCCGAATGTCCATCCCAACGATGCCGACCGTTTGATTCCGGTCGAATGGGAGGACGGCGAGACGCCTGACAACAAATCCTATCAGATCGATATCGAAGTACAGGCCTATGACCGCACCGGCCTCATCAATGAAGTCATGCATATGGTCAGTGAAACGAAGACGACCATCGTTGCCGTCAGCGGCCGAGCTGATAACAACAAAGTCGCGACGATCAATCTGTCAATCTTGATTCCGCATATCAACCACATGAATCGCGTGGTCGAGCGGATCAAACAGCTGCCGGATGTTTATTCGGTAACCCGCGTCATGAATTAAGGAGGAGCTATGCGAGTCATACTTCAACGAAGCAAAAGAGCATCCGTGACCGTCGAAGGCAGCGTCACCGGAGCAATCGCTTCCGGTTATGTGCTGCTCGTCGGCATCACGCATGAAGACACAGAGAAAGACGCCGATTACTGCGCACGGAAAATCGCGCAGATGCGGCTGTTCGAAGACGACGAAGGCAAGATGAACCGCTCGATTTTCGAGAGTGGCGGGGACATCCTGTCCATCTCCCAATTTACGTTGTACGGCGATATCCGAAAAGGCCGGCGCCCAAGTTTTGTCGAAGCCGCCCGCCCAGACAAGGCAGAACCGCTGTGGAATTATTTCAATGAAATGCTCCGCAACGAAGGCTTGAAGGTCGAAGAAGGCGTATTCGGCGCCATGATGGACGTCGAACTGGTGAACGACGGACCGGTGACGATGATTGTGGAATCAAAATGAATTTGAAAAACGGCGATGCGGAACCCTCCGCATCGCCGTTTTTTTAATTCGAAAACTGAACAAAATAATCCGCGTCTTAAGTTTGCTGGAGGACCATTTTGACGGGTTTTATTCGTGACCGCAACTAAATAGAAGTTAACCGCAACTAATGGATGGATTACCGCAACTAAATGGTTTCTAACCGCAACTAAACATGCAAATCGCGCAACTAAGAAAATAAAAATGCATAGTATTACCAATAATAAACACACTGACCTCGAACTTCCCGTAAAAAACAAGAAAAAGCTGCCCCGGAGGACAGCTTATTTCTATTTTTCTAATTGAGCATCAAAATAATTGATAGTTCCCTGGTACAGCCCGAGCGCCGCCTGTTCGCGGAATTGGACGGAAGAGATGATGCGCTCTTCCGTGTAATTGCTAAGGAAGCCAAGTTCGACAAGAACGGCCGCTTGGCGATTTTCCCGCAGCACCAGATAATTTCCTGGCTGCACGCCGCGGTCGCGGATCGTCAGCTTTTTGCCGAGGCCATCATTCAGATAGCCGGCAAGTTCTTTCTGGTAGCCGTGCGTGTAATACGAAGTGAAGCCGGAAACGCTGTTGTCTTCGGTTGCATCGTAATGGATGCTGATAAAGGCGTCAGCTGCCACCTTATGGGATTCTGCCACACGCTGGCGGAGATCGACATAAACATCAGACTGGCGTGTCAGGTGCACTTCTGCACCGGCTGCCTGAAGATGCTTGGACAGCAGTTCAGCGGTTTTTAGCGTCAAGCCTTTTTCTACAGTTTTGCGTGCGCCGACTGTACCGCCGTCATTGCCGCCATGTCCGGGATCGAGAACAATCGTCAACCCGTTCAGCGTTCCTTTTTTACGTTCGGGTTTTTCTTCTTCGGCTGCCACTTCCGTTGCGCCGTCAGCAACAACCCATGATGCGATAAAGCCGGAGCCGCCGCCAGAAAGCGCGACCTCGTACCAGTCGCCTTGTTTGGCAACAACGGCTAATTGATCGCCGGCATTTGCGCGAGCCGCAACTTCCGAGGAAGTTGCAGCTTGCGTCCGGATATTGGTGCCGTTTGTCTGGACCGTTACAGTATCAACGCTGCTGTCGGTTTTTTTCGCGACAGTTTTATTGGACAAATGGCCATAAAAGGAATAGACCCAGCCGGTTTTATTGCCATCCAGTTGGATTTGGACCCAATTGCCTTCGAGTTTCAGGACCGGGTAGATTTCACCTTTCTTGACAGTCCCTTGAACAGATGAGGTGAGATCTGCATTTTTGCGGACGTTCAGCGCATCCACCGCTATTTCGATGGAGGACACATCACTTGCCGCAGGGGCAGGGTTCGCATTGCTGCTCTCGTTGATGCTTATGTAGTCTTTCGAAACAAATCCACGGGAGCCGCGGAATTCGACTTCTGCCCAGCCGTCTGTTTCACTCAGGATTTTGGCTTGTTCACCGGCATTCATCTGCGCCAATACGGAGGCGGACAGGTCGGCCTGCGCCCGGACATTCAACCGGTTTACGGACGATACCGCTGTTTTGCTGGCGGCAGCTGCCGTTTGCTCCGAGCTTTTTGTCAGCCACGAGGCGATCCAGCCTGTTTTGCCGGACACCGCGACTTCAATCCAGTCGCCGCTCCTCGAAACTTCCTCGACCGCGTCGCCCTCTTTCATCGATGCGATGACTGGATAGGACAGCCCGGGCCCGCTTCGGACATTGATGGACGTTTCCGAAACTTCGATTCCGCCGGTATTGGCAGATGCGGTGAAACTGCCATTGAAAGGCAGGGCCTGCGCAATCAACAGGATCATGATTATGTATGCAATTGTGGATTTTCGGGTCATACAGCACCTCCTCTTAAGATGTTGTTTTCATAATAGCAAAAAAATCATTCGAAATGTGAAAAAGGTTGACAATGATGAGAGGAATATTTAAGATTAAGCTTATTATATGAAATGAAACGCCGTTGACGAAGAAAGTAACCGCATGATTGGCTGAAAAGAGAAGGGAAGTCCCAGGCTGCAAGCTTCCCTGCAGGAATGTGTGGTGAATAACACTTACGAGGCTCTTTTCTGAACGATGCGTGGCATTAGTGCCTGCATTTATTAGGAAGGGACGGAACCGGCCGTTATCCGGGAATGAGAGGGTGCGAGTTTTTTCGCATCAACTAGGGTGGAACCGCGGAAGCTTGAATACAAGCTCTCGTCCCTTGCGCAAGCAAGGGGCGGGGGCTTTTTTGTATGGAAAAAAAGAGGAGTGTTGAACATGGGCAAGAATATTCAATTGCCGCGCGGCACCTATGACGTGCTGCCGGAACAATCCGCCAAGTGGCAGGAAGTGGAACAGAAAATCAATGAACTTTGCAGGCTTTACCAATACAAAGAAATCCGGACGCCGGTTTTTGAGCATACGGAATTGTTCCAGCGCGGTGTCGGTGACACGACCGATATCGTCCAAAAAGAAATGTATACATTCCAGGACCGCGGCGACCGCTCGTTGACGCTCCGTCCGGAAGGCACTGCTTCAGTGGTGCGTTCTTATGTGGAAAACAAATTATTCGGTTTGCCGGACCAACCGGTGAAACTGTCCTATATGGGACCAATGTTCCGCTACGAACGGCCACAGGCAGGGCGCACGCGCCAATTCGTCCAGTTCGGCGTGGAAGCGATCGGCTCGAAGGATCCGGCGATTGACGCGGAAGTGATTTCACTCGCAATGGAAGTGTACCGTTCGGTCGGGCTGAAACAGCTGCGCCTGGTCATCAATTCGCTTGGTGACACAGAAAGCCGCATTGCGCACAAGGAAGCGCTGATCCAGCATTTTGAACCGAGAATCGAGGAATTCTGCGGCGACTGCCAGTCACGGCTGACGAAAAATCCGCTGCGCATCCTCGATTGCAAAATCGACCGCAACCACGAATTGATGGCGACTGCGCCTTCTTTGGCAGATTTTTTGAATGAAGAATCGCAAGCGTATTTCGATGGCGTCAAAGGTTATCTTGATGCGCTTGGCATCGATTATGTCGTCGATCCGAACCTGGTGCGCGGCCTAGATTATTACAATCACACCGCATTCGAAATCATGAGTGATGCGGAAGGCTTCGGCGCGATTACGACGCTGTGCGGAGGCGGGCGTTATAATGGCCTTGTCGAAGACCTCGGCGGACCGGAATCACCGGGAATCGGATTTGCCATGAGCATCGAACGGCTCTTATTGGCGTTGGAAATGGAAAAAATTGAAATCGGCCAAAGGGCTGACCTCGAAGTCTACGTCGTGGCAATGGACGAATCGACAAAGAAAAAAGCATTTACGGTTGTCCGCGACCTCCGCGATAACGGCATTTCCGCCGATATGGATTTCAACGGCCGCAAGGTGAAGGCGCAGATGAAGTCGGCAGACCGCAAACAAGCGGCCTATGTCATCGTCATCGGCGAAACCGAACTCGAGAGCGGCAAAGCCGCGTTGAAGAAGATGTCCACCGGCGAGCAGCAGGAGCTGGCTTTTGAAGCGATGGCCGAAGCGATTTTAAAGATTAAATAATATAGAAGAAAAATGTGAAGAAACTATTGGAGGAATACTTATGACTAGAACGCATTATTGTGGTGAAGTGAACGAAACGGCTGTTGGACAGCGTGTTTCCATCAAAGGATGGGTCCAGAAACGCAGAGACCTCGGCGGATTGATTTTTGTCGATGTCCGTGACCGTTCAGGAATTGTACAGGCCGTCTTTAATCCGGAAATTTCGATGGAAACTGTCCAAATCGGTGAAAAGCTGCGCAATGAATTCGTGGTTCATATTGAAGGACTGGTTGTTGAACGGGCGGATGGTCAGATCAACGCATCGCTGAAAACAGGGAAAATCGAAATCCAGGTGGATTCTGTCAGCATCATCAATGCAGCGAAAAACCCGCCGTTCGCGATAGAGGACAATACCGATGTCAGTGAAGACCTCAGACTGAAATACCGCTATTTGGACCTTCGCCGCCCGGAGATGTATGAAATCTTCAAAATGCGTTCAGAAGTAACCAAATCCATCCGCCGCTTCCTTGATGATGAAGGATTTTTGGAAGTTGAAACACCGATTCTGACAAAATCAACACCGGAAGGCGCACGGGATTACCTGGTGCCAAGCCGTGTACATGACGGTGAATTCTACGCATTGCCGCAGTCTCCACAATTGTTCAAGCAAATGCTGATGGTTTCCGGCTTTGATAAATATTACCAGATTGCCCGCTGTTTCCGTGATGAAGATCTGCGTGCAGACCGTCAACCGGAATTTACACAGATCGACATGGAAATGAGTTTCCAGACAATGGAAGATATTCTGGAAATGAACGAACGCCTGATGGTCCAAATGATGAAACAAGTAAAAGGGATCGACATCGAACCGAAATTCGAGCGTATGCAATATGCGGAAGCGATGGATCGTTTTGGCTCAGATAAACCGGATGTCCGTTTTGGCCTGGAACTTGTGAATGTTTCGGAACTGGTGAAGGATTCTTCCTTTAAAGTATTTGCCGGCGCAGTGGAAAACGGCGGCCAGGTAAAATTGATCAACGTCAAAGGCCAGGCAGCCAAATATTCCCGCAAAGACATCGATGCACTCGGTGAATTTGCCGGACGCTACGGAGCCAAAGGCCTTGCGTGGATGAAGGTCGAAGAAGAGGGCGTCAAAGGACCGATTGCGAAATTCTTCGAAGGCGAAGCCGCGCAGGCATTGATTGATGCAGCCGGTGCAGAAGCGGGAGATTTGCTGTTGTTCGTCGCTGACCAGAAAGCTGTAGTGGCAGATGCGCTGGGCGCATTGCGCATGAAGTTCGGCAAAGAGCTTGGCCTGATCGACGAGTCGGTTTACAAATTCCTGTGGATTACGGACTGGCCGCTGTTTGAATACGATGAAAAAGAAGGCCGCTATTACGCGGCGCACCATCCGTTCACCATGCCCTACGAAGAAGACATCGATAAGTTGTCGACGGATCCGCAAAACGTCCGGGCTCAGGCCTATGACCTTGTCTTGAACGGCTACGAGCTCGGCGGCGGATCGGCACGTATCTACCGCCGTGACATCCAGGAAAAAATGTTCGAAGTGCTTGGGTTCAGTGAAGAGGAAGCGCGCGCGCAATTCGGTTTCCTGATGGATGCATTCGAGTATGGAACGCCTCCACACGGAGGGATCGCCTTCGGTTTGGACCGGTTGGTGATGATCCTTTCGGGGCGCACAAACCTTCGCGATACCATCGCATTTCCGAAGACAGCCAGTGCCAGCGATCTGTTGACAAATGCGCCGAGCCCGGTTGCACAAGACCAGCTTGATGAATTAAGCCTATTACTGAATGTTCAGAATAATTCAAAAGGGCTAGGTTAAAACGGTTGTAGAATTTCACTGCCTATGATAATATAATGTTAGTAGAGAATCCTGATGTGTTCGTTACAGGCAATTCAGTTTTGACCCAACATTTTGTCGTCGGGAGACCAGATTTCAACGTGGCTAACATGCCTTAACGGGAAGTTATAAGCGCTGAAGAGGTCACCCACCTGCTTGAAGCGGGTTCAAAAACGATATGCAACTCAATGACGGCACGATTGGGATTCTCACTTAA
>DATHVZ010000174.1:0-5514 GCA_035461005.1 Planococcus sp. (in: firmicutes) | reverse complement strand
GAGCAGGCTTACTGCATCTTTTACGAGCTGATCTGTGCTTTCACCTTTGTCGATGCTGTTGCGCACACATTGTTCGAGGTTTTCGCTGACGATCACGCCAATCGCGCGGTCAACTGCACTTCGGACAGCGGACAATTGCATTACGACATCCTGGCAATCTTCGTTGTGCTCGACCATGCGCAGCACACCTTTCAGCTGCCCTTCAATTCTTCTCAATCTATTCTGGACTTGTTTATCGTATTCCATCATTTTCTTGCCTCCCTATTATTATGGATATCAATAAGATATTACTTAGTATATACCCCTTAGGGTATAAATTCAAGCATTTGGTTTGCCAATAAAAAAACGGATAATCCATTGGCCTCAGCCTATTTTAGGGCCGCAGATTGCAGGCGTCAAGGATTATCCGTTGTTTCTATTTAGACAGCGCAGTTATTCGGTCCTGTCTCCATTTCTTTCGCTTCTTCTACGGGCGGATTGATTTTGCCCATATTCGTTTGCCGGATCTCTTCATAGGCATTCGGCTGGTCCTTCAATCCTTGTGTCACCCGCTTGATGAATTGGGCTTCGTCTTGAATCTGCAGGCCTTCATTGTTTTTATACAGGACAGACAGTATTTCCGAGACGCTGCCGTCTTCATTCATCTCACTGACCCCGGCGTAATGTGCCGGCAGGACAAGCAAGTCACCCGCCAGTTCCTTGTAGCGGCGATAAAGGGTTTCATACAGATCTTCCGCCCAGTCTTCCGCTTTGCCCGCGAGGTCGGGCCGTCCAATGGATTCGACAAACAGAATATCGCCGGTCAACAAATACTTTTGGCCGACCACGAAAGTCGTGCTGCCGATCGTATGCCCCGGGGAGTAAACCGCTTCGACTGTCGTGCTGCCGACTTGGAGTTTCAGGCCATCGGTGGCCTTCTCAAAACCGAAAACGACTTCGTCCGCATCCTCCGGCGGCAGGTAATAGGCGGCACCGGTTGCGTCCGCCAGCCCTTTGCCCCCTGAGATATGATCGGCATGCAGATGCGTGTCGATGACATATTTGATCTTGATGCCTTTTTCTTTTGCGAATTTTTCATAGACCTCCGTCACGCGGCTCGCGTCGACGACTGCTGCTTCTCCGTCCGATTCGATCAGGTAAGACAGGCAGCCCTTGCCCAGGCGGACAAATTGATAAATCGCGCCGCCCGCTACTTCACCGATTTTGACCGGTTCCAGCTGTTCGCTCCAGGAAGCCATTCCGCCTTCAATGGAATAGACATTGCCGAAACCGTTTTCCTGCAGGTAGGCAGCGGCTTTTTTTGAGTCGTTCCCTTTTCCGCAAACCGTATACAGCGGCTGGTCTTTCGGCAATTCTTTCAGTTCCGCTGAATCAGAATCGCTCAGCTCCTTGAACGGGACATTGATCAAATTGACACTGTCCCCTTCAATATGCCAGTCTTCCGCAGCTTCCCTGTCACGAACATCCAAAATATGGACCGGTTCCCGGCGGAACACCTCATGTGCGACATCTTTTGCTGTTACGAATTTTACAGTCATACAGCATTCCTCCTATTATAGTAGTAGTCCGATTACCGTATGGGGTATCCACACAGTTAAAAAAATATTTCCTTGTGACTTAAACCGTCTTATCGATGCAGCGGATCAATCGCTCTTCGATATCCACAGCGATTTCCTTGATCGAATCTTTTTGGATCATCTCGATCATTGCGCTTGGTTTCGGCATGCCGATCTTGGTTGTCCCATCCTTTTCATAAACAACAATTTTGCACGGCAGGAAATAACCAACGAGCAGATCTTCCGACAAGACCCGGTTCGCTTCCTGCGGATTGCAGACTTCAAGTATCGTGTAAGGCGTGTCAAAGTCAGTCCCTTTTTCTTTGAGCGTGGCAGTCAGGTCAAAATTCCACAGAACCCCAAATTTCTCTTCTTTCAAATTCGCTTCGAGGTCACGCACTGCCTCGTCTTTGCTTTTGCTTGTTTCTACTGTGTAATCAAACATTGTTTTGCTCCTCTCCTTATCGTGTTACCTTTCTCCTCTTTCAATTCCCCCATTCGGGCGAATAAAACATCTTAAACCTCTAATGCCCGATGAACTGCCTGAATGGCATGGATCTGCGCGGTGTCAAACAATGGAATATCCGCATCCTCCGGCTTGATCAGCAGGCCGATTTCTGTGCAGCCGAGAATGATCCCTTCCGCGCCTTCTGCCACCATATCACGGATTGCCCGCTGAAAGAATTCCTTGGAGGTTTGCCGCAAATCGCCTGCAACCAATTCCTCGAAGATGATGCGGTTGATCTCATCCCGCTGGGTGGTGACTGGCACCACAACTTCGATGCCGTGCGATTCGATCCGCGAGCGATAAAAATCCTGTTCCATCGTATAGCGCGTGCCGAGCAAGCCCACTTTCACCAATTTCCGGCGGCCGATTTCCGCAGCCGTCGTATCGGCAATATGAAGCACCGGAATCGAGATCTTTTCTTCAATTTGTTCCACTACTTTATGCATCGTGTTTGTGCAGATGACAATAAAATCCGCTCCCGCCTGCTGCAGCTTGTCTGCCACTTCGCCCAGCTGTTCCCCCGCTTCTTGCCACTCTCCTGCGGATTGCATTCGTTCAATTTCCGCAAAATCCACGCTGTACAGCAGGCACTCCGCCGAATGCAGGCCGCCGAGCCGCGCATTTACTTCCTTATTGATGGTCCGGTAATATTCCAGCGACGATTCCCAGCTCATGCCGCCGATCAGGCCGATTGTTTTCATATTGCTTCCTCCTTCGACCAAACTGCTTAGCTCCTATCCTTCCCCATCGAAAACCCTTCAAACAATCTGCCGCCGTGCGGTTCCAGTACCGCATCCGCCAATTCAATGACGCTCTCCTTATTGCCGTTCCGGTAATAATCCTCAAATGCCGCCACAAAGCGCTCCGCAAAATCGGCGTCGTAAAGCTTCAACGACCGGACGATCCATTTCGACGCGCCGATCCAGCAGCCATGCGTCCTCAGCTCGAATTCAGCAATCCCTTCGGCCAAAGTGCCAGCGATAAAAATCCCCTCGGCCCGTTCGCCGCAGCCGATAAAGTCATCCAGCGCGTCCGTCAGGAAATAACGCTTCGTCCGGACCGTGGCGGCTGGCCACTCCTGCGGCCCTCCATCCAATAACTCCTGCGCCTCCCGCTTGATGGCATCCACCACGCCGGTGTCCAGCAGCACGATGCCTTCTGCCACCATACGCGGCATCGACGGCCTTGCCCGCTCCGCGTCGCTTTGAAAAAACGCCTGGTACGAAACCAGGTTGTGGACGAACACTTCAATCGGCCAGTCAAACTCGACCAACGATTCCCGGTAGGAAGCTGCGGCACTGCTGTCAAACACCACAATATCAAGGTCCGAGGTTTCAGTCGCTTCGCCGCGCACCGCACTCCCGGCCAATAACGCAGCCTCCGAGTGCGGGAAATACTTCGCCGTGAACTTTCGCGCCGCCTCGAGCGGCGCTGTTTTTTGTAATTTGGTCATTTTCTGTTGTCCCTTCGTTAACTGTCTCGTGATGCGGCATTCTTATGCGTGAGCTTGCGTGCCTTCCTAATACTCTTTCTATTGAAAGAGGCGATTTCCTTTAAAGTTTTTTTAATGGTGCCACTAAAATATGGTTTTGTGCTGATTTCGCCCGTCTTTTTTTCGAAACAGCTGGCCTGATGTGTGTAACCGACTTTTATTCCAGCAAATGTGGTGGGTGTGAAGTGAAAATTGAAGATATTTTGCAGCGGTCCGGCGTTTATCCGCGCTCAGGAAATTATATCCGCGTTCAGCCGATTTCACGTCGAAATTGCTAATGGAGCCGCCCTAACGCAAGGAAATGAAAAAACCGGCTGCGCGGGGCAGCCGGTCCTCTCTAACATTTATAATCCCGCGCTCAGGACCACTTGCCCCTGCGGCATTTCGTTGCCGGGTTGCGGTTCCAACGTGATCGCGATGGTATCCCATTCTTCGGTGTTGTTGTCGATATTGAAATACGTTGCGCCTTCCCCGTCGGCATTCGTCGTAAACGCGCCGGCCGGAATCGGGTTATCGCCTTCGATCAGCCAGACCTGGTAAACCTGTTCGCCTTCAAGCGCTGCAAGCTGCTCGGCTGTGACGACCAGATTGAGCGCACCGCCTTCTTCTTCAATCACTGCCGCTGTTCCGCCGCCAGTAAAATCTTCACTCGGCTGCAGTTCAATCGACTGGAACGCTGTCGTTGGCTCGGTCGGTGCCGGTGTCGGCTCCGCCCGCTCCTGCTGCAATTGCATGAACGTGTAGGCATTGCCCACTAATGAAGCAATCAGCACGGCGGCAATCAATGGTGTTCCCCAACCGCGTTTTCGTCCGCGGTCCGTCATCGGCACCACGTTCGACCCAGTCTCTTCATGCGGTTTGCGGTCCGTTGCTGCCGACTCGGCATGGGAAGAGCTTGATGCTTTGCCGCCTGCTGCAGACGATGCAGCGGATGCGGATGATGCGGAAGAACTGTCGGTTGCGCTGTCTTCTGCGAAAACATTCGACAGGATCCGCGATTTCATTCCCGCAGGCAATTCTGCCGGGTCTGAAAGATAAGGGAGCTGCCCGGTTGCGTCCGCGATTTCGCGGCATTCGTCACATGTCTTCAAATGTTCTTCGAACTGGCGTGTTTCTTCAGCAGATAATGTGCCGTTCAAATAGTCGACCAATCCTTCGCAATGTTCGTTATTCATCGGTAGCCCCCCTTTCCTGCAGCCCGTGCAGTGTTTTTTTCAGTTTGCCGAGCGCCAGCCGGATCCTGCTCTTGACGGTTCCGAGCGGCAAGCCCGATATTTCGGCTATTTTTTCGTGTGTATGTCCCTTGAAATAAAATAATTGGATCATCTCCTGCTGCTCCGCGGATAATTGCGAGACCGCGGCCTGGATGTGCTCTTTTTCTTCCTGCCACTCGGCCGTCTGCTCGACGCTCGAGTCTGTGCTCGGCATCTCGGCGACTTCATCGAGCGGCACGGTCGCCGCTTTGCGCTTGCGTATCAAATCGATTGCGGAATTCTGCGCCATCCGGAACAGCCAGGAAGTGAATTTCCCTTTGCTGTCGTCGTACTCGCCGATGCCCCGCCAGATTTTGATGAACACTTCCTGCAGGACCTCTTCCGCCAAATCGCGGTCCTGGGTCATTTTATAGAGAAACGAGAATAAGATTTTTTCGTACCGGTCATACAAATGTTCAAGCGCGTCTTTGTCTTTCTCTTTTATGCGCGAATAAAGCAACGTATCGGAACTTTTCTCCATCGATGTTCTCCTTCTATTCGTGTGGCATAGTTCTAGCTTACTATAACCCGACAGAGTGGAGAAAGTCTGGGCCGGTTTTATTTTTGTAAGCTTATCCACTTAACGTGCAAAAGGCCGTTTTAGATCAGTTTGGCAATAAATTCGGGGTTTCTTCCTTATATAGAAGTTTGCTGTAAAGTCGATATTCCAAAAAATCTTTCCACCAAAAACTGATCCAAATCCTC
>DATHVZ010000173.1:0-7912 GCA_035461005.1 Planococcus sp. (in: firmicutes) | reverse complement strand
GGTTCCAGTTTTCGGCGGATCGATAGCGGTTCGGACAGGAAAATCTCCAGACGGTCTCCTCCCGTGAGCGACAGCCCTTCCAGGATGTCATGCATCCGTTTCCGTTCGGAACGCCCGTGCCACTCGGTTTCAAACCATCCCTCCGCTTCTTCCTTGTCCGCGAGCTGGGTTTCTTCTTCCCAATAGCCGAATTCGCCGCCTGAGCTCCAGTGATGGCTGCGGTTTAACCCTTGCAGCGCACGGGCGGTGCCTTGCGGCGAGCCGGAAAGTTCGAGCCGGTTGTCTGCTGGGAGCCGCAGACGGCTGGCATCCCCGGAAACCACTGCCAGGGCGATGCGTGCGTTTGGGTTGCCCGTCAGCGGCAGGTCGAGCGCTGTGCTGTAAAGGCCGCAGCGGGCAGCAAAGAAACAGAGCTCCCGGAACAGGTCAGGGGATGCGACTGCTTCATCCATATCGATATTCAGACTGAGCGCATGGTGCGGCGTGGCTTCGTCCATTGCCCCGAAGCCGGAAAAACTCCACAGCTCGGCCAGGCTGCGGATGTGACGGGTCGGTGATTCGGCCGGGGGCGCATAGTGGCTCCTCCCCATCTGCGCGAGTTCGCTGAGCAGCTCTGACAGCGCGGCTTCATTTTCATAGAAGCAACGCAGCCGATCCCCTTCGAATTCGGCATAGGTGCTCCCCGCGGATTCGATAAATTCCATCGTGGTTTTCTGGCCGCTCCATTCGAACCAGTCAAAACTCAGCGCCGTCGTCTCCAGGCCGAGCCGTGCGCAGAAATCCAGCATGCCGGACGGCATCTTATTTCCCGGGAAATGAATAAAAAGGCTGACGCCATCGATCACCCCATCGCCGTTCTTGTCGATAAAAGGGCCTTGCAGGCTCCAAAATTGTTCCAACTTCATCGTCATTGATCTATTCGCTCCTTCACTCTCGAACCATCCTCTATAGTGAAAGTTTACAGTTGAATACGCTTTCAGTCCATCAAAAAGACAGCAGGAAATTTCCTGCTGTCCAAGGGTGGCTCAGTTTTTCGAGCGGTATAAAGGGAAGAAGCCGTTGTCTTCGGTCAACCCTTTTTCTTCGCTGAGCATTTCATAGATCCCGGGCAAATGAACTTGCTTGCCGATAAAATAGTCGAGCGGCGCTGATTTTGAGAAAGACTTTTTGAACTGGAAGAGGCCGTCTTCTTTATAGGAATAGCCGCCTCCGAGATAAAAGGTCGTTTTGCCCATTTCCCGGCCCCACTCCGCGATGTGATGCAGCAGCAGGTTATTGGCGCCATAACACCGGTATGCCTCCAGGGAGCCGGAAAGATGATAATGCATGAACCTTTCGCTTGTGTAGATGATCGAAGCGGAAATCATGCGGCCGTCCAGGAACGCCCCGAAAAGATGGACATTCGAATTCAGCTTGGCAAAGATTTCGCGGAAATAGCTTTCTTCGAAATAATAGTAGTCGGTGGCCGAATTGCGGGCCATCGTGGAATAATAGATGTCCAGAAATTCGGTGAAAAACTCGTCTGTGTCGAGTTCCCTCACTTCCACTCCGCTGTTTTGCGCTTTCCGGATCATGTTGCGGGTTTTTCCCGGGATCGCCTCGAAAAGGTCCCCTTCGAGCTGCAGCGGAATTTCCACGGCTTGCCCGATCGTCACAATCTCCATGTCCCGCTCCAGCCCCAGGTGGTTTTTCAATAACGGATGGAACCGCACGAATTCAGAAACGATGAGGTGGTTCCGGCAATAGTCTTCCACATATCCCCGGAATTCCCACAGCAAGGCTTCCCGGTCTTCTATCGCTGCCACGAGCGGTCCCCCGTGCCCATAAGGTGTGGTGATATCGTATAATTCCAACCCTTGCTGATTGTCGATTTTCCGCTTGACCACTGGATAGGCCACTTCGCCGTAAGGGCTCTTGAAGTGGAACAGCAGCGGCTCTCCCGCATCCAACATCAATGAGCTTTTGATGTATTCAAACGTGAAATAAATGTCCCGCTCGGGGAACCGTTCCAGCACCTCGTTCCATTGCGGCTGCTCCATACCGCCAATAACTGTCAACGGGCATTCTTCTTTAATAAACATCATTTTTCCCCTCCGTTCTTCTTTATCATTTGTCATTTGTAGTAAGATAGAAGTAAAATTGGAACTGTTTTGTTCCACTGTATTTTCTGTGTTAATGTTACTTTACAAAAGAAGAGTGAAAATTAGGTGAAATTTCACAGGGCGCAATAAATTTTTCGGGAAAAAAGAAAAAATCTCACAAGGGGGTGGCGGCGGTGAAACTGCTATTAGCGGAAGATGATCTTGTGCTGGGGGAATTGATCACCCATCTGTTAAAGAAAAAAGGGGCAAAAACGGTGGACTGGGTCACAGACGGCACCGATGCTTATGATTACGCCGAAACTTCCTTTTACGATGTCCTTATTCTCGATTGGATGATGCCGGGGGGCAGCGGCGTCGACATCTGCCGCCGGCTGCGCCGAACCGGATATACCGGCTCAATCCTATTGTTGACGGCCAAAGGAGCGCTGGATGACCGGGTGGAAGGGCTGGATGCCGGTGCGGACGATTATTTGGTCAAACCGTTTCAAATCGAGGAATTATGGGCGCGCCTGCGGGCTTTATCGAGAAGAACCATGGCGCCGATCCAGGAAGACACCGTCCAAATAGGCACCTTCCTCTTCAACCGGACCGGCCATACACTTTCCCGGAACGACGAGGAAATCAGCCTGACGCCCCGTGAGAACCAGCTGTTGGACATGCTGATCCAGAACCGGGGCCAGGTGTTGACGCGCGATCTGATCTTCGACCGGATCTGGGGGCTCGAAACCGATGTGTCGATGAAGACGATCGATGCGACCGTGAAACTGCTGCGGAGAAAAATGGGCGAAGAAGCAAACGAAGGCATCATTAAAACGGTCCGGGGGGTCGGCTATAAAATTGATGCTTTTTAAGCCTTTGCGAAAATGGAAGAAAACTCAGCCGCCAGACCTTTTTTCAAAGGCCCGCAATCGGCTTGTCCTGTTTTATACGGCAATCATGGCCGTTTTCCTGCTGGCCTTTGTCTTCTTCGCATTGACCATCCTGATCCGGACGCTGACAGACGACCATGAGGGGTTCCTGCTGTCCGTCTCTGACCGTGAATACGAACTTTACCAGCGCATCCTCGTCTCTGAGGAGGATGCGTCAGCCGAGCGAAGGGTGGAACGCCGGATCGCACGGGAAGGCCTTGCTTTTGTCTATCTTAAGAATGATAAAGGCGAAATGATCTTTTCGACCGAAAATTTCGAAGAGATGGCCCCGATCTATGCCAGGCTCATTGACGAATGGTATCCGGTGGAAAACGAATTCCGGCAGACCCGGGGCGCTCAGCTGCTGAGTGAGCGTGCCCAGGCTACATTTTGGGAAGACGAGCGGAGGCTGATGATGCTCGCCAGTCCGATTTTCTTGGAGGATCAAATCATCGGCACCTTATATACGAGTTTTGATATCTCTTACTTCAATCCCATCTTCCGGTCCACCTTCACCGTGTTCATCAGTTTGGCATTGATCTTCATCGGCATCGGATTTCTGCTCAGCCTGTGGATGTCCAAGCGGGCATTGCTTCCGGTCAGGCAGGCCTATGATTTGCAGCGTGAATTTGTATCGGATGCTTCCCATGAACTGCGGACGCCGTTGAGCGTGATTCAATCCACTGCAGAAGCGCTGGATATGGAAGACGAACGAAAGGATCCGTTCACCGAAAAAATGCTGGCGACGTTGAAGTTCGAGGTGAAACGGATGTCGGGACTGATCAATGAATTGCTGACGCTGACCGAACACGACTCGGCAACTTCGGCAGCGGGTGTGGGCACCGACCCCTTCGACATCCGGGCGGACAGCGAAAGGATCCTGGATTCCTTTTCGGCCAGGGCGAAAGAAAAAGGAATTGCCCTTCAGCTTCAGGCTCCTCCGACCCTCATGGTTTGGGGAAATCGCGAGAAGCTGATGCAGTTGCTGTATATTTTGGTGGACAATGCCCTTAAATACACACCGGAAGGCGGTCAGGTCGCTGTGGATCTGCAGCCGGACTCCAAAAAAGGGCGGGAGCAGCTCCAGCTCACCGTGACCGATAGCGGTATCGGAATATCGCCTGAGAATCAGGAACGGGTTTTTGACCGCTTTTTCCGGGTCGACAAAGCAAGATCGAGGGATGAAGGCGGGTATGGACTTGGCCTGCCCATCGCCAAATCCATTGTGGAAGCGCACCAGGGAGAAATCCATCTCGACAGCGAACCGGGCCGCGGAACTTCCATCATGGTGAAAATCCCATCCGGTTCAAAGTAACCTGCGCCGGGTATGTTGGAGTATTGGCAAAGGGCGTTGACGGTTCGCCCGCTCTTCCCTTTTTTATCGCGCATTTGCGCAGCACTTGATTTGACGACAAGGAGTCCTGACTATGAAACCGATCATCCGCCCCGTGAGCACCCTGCTGATGGGTGGCATTTACCTGTTCACGCTGTTCTTTCCGGTTCCTAACGCTACCGTATGGATCAGCTTGTTTGCACTCATTGCCCTGGTTTCTTATTACCGTTACCTCGGACGCGTACCGAAAACACTGATTACGGTGCTGATTGCCGTGGCGCTCCTGCTCGACTTGAGCGTCCCCGGGCTTCAGCAGTTTTTTCTGGGCCTCCAGACGAACGTCAACATTCTGGCGATTTTCATCTTTGTGCCGCTGCTGTCGATTCCGATTCAGCAAGGGAATTATTTAACTTACATAGAAACCATTTTCTCAGCTTACGTCCAAAGAACGCAGCGCCTGTTCCTGTTCACGACACTGTCGGCCGGCAGCATCGGCGCGGTCATGAATATCGGCACGTTGCCCATCCTCTATGACCTGACAAACACCGAGTCCTTCCGGCCATACAGCATGGTCCGCATCAAGGCGCTGAGCCGGGGATTTGTGCTGGCGTTCATGTGGTCGCCTTACTTCATTTCCATCGGCCTTGTGTTGGCTTATTTCGACGTGCGATGGCTGCAGATTTTCCCGATCGGGATCTCGATTGCCCTGTTGGTCATGTTCATCGGCTATCTGTCGGCCGGCAAAGAGGACGAGCAGATTCCTCGGACCGCTGATGCGCCGGCACCTGACGAACTGCGTCTCGCCAAGCGCAAAGTACTGGAACTTGTCGCCATCATTACTTTCATCACCGCATTGATCATGGCCGTCGAGAACTTCACGGAGCTGTCGGTCCTGGCGATCATTCCGCTAACTGCGATTGCGGTTTCGATTTGCTGGACCGTGCTGATTTCCACGCCGTCCGAATTTATCGGGCAATTCCGCTCATACCTTACCGACAAGGTGCCCTCGATGGGCAATGAGCTGTCGATCTTCATCGTCGCGGGCGCGTTCGGCACTGCGCTCCTGAACAACGGCGCCGGCGAAGCGGTCAACTTCCTGCTCGAAGCGCTGAATATCACCCATGTGCTGTTGCTGATTCCGGCGATGATGGTGCTCATGGTGGTAACGGCCGTGCTCGGCGTGCATCCGGTCATCACCGCAGCGATTCTGTCGATCACGCTGAGCAATTCGCCGGCTTTTCTGGACGATCACCTGTTTTTGAGCTTCGGTTTGCTTGCGGCCTGGATGGCGGCCATCCTCGTATCGCCGTTTTCCGGCTTGAACCTGCTGCTCGCGGCCATCAGCGGGCGAAGTTCCTTTCAGATTGCCTTCCGCGCCAATCCGGGATTTGCCCTGATGTTGTGGAGCATTTGTTATACGGTGCTTGCCGTCTTGTACTTCCTCCTATAAACTGGGAAGCCTATCTATTTTCGGCACCAGGGCCCATACTGGAGGGAGTGAGGCGAATGCCTCCCTCATTAAAAAAGGAGGTCTCTCATGGAAAAGCAACAAACGATTCCTTCGCAGATCAGCGGCTTTCTCTCCGGACTCCTGCGCCAGCATTTCGGAAAAGGACCTGTTAATGTGTATGTGACAATGCAAGGACCTTTTATGGTCATTTCATTGAAGGGTTTTCTGTCCTCGGCAGAAGCCATCCTGCTGAAGCAACAGGAAACTCGGCGCGTTGTGGAGATGCGGGATTTGCTGATGGACGAGCTTAGGCTGGGCATCATGCTGAAACTTTCAAAGATTACCGGTGAACAAGTGACTGAACTTTACTGTGACTGGAACCTGGAAAATAAAAGCGGCGTGCTCATCGCGGTGATGGATGGGCAACCCGCAGAAGAAGATTTCCCTTGGCCCGCTGATGTGGAAAAGGATCGTTTCCGATCGGAAATTGTCGCGGCCAGCACACAAGCTCAGCGAACTCCGGACGCCACCGAAATCTTCTGGCTTTCTGATGGAGTCGTGCTGATCAAACGCACCGGCATTTTCGTACAAATTGAAGAGGAATTGATCAAAGGTGGATTTGCCGAAGAGCTGAAGATTGTCAAAAAACCGCTGGAATGCCGGATGATCCGGGAGAGCAATCTGGATGCCGGCTTGAAGAAGCGCATCAAAGAGATTTTTGTGGACTGGAATTTCAAAAGCGACAAAGGTTATATGGTATTTGTTTTGCACCCTTCGTAACTCATCCTGCGGGGTGTTTTTTTTTTGAAATACTTTATACTTGCGGGTTCATTTCCAAAAAATATTTTCCAGGTGATTGTATTGCGTTTTCCGATGTGCTATTATCGTTATCAGAATATTACGCTAACCGTAATATTCAAAAAAATGATACATACGAGGAGGAATTTCACATGGCATTAACAAGAAAGTCCCTGCTATCGTTCCTATTGCTGCTGATGCTCGCTTTCGTTTTGGCGGCGTGTGCAGGCGGTGGAGACGATGAGACTTCAGATGGCGGCACAACAGAGCCTGGCGAAGACGCAACTACAGAGGATGGAGAAGCAACAGAAGGCGGAGACTTGATTCTTGCGGTACTTTCAGATGCCTCCTCTTTAGACCCGCATGGCGCCAACGACGTTCCGTCGTCGGTGATCCAGGCGAATATTTTCGAAACGTTGGTCAATCGGGATGAAAACAACGAAATCATTCCCGGCCTCGCGGAATCATGGGAGCCGGTCGACGATTTGACCTGGTCCTTCCAGCTTCGCGATGACGTCACATTCCATGACGGCGAAGCGTTCAACGCAGAAGCGGTAAAAGCGAACCTTGACCGCATCCGTGATGAAGAGTTGGCTTCCCCGCGCTTCAACTTGTTCGCGATGATCACAGATGTGGAAGTCGTGGATGAGTTTGAAGTGAATATCACGACGGAATATGCGTTTTCACCACTTCTTGCTCACTTATCGCACGCTGGTGGCGGCATGATTTCGCCGGCTTCGATCCAAGCAGATTACGAAGCCGTTGAAGGCGGATCAGACCCATTCTCGGTCGTATCGGAAAATCCGGTCGGCACAGGGTTCTTCAAGTTTGAAGAATGGAATCCGGGAGCTGAAATCCGTCTTTCGAAAAACGAAGACTACTGGGATACGCCAGCAAATGTTGATACCGTCACATTCCGCGTCGTGCCGGACTCACAGGTGCGTGCAGCAGACCTTGAAACGGGCAACGTCCACATCATCGACCCGGTCCAACCGAACGAAGTCTCACGCATCGACAACTCAGGCGTCGCTTCGATCACCCAGCAACAATCAGCAAGTTTGGCCTACCTTGGCTTTAACACACAAAAAGAACCTTTTGACGACCCGTTAGTACGCCGCGCGATTTCTTACGCGGTTGACCGCGAAGCGATCATCAGCGGTATTTACGACGGCATCGGCACGGTAGCGAAAGGCCCGGTTGCCCCTGGCATCTTCGGCCAGACAGACGATGTGGAATCCATTGAATTCGATATGGACGAAGCGCGTTCCCTTCTTGAAGAAGCGGGCTATGCCGATGGATTCTCGACAAGCATCTGGACAAA
>DATHVZ010000172.1:0-1516 GCA_035461005.1 Planococcus sp. (in: firmicutes) | reverse complement strand
CAAACAGGGTATGATAAACTGTAAGGACTTGGAAAGGATGGTGGTTATCATTCGAAAAGTTTTCTATCCTCTGGCAGTTGCCACTCTGCTCGGTTTTTTTGCCATTTTATATGGATATTCTACAGGAGCGCTAATCAGAATCGATACAGACGTATCGGAAGCACTGGGAGGTATGCGTTGGCTCGACAATCTGTCGGTTCTTGGTGATCAATGGGTGATCGTATTGGCCGGACTGGCCATGATGGTTTATCTATGGGTGCATCGCAAAAATTACCGGGGTATGTTTTTTGTCTTTTTAACCATCGGGGCCGGAAACGCCCTTAACCGTATACTGAAAGAGACTTTTGAACGAGAGCGGCCAAACTTTCCTTACGGCTTGGAAAGCTTCAGTTTTCCATCGAATCATGCAATGCTCAGCTTGCTTACACTATTTACCATCGCTTATTTTCTTACAGACCATATAGCAGAAAAGCGCGTCAAAGCGCTGGTCTGGTCGGCCGCAACTGTTCTGACGGTTGCCATCGGTTTATCGAGAGTGGCTGGTCTTGACCACTACTTCTCCGATGTACTGGCGGGCTGGTTTATTGGCTATACCTGGTTCGTTGCAATCGCCGTCTGGTATGAACTGCGCGAACGATCTTTCAAGAGACTCCGTGTCATAGAAGACGAATAAAAAATGGATGACCCGTTAACCGGGTCATCCATTTTTTTAATCATTAATGATCAAGGTTTTGGAGAAGACGGCGCTTCTCCCATTTGATTCAGACGATTGGCGAAGGAGCTCGGTGCCGGGCTGGATCCTCTCAACACATCTTGCATCGCATATGCCTGAGAGCCGTGCTCTGCAAAATCCAGGCCAGTTTCTTCTTCTTCCGCACTAACGCGCAATGGAACAAAAACACCGATCAAGGATAGTGCGCCGAGTGTCGCGATAGAAGTCCAAGCGACGACTGCCAGAACGCCTACTACTTGAATTCCTAGAATTTCTGCTCCGCCTCCGTAAAGCAGTCCTCCGGAAGTATCGAACAAGCCGATTGCCAGAGTTCCCCAGATACCTGCGATACCGTGGACCGAAATGGCTCCGACGGGATCATCAATGCGGATTTTAGCATCCAGCAAGTGGATGGCCTCTGTCATGATGACTCCGGCAGCTAAACCGATAACGATGGCGCCGATAAAGGAAACGTTCGCTGCTCCAGCGGTGATGCCCACCAGACCAGCAAGGGCACCGTTCATGGTTAGGGATGGGTCAATTTTTCCGTATCTGAAGCGAGTATAGCTTGCTGTTGCCAAAATCCCTGCGGATGCGGCCAATAATGTATTGGCGATGACGGGTGGCACAAGTGCGGGGTCAGCTGCTAAGGTGCTGCCTCCGTTAAAGCCGAACCACCCGAGCCATAGGATGAAAACGCCAAGTGCGCCGAGCGGCAAGTTATGGCCGGGGATGGAGTTGACCACATTGCCCGTATACTTGCCGATGCGTGGACCGATTTTCCATGCTGCAATAAAGGCAGCG
>DATHVZ010000171.1:0-1889 GCA_035461005.1 Planococcus sp. (in: firmicutes) | reverse complement strand
TTTTCGAGTTCTTTTTGGGTCATCTGGTGTTTGCGGAGGTCGCCTTCTTTGATGGCGTCTTCCGGTTTGGCGACGACTTGCACGAAGCCGCGCTCCATTTGTTGGCGCAGGTGCTGGGCGCGGATCATCATCAAGTTCTGGCGATCCGAGCGCTCGTAGCCGAAAAGTTCTTTTGACTGCCAGTAGAGCGCCTTCAACGCGTCGTTTTTTGCGTCTTTGATGAACGGTTTGAGCGGTTTTTGTGGGTGTTCTTCTTCGAACCAGATGCGCTGCATGCCCGCGCGCGGTTCTGGCACGTCGAGTTTGTATGCCTGGTTGATGAACGGGCCGACTTTATCGAACAGCGAAAATGCCTGGCGGTAGACGTTTTTCAGCCGCTCGTTGCGGTTCGGGTCTTTCGGTTCCAGATCGAGCGCTTCGAACAAGTTCCAGCGCATCGCCGTGAACTCGGTTGTGAGTGCCTCCAAGTAAGCGGCGAGGTAAGCGGTGCGCTCCTTGTCCGTACTTTTCGAGCGGTATGTCAGCGAATCCAGCTTCAGCGTGCCTTGCGGATCGATGTCGTTCGTCCCGTTGAGCAGCAAACGGTGCTTCGCGCACCAATCGCGGTATTCTTTTTCGCGGCCCTGGTGCAGTTCGAGCCTGTAATCTTCTGTGACATCCACCGCGCCGAGCTGTTCGAGCATGCGCACCGCAATTTTCAGCCGCTCCGCATAAAGCTTCCGGCCTTTTTCATCGCTGATATCGGTCTGTGAGCGCTGCAGCAATTCGCGCGCGGTGTGCAGCGCTTTGGCCTTTTCGGCTTTATTTTTTAAGAAAGTGGAATAAAACACGAGTGCCCAGCCCCGTTCAGCGCCTTGGCGCTCGAAGAAAGGCTCGTTTTCCGTTTCGATCATGCCATCGAGCACGGCCAGCGAGTCGATGGATCGGCCGGTCTGCAGCAGTGCTTCCGCATAGTTCAACGAAATCTGGTTCCAGACGCCGGGCGGAACTTTGCCGCGGAACTGTGCGATCAAGCCTTCGAACAGAAACAGCTGCCGCTGCTTCATGGCTGAGTTCCACTCTTTTTCCAGCTGGTGGCGGATGGACAGGTGCGTGCACTCAAGCAGCACCGCCAGTGGATAAGCCGCTTTTTTTGCGAGGCGTTTTTTCAAGTGTTCGATGATTTCATTGATTTTGCCCGGATGCTCTTCTTCTTTCGTGCGTTGAAAATCCTGGAGCAGCAACTGGGTCGCTTGGTATAAATCATTAACTTCATATTGTTCCAGCTCTTCTGCCTGGATGATGTCATTCACAATAGCCAATGGGATTCCTCCTTGGGTTCGGTGCTTCTTGTTCCATTGTAAAGGAAAGGGTGGGAGCAGGTCACCCCGTAGTAAAAATATTTGGTTAGTTTTCATTGCATCGGGTACAATGGTATTAAACAACCCGACAGGAGGAATTTTCCATGACTGAAAAAGGCACAGAAGGAAGAATGCCCGAAAAAAATATCGGTGCTGGTGAATCCGAACTCGACAAACTCGGCAAAAAAGTCAAAAAGGCGTTTAGCGGAGGAAGCGACTCCGACCAAAACCAACCCTCGGTGGCTGAGGACCGCCCGTCTGAAAAGGGCAGCGTCCCCAAAGATGAAAAAGGCCTCCGAAGCGACATCGATGCATAATTGGATAAGCAAGAAAGCTCATTCCTTGATGGAATGGGCTTTTTTAATGTCAGGAAATAAATTCTGAAAAAACTGATATAATAGATCTAATCCCTACATAGAAAAGAGTTTTTCACATGACAATAAAACAACTGCTCGCCTGGCTCGCTGCCGTTCTTTGGATGGGCCTCATCTTCTGGCTGTCCCATCAGCCGGGCGGGGAATCCAGCGGCTTGAGTTTGGAAATAACGGA
>DATHVZ010000170.1:0-29870 GCA_035461005.1 Planococcus sp. (in: firmicutes) | reverse complement strand
ATTCTCGCGCTAAATGTTCATACCCCAAAGATTTTTCCAAATACTCCTTCACCAACCGCAGTTTGAAACCCTCACTATATTTCGTCATAGAAAAACACCCCAAAAGTTAGATTTGAACTCTAACTTTTGGGGTGCACCACCCTGCCGGGCTTCTTTTTGCCATTTTCTTTGGAATGAATAACTTTGGAACGAACGAGCCCGTTTCGCTATTAATTAATGTCTCTGTTATTTAAAGACTGGATTGGAACCAGTACTTCGATATGTTTCTCGAGGTTTTGGAACACCGCAGGAAGCACGCCGCCGAATTCACCGTCAAGATTCAACATGACCCGTTCCTTCGATGTGACTGAAATCCTGCTGGCTTTGGCATAGATGACATGCGGGTTTGTAAGATGCTCTCCCCGCAACGCAAGTGAAGCCAGACGGATAAACTCCGCCATATTCATCTCTTTCAGGATCAATAAGGTGAATTTCCCATCATTGATACTGGCATCAGGAGCAAGTTTTTCAAATCCACCAACTGAATTGGTGAGTCCAATCAGAAACATCATCGCCTTGTCATCAAACACTTCGCCGTCATATTCGATGCGCACGTTTGAAGAACGGATGGATGGAAGCATCTCGATGCCCTTCAAGTAATAGGCCATCTGGCCAAGCACTGTTTTCAACTTGCTCGGCACTTCGTAAGTCAGCTCCGTCATCCTTCCGCCACCGGCAATGTTGATGAAATAGCGGTCGTTCATCATCCCCACATCCACCGGAATCGATTCACCCTGCAGGATAATATCGACGGCTTTATTGATGTCACGGGGAATATGGACCGCTCGGGCAAAGTCGTTCGTCGTACCCATAGGGATCAAGCCTATTTTTGGTCGTTCCTCGAATGTTGAGACTCCGGAAACAACTTCGTTCAATGTCCCGTCTCCGCCGACTGCTACAATCAGATCAAACTTTCTTTCAACAGCGGTAATGGCGGCGGCAATTGCGTCCCCTTCATGAGTTGTCGCATGGCAGGAAGTTTCATAACCGGCTATTTCCATTTTTTCCAGCACTTCCGGCAAATGCTTGCGGAATAACTCCCTGCCGGATGTGGGATTGTAAATAATTCTTGCTCGTTTCATAGGATTTCAGCCTTTCTCCACTTACTCTAGAAAATAAGACAATATATAGAAGTTAAAAGTTCCTGGAATTACAAGTTTTTTTCACTCAAGTGAGTGATTTCGTCAAAACTGCTTTCAATTCTTCATAGACACTGTCCCAGAATTCGCTCCTATAAACAAAGCCATCGGTGATTTCACCTAGAACAGTCTTGAGATGCAAGTCGTATTGAGGATCTTCTTTTTCCGGCAATTTGGCTTTGAGTTCGTCTACGAATTCCTGGACCGGAGCCGATCGCGGCCCCCAGTCTCCCAAAGGTTCCCCATCCTGCGATAAAAAGATGTATTTTGGGATGGAGCGTTCATTATCTGTCCCGTAGCTGTCCATCAATTCGAAGTTTTCATCACGGTAAACGCAGCGGACTTCGACGTCTCCCGCATCCGTAATTTTCCGGAGGATTGCATTATTCATCATGGCATCTCCAGACCAGTCTTCCGTGATGACCAGGATATGGGGTTTCTTCTCTTTTAAGAGATTAATGAATTCTTTGTCTTCCGGCATGTTGAAGTTCTCGTATATCGAATAGGATTTTTCCTGATTGGATTCCATCAGAGACATATACTTTTCAAGCGTTATCGCGTTTTCGAAATAATTCTGCTCTAATGTCATAATATCACATCTCCTTTAATTTCAGTTTACTTGTCTTCTACAAAAGCTTCAAATTATATATGTTCTAAAAAAAGATGGCCCAGTAAAGGACCATCCATCATTTTAACTTCCGTTATTATCTTTTGCCTATTTCTTCCAATAATATTTTATTCAACAGCGGTGGATTGGCCTGCCCTTTGGTCGCCTTCATGATCTGGCCGACCAAAAAGCCGATTGCGCGGTCTTTTCCGTTCTTGTAATCTTCAATCGATTGCGGATTGGCATCGAGTGTATTCGTTACAAATTCACGCAAAACGCCTTCATCCGAAATTTGGACAAGTCCTTTTGCCTTCACGATATCATTGGCGTTACCGCCATTTTCAATCAATTCACGGAACACTTTCTTGGCAATTTTTGACGAAATTGTGCCGTCACCGATCAATTTGATCATGCCGGCAAGTCCTTCAGGCGTCAAAGCCGTGTCCGCCAATTCTTTTTGTTCCGCATTAAGATAAGCGGAAACTTCACCCATCAGCCAGTTGGAGACGAGTTTCGCGTCAGCCCCTTGGGCAACTGTCGCCTCGAAAAAGTCGGAAATCGTTTTTGCCAGTGTCAGCACCATGGCGTCATAAGGCGACATGCCAAGTTCTGAAACATAACGGGCTTTGCGCGCATCCGGAAGTTCCGGGATTTCCGCACGGACACGTTCGATCCAGGCATCATCAATGACGATGTCGACAAGATCCGGTTCCGGGAAGTAACGGTAATCATCAGACCCTTCTTTTATGCGCATCAGAACGGTTTTTGCGGTCGTTTCATCATAACGGCGTGTTTCCTGCGGAATTACACCACCCGACAGGAGTATTTGTTCCTGGCGGATCTGTTCGTGCTCAATCCCTTTTCGTACGTAGTTGAACGAGTTAAGGTTTTTCAATTCTGTTTTCGTACCGAATTGCTCCTGGCCCCATGGACGCAATGAAATATTCGCGTCGCAGCGCAGAGACCCTTCTTCCATACGGACATCGGATACGCCCGTGTACTGAATAATCGCTTTGATTTTCTCCAGGAAAGCATAAGCTTCATCAGCTGTACGCATATCCGGTTCTGAAACGATTTCGATCAATGGCGTTCCCTGACGGTTGAAATCGACCAAAGAATGGCCATTATCAGTATGCGTCAGTTTCCCCGCGTCTTCTTCCATATGGAGACGGGTGATGCCGATGCGTTTTTTTTCGCCGTTCACTTCAATTTCGATCCAGCCATGTTCACCGATCGGCTGGTCGAATTGGGAGATTTGGTACGCTTTCGGATTGTCCGGGTAGAAATAGTTTTTACGGTCGAACTTGGTATGGCGCGTAATTTCACAATTTAATGCAAGTGCCGCTTTCATCGCCCAGTCCACCGCGCGTTTATTGACTACCGGCAGGACCCCCGGATAACCGAGGTCGATTTCGTTTGTATTTGTATTCGGTTCTGCGCCGAAATGTGCAGGTGAAGGTGAAAACATTTTGGACTCCGTTTTCAGTTCGACGTGCACTTCGAGCCCGATGATCGTTTCAAAGTTCATTGTGCTGCTCCCTCCCATAATTGAGGAGTTTTTTTGTGGAAATCGGTCGCTTTTTCAAAAACGTCAGCTACACGATAAACCGTTTCCTCATCAAAATAATTGCCGATGATCTGCAAGCCAAGCGGCAACTCACCGTCAAAGCCGCAAGGAACTGAAATTGCCGGTACGCCGGCCAGGTTGACAGGAATCGTCAGGATATCATTGGCGTACATTGTTAACGGATCATCGATGATTTCCCCGATTTGGAATGCCGGAGTCGGAGTTGTCGGGCTAACGATGACATCGTATTTTTCGAATGCATCGTCAAAATCCTTCTTGATCAAAGTGCGCACTTTTTGCGCTTTTTTGTAATAAGCATCGTAATAACCTGAGCTTAAGGCATAGGTTCCAAGCATGATGCGGCGTTTCACTTCATCGCCAAAACCTTCCGCTCGCGTATTCATGTAGAACTCAAGGAGATTGCTCGCTTTATTCGTGCGGTAGCCGTAACGGATTCCATCGAAACGCGATAGATTGGAAGACGCTTCAGATGATGCCAATAAATAATAAGTCGCTAATGCGTATTTTGAATGGGGCAAGGAAATTTCTTCCCAGATAGCGCCTTGTTCCTTCAATACATCCAGTGCATCGTAAACCGCTCTTTTAGCTGATTCGCTGACGCCTTCTGCGAAATATTCCTTCGGCACACCAATGCGGAGCCCTTTGATGTCACCAGTCAATGCTGCCGCAAAATCAGGCACTTCAACGTCAGCCGAAGTTGAATCTTTTTCATCATGGCCGGAAATCGCCTGCAGCAACAACGCATTGTCTTTCACAGTGCGTGTCACGGGGCCAATTTGGTCCAGGGAAGAAGCAAAAGCAATCAAGCCGAATCGGGAAACCCGTCCGTATGTCGGCTTCATGCCGACAACTCCGCAGAATGCTGCCGGCTGGCGGATGGAACCGCCTGTATCTGAACCCAGCGTGAACGGCACTTCGCCTGCAGCTACTGCAGCAGTCGAGCCGCCGGAAGATCCGCCTGGCACATAAGCCAGGTTCCAAGGATTTTTCGTCTTTTTGTAATAGGAGTTTTCGGTCGATGAACCCATCGCGAATTCATCCATATTCAATTTGCCGACAATCACCATGCCCGCATCACGCAGTTTTTCAACTACGGTCGCATTATAGATTGGATCAAAGCCTTCCAAAATACGGCTTGAAGCCGTAGTTACCAGGCCTTCGGTCATGATGTTGTCTTTAACGCCAATCGGCAAACCGAATAACGGTCCGCGCTGTTCCATTGGTTTGTTATCCATTTCAGTCGCTGTCGCCAAAGCACGTTCTTCGTTCATTGCCAGAAAAGCATCGACTTTCGGATCCAGTGCATTGATCCGTTTGAACGTTTCTTTTGTTATATCTGAAATTGTCGCTTCATTACTATGTATCAATTCCTGTAATTCCGCAGCTGTTTTGTCGTAGAATTTCATGGTTTCCCTCCTCACATCTATTCCAGAATCGTCGGAACTTTAACTTGTCCCGCTATATGTTCTTTAACATTTTTCAAAACCGTTTCACGCGGCAATCCTGCCTCCGCTTTATCTTCACGCATTACATTGACCATAGGCAATACATGCGTTGTCGGCTCCACATCCTCTGTATCCAGTTCATTCAGAAGCTCCATCGCATTCGTGATGGCTTCCAGTTGTTCTGCAAAATGAACCGCTTCTTCATCAGTAATCGCCAGACGTGCCAAATGTGCAACTTCGATCACTTCTTCTTTTGTTATTTTCGCCATTTCCTTACACCTCCGAAATCAGTAAACATACGCTATATCATATCATTTATTATAATAAAAGAATAGAGACAGCCGCCTTGGCTGCCTCTTTGGCTGCCGGTAAACTCACGGCAGCTGGTTCTTATTCGTATATATGAACAACCGGTTCGGTTTCGTTGGCTTTTCTCAAAATCAGCGCTTCCGCTCCGTTAACCGAATTCAAGTCAACTTCCACTTGGATATTTTCAGGAAAATGCTTCATCACAAGCCCCGTCAAATATTGTGTAAAGCCGATGACTTCCGAAGAACCATAAAACTGGATGGGAATTTCAATTTTCAGCTTGCGGATCGAATCGTCCTGATAGAAGCCTGTTCCGATAACGCTTGTGAAATTAGAGAAATATTCTTCGACATCCTGCTTAAAATTCTTGAAAGCCGTATCCACTTCACGATACTTTTCTTCCGGATTCGACGATGGGAATATGACGAATTCCTCGTTGATCGGATTCCAGTTGCCGATAGCATTGTTGCCGCCCGGAGCTACTCCGTATGTGAAATAAGTCCCTGCGGTTATCGTACTTCGGCTTTTCTGACTGAATAGCCCAACAGTGATTGGAATCTCTGCCATTCCTTCTTTTTGCCGCAAACGGTTGACGATTTCATCTGCCATCCGTTTGCCTTCAGTTTCCAGTTGTTCATGAGAGATCGTTTCTTCATTTGAAACACCGTCCGCGTTTTTGCTGTAATAGATCGAATTGAGCGCAAGTCCGACAGACACTCCGCCGAGCCTGATCGTGTCTTCGTTTGTTTTCACAAGATAATTCTGCTCGATAATATGCGCGAGGATTTCAGGCGGAGGATTCCCCTCAGTTCCGCCTTCTTCACCTTCCGCAGGGGCAGAACGGCCGTCTTCCGCGTTCAATCCTGTTGGATTTTCTTCTGCGTCATAGCGGCGCAGCCAGGACGTGACTTCTTCGTCAGTTATATTTTGGCCTTCCTGGAAATAATAATCTTCAGGGGAAAACTGATTTTGGGATAAACGCAGCAGGCCTTTTTCTGCTTCTTCAATATCATGACGGGAGTTCATCCGATTAACGATTTTCCCCCGTGTCGCGCTTTGTTTGTATGGCAAAAGGGTACGATAAAATTGTTCATCCAATTGCATGCTTGGAATAATTGCTGTTTCCACTTCCTCTGTGCCGATTACTTCTGTTTCATTCGTTTCAGTCGGCACACAGGCTGTAAGCAGCAATATGCTGGCAGGGATCCACCAAATGCGTTTCATGTTCAACAATCTCCTCATTTGTTCAATTCCTCAATCAATTGCTGTTCGTTCCAGATTTCAATGTTTAAATCCGTTGCTTTGTCCAATTTGGAGCCGGCTTCTTCACCGGCAATCAGCAAATCTGTTTTCTTGCTGACACTGCCGGATAATTTGCCGCCCAGCGTTTCAATGCGTTCAGTTGCTTCCGAACGTGTCAGCTGTTCCAATTTACCGGTCAGGACAATTTTCTTGCCGGCAAAAGCGTTGGACCCTGATTCCACCTGAATCCGTTTGCCGCTATAACTAAGGTTGACGTTTTCATTGGCCAAACGTTCCACTAATGCCCGAACTTCTTCACTCGAGAAATAAGTGACGATGGCATCCGCCATTTTATCGCCGATTTCATGGATGTCCTTCAATTCTTCAAGTGACGCAGTCATCAGCCCTTCCATCGAGCCGAAATGTTCGGAAAGGATGCGGGCCGATTTTTCGCCGACATGCCGAATTCCCAGTCCGAACAGCAGCCGCTCCATTGAATTGCTGCGTGAAGCATCGATTGCTGCAATCAGATTGGATGCCGATTTTTCGCCCATCCGTTCCAATCCCGCCAATTGTTCTTTGGTCAGTTTGTAAATGTCCGCAATATCCGCAATCAGACCCGCCTGATAAAGATGTTCAATGACTTTTTCACCAAGCCCTTCAATGTTCATGGCATTGCGTGAAACGAAATGGATCAAACCCTCCGTAATTTGTGCCGGACATTTCGGATTGACGCAGCGGAGCACAACTTCCCCTTCGATCCGGACAAGTTCCGAATCGCATGCCGGACAATTTTTCGGCATATGGAACGGCTCTTCGTCGCCCGTCCGGAGTTCAACCAAAGCCCTGACCACTTCCGGAATGATATCTCCCGCTTTACGGATGATGACTTTATCGCCGATCCGTATATCTTTTTCTTTGATTAAATCTTCATTATGCAACGAAGCGCGTTGAACGGTCGATCCGGCGACCGACACAGGATCAAGGATTGCGGTGGGAGTCACTGCGCCTGTGCGCCCGATACTGAGTTCGATATCGCGAATATTCGTCATTACCTCTTCGGCAGGAAACTTGTAGGCAGTGGCCCATTTTGGACTTTTTGCCGTAAAACCGAGCTCCTGCTGTTGAAGAAAGCGATTGACTTTGATGACAATGCCGTCGATTTCATAGGGCAGCTTTCCACGTTGTTGGGTCCATACTTCGATATATCCGAGCACTTCCTCGACACTGCGGCAAACTTTTCGTTCGTCGTTCGTCTTGAAGCCTAGGCTGCTTAGGAACTCCAATGATCCATCATGGTCATCGAGGCCATAGTTTTCAGCGTCGCCGCTTATTCCATAAACAAAAATATCCAAATTCCGGCTTGCCGCAATTTTGGGATCGAGCTGTCGCAGCGAACCGGCAGCGGCATTGCGGGGGTTGGCAAAAACTTCTTCCCCTTTATCGCCGCGCTGTTCGTTCAAATCATGGAATGATTTTTTCGGCATGAACACCTCGCCTCGCACTTCAAGCGAAACCGGCTCTTTCAATTTTAATGGAATTGTCCGGATGGTCCGAAGGTTGACGGTGATGTCTTCCCCCAGCCGGCCATCCCCCCGGGTTGCCCCGCGGACAAATTTACCGTCTTCGTATATAAGTGAAACCGCGAGTCCATCTATTTTCAGTTCACAGACGTAGTCAACTTCATCTCCTGCACCGCTTCTAACCCGTTTATCAAATTCCCGCAGGTCTTCTTCCCCGAAAACATTCGATAAACTCAACATAGGGCGGACATGGGTCACTTTATTAAAATTGGAGATTGGTGCTCCGCCGACTCTTTGTGTCGGGGAATCCGGAAACACCAAATCCGGATAGAGAGTTTCAAGTTCTATTAATTCATTGAGAAATTGATCATAAACCGCGTCGGGAACCACTGGATTGTCCTCTACATAATATGCGTGCCCGTAAGTGCCAAGCAGTTCATTCAATTCACTCACCCGTTGTTCCGCTTTGATACGGTCCATAGTATACCTCCCAGTTATTCTTTTTCAATCGGCGCAAATTTGGCAAGAAGCCGCTTAATGCCGACAGGGCTCGGGAACGCAATATCCAGTTCGGTCTGTTCGCCGTCGCCTTTGACGCCGACAACCGTCCCTGTGCCCCATTTTTTGTGTTTTGCCTTATCGCCCGGCTTCCAGCCAAGTTTGTCTCCGCCCGATTGTTCGTATGCGGGACGCGATACAGCTGCACGTCTCGGTGCCTGCTTGTAGTTCGTGGCCGCTCCGGCACGGTGCTGTGCAACTGTCTGCTCAATCAATTCTTCAGAGATTTCGTTGATGAAGCGGGATGGCATATTCCAATTGCTCTTGCCAAATAGCGTACGGGAAGTCGCATGCGTTAAATACAATCTTTGTTCTGCTCTGGTAATCCCGACATATGCTAGGCGGCGTTCTTCTTCCATTTCCTCTTCGTCGTTATTGGAACGAGAATGCGGGAAGACGTTTTCCTCCAGCCCGATGATAAAGACGACCGGGAACTCGAGGCCTTTTGCCGCGTGCATCGTCATCAGGATAATCGGACCGTCTGTTTCCTCCTCGTCATCGAGGGAATCAATATCGGAAATCAGCGCAAGATCCGTCAAGAAAGCCACAAGCGATTTATCGTCGCTCTGCTTCTCGAAAGCCTGGGTAACCGACAGGAACTCATTCAGGTTTTCCAGGCGGCTCTCGCCTTCGATCGTCTTGTCATTCTGAAGCATCTGGCGATAGCCGGATTTCTTCAAGACTTCCTCCACCAATTCGGTGACCGACAGATATTCCTGCATTTCCGTGAAACCGGCCATCATATTGCGGAACTCGAGTGCCGTCTGGGCAATTTTCGGTGAAACGCCCATGAAATCCACTTCCTGCAAAGCATCCATGATGGTGCGGTCCTGCTCGATGGCAAAGCGGGCCATCCGCTCAAAAGAAGTTGCTCCGATGCCGCGCTTCGGTTCATTGATGATGCGCGCCAAAGAAAGATCATCGTCATTATTGGCGATCAGCTTTAAGTAGGCAAGAAGGTCTTTTATTTCCTTGCGGTCATAGAACTTCGTCCCGCCGACGATCGTATAGTGCATATTCGATTTGACGAACATTTCCTCCATGATCCGTGATTGGGCGTTGGTCCGGTAAAGGATCGCAAAATCGGAGGTTTTGTAATTTTCCTCTTCCATCAGCTTCTGGATTGTCTGGACGACAAATTGTGCTTCCTGGCGTTCATCACCCGCTTTGTGCAGCGTGATGGCCGGACCTTCGTCGTTGTCGGTGTGCAGTTCTTTTGGGTAGCGGCTGGTGTTTCGCTTGATGACATCATTCGCTGCCTGAAGAATGCGTTTTGTCGAACGGTAATTCTGTTCGAGCATAATGACTTTTGCGTTCGGATAATCTTTTTCAAATGTCAGGATATTCTTGATATCAGCTCCGCGCCAGCGATAAATCGACTGGTCCGAATCCCCCACGACACAAATATTCTTGAATTTGCTCGCCATTTTCTGGACAAGCTGGTATTGCGCATTATTCGTATCCTGATACTCATCCACGTGGATATACTGGAATTTATTCTGGTAATATTCCAGTACTTCCGGTACTTTATTGAACAAAGTCAGCGTCGCCATGATCAGATCATCAAAATCCAGCGATTGGTTTTTTTGAAGCCTTTTTTCATAACCTTCATATACTTCAGCGATCGTTTTCTCGTAAGGATTATGGGGATTGGCGTTTGCCGCAAATTCACTCGCTGTGATGCATTCATTTTTTGCCGAAGAGATGGCGTTCAAAATCGTTCGCGGTTCATATTTTTTCGGATCAAGGTTCTGGTGTTTCAGAACATTTTTGATGACCGACAATTGGTCGGTCATATCCAGGATCGAAAAATTCTTCGAAAAGCCCAGTTTGTCGATGTCCCGTCGCAAAATACGCACGCACATCGAGTGGAAAGTCGAAACCCACATGCGTTCGCCGGTTCCGTGCCCCAGCAGGCCGTCAATCCGGTTGCGCATCTCGCGGGCCGCTTTGTTTGTAAAGGTAATCGCCAGAATGTTGGAAGGATACACCTTCTTTTCCAGCACCAGGTAAGCGATCCTGTGCGTCAGTACCCGCGTTTTTCCTGATCCGGCACCAGCCATGATCAGCAACGGGCCATCTGTCGATTGGACCGCTCGTTCCTGCTCAGGGTTCATCCCTTTAAGTAGGTTCTTTGTAATTAATTCCATTGTGCACCACCTCGAACGTTTGTTCTTATTATAACGATTGATCTATAGTTTCCGCAACCGCCTTGACGGTTCTAATCGCTCTTTCAATATCGGTATATATGATGTTTCCAACTACTATCGTGTCAGCGTTCCGCGCCATTTCCCGCGCCTTTTCCGGAGAATCGATGCCGCCGCCATAAAATAGGCGGGTAAGAGACAAATGCCCTTTCACCTGTTCCACCAACTTTGGATCGCCGTAGATGCCGCTGTATTCCATGTAAAAAATTGGCAGCCTGAAAAAATGCTCGGCAAGCCGGGCATACGCCACAACATCTTCCGCATCCAGCCCACTGTCGGCATTCGTCAGCCGGGCCGCTTTGCAGTCGGGATTTAATATGCAATAGCCTTCCGGGACCAGTTCGTCCCAGTCCATAAGATCTCCGTATTCACGGATCGCTTCATGGTGGAGGCCTTTAATCCATTTCGGATCCCGGCTGTTCAGAACCGTCGGGATGAAATAAAAATCAAAACCCGGCGTCACCGATTCGACCGTTGAAATTTCCAGCACGACAGGAACAGTAAAAAGGCGGACGCGCGCCATTAAATCGAGTACATTTTCGAGTGTGACATCATCGCTGCCGCCTATCAAGATGGCATCGGTCCCGGATTCACAAATTCGTTCCAAATGTCCATCAGAAATTTCTTTGGCCGGGTCCAGTTTGAACACATGCCGCCATGATTGGTAATCCATATTGCTTCACCTGACTTCGTATCATTTTCATCTATTAAGTATAACAAAAAAAAAGGCCGTCCACTAAGCCTTATCACAGACTTAATGGACAACCTTCACTTTACTGTGCCGCAAAAGGAGATTCCGCCGGCCTTATGAGCTCCCAGAACCAGAATCAGTCTTTCGGCAATTGAAATGGTTTTTCGTCCGGATAAAGACGCCCAAGCATTTCATCGTAGCCCTCATTGCCATAGTTCAGACAGCGGCGGACACGCGATATTGTGGCGGTGCTTGCGCCGGTTTCATTTTTTATCTTTTCATACGTTTTTTTCAGCCGCAGCATGCGCGCAACTTCAAACCGTTGGGATAATGACTGGATTTCACTGATTGTGGCAAGATCATCCAAAAAGCGATAAGCTTCTTCCCGGCCATTCAATGCCAAGATAGCATCAATGAGTTGATCAGTTTGTGGACCTCGGATTTTATCTACTTGCATTCAGCTTTACCGTCCTTTCATTTCTGTCCTTTTTTCAAGGGGTGTAGCGGACCGATTGTCCCATTCCGGGATTCGTCGGCACGATGTGGATCCACGTCTTCCCTGGAACGAGTTCGATCGTCTCACCGTCAGCGGTCGGGATGAGCATGCCGCCTTGTGAAATCCACCTTATTTCTCGGACACCGCCGCTTTGGAAAAGCAGCGCTTCTCCTCCGCTTTCAAGGTCGATCGACTGCCGCCCCTGGGCGTCAATCGTCTCGTGGTCCGCCTCGAACACCAGGACATTTGCAACTTCGGCCTGCTGCAGCGTTTCTTTATCGACCGTCGGGAGCCCTCCCGACGACCGCTTGTAGCGCTGAGCTGTTTCATCGTACGTAAAGGAACTCGTGAAATTCGGATCTTGCCCATATCTCACTTCAAGCGTCGATGCCTGTTCCGATATTTTACCATTTCCAGCACCTTTAAAGAAAGCATAAGGCGCTTTAACGCTGTAATTGGGTGAAGCGTCTGTCATTTTCATTCCGATTTTAATATTTTCATACGTGATATAGGAATTATGCGGAGCAACCCGGTCGGTCGAGCGCTGGAATAACGAGCCGTCGTAGTCGATGCCGTTGATATGATCAACCATACCGGACTCGAGCATCGCGTATGCTTCCGGACTATAGCCGTGTGAGACAAAAAAGGCGTCATATGCTGCCGCCAATTCGACAAAATAATCACGGGCGCTGCGGATCGGCCCGATTTCTTCCGGGAAAGTACTTTGGTATAAAGCCGCAAAACGCGTGATGTTGTATTCCGCAATGAATTCAAAGACGATATCCGCTTCATTCAAGCCGGTTTCAGGCCGCGCATCCGGATGATTATTAATAACTGCCAGCACCGGCCGGCTTGTGAAAGGACCGCCCTCCGCTATTCCCGTGAACGGCGCAAAGGCCTGCGCGTCCGGCTCTTCGCCCCTTTCAGCAGGCTCTTCCTGTCCATTTCCCGGTTCTTGCTTCGGTTCTTGTTGCATCATCCAGTAAGCGGCGCCTGCCCCAATTGCCAGCAACAAAACTATGATTGCGATTGTCCATTTTTTCATGGCTATTGCCTCATGAATGCGGGGAACAGGATTTTTTTGTTCATGACGTCATAAATTCCTCTTTGCGTAATCCGCACATACGGCAGATGGGTCGCCTGCAGGAACAGCAGCGTGTAGACGGCGTCGCCGTGTTTGTAACCCCGCTCTTTCAGCGCCTGTTTCATGACGGTTTCCTGCTCCATGATCTGTTCCATCGGAAGATCGGACATGCCGCCGCCATAATGAAGAGGAATTTCACAAACCGTCTCGCCGCTCTCCACCAGCACAATGCCGCCCTTCATTTCTTTCAACCTGTCAAAAGCCAGCCACATCTGCCGGATGTCTTTGCCGATCAGAATGATATCGCCTGTGTTCGAATAGGAAGAGGCAAATCCTTCCACGCCGTTTGTAAATCCTTTGATCAGCGTATTTACATGCCATTTTCCGTGCTTGTCGATCAACATCAGGAAGCTTTCATCATGCTCTTTTGACAGCGTTCCGTCGTGCGTATCAATATTGACCGAATACGGTTTGATGATGACATCATTCACCATATCGAGTCCAAACGGCATTGAAAATTGGAAATCGTCTTCTGTGAGATCAAAATCCATTTCCAGATCCGGCAAAACGGACCAATCTATTTCCGGCAGTGTCAGCACTTTCTCCCCGTTCCTCTTCAACCATTTCCCTTTTGAAATGACACCGGAAGGAACAGGATTATCGATCGACTCCAGAATGTTGAGATTGGCATAACGTCCTGTCGCTATCAGACCATGCAGAGCTGTCATATTATAATATCTTGCCACATTATAGGAAGACATCATATAAGCATCGATTGCCGGAACTCCAGCCTCCAGCGCAATGCCGATGCACAGGTCCATGACACCATCCTTATGGAAAGAAGGCGTCGAACCGTCTGTTGTCATCATCAATTTATCATAGACATTCAATTCTCGCTCGACCACGCCCTTCAGCAGTTTCGGCAAATCGGGCCTAATCGACGAATGTCTTAAGGTGACGCCATAGCCGTGCAGCAGCCGCATTTCCACTTCGTCAATGGTCATCGCTTCATGATCGCCATCAGCTCCGAGCAATTTCATGCGGGCAAGCGTTTTTTCAGAAGCTCCCGGAAAATGCCCTTCGATTTTCTTGCGCGTCATTTTCGCCTTTTGTATCCAATACAGCATCTGGTCATCGCCGTCCATCAGCTTTGGCCAGCCTGTCAATTCGCCGCCGAGCAATACTTCCGGACGGTCAAGCCATTCGCCGACCGACTTTGAAGTGAACAGCATATCCTCTTCCGTCAACTCTGTCTGCGAGTCAAAGCGGGTCCACCAATAGAACGTGAAAGGCAATTCATTCAGCTGGTCAAGAATTGAAAACGCTTTCTCATTTTCCATTGACAAAAACAAAGTCAGATTATCAGAGATAAATGTGGTCGTTCCCAATTGGGCTGAATAATCCGCGAATGATTGGGGGTTATAAAGCTGGAAGGGATGTACATGGGGTTCGATATAGCCGGGGACGATGAATTTTCCAGTCATGTCCGCAACTTCTGTTGCTTCTCCGATTAACGGCATTTCCTGTCCCGCATAGACAATCCGGTCGTCGTGGATCCAAATATTGCCCGTCATCCATTTTTTATAGATGCCATGCAAATAATGGGCATTGGTCAGAACGAGATCCGGTGCCTCCTCCTTCGTGATGATTTTCAGCTGATTGCGCAATTCGATATTTTTCCAAAGTGGATTATCCATGGGTCCGCCCCTTTCCGTTGCATATATAATACTTTATATACTAGCATAGTAATGCTTTAAAATACAGTCACGCCGGCGAAGAAAGAGAACATTCTGACAGTTCTGCTTCGGGGAATAAAAAGAAAAAAGCCGGGAATAAATGAAAGCGATGCTTTCATTTATTCCCGGACTTTTCTGGCTGTCTTAAAGATGACCTATCCAGTATTAATTGTTTATAGGATCGTTGAATTGCTTGAGGACATCTTTCTTATCATTCTCTTTGAATGACAGCACATCATCGACCGAATCATAGGATTCGCCGTAGAAATGCTCGTCCTTATACGTGTGGATGTCTTCATACATTTTTTTCATCGCTTCGAAGATCTCTTCTTCGGTTTCATTGTTTGGCGCCCAATAAAGGATCTCCATCGAATTTTCTTCGCCGGTCGCAATCGAACGGCGGCTGTAGCCGATTGAATTCGCATGTTCGAAACCTTCGCGTGAATAGAAGCGCAGACGCTTTTCCGTGTCTGTATCTTCATAGTCGACAGGTTCAACTTCCAGGATAATCGGCTTGTTCTTGTCCTTAAGCATTTGCAGTGTCTTGCTGCCGAGACCCATGCCGCGTGATTCCTTTGAAACAAACAGGTAATCCACAAAAGTGAAATTTGGGAATTCAGCATACATCAGGACATGATACGGTCCCTCGTCCTTATAATAAACGCTGCCTTTTTCCTTTAATAAAGTATCCATATGCTCTTTTGATTTCATTTCCTCAATCGGGAAATATTGATTTAATTTTTCATACCAATTCATGATTATTGCTCCTCTCGAGTTTTGAATGCCCTGCTGATTTTGTTGTCGGGGTATTGATGAATCTTTCGTTCTGGAGTTTATATAGAGGTAAACGTGGGCTGTTGAAAATCCTCAACTTTCTTTTCTTTTTCGCATAACGCTTAAAGAAAGAAAAAATGACACAGTTCTTGTCGAATTTGTGTCATTTAATATTATACCATGTATTTTAGCCTAATGCACGCCATCCAATATCAGATCGGTACATAAAACCGCTCCATGACAATGTATTGATCTGTGCATAAATTTTTTCTTGTGCTTGCTGAACCGTATCCCCTTCGGACGAAATGAAAAGCACCCTGCCTCCATTGGCAACAAAACCTTCGCTTGTCGCTTTTGTGCCGGAATGGAAAATATCCACACCGGAAAGGCCTGCCAAGTCCGGCAATAGTTTCCCTTTACTTGTCTGGTTTGGATAACCTTCAGCAGCGATCACAACTCCCAATACCGCCTGGTCCCGCCATTCCAAATCAAATGGCTGCCCTTCCAGAAGAGCGTGCATGAATTCACCAAAATCCGATTTCATCCGCGGCAGAACGACCTGGGTTTCCGGATCGCCAAAACGGGCATTGAACTCAATCACTTTTGGTCCTTCAGCCGTCAAAATGATACCGGCATAAAGAATGCCGTTAAAAGGCGTCCCTTCAGCAGCCATCGCCTCAACTGCCGGCTTGACGATTGCATTAAACGTTTTCTCGGTCATTTCCCGGGAAATATGCGGAACAGGGGAATACGCCCCCATCCCGCCCGTATTGGGACCTTTGTCTCCGTCATAGGCGCGCTTGTGATCCTGGGAAATGACCATCGGATAAATTGCTCCATCGTACACAAACGACATGAAAGAAAATTCCTCGCCGTCCAAAAATTCCTCTATCACAACTTTTGACCCGGCATCGCCATATTTCTGATCTTCCATCATATCGTGCAGGGCGGCAATTGCATCTTCTTCAGTCTTTGCCACGACAACTCCTTTGCCTGCAGCCAAACCATCCGCTTTGATGACAATCGGTGCTCCGGTTTTCCGGATAAAATCAACAGCAGGGGCAATTTCAGAAAATGTTTCATAGGCTGCTGTAGGAATGTGATATTTCACCATCAATTCCTTGGCGAAGGTTTTGCTTCCTTCAATCTGCGCTGCTGCTTGCGAAGGACCGAAAGCCCGCAGGCCCTGGCTTTCAAAAAAGTCAACAATCCCTTCGGTCAACGGTTGTTCCGGACCCACAATGGTGCAATCTATTTTTTGCTCTTTTGCAAAATCAGCCAGAGCAGTAAAATCCATTTCATCGATTGGCACAAGTTCCGATTCCAGCCGCATTCCATCATTTCCCGGTGCAGCATACACTTTTTCTATCGAAGCAGATTTTGCAAACTGGCGGACGATTGCATGTTCACGACCGCCTCTTCCAATAACTAAAACATTCATACTTTTTCCCCTTCCGGCTTAATGCTTAAAGTGACGGATGCCGGTAAAGACCATGGCTATGCCGTATTCATCAGCTTTATCGATGGACTCCTGATCCCGTTTCGAACCACCGGGCTGTATGATCGCTTTAATCCCGGCTTTTGCCGCAGCTTCTACCGTATCGGACATCGGGAAAAATGCATCCGATGCCATAATTGCTCCCGCGGCGCGCGCGCCTGCTTGTTGCACTGCAATTTTGGCTGCACCCACACGGTTCATCTGGCCTGCCCCGATTCCAAGAGTCATATCGGCATCACAGATGACGATGGCATTGGATTTCACATGTTTTACGACGCTCCATCCAAGTTTCAATGCTTCCATCTCCTGCTCTGTAGGCTTTCGGTCTGTGGCTATCTGAATGTCTGCATCGTCAAACCCGTGTGTGTCAGGCTGCTGAACGAGCAAACCACCTTCCACTGTAACGGTATTCCATTTATCCTGTTTGGCTCCGTCAAACGGAATCGTCAACAAACGGATGTTTTTCTTTTGCGTTAAAATTTCCAGTGCTTCCTGCGAGAACGCTGGTGCAATGACAATTTCAAGAAAAATTCCGGCTAGTTTCACCGCAGATTCGGCATCCACTTCCCGGTTCAGCGCTACGATGCCGCCAAAAATGGAAGTGGAATCGGCTTCATAGGCTTTATTGAAGGCATCAGCAATCGTTTTGCCCGTACCGACGCCACAAGGATTCATATGTTTAACTGCAACTGCTGCCGGTATTTTGAATTCTTTGATGATCTGAAGAGCGGCATTCGCGTCCTGTATGTTATTATACGACATTTCCTTGCCGTGCAGTTGGTCCGCACTGGCAATCGAAAAATCAGATCCAAGCGGGTTCCGGTAAAACGCCGCCTTCTGATGCGGGTTTTCGCCGTAACGCAGCGATTGCTGAAGCTCGTATGTAAGCGTCAGTTGAGCTGGAAATTCTTCACCGGTCAGATCGGTTAAATAATTGGAGATATAGGAATCATAAGCAGCTGTATGGCGGAAAACTTTCGCTGCCAGACGGCGCCTTGTTTCAGAAGTTGTGGAACCTTGCTCTCCGCGCAATTCGCTCACAACTCCCGCATAATCTTCCGAGTCGACGATGACCGTCACGTAGGCATGGTTTTTTGCTGCAGAACGGAGCATTGTCGGACCGCCGATATCGATGTTTTCGATGGCATCGTCGACTGTGACATCCGGCTTTGAAATCGTTTCGCGGAACGGATATAAATTAACACAGACAATGTTAATCGGGGAGATGCCGTTTTCAGCCATTTCGCTCTGATGCTCAGCATCGTCGTGTTTTGCCAGAAGACCGCCGTGGACTAATGGATGCAGGGTTTTTACGCGCCCACCCAGTATTTCGGGGAATTTCGTGATTTCATCAACTGCTGTAATTGCAACGCCATTTTCTTCCAAAAAGCGTTTCGTACCGCCTGTTGACAGGATTTCATAATTCAATCTTTCCAATTCCTGTGCAAACTCCAAAATGCCTGATTTATCCGATACACTTAGCAAAGCTCTCTTTTTCAAGTTGAATCCTCCTATGGATACTGCAGATAATTTTTATTGTACAAATCAAATGAATGAATTGCTTTTAAACCGTTTTTCCGGCTTTGCATATAAATTACTATCAGGAACCTTTGAGCAATTGCTCTAAAGCTGCGGGATAAAGTTGATGTTCGATTGCATGGATTTCTTTTTCAACAGCATCCCGGTCCCGGCCATTTACCGGAAAAGACTGCTGGGCGATGATATTTCCGGTGTCCATGCCTGCGTCAACATAATGAACCGTTACCCCTGCCGTTTCTGCACCGGCAGCCATCGTCTGGCCAATAGCATCTTTTCCCGGGAATGCCGGTAATACCGAAGGGTGGATATTGATGATGCGATTTTCATACGCTTCCAGAAGCACCGGACCAATCAGACGCATATAACCCGCCAGAACAATCCACTCTATTTCAAGGCTCTGCAGTTTTTCTTTCAGCATCGCTTCATAAGATTGTTTGGAATCATAATCAGATGGCTTAAAAGCAAAACAACTGACCCCTTCTTTTTTTGCGCGTTCAAGTACATAAGCTTTCGGACGGTCCGTAACCACCAGCTTTATTTCAGCATTCAATTGCCCTGCCTGGATCGAATCAGCGATCGCCTGAAAATTAGAGCCGTTTCCAGAAGCGAAAACGGCAATTTTAGTCCTATTTTTCATCGAGTGTTCCATCCTGTTGGCCATTGAATTGCACACCGGTCCTATTGGAAACCTGGCCGATCACATATGCCCGCTCTCCGGTCGCTTCAGCCAAAGCCAATACCTGCCCGGCATCTTCCGGCGATACGGCAAGTACAAAACCGATGCCCGCATTGAAAACGGAAAACAAGTCACGATCTGACAACGAACCTTTTTCCTTCAGCATTTCAAAGACGCGCAGGACCGGCCAGCTGCCAAGCTCAATCTCGGCTCCCAATCCTTCCGGCATCATACGTGGAAGGTTTTCAATAAAACCGCCCCCCGTGACATGGGCCATGCCATGGATTTCAGTATTTTCGGCAATTGCCGCAACCGTCTTCGCATAAATTTTCGTCGGTGTCAGCAGTTCATTGCCAAGCGGACCGAGGTCTTCAAAACCTTCAATAATTTGATCGAGTTGGAAACGGTTCTGTTCGAAAACGATATTGCGCACCAGCGAATAGCCATTTGAATGGATGCCGCTGGAAGCAAGGCCAACCAGAACATCGCCCGCGGCTATTTTTTCGCCGGTGACAATTTTCGATTTTTCGGCCGCGCCGACCGCGAAGCCCGCGATATCGTATTCATCTTCCTCATAAAGACCCGGCATTTCCGCCGTTTCTCCGCCGATCAGCGCTGCGCCAGCTTGGACACAGCCGTCCGCAACACCTTTTACAATGCTCTCAATCTTTTCAGGCACTGCCTTGCCGACTGCAATATAGTCCAGGAAGAAAAGGGGTTCTGCTCCCTGCGCTACGATATCATTGACGCACATCGCAACACAGTCGATGCCGATTGTGTCATGCTTGTCTGCCAGAAACGCCAATTTCAGCTTCGTGCCGACGCCATCCGTGCCGGAAACGAGCACCGGTTCCTTCAAATTCAGCTCGGACAAATCGAACATTCCGCCAAAGCCGCCGAAAGTTCCCATCAATCCTTTTCTTGCCGTGCGTTCCACATGGGATTTCATCCGCTCCACAGCTTCGTAGCCTGCCTCGATATTGACCCCTGCTTTTTCATATGCTTTAGACAAATTGGTTCCTCCTATTGGCCGACTTCTTTTTTATGGGGCAAAACGGTGTCCGGGTAAATATCCGTCGGGTACTCCCCGGTGAAACACGCCAGGCAATGGCCGCATTTCGATCCCGGATCGGTGCGTCCGATATTTTGGACCATGCCATCCACCGACAGGAAAGTCAGCGAGTCCGCACCAATCTGCTCACGCATTTCTTCCACAGTATTATTGGCAGCAATCAACTCGCCTGATGTACTCGTGTCGATACCGTAAAAACATGGGTTTTTGATCGGCGGCGAACTGATGACGACGTGCACTTCTGTTGCGCCCGCTTCTTTCAGCAATTTGACGATGCGGCGCGAAGTGGTCCCTCGGACGATGGAATCGTCGACCATGATGACGCGCTTGCCCGCAACAACCTGGCGAACCGGCGACAATTTCATCTTGACGCCCTGCTCGCGAAGATCCTGGGACGGCTGGATAAAGGTCCGTCCGACATAGCGGTTTTTGATCAAGCCGAGTTCGTACGGGATGCCGCTTTCTTCCGAATAACCGATGGCAGCCGAAATGCTCGAATCGGGTACGCCGGTTACGACATCCGCGTCAATCTGTACTTCTTTCGCCAATTGTTTGCCCAGGCGCTTGCGTGCGGAATGGACGTTGATGCCATCGATATCTGAATCCGGACGTGAGAAGTAGACATATTCCATCGTGCAGATCGAGCGTTCATTCGGATAAGCAAAGCGTTCTGCCCGCATTCCTTCTTTATCTACAACAATAAATTCACCTGGTTCAACCGCCCGGACAAATTCTGCCCCGACAATATCAAATGCACAGGTTTCCGAAGCGACCACCCAGGCATCACCGAGTTTGCCGATCGATAGCGGTCGCAGGCCATTCGGGTCAAGAGCGATATACATCGCTTCTTCCGTCAGGATGGCACAAGCGAAAGCACCTTTTAACAGGGACAACGCATTTTTTGTTTTTTCCTCAAAACTTTCATAACCGCTCCGTTTGATCAGATGGGCTAATACTTCCGTATCCGAAGTCGTCTGAAAAATGCTGCCCTGACGCTCCAGATGTTCCTTCAGGTGATTGGCGTTAACCAGATTGCCGTTATGGGAAATTGCCAGGCCTCCCGTTGTGGAATTGAACAGCAGCGGCTGAACGTTTTCAATGCCCCTGCCTCCTGCCGTTGCGTAACGCACGTGGCCGATTGCAGCGGTACCCGCCATTTTCGAAAGCTTTTCCGGTGTGAACACTTCGTTGACAAGCCCTTCCCCTTTTACCGGGTTCATCGTTTGTCCATCTGTTGTGACGATGCCCGCGCCTTCCTGTCCCCTGTGCTGCAGGGCATGAAGGCCATAATACGTAATCTGGGCCGCATTTTCATGGCCCCAGATTCCAAAGACACCACATTCTTCGTTTAAGCTTCTGATTTCAGCAAGCATGGTATTGCCCCTTTCCAAGCTGAGCGAAGCGTTTCGACCGAATCGTTGACCCAAGCCGTACCGTCTTCACTTTTGATCGTTAATTTCCCAGTGTCTGTGACTGTTCCGATTTGCTTGGCATCTGCAACGAGCGCTTCGAATTGTGCTGCGTTGTCAGGAGAAACTGTGATGATGAAACGTGATTGTGATTCACTGAAAAGAGCTGTAGTGGCTGAGCCGGTTAGTGTAATATCCAGTCCTAAGCCGTTGTCGAATGCTTTTTCTGCAAGAGCAACCGCAACGCCGCCTTCTGCCACGTCATGAGCGGAGGCTACAAGCCCGTTTTGAATCGCTTCCAGAATTTGCTGTTGACGCTGTGCCTCTATACTTAAATCGATGAATGGCGCTTTTCCGAAAATACGCCCTTCGACCATTTTCTGAAGTTCGCTGCCCCCGAATTCCGTAAAGCTGTCGCCGACCAGATAAACCAGGTCGCCGGCGTTTTTCGCATCCTGTGTAGTGACGTGGGACAGATCTTCAACTAAGCCCACCAACCCGATTGTCGGTGTCGGATAAATTGCCGTGCCGTTTGTTTCATTGTACAAAGAAACGTTGCCGCCGATAACTGGTGCATCGAGAATCCTGCACGCTTCCGACATGCCGTCCGCCGCCTTTTCAAGCTGCCAGAAGATTTCCGGCTTTTCCGGACTGCCGAAGTTCAGGCAATCGGTGATGGCGAGCGGTTTCGCACCCGATACGACGACGTTGCGCGCCGCTTCCGCCACTGCGATTTTACCGCCCATTTCCGGATCCAGGTAAATATAGCGGGAGTTGCAATCCGTCGTCATTGCCAGGCCTTTGTTCGTGCCGCGCACGCGGATGACTGCTGCATCCGATCCCGGGCTGACGACTGTACTCGTGCGGACCTGATGATCGTATTGATCATACACCCATTCTTTTGAAGCAATCGTCGGTTGTTTCAATAAAGCTGTCAGTGTTTCGCCGTAGTTTTCCACTTTCGGTTCCACATTTGTCATTTGCTGATATTCCTTGAAATAAGCAGGCACGCTTGAAGGTTTATGGTAAACCGGTGCGTCCTCTGCCAGCGCATCGACCGGCACTTCCGCCACGATTTTTCCTTTGTGGACAAGGCGCAATGTGGAATCGTCCGTCACTTTACCAACCGTTACAGCGTCCAATCCGTATTTCTCAAACAGTTCAACAATTTCAGGCTCGCGCCCTTTTTTTACGACAATCAGCATGCGCTCCTGCGATTCTGACAGCATCATTTCATAAGCCGACATCCCCGTTTCGCGCTGCGGAATATGATCCAGGTCCATTTCAATTCCTGAGCCGGCTTTGGAAGCCATTTCAGCAGAAGAAGATGTGAGTCCTGCCGCACCCATATCCTGGATGCCGATCAACGCATCCGACTTCACAAGTTCCAGACACGCTTCCAGCAATAATTTCTCCATGAACGGGTCGCCCACTTGAACCGCGGGGCGGTTATCCCCTGAGGATTCCGTCAATTCTTCCGAAGCGAATGTCGCTCCGTGAATTCCGTCACGGCCCGTTTTTGCGCCAACATACATCACTGGATTGCCGACTCCTGAAGCGATTCCTTTTTGGATATCCTTATGGTCAATCAAACCGACACACATGGCGTTTACTAATGGGTTGCCTTCATAGGAAGCATCAAACTGAATTTCGCCTCCGACTGTCGGAATGCCGATGCAATTGCCGTATCCTGCGATGCCGGCGACGACTTCTTCAAACAGATATTTGACGCGTGGGGTTGTCAATTCACCAAAACGCAGAGAGTTCAGCAGAGCGACCGGACGTGCACCCATTGAAAAGACATCGCGGATAATGCCGCCGACACCCGTTGCAGCCCCTTGGTAAGGCTCGATCGCTGAAGGGTGGTTGTGGGATTCCATTTTGAATACTACGGCCTGGCCGTCGCCAATATCGACAATCCCGGCGCCTTCGCCCGGTCCCTGAAGGACGCGCGGTGCTTTTGTCGGGAATTTTGCCAGCACTGGCTTGGAGTTTTTATAAGAACAATGCTCTGACCACATAACCGAAAACAGGCCTGTTTCCGTGTAATTTGGAGTTCTGCCAAGAATTTTTTCGACCATGGCGAATTCAGCATCGGATAATCCCATTTGCTTATATATTTTCTGTTGTTTGATTTGCTCAGTATTTGGTTCAAGCATGAGTGACATTCGCTTCCCTCCACTGTTTGACGATTGATTTGAACAAAGCAAGTCCATCGCTGCCGCCGATTAAATCGGAAACTGCGCGTTCCGGATGCGGCATCATGCCGAGCACATTGCCGCGCTCATTAATGATTCCCGCAATATTGTTGCGGCTGCCGTTGAAATCATCCGCATAGGAAAAGACGATTTGGTTGTTTTTCTTTAACTGTTCGTAAGTCGCATCGTCGCAATAATAATTTCCTTCGCCATGAGCAATTGGAATCTGGATTTCCTGTCCTTCCGTATACTCGTTGGTGAACAGCGTATTGGCATTTTCAACTTTCAAAGTGACAGTACGACAGATGAATTTCAGGTTTTTATTGCGCAGCAGGACGCCTGGCAACAGCCCCGCCTCGGTAAGAATCTGGAATCCGTTGCAGATTCCGAGAACCGGCTTGCCGGCTTCCGCCGCTTTTTTCACTTCATCCATCACTGGTGATGACTGGGCAATCGCGCCGCAGCGCAAGTAATCCCCATAAGAAAATCCACCCGGTAATAGGATGCCATCGTAACCGCTTAAGTCTGTTGAATCATGCCAAACATATTCCGCTTCTTCACCCAGTTCATCCTTGACCGCGTGGTACATATCCAAGTCACAATTTGATCCAGGAAATACGATTACTGCGAATTTCATTGCGAGACAGCCTCCTCAATTTCGAAACGGTAATCTTCAATTACCGTATTCGTCAACAGCTTATGGCACATTTCATTAACATAAGCATCAATATCCTTTGTGTCGTCTGATATCACAAGTTCCAGATATTTGCCGATGCGTACATCTTCAACATCCCCGTAACCCATTTTATGAAGAGATCCCATTACAGCAGACCCTTGCGGATCCAACACGCTCTCGCGCAAAGTGACGTAGATTTTTACTTTTTTCATGAATGTTGTCCTCCCAGTTTAGCTAAAATGAGTTGATATGCTTCTGTTAAATCTCCAAGGTCGCGGCGGAATACATCTTTATCCAGCTTCTGTTTCGTTTTTGCATCCCAAAGGCGGCACGTATCCGGTGAAATTTCATCTGCCAATAAAATACCGCCCTGGTCATCGCGGCCAAATTCAATCTTAAAGTCCACCAGGTCCACGCCGACTTCCTTGAAGAAGCCGATCAGCACTTCATTGACCTGCAAAGCTTTTTCACGCAGTTCCTTGATTTCTTCCGTCGATGCCAATTGGAGCATCTCGATGTGATCTTCTGTAATGATCGGATCGCCGAGTGCATCATCTTTGTAATAGAATTCAACGATTGGCCGTTTCAAGATCGTCCCTTCTTCCAAACCAAGGCGTTTGGCCATGCTGCCGGCAACGATATTCCGCGTCACTACTTCGACCGGAATAATTTCTACTTGCCGTACAAGCTGTTCGTGGTCAGACAATTGTTTGACGAAATGGGAAGCAATGCCTGCCCCCTGCAATTTTTCGAAAATCAATGATGTGATTTTATTGTTCAACATGCCTTTGCCGGCGATTTCGGCTTTCTTTTCACCGTTAAAGGCTGTTGCTGAGTCTTTGTATTCCACCCATAAAATATCCTGTTCGTCTGTTGCATATAAGCGTTTTGCTTTGCCTTCGTACAATAGCTGACCTTTTTCCATGTTAGAAGCCCCCGTTTAGTTTAATCCAAGTCGGTTGAAAATCATGTCCACTTGCTGCAAGTGATGGTTGTAGTCAAAGCAATCGTCCAATTCTTCTTTGGATAACTTGGAAGTGATCGATTCGTTCGCTTCCACGATTTTGCGGAAATGCGTTTGGTTTTCCCATGCTTCCATCGCACAAGGCTGAACCGTATCATACGCCGTTTCGCGGGCCATGCCTTTGTCGATCAATGCCAACAAGACGCGCTGCGAATAAATCAGCCCCAATGTCGAGTCCATATTGCGCTTCATGTTTTCCGGGAACACCGTCAAATTCTTCACGATATTGCCGAAACGGTTAAGCATATAATTCAAAGCGATCGTCGCGTCCGGCAGGATTACACGTTCTGCCGAAGAATGCGAGATATCACGCTCATGCCATAGAGCAACATTTTCGTAAGCTGTCAACATATAGCCGCGGATCAGACGTGCCAGCCCTGTCATGTTCTCGGAGCCGATCGGGTTGCGTTTATGCGGCATTGCTGAAGAGCCTTTTTGGCCTTTTGCAAAGAATTCCTCTACTTCACGCGTTTCTGATTTTTGCAGTCCGCGGATTTCCGTCGCAAATTTCTCGATTGATGAACCGATCAAAGCCAGTACACTCAAATATTGCGCATGGCGGTCGCGCTGCAAAGTTTGTGTCGAGATTGGTGATGCCGCAAGTCCCAACTCTTTGCAGACATAAGCTTCTACAAACGGGTTGATATTGGCGTATGTTCCAACTGCTCCGGACATTTTGCCTGTTTCAATAGAAGCGGCCGCCGCTTCAAAACGTTCCAGGTTGCGCTTCATTTCTTCGTGCCATAGGGCCAGTTTCAAACCGAAAGTTGTCGGTTCTGCATGGACACCGTGCGTCCGGCCCATCATCACCGTCATTTTATGTTCTTTGGCTTTATTTGCTAAAATTTCGATGAAATTCGTCAAGTCTTTGCGGATGATTTCATTTGCCTGTTTCAAGAGATACGACAAAGCGGTATCCACCACGTCCGTTGATGTCAGACCGTAATGCACCCATTTGCGTTCTTCGCCCAATGTTTCCGATACAGCACGGGTAAACGCCACAACGTCATGGCGCGTCTCTTCTTCTATCTCAAGGATGCGATCCACTGAAAATGAAGCGTTTTTCCGGATTAACGCCACATCTTCCTTCGGGATATCGCCGAGTTCCGACCAAGCTTCACAAGCCAGTATTTCCACTTCCAGCCAAGCTTTGTATTTGTTTTCTTCTGTCCAAATCGTACCCATTTCAGGTCTTGTATAACGTGCTATCATCAAATTTCCTCCAGTTTGTCCGTCCAAATACCGGACGCTTCTATTTCTTCAAGTGTATCTTCTATATCAGCCGTCAAAATGGTGACATGGCCCATTTTTCTTTTGTACTTTGCTTCTTCCTTGCCATACAGATGAATCGACCAATTCGGATAATGCGCGATTTTCGATGTCAGCGGAGCCACATGTTCTCCCAGAACATTGACCATTACGGTATCTGACCATAATTCGGGCTTCCGCAGCGGCCATCCGCAAATGGCCCGGATATGCTGATGAAACTGCGAACTGTTCGTCGCTTCTATTGAATAATGCCCTGAATTATGTGGGCGCGGCGCAAGTTCGTTGACCATGATATCGCCATTTTCCAAAACAAACATTTCAACCGCCAATGTTCCGATCATTTCCAGCTGTTCCGCAATCGCTTCTGCCGCCTTGGTTGCTTTCGCAATTGTTGAACTATCCACTCTCGCAGGAACGATTGTTTCATGCAAGATATGGTCTTTGTGGATATTCTCACCTATCGGCAATATAGCCGTTTCACCCAGCCCGTTTCGCTGAATAATCACTGATATTTCTTTTGTGAACTCAACAAATTCTTCCGCTACACACTCACCATTGCTGAACAGCGGTTCGGCAAGCGGCAAATCTTTTTCAGATTGAATCGTCTGCTGGCCTTTACCGTCATAGCCGCCTCTGGCAGTTTTGACAATAAACGGATAGCTGAGCGCTGAACTTTTTTCCAGCAGCTCCGAATAAGTGGCAGCAACAATATATTTCGCTATTGGAACACTCGCTTTTGTAATTTCTTCTTTTTCATATATACGGTTTTGAGTTATCCTGATTAGTTCCGATCCTTGTGGGACATAAGCGATGCCGCATAAATGGTTCAATCCCTCAACGTCGATGTTTTCAAATTCATAGGTGATGACATCACTCACCGCAGCCAATTCCTCTAAAGCATCCACATCATTAAAGGCAGCAACCAATTGCACATCTGCTACCTGGCCTGTCGGTGAATCCATAGAAGGATCAAGAACCGCAATTTTGAAGCCTGCTTCCTTTGCAGCCAAAGCCATCATCCGGCCCAATTGGCCCCCGCCGATGATTCCAATGGTTTGTCCGGGCAAAATCGTTTTCATCATATCAAATCCTCCGTGCTTCTCAGAACTTCAGCCATGGTGTTGTTTCTGCGTATCTGAAGCGCTTCTGCAACTCCATCATCGAAAGTGCCAAGAATCTGAGCCGCCAAAAGCCCCGCATTTATTGCTCCAGCCTTTCCGATAGCCACCGTAGCAACTGGCACTCCACCAGGCATTTGAACAATTGATAACAATGAATCCAAGCCATTTAGCGCTTTGGATTGAATTGGAACACCTATAACCGGCAATGTGGTCTTTGCTGCCACCATACCGGGAAGATGAGCCGCTCCGCCAGCTCCTGCAATAAGCACCTTAAGCCCCCGGTTTCTAGCTTCTTCAGCATAGCTGAACATCAGATCCGGGGTCCGGTGCGCAGAAATAACTTTCTTCTCGTAAGTGATTTCCAGCTCATCCAATACATCACATGCATTTTTCATTGTTTCCCAATCACTTGAACTTCCCATGATTACACCGATTCTCGGATTCATCGAATCTCTCCTTTTAAAAAGTAAAAAGCCCTCAAATAAACTGCTCACTTTTACGTGAAAAGCAGTTTACTTAAGGACCCCAAAATCAACGAGCTAGAGACTGATGGCATAATTGCACATCCCTCGCGTCATTTCCAAAAGTTGCTTTCCCGCATAGTCCAGACATTCCGGTGTCTTGGTAGAAACGCAGAAGCCAATTCTCCTGCATATATGGGGTTTCCTCATTAATCATAACAACTCAGAATTTTCTAGTCAATAATTAAATCCGAACAATAAGTTTTCAGATTATATTATAGTTCGGATTTAAGTCTTTTTATAAATTATTCATCTATTTTAATGCCCTTAAACTTGATTATTTGCCTTACAGGTACCGGTGTTCCATCCTTCTCTTTAAATAACGGCTCTTCTTTTCTGCCGGCTGCCATATACCCTTCCACTTTCATGCGTCGGAGACAATCTTCAATCGTTTCATCGTTGCCGACTTCAAACCATATTGTATTCTTGCTCATTTAAACAGATTTCCTTTCCTGACTTGCTTGACCCAAAACCCGCCATGTATAGATTTCGGTTCATAAGCGATTATAAAAGCTTTCGGATCGATTTCTTTAATTGTCATGTAAAGTTTCAATTCCATTTTTCTAGGCGTCAAAATCTGCATTGACTGACGGTCACCATCCCTGCCGTTGGCTGCCCAGTCAGTTACCCCATAGCCTTTTTCACGCAGCGCTTTGGGAAGGATTTGGTTTTGTTCGCTGGTTATAACATTTACCGTAATGTAGCCCAAAGCCATCTTCTCTTCGATTTTGGAGCCGACAATTACTCCGGAGCCGTAGCCGATTGCATATGCTACAAGATTTTGGATTTGATCCAAGTTATCCAGCACCAATCCGAGGCCTACTATATAAATCACTACTTCCACCATACTAACCATCGCCGCCAAATAACGGTAACCTTTTAAAGTCATGATCATCCGAATTGTAAAAAAAGTGACATAGACAATATTGATGGAGAAAATGATGATTACCATTAACCAAGGATTTATTTCCACTTCGCACACCCTTTCATTTTCCCCTAAAGAATTAAATTTTATATTAGTGGAAATCCCTATATAAAGCAAGGGTGAAAGGTCTTTTCCTAGTGTAAGAAGAATAGGGATTTTTGAGTAGATCACCACAGCGATGAAGAACGTATCGGTTTGATCAAACCAGCTTGCCTTTAACAATGCTCAAAATTTTGCGTTGAGGTGAAGAATCCTTCAAAATTCCATATTTATATAGAAGAAACTTGTTTATTTTCTTTATTTACCTAACACAAAAAAAGGAAAGGTTGCTACCGCTTACGCGGTAACAACCTTTCCTTTTGGTGCCCAGCGGCGTCCTACTCTCACAGGGGGAGACCCCCAACTACCATCGGCGCAAAAGAGCTTAACTGCCGTGTTCGGGATGGGAACGGGTGTGGCCTCTTTGCCATCGTCACTGGACTATTTAATTCTTTCTGAAAGACA
>DATHVZ010000169.1:0-10973 GCA_035461005.1 Planococcus sp. (in: firmicutes) | reverse complement strand
ATGAAAAGCAGCCTGGTAAGCTTCTCGTTTCGCTATCACAATACTCCACGACAATCCGGCCTGTGCACCTTCCAGGTTCAACATCTCGAAAATATACCGATCATCCCTACTGGGTCTGCACCATTCTTCATCATGATAAGCCTGCATCTTTTCACTGCTGTTCGGCCATGAACATTGAGCCATTTGCACTTCACCTCTTTCGTCCTGTTGAACTTACTTTACCGCTTCCTGTTTTACCTCGTTGAGCTTATGAAATAAAAATGTTTGTGCTCGCAAAGTTATAAGCAGCACTCATTATCCATCCAACTATTAATTTTGCTCGTCTATAAAATTCTCGAACCATTTATAATCTGCGGGTCCATTCGTAATGGTATATTGCTCTTGATTTATTAAGAACACATCCCTTTCGATAAGGGATGGTGTAGTAATCCGTTCGTCTGCGTATATAAATTGGAAAGAAAATTGCTCGCTGGTGTGCTTAGAGGTGAAATTTAATGGTCCTTCTTTCTCCACTCGATACTGTGCGAAGAAATCTATCAGTTCTTGAATGGATTCTTTGTCGCTGATTTCTTGATCGAGAACCATTGGATCATCCTCGCTGTAAAGGACGGCTATTATCTCCTCTGCATCTATGACATCCACTAAATTTTTCTCGCGATAATCGTCCCACCGCACACCAATTAAAAGAATTCCAGCAACAAGAATCAACGCCAGTAAATACCAGTGCTTCTTTTCGATGATAGTCATCCTCCTCTTTTTATAAATCTCTGCCACTTCAATAAAAGAAAAATTCAGCATCCTTTATTTCTCAAAATCCCTGTTTATCCACACATAATGAACAAACTTCATCCGTTCACCATTCATCTCAAATTCTTCATCAATTATTCTCATGTGGATAAACCCGTTGTTTTCGAGGACTTTTTGAGATGCTTTATTCACAGTCGTCGTTTTTGCCTGAATCTGCTTTACGGAGGATTCAGTGGATAACAGCAAGTTCAATGCGCTGCTTGCGATTCCTTTTCCTCCATATGCCTGTCCTATTCTAAAGCCGATTTCCCTGTTCAGCCAGCAAGTCTCGATGTCTCTCCATAAATGTCTCCCACGTATAATTGCTGTCCCCTCTGCCTGGCACCATCTTTTCAAAAAACTCACGATTTTTCATCTCAAAATCGAATAAATCTTGCGCATCCTTTTCCTGCAGCAATTCCAATGAAATCTCCATTGTTAAACCCTCACTTCCTAGACAATCGACAACTTTTAAATCTCCCACTAGCTCACCCGGTATTCTTCTAAATTGCCCAGTATATGAATCAATTGTTCAAACAAATTTCGCTGTTCCGGATTTTGCCAATCTTCCGCCACATCCGCCATGAGCCACATCACTTCGTCGAGAAAAACGTGCTCAACGGCATTCGTCCAATAGTCTTTTTCCTGTTGAGTCAGCCCAACCGATTCTCGGTAGCCTTCCAAAAACAGCTCCCACTGCTTGACTGTAAAAGGCTGATCCGGCGCTGTCGCAAGCTCATTATGGAACAGCAACAGAACCAATGCCAAATCAAAAATCCGGGGAACCCAAGCAGCATTGTCCGGATCGATCAAATAAGGCTGCGGTGTATAGATCAGGTTGTTCGCTTTATAATCGTGAGGAGTTGCGACGTGCGGCAGCCCAGACATTTTTAATAGTTCTTGCTGATGAACTGCCTGCAGGAGACGTGCTTCCATTGTCGCTGGAATATCCAAGCCAAACGGTGCGGCGTTGACAACGATGTTTTGAAAGCTGTCTATTACTTCATCTTCATTGAAATCATAAACACCGTAAGGGTCCAGTCCGATTTCATTGGTCAGCGGAGAAAAAGAATGGATTTTGCCGAGCAGCCGCCCCGCGTCTTTGATTTCATAGTCTCTCCCGGAATACGGGTGGCCCGCGATAAATGGGTACACAACGTATGTTGCGCCATCGATTGTTATAGGATTTTGCGCTTCAAGGGCTGACGGCACTACCACATCAATGCCCCGCTCTTTCAAACTTTTGGTATAGTTCATCAGTCGGTCTGCTTTATCAATCGGAAATTGCGTCTTCTTGACGATGAAATCACTTTCCATTCCCTTCACCCGATAAACCGGTGAAAACGGATAGATGCTAACTGGTTCTTCCTCTATCTGAAATCCGAATTTCTCTATCAACTCTTTCGCTTTCATTTCATTCGCCCTCTTTTATCTGGAATCAGTTTGGCAACACCCATTGAATTCGCCTCTTCAATATTTTACCAAAGTTTTGTATAATTATGAATATAAGGAAAAGAATAAAAAATATGAGTAAAAATACGAATAGAGGCGGAATAAAGATTGAGGCAGACACCAGCTGGTCTTCAGCTCCAAATTCGTTTCTATCATACTTCCTCCCCTTAAGGTAATGGTGAACACCTTCTAATCTTTTCCATTTTTCATAAAAATAGTTTTTGCATGTGTAAAATCCTGCTGATAAATGGACAAATTTCCAGAGCCATAGCAGAACCTCAAACAGCACTGGTATCAATGTTTTTCATTGGTTGCCATGAAAATTTAGTGGAGGGCGCTTCAATAAAATTAATTAAATAGGTTGACTTTTCCATCAATCGCTAATAAAGTAATCATTACAAATCAAATACGTACATCCTTTCTTATCCAGAGAAACCGAGGGACAGGCCCTTTGACGTTTCGGCAGCGGATTCGCTTTATGCGAAAACTGTGCTAATTCCTGCAAATGCGATCCATGCATTTGGAAGATGAGAGCGAGATGGTTTCATTCCGGAGCCTTCTTTTTTCTTGTGGTTAAGAAAAAAGAGGGCTCTTTTTCGTTCATTTTTTGGAAAGTTAGATCTGTACGCGAATGGTTTGCACATGCATTACAGCTAGAGGAGGCGTACAAATGATTCAATTCAAGGAGGTTACGAAAACCTACCAGTCGGGCAAGCAGGAAATCCACGCATTGAACGGCATCGACCTGACTGTGGAGACCGGCGAGATATACGGAGTCATCGGCTTTAGTGGAGCCGGCAAAAGCTCCCTCATCCGCACCGTCAATCTTCTGGAACGCCCAAGCAGCGGCCATGTGCTGATAAATGGCAAAGACATCTCGAAGTTATCTGGCAGCGAAATCCGGAAAACACGGAAAGACATCGGCATGATTTTCCAGCATTTTAATTTGCTGAATTCCAAAACGGTTTTCCATAACGTGGCCATGCCCCTTATACTGGCAAACACCCCGAAAAACCAAATTAAGGAACAAGTAAAAGAGCTGCTCGATTTTGTCGGCCTCGCCGATCAGGCAGATAAATACCCGGACCAATTGTCGGGAGGTCAGAAACAGCGCATCGGCATTGCACGCGCTTTGGCCACCAATCCCTCCTTTCTGCTGTGCGACGAAGCCACATCCGCACTGGATCCGCAGACCACACAATCCATTTTGGAATTGCTGCGCCGCGTCAACCGGGAATACAACATCACGATCCTGTTGATCACCCATGAGATGGGGGTCATCCGGGAAATCTGTGACAAAGTGGCCGTGCTCGAAGCCGGAAAAGTCATTGAGCAGGGAACCGTATTCGACGTATTCACCAATCCGCAGCAGCCGACCACGCAGCGGTTTGTCCGCTCCGTCATGAACGATGAACTGCCTGCATCGCTACTAAAGCAGATCCAGGATCCGAGCCGGAAACACACCATCTACCGGGTCCAATTCACCGGCACGTCCGTCGGCCAGCCGTTGATGTCCCGGATTTCCCGGGAATACAACTTGGACTTGAACGTGCTGTTCGGCAATATCACCGAATTGCAGGGCGAACCCTACGGCAATCTGATTGTCGAATTCACAGGTCCTTCCGCTGAAATCAAAAAAGCGCTGACGGACATACGCCAAGGCAGCGTTCGCGTCGAGGAGGTACAGAATTATGCTGGTTAGTAACGCACAGATTTTGGAAGCCCTTTGGGAAACCATTTATATGACCGGTGCCTCCTTCTTCTTCTCACTGCTGATCGGATTTCCGCTGGGAATCCTGCTCGTTGTGACTCGCAAGGGGCATCTGCTGGCAAACGAAGCGGTATCGAAAGTGTTGAATGTCATCATCAATATTTTCCGATCCGTTCCTTTCATCATCCTGATGGTGGCCATCATTCCGATTACGCGCTTTATCGTCGGAACGTCGATCGGAACGGCCGCCGCCATTGTGCCACTCGTCTTTTATGCCGGACCGTATATCGCCCGGCTGATTGAAAACTCACTGCTCGAAGTCGACAACGGCGTCATTGAAGCGGCCCAGGCTATGGGCGCGTCGCCCGGCCAGATCATTTTCCGCTTCCTGATTCCGGAAGCTTTGAGCTCACTCGTTTTGGCTTTGACCATTGCCACTGTCGGCCTGATCGGCGCATCCGCCATGGCGGGCGCCATCGGAGGCGGAGGCCTTGGAGATTTGGCCATCACCTATGGCTACCAGCGTTTCGATACGATGGTCATGTTCATTACCGTAGCCATTCTGGTCGTCCTGGTACAGGGCGTCCAGTCCGGCGGAAACTTATTGTCACGGCGCGTTCGTCGCCGTTAACACCCAACCCACACAAAAAACATTGGAGGAATACACTATGAAAAAACTTACATCAATCCTATTACTGGCCACTTCGGCTTTGGCACTCGCAGCATGCGGCAACGACACAGAAGGCGCCGGTGACGGCAACCGCACGATTACGCTCGGCATCAGCGGATCGGATACAACGATTTGGGATTATATCGGGGATAAAGCGGAAGAAGAAGGCATTGATCTTGAAATTATTACGTTCTCTGATTACGTGGCACCGAATATCGCTCTGGCAGAAGGCGAGTTGGATTTGAACGCCTTCCAGACCATTTCTTATTTTGATGAGTTTGTTTCGGAACACAATCTGGATATCGTGCCGATCGGCTCCACTGTTATTGCACCAATGGGCCTTTACTCTGAAAAATACGAATCCATCGATGATCTTCCGGACGGTGCGCAAATTGCCGTGCCAAACGAAGCGACCAACATGGGCCGCGCATTGCTGCTGCTGCAGGAAGCCGGTTTGATCACATTGTCTGACGATGCCGGATTGACGGGTACCGCAGACCATATCATCGACAATCCGAAAAACATTGAAATCGTTCCAATGATTTCTGCCCAGACACCGCGTGCTATGGCGGACCTTGCTGCATCCATCGTCAATAATGGCATCGCAATTGACGCGGGTCTGAACCCGACTGAAGATCCGATTGCCCGCGAAAGCGATACGGCTACACCTTATATCAACCTGATTGCTGCAAGCGCAGAAAATGCGGACGATGAAGATTTCCTGAAAATCGTTGAACTTTATCAACAGGAAGATACGGCTGATTTCATCGTTGAATATTCAAAAGGTGCACAAATTCCGACTTTCGTCACTGTAGAAGAACTCGTCGACTACCAATAAAACCTGAGGAGGATTTCAAATGACGGCTATTAAAGAAGCAACCCAAACAATTTCGCAGTCCATCGATCTGAAACGCGAGGAATATATCGCCACCAGCCAGGCCATCCATGCCAAGCCGGAAATCGGCAACGAAGAAACCTTTGCCAGCGCCACTCTCGTTGAATTGCTCCAAGAAGCCGGCTTCACCGTTGAAACTGGCGTCGCCGGCCACGACACGGCTTTTTACGCCAGCAAGGAAAGCGCGCTGCCGGGACCGACCATTGCTTATCTGGCGGAATATGATGCCCTTCCTGGAATCGGCCATGCCTGCGGCCACAATATCATCGGCACGACGAGCGTCGCAGCAGCGATTGCGCTGTCCCAAACCTTTTCGACAACCGGAGGGCGCGTCGTTGTACTGGGCACCCCCGCTGAAGAAGGCGGTCCAAACGGCAGTGCCAAAGGAAGCTTTGTGAAGCATGGTTTGCTCGAAGGCATCGATGCCGCGCTGATGATTCATCCGTCCGGCAGATCCGCTGTCACCGGGCCATCGCTCGCGGTGGATCCGCTTGAATTCCACTTCTATGGAAAGCCTGCCCATGCGTCAGGGTCGCCGGAACAAGGCATCAATGCGCTCGATGCGGTGCTTCAGCTCTTCAACAGCATCAATGCACTGCGCCAGCAATTGCCTTCTGATGCCCGCGTGCACGGCATCATCACGCACGGCGGCGATGCACCCAACATCATTCCGGAATATGCGGCTGCCCGCTTCTACATCCGCGGCGATTCATGGAAAAAGACGTCCGACACCGCAACCAAAATACGCGCCATTGCGGAAGGTGCTGCGCTGGCTACCGGCACGACGGTCAAAATTGTCCGTTTCCAAAACGAAGTGAAGGATCTCGTCGTCACGCCCCTGCTCGATTCAATCGTGCGCGAGGAACTGACAGCGGTCGGTGAAGAAGTCGCGGACTCCCGCAACACCGGGCTCGGTTCGACGGACGCCGGCAATATCAGCCACGAGGTGCCGACCGCCCACCCGTACATCAAAATCGGTCCGGATGATTTGATCGGCCATACAGTCGAGTTCCGGGAAGCCTCGAAATCCGCACAAGGCGATGAAGCGCTGATCCGCGGAGCGAAAGCCTTGGCGAACACCGGCTACCGCCTGTTGACAGAACCTGCGCTGCTTGAAGAAGTAACGCAAGCTCATGCCCGGTCATTGGCAGAGAAATCATAAAATCAGTCCAAAAGAAGCAGCAGTGAAAAGTCGGGTATTCCCTGGCTTTTCACTGCTGCTCTTTTTTTATTCCTGCCATTATTGATTTTCAACATTTGAAAAATTCACCACAATAAAGTATAGAAAAAATAGTTAGCCTTGATTTCCACTGTCTTTTCCTGTCTCCCTATAAAACTGACCCTTAAAAAATGCTGAATCTGGTTCTTTTCATATGGTCAATCCGCTTTATACTTAAAGTATTAACCTTTAGGAGGAATTATATATGAATCAACATGGCACAGATCGTGTAAAAAGAGGAATGGCTGAAATGCAAAAAGGCGGCGTGATCATGGATGTCGTGAACGCGGAACAGGCACGGATTGCCGAAGCTGCCGGAGCTACCGCTGTGATGGCGTTGGAACGCGTCCCTTCTGATATTCGACGCGACGGCGGCGTTGCGCGTATGGCGGATCCCCGCATTACCGAAGAAGTGATGAAGGCGGTTTCCATTCCCGTTATGGCCAAAGCCCGCATCGGGCACATCGTGGAAGCACGCGTACTGGAAGCGATGGGCGTTGACTATATTGACGAAAGCGAAGTTTTGACACCGGCTGATGAAGAATATCATTTATTGAAAAACAGCTACACTGTACCTTTCGTTTGCGGATGCCGAAATTTGGGTGAAGCAGCCCGCCGGATCGGCGAAGGCGCTTCGATGCTCCGCACTAAAGGCGAGCCGGGGACCGGGAATATCGTGGAAGCTGTCCGCCATTTGCGCCAGATCAACGCGGAAGTGCTGAAAGTGGTTCACATGAGCGAAGACGAGCTGATGACGGAAGCACGCAATTTGGGCGCTTCTTATGAATTCCTGCGCGAAGTGAAATCACTGGGCCGCTTGCCGGTCGTCAATTTCGCCGCCGGTGGAATTGCGACGCCATCGGATGCCGCATTGATGATGGAACTGGGAGCTGACGGGGTGTTTGTCGGATCCGGCATCTTCAAATCCGAAAATCCGGAAAAATTTGCGCGCGCTATCGTTGAAGCGACGACCCATTACCAGGATTATAAATTGATCGCGGAATTGTCCAAGAATCTCGGCATCGCCATGCACGGCATTGAAATCTCCACCATCGCGGCCGGCGAACGCATGCAGGAGCGGGGCTGGTAGGCATGAAAAAAATAGGAGTTCTTGCGCTGCAGGGGGCGGTTCGTGAACATTCCCGGTCCATTGAAGCGTGCGGTGCTGAAGCGGTTTCTGTAAAAAGACCTGCGGATTTGATCGGTTTGGACGCCCTTATTCTGCCGGGCGGCGAAAGCACAACGATGCGCCGCCTGATTGATCGATATGGTTTCATGGAGCCGCTGCGCGATTTCGCGGCCTCCGGCAAGCCGATGTTCGGCACGTGTGCCGGGCTGATCCTGTTGGCAACGGAAGTAGCAGGGTACGACGAACCACATCTTGGCGTCATGGATGTCAAAGTGGAACGAAATTCATTTGGCCGCCAAATCGACAGCTTTGAAGCCGATCTGGACATTAACGGATTGGACGCACCCTTTAACGCCGTATTTATCCGCGCACCTCATATTGTTTCTGTCGGACCAAGCACTGAAGTCCTTTGCGAATACGAAGGCAAAATTGTCATGGCGCGCTCCGGCCAGTTTCTCGGGTGCTCTTTCCATCCCGAGCTGACCGACGACCACCGGATCACCGAGTACTTCATCAGCATGGTTGCCACAGAAAAGATGGGCGTTACCATATAGTATTAAAAAAGAGTGCAACCTTCAGGCTGTCGAGAACCCCTCTCGGCAGCCTGTTTTTTCGCTTTTCGCCTGCGAAAAGCATCCATTTGTCTTTTGACCTTAGATTTTCTGGCGATATCGATCAAAATAAAGCTTATTATCAGCGTTTTCTCATCGTGGGTTCGCTTTATTGTCATATATAAACGTTCAAAAAATTATATCTACGCTCAGTAAAATATATCAACGTTCGCCGATTTCCGGCTCCAACCTCTACCCCTTCAGATAAGCTCTTATTCGCACGGACACTCTCCTCTATTTCCGAGTATGGTATCTTAACTTATATAACAAGAACTATTGTCGGGTCCTTTATTCCTTCCTGTGCTATTGCGGTAATTGATGCCAGATAATTCCCCGGGAAATACAAGGTAGTATGCAGCTAAATGAATTCAAATACTTCGATAGAAAGCGGTGGATCCAATGACAGTTCTGGTGACCGGTTTTACCGGCAATTCGGGCTATGAAGTTGCCCAAAGTTTAAAGAGCAAAGGCATTCCATTCAAGTCTGGGGTCCGCAATGTGGAAGGAGCCGCTACGCGTTACGGCGATGCGTATGATTTCGTCCGATTGGATTTCGCGGATGCCGCGACTTTTGCGCCGGCCCTGCAAGGAATTGAACAAATTTTCCTGATGTACCCGCCAGGAGGAAACCTGCAATTTGCGGAATTTCTCGAGAAAGCAAAACAGGTCGGCGTCCGGCACATCACCTACCTGTCGGTAAAAGACGCCCAGTTCCTGCCGTTTATCCACCACTTCAAAAATGAAAAACTGCTCAAAAAACTGGGCATTCCCTATACGTTCATCCGGGCCGGCTACTTTATGCAGAACCTGAACGATTTTTTGTGCGAGGAAATCAAAGAGCGCCAACGCATTTTTGTCCCCGCCGGCAACGGCAAAACCAGCTTTGTCGACGTGCGGGATTTGGCGGAGGTGGCTTCTTTAACGTTCCGAGATCCGCAGCTGCATACGAATAAAGCTTATACAATCACAGGCGAAGAAGCATTGACCTTCTCACAAGTCGCGGAAAAGATGAGCGCAATTTTAGACCAGCCCATCTCCTACACAAACCCGTCCGCCAAAGACTTTAAGCAATACATGCTTAGCCGCGGAAAAAACAAAGGATTTATTAATGTCGTCATCGGTATCCACTTTCCCACCAAACTGGGCCTGGCCAAAGGTGTAACGTCCGATTTTCAAAAAGTGACCGGCAGAAATCCGAATAACATCGACACTTACATCCGCGATTACCGGCATTTTTGGGAGTAACGCCTCGAATAGCACCATCAATAAATCCCATTGGCAGCCGCTTTATATTTCTTCACAATGAAACCCCGGATAAGTAATATTATCCGGGGTTTGCTGAGTTAAGATAAAACTTTAATATGTTGGCTGTGGTTTAGCCCATATCATATAGACATTGCCTTTTAAATAGCGCTCTTCCCTGACGACCTGCAACTTCGAACTACTTACTATGCCGCTGATATCCCGGTCCATGTGGCACCCCGCCATTTTCACCGCCAGCGGATCCAGGGTTTTTTGCAGCAATCCCAATGGCTTGTTGGAGCTGATGCCGTGTTCCAGCAACAGAATTTTGCCGTCTGGCTTGCACCATTTTTGAAAGTTGTTCAAAACCTTGAGCGGATTTTGATAACCGCAGAACGTGCCGGAAGAAACAATCGTGTCGAACGTGTTCTCCGGAAATTCAATGGATTCAACATTCGCTTCGATAAAAGTGGCCGTAAATGGATAATCTTTCGCCGCCTCCTGCGCCCTTTTCAGCATTTCCGGACTGAAATCCACTCCCGTCAATTCGATGTCTTTATTATAGAAGGGAAAATTCAGGCCCACCCCAATGCCAACCTCCAGAACTTTGCCTTCAATGTCCTTAAAAATTTTCTGGCGATACTTGAACGTCTTGTCCTTTTCCCGGTGTTTATTGTATCTATCCGCTTGTTTATCGAACTTTTTCGGTAAGGATTTCCCCATCTCGCTCTCCGCCTCCCTTCTAATAAATTCAGTTACCAGCCAACGATTTAACATGCAGGGTTTTTAGGTGAATAAACCCTTTCATTTTTTTGAAACGCCGCATTATTCATACCTTCATTATAACTGAAGTTTTCAGACTCTTTGCGAAGTATGAATTGGACTTGCCAATCTCCCCCTTATAGGAAATGATGAATGGGACATGTGTCCTTTTCGCATCCTTTCTTCCCCTGTAAATTGAGAGTATAGAAAGGTGCGTGGATTTTGTGAAAGGGATTTTATTTGCGCTGCTCGGCGGTTTTTTCCTGACATTTCAAAGCGTCGCCAACGCCACGATCAGCAAAGTAATCGGCTCGTGGCAAGCAGCCGTCATGACCCAGCTGACGGGTTTTGTGCTGGCATTCGCGATTGTGCTGGTGATTCGGGACCGCTCGTATCGCCAACTGGCTGAGGTCTCCCCTCTTTATGCGTCCGGCGGCATGCTGGCAGCCATCGTGCTGTTCAGCAATATGACCGCGGTCCATATCATGGGGGTCAC
>DATHVZ010000168.1:0-7578 GCA_035461005.1 Planococcus sp. (in: firmicutes) | reverse complement strand
ACGGCAAGTTAACTCCCAAATCGAACGGATTCAGGCTGGTGAAACGGAATACAATCATGAAGTGCTGAAAAAGTACGGACAGCTGCTGGTCATGAACCTGCAGTCTTCCCGTTCCCTCGTGAGCTTCTACAATGAAACGCGCGTCCTTTATGACGGCGTGCAAAAGTTTGATATGTTAATCGAGGATATTGGCAAGGCGCAGGAAGAGATCAACATCCAGTACTACATCATCAAACGGGATTCCCTTGGCAAGCGTTTGCTGGAAGCACTGGTGGAGCGGGCAAAAGCGGGGGTTAAAGTCCGTCTTCTTTATGACGGATTCGGTTCACGAAGTTTGAAGGATGCCGATTTCAGTGAGCTGATCGAACACGGCGGCGAAGTGCAAATCTTTTTCCCATCCTCCCTCGGCTTCATCAACTTGCGTGTCAATAACCGCAATCACCGAAAAGTGTGCATCATCGACGGAAAAGTCGGTTATATCGGCGGCTTTAACGTCGGAACGGAATATTTGGGTGAAGTGGAAAAGTTCGGCTATTGGCGCGATACGCACCTGCGGGTGGAAGGAGATGTGGTCCACCATATCCAGGACCGCTTCGTGCTGGACTGGAATTATTCCAATCAGCAGAAGAGCCGGGACGATATCTTCTGCTTTCCCCAGCATGAAGTGACGAAATTTGCGCCGATGCAGATTGTCACAAGCGGACCGAATTCCCACACAGAACATCTGAAAAACATGATGATTAAAATGATTTCCTCGGCGGAACGGGAGATTTATATTCAAACCCCTTATTTCATACCGGACAAAAGCTTTATGGACGCCTGTAAAATGGCACTGTTGAGCGGCGTTAAAATGCACATCATGATTCCCGGAAAGCCGGATCATCCGTTTGTTATGTGGGCTTCTTGGTCATTTCTCGGTGACCTGCTCGATTACGGTGCGGATGTCTATTTGTACGATCGGGGATTTCTCCACGCCAAAACGTTAGTCGTTGACGGTGAAATTTCCACAGTGGGTACGACCAACCTCGACGCCCGCAGCTTCCTCCTGAACTTTGAGGTCAATGCGCTGGTTTACAATCGCCGGATTGCGCTGGAGCTTCAGTCGCTATATGAATCCGACATCGCCGACTGCAGGAAATTGACAAAAGAAATTTACGAAAAGCGCAATTGGACAGTCAAACTCCGCGAAGGTTTTTCGCGATTATTGAGCCCGATCCTGTGAATCAAAAAAGGTGGAACCGCTGGCGGTTCCACCTTTTTTGATTTGTCCCTAAAGGATTGTATGCTATTGGGAGAGATCTTTTCAAGACTTTCCATGTCTCTTAAACCCTCAGCCGACCTCCATACAAGCGTTTAATTTCTTTGGGTGGTAGCGGCTTGCTGAAATAATAGCCTTGGGCCTGATCACATTGGCGTTCTCTCAAAAAGTCCAGCTGTTCTTTGGTTTCGACACCCTCTGCGATGACCTTTAACTCCAGGTTATGCGCCATGCGGATGATGGTATCAACCAATGCAGCATCTTTGGCGTCAAGGTGAATATTGCGCGTGAAATATTGATCGATCTTCAATGCGTCAATCGGAAACAACTTTAGATAGCTTAAAGAGGAGAAGCCGGTTCCGAAGTCGTCGATTGACAGATGAATGCCCATCGCTCGCAGTTCTTCCATGGTCGCTACTGCGCTGCTGGAGCTTTGGATGATGCTTTCCGTCAACTCCAGTTCCAAGTACTGCGGCTCAAGGTCCGAATCAGTCAGTGCGCTCCGGACCACTTCGTAAAGGTTGGTATGTGAGAACTGGCGCGCTGAAATGTTGACGGCGACGCGAAACTTCGGCATCCCGGCATCCTGCCAGGCTTTGTTTTGTTTGCACGCGTTCCGTAAGACAAACTCGCCAAGTTGGATGATGGATCCGGTTTCTTCTGCAACTGGGATGAATTCTTCGGGCGAAATCTGTCCGAAATGCGGGTGAATCCAGCGGACAAGCGCTTCGACGCCGATGATGTTGCCAGATTGAATGTCGAATTGCGGTTGATAGTTGATGGTGAACTCTCCTTGATCCAACCCTTTTCGCAGACCGGTTGCGATTTTGGAGCGTCTAGCCAGTTCTTCATTCATTTCATTCGTGAAAAACTGAAAGTTGTTTTTTCCTTCATCCTTTACTCGGTACATCGCAATATCAGCGTTTTTGACCAGTGTTTCGGCTTCCTGTCCGTCAAATGGATAAAGGCTGATGCCGATCGACGGCGTAACGAACAGCTCTTCACCATTGAAGTGAAACGGCTGATGAAAACAGTCAAGAATACGCTGTGCATATTTAGCGGCTTTATTGTAATCCGACTGTGGCATTAATAGAATAAACTCGTCGCCGCCTAGTCGGGCAAGGGTATCGTTATCGTCGGCTTGTTCCTGCAACCGTTTTGTCACTTTCGTCAGTAATTGATCGCCTGTCGTATGGCCAAATGTGTCATTGATCAATTTAAAATGATCAATGTCCAAATATAACAAAGAAAAAAGCTGGTTATTTTCTAAAGCCCAGGCCAACGTGGAAGCAAGCCGGTCATTGAACAACCGCCGATTCGGAAGACCTGTCAATGGATCGAGATAGACAAGGCTGCTGATTTTTTCTTCCGTCTGCTTTCGTTCGGTGATATCGCGGATGATGGAGCTGTAAAAAGAGCCTTGTTCAGTTTCCCAAGTTCCGAGGCTCATCTCAATCGGGAATTCACTCCCGTCTTTACGTAGTCCCGCCAGTTCAATCGTTTTTCCAATCACGTCGGGCGTCCTGGTTTGAAGATAATGTTCCCAACCGTCCTGATGCGCTTTACGGGAATGTTCCGGCAAGATCGCATACAGATTCTCACCGAGTATTTCTTCTTTGGAATGGCCAAACGTGGTCTGGGCGCCGCGATTCCATTGGATAATCGATCCGTCGAAGTCAGTGACGATGATTGCGTCATTAGCTGACTCGATGACCGAGCGGAATTTACGCTCGGACTCATCTGTTTGCGCGAAAATTCGCCGATCAAGACGCACACTGTTATACGCCAAGCTTAGGATCACCAACATGCCGATTGCAACACCGTAACCTAGAAGGGTACTGTTGATTGAAGAAGTGCCACTGGGTGGATGATTTTCCATCGAGGTAAAAGTGGCCGCAGCCATTCCGGTATAATGCATGCCGGATACAGCTATGCCCAACACCACGGCACTGGAAATTTTGCTCCAGTGAAAACCGGGCACTTCACGCAAATAACACAAGATATAAAGTGCGGCGAGCGAAGTAGCATAAGCGATGCCTGCCGATAATCCCCACAGGAGAGGATCATACTGAATCTCCGCTGCCATCTGCATGGCTTCCATCCCGATATAGTGCATGGAAATGATGCCTGATCCGATAAAAAAAGCGCCAATCACTAGGCGTTTCCAGGAATTTGCCGACCGGTTGATGATAAAAAAAGCAATGGCACAAGCCGCCAGTGCAGGGAGAATTGACAGAAGCACAAGCGGTATGTCGTATGTGACTTCCATTGGCAAGTGAAATGCGAGCATCGCCATAAAATGCATCGCCCAGATACCAAGCCCCATTACGACAAAGCCGGAAACGATCCATCTATTTTTTAATACTTGTTTGGATAACGCTAAGCGGCTGCTGATGTCTAACGCCACAAACGAAGAAAAAATCGCCACAACAATTGATAGAATCACAAGCGGCCAATTATAAGTGTACGAAAGGGGATCCATGATTTCACAACTCTTTTCCAATTAAAAAATACAAAACTTTGGACAAAGATCCTGATTGTTAATGTGAAAATAAATAAAAAGGATCCAATGCCGGAAAATGTCTTTAATTTCTACGATATCATATAAAGTTGATATTTAAATGACTTCTAAGAAAAAGTTGTTATTATTTTATAAATATATCTATTTTTCGCGGAAGAAATTTTTGTTCTTAAATTAAAACCGGCAGTTATCTGATGAGAATCAGGTAACTGCCGGTTTATTAAGTATAAGAAATGATCAACTCAGCCAAAGGCCGCCAATGCAGCTGCCCGCAAGCAAGAGAAGGAAGACCGCAGTCATCACAGCGTCCAGCCCTTTTACGCGGACCGGTTTGTAGAAAGCGGAACGGGCTTCGCCTGTGAACCCGCGAGCTTCCATCGCAAACGCGGCGCGCTCGGCTTTTCGGACAGCGCCGGCGAGCATCGGGATGAGCAGCCTTCTGACGTTCAAGATGCGTTGCCACCAATACTTGCCTTCATCCACACCTCTCAGGCGGTGTGCCTGACGAATCTGGAGGAACTCACTTTGCAGCACCGGCAGGAATTGATAGCCGACAAGTACGCCGTAAGCCAGTTTCGGCGATAGCTTCAGCTGCTGCATGAGGCTCATGATGAATTTAACCGGATCGGTAGTGAAAGCGAACATTAACGATAGGGAAGAGAAAGCCATGACCCGAAATGCCAGCGATAGCGCACGGGCCCATTGCTCGTCCGTCACTTCAAAGCCGGCGAATGACCAAATGACCATGCCACCTATTTCCGCCCCGAAAACAACCGTTGTCCATAAATAACCGATTGCCCCTAAAGCAAAAGGAAACATGACAAGAAGCCACAGCTTCCAATTGACCCTGCTGAAACAAATCTGCAACAACAAAACGCCGATCCAGAACAGAAACGGTGTCCAAGGGTTAAAGAAAAACGCCAGCGTTAAAATGGAGAACGTGATAATCAGGAATTTCACAGCTGGATTCATTTCATGCAAAGCGCTTTTCACGGGAAACCGCTCCTCTCGGGGCTATGAGGTGATGAGTCGCCAGCAAAGCCGGATCGTTCCAGACGGAAGCAGCCGGGAATTTACCGGTTATGCGCCCTTCTTTGATCAACAGGATGGAATCTGCAAGAGCCGCGGCAAATTCCATATCATGCGTTGCGATGAAAAACGTAATGCCTTCCTGCGCGCGCTGATCAATCAGCTTGGCGAGTTCGCCCAGAGCTGCGGCATCCTGTCCGGATGTCGGCTCATCCATCAATAACACCTGACGCTTGTCCGCCAGCATGGCCCCGATGGCGACACGGCGTTTCTGGCCGTGGCTGATGGCAAAAGGATGGGCTTCTGACAGCTCATCCAACCGCAGGCGAAGTTGAAGCTGAGAAATTTCTGAGCTGCTCGAGGTGCCGGAAAAAGTCAGTTCATCTTTGACACTTTGCGTCAGGAACAAATAATCCGGAGTTTGCGGAACGAAGCCGAGTCCCGGCGAATCCAGCTTTCCGGACTTCAATCGATGGATGCCGCACATCGCCTTTAGGAGGGTCGATTTGCCGCTGCCATTCGGGCCGGCAACCACGATGATCTCTCCCACATCGGCGTTGAACGAAGCGGGATGGAGAATTGTCTTATCTTTAATCGCCACAGCGATATTTTCTGCCGTCAAAACTTCATCAATGGATGCACTGGACACACGTTTAGGCAAATTAAAATTTTGCTTTCGAAGAAAGGGGCCATCATCAATAATCTTTCCATCGGCAGACATGGAAATCTCCCGATCGAAAAAAGAATCCCACAGGTCAATCCGGTGTTCGACCGCAACAATGGTCCATCCCTGCGTTTTTTGCAGGGCATCGAGCCAGGCGATAAATTGGCTGGCTGTATAAGGATCCAAATGGGCAATCGGCTCATCGAGCAGCAGCAGTTCCGGTTTCATGATGAGTGCGCAGGCAGTCGCAACCCGTTGTTTCATCCCGCCGGACAGGGTCTGGATGACCGAATGCCGGATATCTGCGAGGCCGGTGATTTCCAGCGTTTCAGTGATGAGTGCTTCCATCCCTTCGGCCGGGGTGTGAAGATTTTCCAAAGTGAACGCCAATTCCTGTTCGACCGTCGGCATGCAAAACTGGGAATCGGGATCCTGGAACACGGTGGCGATGCGGCGGTTGATCTGCCCAGGTGCATAGTCCTCAGCATATGAGCCGAACAATCGCATCGAACCGGTGACAATGCCATCGCAATTATAAGGGTACAGACGATTCAGCAAGAACAGCAGCGTGCTTTTACCGCAGCCGCTTGGGCCTGTTAGGACGAGGCGCTCGCCTCGGTGAACCGTAAAAGAGATGTTTTCTAGAGCAGGTAGGGCGTCTTCTGGAAAACGGAAACTCACCCCATCGAACCGGCAGATCGACTCACCCATTGGCATGCCCTTTTTTCGCTTGTGCAATGGCGTAGCCGCGAAGCGAACCTGTGGCGAGCAATGCATCGGATAAGTACTTACCGCCAATTCCTGCAATAATGGCACCGCTGGAGACGCGAATGGTGAACATCAGCGCGACAAAGGCGGGATCCAATGCGGCATAACCTGAGATGAAGTAGCCGTAGACAAAGCTGAACACAGCTGCCCCGGCCCCGGCCAACATCAAAACGCCGAGGTTGAAATGCTTATAACCGGTAGCCGCAAAAGCAGCCTCAGCTCCGAGCCCTTGGACCACACCGCTCAAAATTAAGCGCGGACCTCCAGCATGGCCGAGCATCACCTCGATGGCCGCGGCCATGGTCTCCGGCAGAAATGCGGCGCCGGGTTTGCGGATGATGTACATGCAGATGATGGAGACGATAAACCAAATGCCGAACATCCACTCATAGGCAAGCGGGCCGATCAAACCAGCCCAAATATTGCCGATATGGACAAACATCAAGTAAACGATGCCGAAAACGACCGCGAAAACCGACATCAGGACGACTTCTTTTAATTTCCAGGATTTCAACATGTCACCGGCCTCCATGTGAAGGGCTGTTGATGCTCATCGACACCGTCATCACCAAGTGACGATGCGCATCGGAACGGGCATTGGTAAACGACGTTTCATAAAAAGCGAAGACGTCGTGGATGTCCCCGTGGATGCCGCTTGCATAATGCATCGATTCATTGAAGACACCGAGTTCTTTTGCCCGGTCGACTTCCCGGTAAATGACCGCCATATAATCCGGGTTGTTCATCGGGTACAGGGCAAACTGTGACGAAACGTACTGCTTGGTAGAATCCGTGTTCAAGAGTTCGTCGTCTTTCTCTAAATACACATCGCCCTCTGTATCACCGGGACAGCCAATTGAGAAAGTTCCGGAAAGTGCTACGTGCGCTCCTGTTTTTGCAGCATGAAGCGTCAGTGCTTTTGCCACATTGAACACGTGATTCTGTTTGCCGCGGATGACCGTTGACACGTCATCGGTATGCATCCAGACACCCGACGTATCTGTTTCTTGAAGTGCTCCTTTGATGACATCGATGAAGTTTCCGGTCATCGGATGAAGCGAAAAGCGAAATCCGACGATCGGGCTTGTCCCGCATTGCAGGTTTTCCATATTCTATTCCTCCTAAAAATTTGCACAAAAAAGGCCGCATCCGTGAAGATGCAGCCACTATTCCATGCAAATAAATTCAAAAGGTTTGTTTGCGGAAAGTCACCGCACTTCCTCACGCCAGTATTACCTGGATCGAGTTATAAGGGATTGGAGCTCGCGCTCGCATCTCAGCCAAAAGTGGGCACCCCCAGTGCAGAAAACGGTATGCGGTTTTTGTGTGCCGGGTGGT
>DATHVZ010000167.1:0-5020 GCA_035461005.1 Planococcus sp. (in: firmicutes) | reverse complement strand
AAAAACTGGTATAATGGCTGTAACAAATTTCACACAAGGGGCGATGCATGGTGAAAAGTGAGAAGCAGAAGATGTTGGACGGCGAGTTGTATGACCCGGCGGACAATACATTGCAGAACGAACGATTGAATGCGCGGCGGCTGAGCCGGCTGTTCAATAAGTCTTCCGAGATGGACGGCACGGACCGGAAATTACTGCTGAAGGAATTGCTCGGTTCGACGGGCGATAAGTATTTTGTCGAGCCGAGTATCCGCTGCGATTACGGCTCCAATATTCACATCGGCGAAAATTTTTATGCCAACTTCGACACCTGCTTGCTCGATGTGTGCGAGATCCGCATCGGCGACAATTGCCTGCTCGGTCCCGGTGTCCATATTTACACCGCCGCGCACCCGTTGCATCCGGGGGAACGCGCGGCCGGCAAGGAGTTTGGCAAGCCGGTGACGATTGGCGATAATGTCTGGATCGGCGGGCGCGCCGTCATCAGTCCCGGCGTGGTGATCGGTGACAATGCCGTCATCGCTGCCGGTGCCGTTGTCGTGAGCGATGTCCCGGCGAACATGGTGGTTGGCGGCAATCCCGCAGTTGTTTTGCGGGAAATCGAGTTCTAAGCAAAAGGTTCCAGCTAAAAGAAAATTACCAATGATTGAAAGACCGCATTTCGCGGGCGAAATGCGGCCTTCCCCACAAAAAAACAGCTGAAAAGCGAATGACCGCTTATCAGCTGTTTTTTTCAGACTTCACTTTCGCCAACGCATATAGCTCCAGCATATCCTGCTTATCCAGAGACGACGAAACCGTCACCAGCTTTTCGAGAAAATCCGCCTTCGACAACTTCGCCGGCAACTGGTCTTCCCCCATAACTTCATCGTTCAGATCGACTCCGTTCATGATGTCATCCCATTGCTGGTCGCTGTTATGGACAATCTCGTCCTTGTCCATATCGAGCAGCACCTCGTACGGCACATCGAGCACCTCACTCAACGTGACAACCCATTTTACGGACGGCACGGAATCGCCGCTCTCCCAGCTTTTGATCCGGCTGGCCGACGTCCCAAGCTTCTGTGCCAGGGACAGCATCGACAAGCCGTCATGCACCCGCAGAAATTTTAAAATCTGCCCAAAATTTTTCGCATTAAAATTCATCTTTCTCCACTCCAAATTTTATTTATAAATAAAATATTTAAAAACTTTCTTTAAAAAATAAAACCGTCATAGTCTTTCTCTTTGCTCATGACAGTATACCCCTAATTTCATTGACCCAAAGAGTTCTGAATACTTCCCCCAATTAGACCATCATTAACGTTATAATAAGTATAATAATATATGCAAAAGGGGGCGGCAAGCATGAACAGCAAAATCGATCCGCAAGTAGATGAATTCATCGACAGCCTGGGCGAACCGGTGCAGGATATTGTGAAGCGTTTGAGAACTGTAGTGTTCGAAGCTTATCCGGAAATGGACGAGCACATCAAATGGTCAAAACCGAGCTATTCGAAAGAAGGGCTCGTGTGCTATATGCAGACCGCCAAAAGCCATGTCAATTTCGGATTCTACCGCGGCAGCGAACTTGAAGACCGCAATAACCTGCTTGAAGGCGATGGCAAAAAGATGCGCCACGTCCAAATACGCAAAACGGACGAAATTGATGAAGAGAAACTGAAGTTCCTGATTTGGGACGCGGTTGATCTGAACAGGAAATAAGGTGGGAGTACAATGAAAATCGGCACAGTTCTTTTTCTGGTCTTAGTGGCAATCCTGTTGACCATCTACTTTTATGTCGTTGAGCCGCTTTCCGGCACCAGCCGCTGGACAGCTTATGGGATTTATCTGGTGCTGTTCGTCGGCCTGATCGTTGCCATCCATAAACTCGAGAACCGCTTTGAACTCCTCCGCAGAAAGCTGGGCATCGGAATGAGCGTCTTAGTTGGGACAGGCCTGTTGATCGTGCTGTTCTTTGTGAGCATGAATATTTAAGAAATAAAGACCGGACAACACATGAAGGATGCCGGCCAATAGATTCAAGAATCAGCGGAAGAGAAACCAGTTATTTTCTCTTTGCTGGTTTTTTTTGCATATATTTCCTCATTGATTCATAGTCAATAATTATTTATTGATAATCGATAAATGATATGGTATCTTCAAGTTAAGAAATTGCAAACGGGGTGCTGGATATGAAACGGGAAACCATCTTTTTGAAAATCGTCATCGTGCTGATGGCGCTGCCGGTCCTGGCAATCTGTATATTTGTCGTGCCGCCGCTCAGCGCTTTTGTCGCCGAATTGCTGCCGCAATGGGCGTTCCTGCAATGGGTCTTCATGATTGCCCTCTACGCCACGGCCATCGCCTATTTTATTGCGCTGTATCAGTCGCTGAAGCTCCTGAGTTACATCGACAGGAACATCGCTTTTTCGAAACTGTCGGTGAATGCGCTGAAAAACATCAAGTACTGCGCGCTGACAATCACGGGCCTCTATATCCTGTGCCTGCCGCTGATTCTGTACATGGCGGAAGTCGATGACGCTCCTGGCCTTGGCGGGCTTGGCATGGTCATCACATTCGGCGCGATTGTCATCGCCGTCTTTGCGGCCGTGCTGCAGAAACTTTTGGAGAACGCGATTGAAATAAAATCTGAGAATGAGTTAACGGTCTGAGGTGACGACAATGGCGATTATTATCAATATTGATGTAATGCTGGCTAAACGGAAAATGAGCGTGACAGAACTTACGGAGAGGGTCGGCATCACGATGGCGAACCTCTCCATCCTGAAAAATGGCAAAGCGAAAGCGATCCGCTTTTCCACCCTCGAGGCCATCTGCAAAGCCCTCGACTGCCAGCCCGGCGACATTTTGGAATACCGCGATGATGAAGAAACGGGAGCTACTAAAAGTGAATAGAAAGAGCCTGGAGATTTTTCCAGGCTCTTTCTATTCGTTTACTTTCACTTCTCCGCAAACGCTTCAAACGTTATGCTCTGCTGCGGCGAATCCGGGTATTTTCCGTGCGCGTAATCCGCTGAAATCACAATGTCACCGAAGCCGTGATTCTCGAGGATGGTCCGGAACTCCTCGACGCCGTACCAGCGCATCGCGAAGCGTTCCAGCTCGGTATCCAGCAGCTTCCCGCGCTTCCACCTCTCGTAGCGATGGTGCGTCACACTGAATTGATTGATGTGGTCAATCTCATTGATCGTCGTCTCAAGCGTGATGACTCCGCCGTCTTCAATCTCCCACGAGCGCAGCGTCGAATGGCCGACCTCGCTGTCCGTCGGCAAATACAGGTCGACAATCAGTTTGCCGCCCGGCTTTAAATGCCGGTGGAAATTCTTCAGCGCCTTAAGCGAAGCGTCCCGTTCATGCAGCAACAGAAATGTACCGGCCGGGATGATGATGGCCTCGTATTCCGTCCCAAGCGAAAATGTCTCCATATCCGCTTCGAACAGGTGCGGCTGCAATCCCCGCTGTTCGCAATTCTGTCTGCATATCTTCAGCATGTCCGGTGAACTGTCGAAACCGTCCACTATGAAACTATGTTCAAGCAAAGGCACGAGCATACGCCCGGTTCCGGTTCCCGGCTCCAAAATGCGTCCCGTCACGCCGTCCAGCCGCTCCATGTAAAACTCCACATCGCCGAATGACGTTCCGATCGGCTTATCGACTCCGTAGACTTCCGTTGACAGCTTGCTGTAATATTCCAACATCGGACGCCCCCTTCTTCGCTTTGTGAAAAATTATGTTCCAAAAGTATTCCCCGTTTTTCTGGAAATAAAACATATTGTTTCCATCGGAGCAAATCACCTCTCCAGTTTTTACAAAGAACCCTAAACCCCCATAGATTTGCGGTTCTTGCGTGTAGTTGGGGATTTTAACATATCGGCATAGAATCGGAGAATCTTCCCCCCAATTTCACGGATAAACCACTTTTATATTGCATTAAATACCTATACAATAAATTTACGGAATATTCCAAAAAATGTTATGCAGGGAAAAGGAGGAGTAAAATGATCTTTATAAAATTTGTTCTTTTTTTTACAATTGCACATGCAATATCATATTTAATTGCTGGAGCGATCGCATTAAAATTCAGTAAAGACATTTATGAAACTAAGAACAGATTATGCAACTTTATGAATGATATGTCCGATGACAAAGAACGGGGACATGTTGAAAAATATTTCTTGCCTGCCCAAATCATAAGGGGCATTTTAATGGGCAGCGTTCTTTTACCCTTAGTAAGCGGACTCATGGAACTTTCTTTACTGGTGCAATTTTTATTTTTTGTTGGTTTGATGTTTATTTTCACCCACTTTTCATCCGCATCGCCATTTATGGATAATATCGAGGGACAAGTTTATTTCAAAAAGGAATATTTACAAAAAAAATATTTCTGGAAATTCCAACTTGAAATGGTCATGTACAGCATTTTGTTCGGCATTTTGATGACCATGTTTATGTACTTTTTCATCTAAACCTTTTCATTAACACCTTACTTTAATTCACTTTAGCATTTAACGAAAAAATGACCATCAATCCCGCAGAGGGTTTGATGGTCATTTCCATTGTTCGGTATTAGAAAACCCACAGCGCTGCGAGGGCTGCCAGCAGGTTCGGCAATGCGAACAGGAAGCCGTTTCTCAATTTCTTCGTGCGTCCCGCGCTTTCCTTGCGGCGTTCCGAGCTGGTCATGCGCTCCATGCCGCCTGAACCTTTGAATACGCCTGAAAACAGCAACGCCCACACAACACCGATGATTCCAAGTGTTCCTGCCGTCAGGAATGTCAGGTTCCAATCTTCAAATAAATAGCCGATCAACAGGCTGATTGCAGCCGTGACAATTCCGAATCCCAAAAATTTCATTCTGTTTCCTCCATGCTGTAATTTAATGTTTCTTCTATTATTCATGATAACCGCAAACGCAGGGTAAAATAAACTATAATTTTCGATACCGCTTGCTTAAGCCTTCGATCCGGATCGTGTGATTCACCTTAGCATCCACCCTCAGTTACTTCTTCCACTCCGA
>DATHVZ010000166.1:0-13542 GCA_035461005.1 Planococcus sp. (in: firmicutes) | reverse complement strand
GTATCGTATTGTTTAATTGTGTCGATGATTTGACTGTTCATAGGGCAATTCCTCCATTTTTAAAGGAAATCCATTCGCATTCAAACCCATTTCTCAGTACAATGAAAGAAGAGTTTTCGAATACAGGAGGTCCTTATGTTAATTTTCATATTTTTGATAATCATGTCCATCGTGTTTTATTTCTATTATAAAACAAAGCAGTTCCGTGCAACATTGCCGATCCGAAAAAAATGGTACGCTTCCACAGCATCTATGTTCCTAGGAAGCTTCATCCTGTTTTTCGGCATTAACCAGCTGACAATCTTTCAGAGTGCCGTCACTTATATCATTTCAGGTATCTTTATCGTTCTTGGCCTGGCGCTGATCATCTTTAATTTCAAAGCGGCAAGACATTACCACAAATTTGTAGCTGAAGAAACACGTTTGAACCAATAGTAAATCCCCCTCCATTCGAGGGGGTTTTTTTATTTGATGAATAAAGGCTGAATGGGGGCTTTCGCTCCTCTTCCTCAGCGATCCAGCAGCTGGAAGGTCAATAAGGCTTTACCGATAATTTCTCCGTCAAATGATACTTCAACATCCACTTTTGCCGCTTTCCGGCTGATATCAAGTATCGAAGGTTTGATGGAAATGAGCGAGTCGAGTTGAACAGGCTTCAGGAAATAAACTGCCATATTTTCAAGCACGCTGTCTTTCCGGTTTTTTGTCTTTAAAGCTGCTGTCGCCGCTTCTGACAGGATGGTTGTATACGCCCCGTAAGAAATGGAACCGTAGGAATTGGTCATTTGCGGAGTCACCTTGAATTCCAATGAAAGCTTTTCGTGCGGCTTCATGTGGAGCTGGCTGATGATGATGTCATCAATTGTTTCCCCCTGTTGCGGCTGCCGCTGCGCAGTCTGTATCGCTTTCAGCACGTCCTGCCGGCTGATGACGCCGACCAGTTTGCCGTAATCGTCTACAACAGGAAGAAGGTCGATCCCTTCCCAGATCATACGATGTCCGGCTGATGCCACGCTGGTTTGAAGCGATACGGTGATTGGATCTTTTGTCATCGCTTTTTCAACAGAGTCCGCATCCTCAAAACCGATTATGTCCCTTGAAGTCAAAATTCCGATAATCTTTCCTGAATCATCATCGACTACGGGGAATCCACCATGAGTGGTTTCCTGGTTTAATTCGCGGTAACGGCTGATTGGGTCGTGCGGGTAGAGGTAGTGGGTGTTTTCCAAAGGAACCAGAATATCTTCGATCAACAGGATCTCTTTCTTGATCAATTGATCATAGATTGCCCGGTTGATCATCGTGGCTACTGTAAACGTATCATAACTGGTTGATATGATCGGCAGTTCGTATTCATCGGCCAGTTTCTTGACGGTGTCCGATGCGTCAAAGCCACCTGTAACCAGAACAGCTGCCCCCGCTTTCAGCGCATATTCATGGGCTTTGTACCGATTGCCGACAATCAGCAGGTTGCCCGCTTCCGTATAGCGCATCATGTCTTCCAGCTGCATCGCACCAATGACGAATTTAGTCAAAGACTTGTGCAGTCCGGCTCTGCCGCCGAGCACCTGGCCATCCACGATATTGACAATTTCAGCATAGGTCAACTTTTCGATATTTTCTTTCTTTTTTCGTTCGATGCGAATGGTTCCGACACGTTCAATCGTCGTCACGAGCCTTTTGTTTTCCGCTTCTTTGATGGCACGGTATGCGGTGCCTTCACTGACCTGAAGTTCCTTCGCGATGCGGCGGACGGATATTTTTTCCCCGACTTCCAATGTCTCGATATAGTCAAGTATCTGTTCATGTTTCGTCGCCATCATTTCACCCATTCTTTCTGCTTTCCTGATGCTTTAAGTGTACCATATTTCCCAAAACAGAAACCCCCGAAGAATTGCTCTTCGGGGGTTTTGAATCATAATTCGAATGAATCTCCAGCTTTCATGATCCGGACTTCCGACGCTTTGACCATTTTTTTGAATTCCTGCGGGTCCTGCTTGATCGGCGGGAATGTATTGTAATGGATTGGCACCACCATTTTTGCTTTCAGCAGTTCGGCTGCATACGCTGCATCTTCCGGGCCCATCGTGAAAAAGTCTCCAATCGGCAGGAAAGCCACATCGATTTCATTGCGTTTGCCGATCAGTTCCATATCCCCGAACAGATCCGTGTCACCGGCATGGTATAGCGTTTTGCCTTCCGCTTTAAACAAAATACCGGCAGGCATGCCGCCGTAGATGACGTCTCCATCTTCAGTCGTATAGGAAGAACTGTGGAACGCCTTTGTGTATTTGACGGTTCCGAAATCAAATTCCTTTGCGCCGCCCAAATTCATGCCGACTGCATCCAGACCGAATGTCCCCAGGTAATTGGCGAGCTCCACCGGTGCAACCACCCTGGCACCATTTTTTTGCGCCAGTTCCACTGTATCGCCAACATGGTCATTATGGGCATGAGTCAGCAGGATCACATCCGGCTTTTCATCTTCCACCTTCAGATCTGTCAGGCTGTTGCCATTGATGAACGGATCGATCAAAATCGTTTTGCCCTCCGTCACTATTTTGACGACGGAATGTCCGTGGTAAGAAATTTTCATAGTATCCCTCCATTACATAATGCGTTCGGTTTCTAGCTGTCTTATACCCTTATCTTTGTTATGCTACACATACAGAGGAGGAATTCAATTATGAATAAAATCAGTAATTTACAAGCTTATTTAAATGACAACCAGATTGATGCAGCGTTTATCACCAATCCCGATAACGTCTTTTACTTTACCGGATTCAAAAGCAATCCCCATGAACGCCTACTCGGCGTCATGATTTTCAGAGAAGCCCAACCGTTTTTGATTTGTCCGCAGATGGAAATTCCGGATGCAAAGGCTGCAGGATGGAACGGTGACGTGGTCGGACATACCGACACAGAAAATGCGTTGGAGATTCTTCAGCGCACCGCTCAGGAGAAAGTTTCTTCTATTAAAATGATGGCGATCGAAAAATCCCATATGATTGTCGAGCGCTACGATGCCATCAACGAATTTTTCAGTTCGCCAACTATTGTCGGCATTGATGAAAAAATAAATGCGATGCGTGTCATCAAAGATGCTTCTGAAATGGAAATCCTGCGTGAAGCAGCAGCGCTTGCGGATTACGCCATCGAAGTCGCCGCGAAAACAATTAAAGTCGGGATTACTGAAATTGAAGTAATGACTGAAGTTGAGCTTGCACTCAAAAAACGCGGCGTAACACATATGTCATTTGATACGACCGTGCTGACCGGCGACCACGCCGCTTCCCCACACGGCAAAACCGGTGACCGCAAACTGCAAAAAGGCGACCTCGTCCTTTTCGACCTTGGAGTTGTGCACAAAGGCTATTGCTCCGACATCACGCGCACCCTTGCACTCGGTGAACCCGGCGAGGAGCAGAAAAAAGTTTATAACATCGTCCTTGAAGCTGAACTGGCTGCACTCCATGCCGTGAAACCCGGCATTACTGCTGCTGAACTTGACGGTATTTCCCGCGGTGTTATCGAGCGGGCCGGGTATGGTGAATACTTCACGCATCGCCTGGGCCACGGGCTTGGCATTTCGGTTCATGAGTTCCCCTCCCTTCACGGGTCGAACGATATGAAAATGGAAGAAGGCATGGTCTTTACAATCGAACCCGGAATTTATGTTCCCGGCAAAGTCGGCGTAAGAATTGAAGACGACCTTGCCGTTACCGCAGACGGCGTCGAAGTTTTGACGAAATACCCGAAAGAACTTCAGATCATTAACAATTAACAAGCAAAAAAGCTGCACCGGACAAAGTCCCGGTGCAGCTTTTCTCATTCCTATGGCAACCGCGTAATGGCGGCCCTTAGTCTTGATTAAGCCAATAGCTCATCAACAGATTTGAATTCGAGTCCCTGGTCGTCGGCTACCGCTTTATAAGTGACATAGCCACCCAGTGTATTGACGCCTTTTTTCAACGCTTCGTTTTGAATGATGGCCTGTCTATAGCCTTTGTTTGCAATTTGCAATGCATAAGGCACCGTTACATTCGTCAAGCCGATTGTAGAAGTCCGTGGCACAGCTCCAGGCATGTTCGCAACAGCGTAATGGACTACATCGTGTTTGATGTAAGTCGGTTGATCGTGAGTCGTGATCCGGTCACTTGTTTCAAAAATCCCACCCTGATCGATAGCGATGTCAACGACTACTGATCCTGGCTTCATCGATTTGATCATGTCAGTGGTTACCAATTTTGGCGCTTTGGCACCTGGAATTAAAACTGCTCCGATCACAAGATCCGCTTTTTCAACCGAATCAGCGATATTCAATGGATTTGATATCAATGTCTGAACATCGTGCCCGAACAAATCATCCAATTGGCGCAGGCGATCCGGATTCAAATCCAGGATGGTAACAGCCGCTCCCATTCCGACAGCTACTTTAGCAGCATTGGTCCCTGCCACTCCACCGCCGATAACTGTAACATTCCCGCGTGATACCCCCGGAATTCCGCCTAGCAGGATTCCTCCGCCACCATAGATTTTTTCCAGGAATTGAGCACCGATTTGAGTCGCCATCTTACCTGCAACTTCACTCATCGGTGTTAATAACGGCAACGAATTATTTGGAAGTTGCACAGTTTCGTAAGCAATTCCAACGACTTTCGAGTCCAGCATCGCTTTTGTCAATTCCGGTTCAGGTGCCAAATGCAAATACGTGAACAAGATCATGCCATCGCGGAAATAACCGTATTCAGCGCCAGTCGGTTCCTTTACTTTCATAATCATCTCCTGGTTCCACGCTTCTCCAGCCGTTGCAACAATGGTTGCCCCTGCAGAAGCATAATCTTCATCCGTGAAACCTGATCCAAGGCCGGCACCTTTCTGAACAAAGACCTCGTGGCCGGCTAATGATAAATTGACAACGCCCGATGGGGCCATTGCTACTCTGTTTTCGTTATTTTTCACTTCTGTTGGAACTCCAATACGCATAGTGATACCCTCCAGTAATTTTAATAGGAAATATAGATTAGAAAAATCTTATACTCCAAAGCAAATCAATTCTATCAGATATTATTAGATTTTGCCCGTTTTTATCTCCCAAATCAGCAATCTTTTTCAAAACCGGCGTTCCTAAAGCATTTCGCAACAAGAAATAGTGGTGATTGGGGTAGAATTATCATTTGAAATTTATATTAAAATACCTTTCAATATAATTAACTCTAGAAAAATCCAACGTTTTTGGAAAGGCTGTATCTAGTCTCCAAATTAAACAAATACACTTATAATTGCAGTTTTATATATCTTCATATAATAGACATTAAATTTAGGTAATTTTTTATAGAAAAAGAAGGAGCTGGCTGCTTCAACATCGAATGTCTTAGATATAAGGAGGAATGCAATTATGACATTAGAATATCAACAAATACTGGTGGCAGTCGATGGTTCAAAAGAAGCTGAATGGGCCTTTAAAAAATCTGTCGGAATCGCTACACGGAACAATGCAACATTGAACCTCGTCAACGTTATCGACACAAGATCATTCGCAGCTATCGAAGCATATGACCGTTCTATTGCAGACAGAGCTCAAAAATTCGCTGAGGACCTTCTGGCAGACTACAAAAAAGAGGCGTTGGCAGCAGGCGTTGAAAACGTCAACATCATAGTCGACTATGGTTCCCCGAAAACAATGATTTCCCGGGACTTGGCTGCTAAGATTCATGCCGACCTAATCATCTGTGGAGCGACCGGACTGAATGCTGTGGAACGCTTCCTGATCGGCAGTGTATCTGAACATATCGTCCGCTCGGCCAGATGCGATGTACTCGTAGTCCGGACAGACGATGCTCCGGCCGACCTCAAAGCAGAAGCAGAAGGAGAATAAAATCCTTCAACTTGATCAAAAGCACCAAAAAAGCCTTTTCCCACAATGGGAAAAGGCTTTTTCCATGATTTAATCTGCGAGTTCGTAGCCGCAGGACAGGATGGCTGTTTCTGCCAGAACGATTAATGAATCAAGGTAAAATTCCGGCAGACCCAGCTCCTTCTTGACGATGGACAGTTCAGTGCAGCCGAGCGTGATTCGGTCACAGCCCTGGGCCTCCATATAATTTTTGATGTCACGCCATTTATCCCTGTCAGCCACTTTTCCGGCTTTGACATTATCATAAATAATGGACATGACTTTTTCCTGGGTTTCTCCATTCGGCAAAATCGGTTCCATACCAAATTCTTTTGCCGCCTGCTGATACACGCCAGAAGTGACGGTCCCTGTTGTGGCAAGGATGCCGACTTTAATGGCCCCCTGATCAGCTGCGCGTTTCATCGTTTCGCGGATCATATGGATAATGGGGACAGCAGTCCCCTGCTGAAGTTCTTCATAGAAAGTATGTGCGGTATTGCAGGGAATGATCACTATTTCTGCGCCAATGGACGTCAGCCTTTCCATATCGGCTATCATGATGGGAACCGGATTTTCATCGGAATCACCCATGATAAAAGCAGTGCGATCAGGAATTTCGGTATTGTTTGTGATGATGGAGTTGACGTGATCCTGATCCTTTGCGGCCTTTGTACGGCGCACAATCATTTCACCGATGAACATAGTCGCCAGCGGACCTACTCCACCTACGATGCCAAGTGTCTTTTTTGCCATAGTTTAAGACAGACCTTTATTATTGAAGTATTTTTTATATTTGCGGTGGTAATTTAAATTATTCAAGCTAAGTTTAACCCAACGCCTCGGATTGAAGTCTTTCTTATAGAACAAGGAATTTGTGGCTTTTCCTTCTTTGATCAACCGCTTCGCTTCTTTTTTAAGGTCCTCGTTCTGGGCATATTTAAAGAGGACGCTTTTCGGAATGATTAACCACAGATGCTTGTCCTTTGCATAAACCAATTGCTGGGGTTTATTGAAGATATGGTCATCTGCCACATATTGCATCAGGTTATGCCCGCTCGCCGTAACATAGTAGCTGCTTCGCCCATTCCGAAGATTGATTTCAAACAATTTATAGGTGTCATCCCGTGCATCGTATTTCATATCAAAATTGGCAAAACCTGTATAGCCGATGTCTTCCAGGAAAGAACGCACTTTGTCCAGAAGTTTCTCGTCAAATGTATTGATGATGGCCGCGTAGCTGCCAATCCCTTCAGGGGAATGCTCCTCGAGAATCGGATTGCCCAACGCCATCAGTTTCACTTTTCCATCCTTTCCTACATATGCGTTTAACACGCGCATAAAGGAATCGTCACCTGGGATGAATTCCTGGATCGTTAAATTATCCTTATAGGAAGAACTGTAGATAGCTTCAAGTATCGCATCCTTTTCAGTTTCGTCGTGGGCAATAAAAACTTTCTTTTTGCCCGGGAATGAACAATCCCAGTATGCGACGGAATTGGAAGCCTTGATGATGATCGGATAAACGAAATTCGGAGAGAAGTCTTTGTAAGTCTCATATGTGCATAAATCAGTCCGGGGATAGCTGAAGCCGTATTGCTCACAGATATCATAAAAATTTTCTTTCAGGACCAGCCGATCCATCAACTTTTCATCAATATATGGAACCGCGAAATGCGGTGTCAGTTTGTCCTTGTTTTGGATGATTAGTTTTGCGTAATCATCTCCGCATGCCAGCAATAAAAGCTTTTTCCCTTTATTTTGGGCCGCAATATTCAGCATTGCAGGAAGAAATGTTTCATCCTCGTTCAAGTCTTCAATTAGTCTGAAATCCAGAATACTGCTGTGCTCTGTCGCTGAAAGATTTACTCTTCCCAAAACCAGCGACTTGACACCATAAGCTTCGTAAAACGATCGGGCCATGCCGTATGCATTCATATCAGAACCCAAAAGTATCGGTAAAAATGTGGTGTCTATCTCTTTTGCCGTCAAAATTATCAGCTCACTTTTGAATTATTATAGTGTAAGTTTATCATATTCCGGGATACTTTCACTGTACTGAGGCATGCCCTTCCTATAAAACAGGCTTCACAATCAGCTATTATAGCACCTCCCTGCACCTTAATAGTAATCAGAAGCTGAAAATATGATAAATTCCTTATGGATCCGGCTGTTTACACAGGAAATAGGACGGAATAATTCCGTCCTCCTTCTATATCCTTTAAATCGCCAACGAAAACCGTTTTTCTCAGGTTCAGGCATTTTTCAAGAATCAGTGCCTGGAAATCACTCTATTTCTTCTTTCAATTGCGCAACTTCATCTTCCAATTGGGCAATCCGGTGATGAATCTTATAAAAAATCGGGATATAGGCTACCACTACTATGATCATCCATATCATTCATGCACCCTCCTCTTCATCAATAATTTCGACCGGATTTATTTTACTATCAGCACAGGAGCATCGACCTTATTCAGAACGGAGCGGCTGACGCTTCCAAGCACCATTTCCTGCATCGGGTTTAAGCCCCTTTTGCCCATGATAAGAATATCGACATTCCGGTCGTTCGCATATTCTGTTATTACATGGGATGGAATGCCATAGATCATTTCCACTTTATGATAAATCTTTTCCATTTCAAGCAAATCGATAATGGGCTGTATTTTCTGCTGTCTTGCCATTTCAAATTCAGGGGAAGACCCGCGGTGTATCTCTTCGCTTCCCGCTTCGTTGTGATCGATGACATAGATGATCGTCACTTCCGACCCTTTTGTCATCGAAGCCAATTTGACTGCTTCCCTGGCAGCACGCAATGAATTATCTGAACCATCTGCCGCTATTAAAATCGTTTTGTACATGGTTTCCACTCCTTCGAATGGGGATTTTTATTTCCAGTCATTATTAAAATACTTCGATAAAATTGTCTGTAACCCTTTATTTCGAAAGATGAAAACTTGAAAAAATATGAGAAAAGACAGACCCGAGTGGGTCTGCCTTTTCCAGTTGGTTATACGCCCATTTTGCGGCGTGTGTTGCTTACTTTCTTCGTTTGTTGGCTTCTCATCTTTTTCGTTTCCAAAGACGAATTGCCGTTTCCTTGGTTGCCGGAAGCCTGATTTTTTTTAGCTTCGAGCTGGCGCTTTACAGCTTCCTGCAAGCTAACTTTTTTTGGTGTCTCATTGGACTCACTCACGTGTCATCCCTCTTTTCAATTGGACTGGTGCAATATTTCTGCTGACTCCAGTATAGCATATTTCTGCCAATTCATTCTTTATTTTCTTTGAACCAGTTATTTACTTGTGTAAAGAACTTGGCCATTGAATCCGATTTCGACATATTCGGAACTCTGGCCAACAGAACTTCCCTCGGTGCTTTTACGTCTTCTTTCTTCTTTTGAAGAACCAAAATTGCTTTCGCATGAGAGGCATTTTTAAAGAGTGTATCCGGCAATTCCATGACCGATTGAATATAGGCTGTTTTCTTCAAATAATTGTGAAGCTGATCAGCCATCGGCGACTCAAACAGCGCTTTCGGCACGATAAAGAAAAGATAGCCCCCTTCTGCAGTGTGTTTCAACGATTGTTCGATGAATAAATGGTGGGCATAGGACATGCCTTCTGCCGCCTTCAGCTCATAATTTTCCGCATTTTCGTCAGCCGGATAATAACCGACCGGCAAATCCGATACAATTGCATCCACCGGGTCAATCAACAAGGGTTGAAGGGCATCCTGCAGATAGAGTGTTACCGGCTGCTGCACCAGGTTCCCAGTGTTCGAAGCCAGCCTGATGAGCAGATCATCTATCTCCACTCCCGCTCCAAGCAACTTGCCATCCAGGTAGTTCATGATGGTAAGCAAAAGATTGCCTGTTCCGACCGCCGGATCAAGAATCGTGGCCTTCTCTTTTTTAACGAATAATTCCACCAGATACCCCATTAACAAGCCCAATGCATCCGGGGTCATCTGGTGATGTGGCTGAATATGTTCTTTCATGCCTTTCAGCACAGCCAGTTGAATCGCTTTGCGTATATCTTCTTTGCTGGCATCTCCTTCCGGTTGAATCAAACCGTCCAGCCATTTTTCTGTTGTTGTAAGCAGACTTTCAAGATAGGAGTTTCCCTCTGCTTGCTGTATTTCGGATGTATGCTGATCGATAAAATTAAAAAGATTCTCCATTGTTGAATTCATTAGTATTCCGTCCCCAATAAGGAAACCCACTCAGGAGAGTGGGTTTCAAGTTTTATTTTGTCAGTTCTTTTACTGCTTGGATTGCTCCATCATAATCAGGATGATTCGTGCCTTCAGTTACATATTCAACATATGTCACCTTGTTATTTTCATCGACAACAAAAATAGAACGGGCAAGCAACCGAAGTTCCTGCATTGATACTCCAAACGATTCCCCGAAAGACAGATCGCGGTGGTCGGATAGGGTCGTAAGGTTATCGACCTTATTGATCTCGGTCCAACGCTTTTGTGCAAATGGCAGATCACAGGAAACGGCCAGAACTTCCACATTGTCTCCGAGCGACGAGGCTTCATCACTGAAACGCTTGGTCTGATCGGAACAAACGCCTGTATCAAGTGATGGAACGACACTGAACAACCGGATTTTTGCTGCACTATCTTGAGCTGTTACCGGACTTAAATCATTAGCCAAAACTGTGAAATTCGGAATTTCGTCTCCAACTTTGACTTCTTTATTCGGTAAGGTAACAGGGTTTTCCTTAAATGTAATTTGTACCAATAAAAACGCCTCCTTTTCGTGTTGTCTTCATCATACTAAAAGGCGCTCTTCTCTTGCAACTCAGACCCATTGCGGCGAACCTTCTGCATCATGCGGCGTTTTCTGTAGGATTCTTCATGCACGACCGTAGTATCCGCGAAAAAATCATGCACACCCTGCTTTAACGGCGTAAACCCGACGATAAAATAAAGCGGAAGAATCGTCGCCGAGATAAACCGGCCGATCCACTCCCGGAACAATAGAGTACTCCAATCGAGCGTATCCCTTTTAAGCGAGACAACCCGGAGGGCAAATATCATCTTGCCGATCGTCTGGCCAAAATATTTGGTCAGCAAGACAAAATAAGCATAGAACAGGATTGCCGACAGGATCGCAAAAGGTCCATACCAGGGTACAGAGCCTGTATCGATTCCGATAAGCGCGAAAACAGGCTTTAACAGAATGGAAGTTAATGCCGAAATCACCAGCAAATCGAACAGGTATGCCCAGAAACGGATCCAGAATCCGGCTGGTTTGCGTTCATAAAACGTCACTTCTTCGTATTGCAAGTCGCCGGGGCGATTGGCCCCGGATTCAGCGACATTCAAATTTTCAGGAATATCATTGTCTGCCATGTTCGCCCCTCCTTATTTGTCACCATATAGATACATCATACGTGGTGAACTGTATTCAGTCATCAGCTTCGTCAGCATTTGTGTTTCAATATCATTGCCGAATAGGGATTGAACTTTCACTGTAAATAGGGAACCCCAACTCTGGGATGCTCCATATTTAAAAACTTGGGCATTTGTAAGGTCGAAATCATTCCGCAGCTGCTCAATGACATCTTCTTCATAGCCAAAATCATCCGCGAGGTTCGCCTCTACCGCCTGTCGGCCATTCATGATGCGGCCATCGGCAACGGCCAGCACTTCCGCTTTAGGCATGTCCCGCCCTTCAACGATGATATCAACAAAATTCTGATAAGAGTCATCCAGCATTTCCTCCAGTAACGCACGTTCTTCGTCGGTCATATCCCGGGTTGGACTCATAATGTCCTTATAGGGACCGGATTTGATCGTCACAAAATCGACACCGTAACGTTCAGCAAGCTCACCATAATTGACGCTTTGCATAATGACACCGATCGAGCCCGTCAAAGTTTCCTTGTTGACAAAAATCTTTTCGGCTGGCGCAGCGATATAATAACCGCCTGAAGCCGCCATGGCACCCATTGATACGTAGAACGGTTTGCCTGTCTCTTCTTGTATTTCAGTGATTTTGTCGTAAATTTCAGCTGACTCAACCACTCCGCCCCCAGGCGAGTTGACGTTCAGCACAACCGCTTTGACGGTGGTATCCTCTTTTATTTGTTCCAGCTGCTCCATGAAAAATCCATGATTGTAGCCTGCAGTTCCCAGAAACGGAGCTGCATCTCCCGTATCCTGAATGGCTCCATCAACATCCAAAACAGCAATGCGTGAATTGGAACTGCCTTCTTCTATGACCGTTTCGTCAAATTGTTGTGTATCCATTGACATCAAATCTGCAAAGTCACTGGCAAAATCATTCTGGAACATCGTGAACACCGAATTGATCAACAATGATACTGTAAGCACCGCCGCTGCTATAACCAGCGCGATCCATCTTTTTGTGTTCATAAAACCTGCCTCCTTCATTTCTTCTATTACTATACGCTTTACTTACGAAAATGTTTCATTGTTTTGTGCTGTAAGAAATCGGATTCCGAACCTTTTCCCTTCGAATCTTGCGGGCTTCCGCCACTTTGGAGGCGGTAAACAGGATCAATGCCACCCAAATAAATGAAAATGAAATCAGGCTGATCCGGTTGAATTCCTCCCCGTAAATCACCACTCCGATTATGAGCATCATCGTGGGTGCAATATATTGAAGGAATCCGATCATATACATCGGTATGAGCGGCGCTCCAGTTGCAAATAACACCAAAGGGAGGGCTGTGACGGCACCGCTTAGGATCAGCAGCCAATCCGTTTCCGCATTTATCGTTGTAAAAGAAGCTCTGTCGATTGCGAACAGGTAAATATAAAACGCGGTTGCGACCGGCAGCACAAACAGAGTCTCAAGTGCCAGCCCGCGCAGCGCATTCAATTTGATCGTTTTTTTGATCAATCCATAAAATGCGAAACTGAATGCCATGCCGGCGGCCATCCATGGAAATGTCCCATAAGAAATCGTCAGAATCGCGACGCCAATTGCTGCCAGGACAAACGCAAATTTAATGGCCGGTGTCAATTTCTCTTTCAGAAAGAAAACACCAAGCAGCATCGACACCAATGGATTGATGTAATAAGCCAAACTTGTTTCGACAATCCGGTCGTTGGTCACCGCAAATATGTAAAGGAACCAGTTCAGCGTGATCAGGTAGGATGCCAGCATCAGTGTGAAGAAGGCTTTCTTCGATTTCCAGAGACTTTTCAGATCGGCGAACAGTTTTTTATGGCCACCAATCGCAAAGATAAAGGCCACCGTTATCCAGAAAGCCCAAAAAATTCGTGCTGCCAGGATTTCATCACTCGGAACATGCCCAAGCTGCTTCCAATAGATTGGAAGGACTCCCCACATCAGGTATGTCAGTATCGTATAGATTACCCCTTTTTTCTCATCAGCCATATTCAATACTCACCAATCTGTAGTTGTTTTGCAAAGCGAAATATTATTCAATTATAGGCTCCCCCCTTATAGTAAGCAATATTAAAAGCAGCCGGGAAAATCCGGCTGCTCTTCTATTCTTTCATTTCCGTTTGCCGGAGTTCGACGCGTCGGATTTTACCGGATGCGGTTTTCGGCAATTGTTCCAGGAATTCAATGGCCCGCGGATATTTATAGGGAGCCGTCAATTCCTTCACATGATTCTGCAGATCCTTCACCAGTTCCTCTGTTG
>DATHVZ010000165.1:0-2049 GCA_035461005.1 Planococcus sp. (in: firmicutes) | reverse complement strand
AGGGAGGACCTGATAGTTGACAGTGAGGAGTGAAAATGTTGTTGCGATGGCCTGAATTCGGTAGCAAAAAGCTACATCAGGAAAAGCAGAACATTATCTAAAACCAGCCCTGAGAAGGCATTAAAAAACTTTCTCTTTTTTCCTTAAGCGATTTCGAGTAGATAATTGATTTTTTGAAAAATCCTATATGCTATTTATAGCAGATTATTGCTGAAAGTCAAGAAGTTATTATGATGTTGAAATCCTTACAGATGTCTGAATATTATCCTTGAATCTCAAAACACTTTGCAGTGTCTATTCAGGATTTTGAGCACAAATATTGCAACTTCTTATTACACTTTTACTTGAGTTTAGAGATGCTAAACTGAGCGCAAAAAGGCGCTCACAAAAATCTTGGACCTTAACAAACGATGCAATCAACCAGAACTGCGATTAGGGACTGACAGCAGCCTGTTTTTGGCCTGTTTTCGCCTTTTTGACCACTGGATATCGCGCTCGCGGGGCTGGACGATAGCCTTTCAATCGACCTTTTCCTTTTCCGGCGACTTTGGGCGCTCTCGCCGGTGTGCCCAACTGCAACAAATATCGTAAAGCGGCTCGTTGCACTTGCCCTGGCGTAAGCTCTTTCGGTTTTCCATGGCGGAAACGAGGGTACCAGGCTGGACAGGCATCTTCTACCAGGTTGCGCATCAGCAACAATTGCCAGTAAGCCAGCCCGCACATCCACTTCCACTGCTCCGTAGCGACCAGGTGATTGGAGCGGCTGGTCGAGAGCCCTATGTTCTGTTTGAGAAACCGGAACATATGCTCGATAGCGAACCGCCATAAGTACATCTGGCACAGCTCTGGTAACGGCACACTGGTTGGCCCGGTCCAGAGCAACCACATGGGTTGTTTGTAACGGGGCTTTCCATCCGGCCTCAAGAACTCCACCTGTAGCACCATCACGACCAGTTCAGGCAGTTTCTTGAGATGTAACCCTTGCCAGGCCTGGATCCGAACGGTTTGTAAACCGAGCAGAAAGCTTTCGGCCCGATCTGCCGGTCGAGCAGGGCTGGAGAGCTTGAACCTGGCGCCATGCTTCTTGGGTGCGCCTCTTTGCCCGGGTTTGCGGGGTACAGGCTGCTCATACAGGACATTGTTGCTGCGCAGGCGCACCAGCGCAAAGGCGTTCTGAATGAACCGGAAGACGGCCAAAAAGACATGGTTTCCATACAGGCTGTCTGCTACTACCACCTTGGGATTGCTGCTCCGCTCAGCCAAGGCCTTGACCTGCTGGCTGCCCACCTGGCTGTCGCTCAACTCCGGGTCGATGCGGATCATATCTTGCGGTGCGACCCAGGAAGTTCCCCAGCGCACCAACCTCACCAGCCAGGAATACTTGTGTCCGTATACCAGCGGCTCATCCTTCTGGCTCTTCAAAGAGCAGCGCTCGGGCAAGGTTTCGGCATCCGGCCTTTCGTCCTTGGTCGCATCCAGCCCGTAGATTTCGTAGCCGGCGATCGTTTCACTGTCGGCAGGCTGAAAGGTGAGGAGCACATGCAGCAGCGCATCAAAATCGAAGGCAGCGTTGGCCAAAGTATCGTAGACCATGCTGAACTTGCGCCGGAAAGGCGTTTGTTCACTCACGGTTACGGGAGATTCAACATGACCAGCTACGGTGAGCGCGTCAATCAAATCCAGAACCGCATCTGCACGTTTGAGCAGGCTCTGGTATACTGCACTGCGGAATTGTTGGATGAGTTTGTCTGTCATAACAAACTTTTACCAGCAATTCCACTTTTTGTTAAGGTTCAGGTTTTTCGGTCAAAACTCTAAACTCAAGTTTTAGAATTCATCGTAAAACAAAACTGACAGATTCATAAACCTACAAGAAACGCTCTACCTAAGAAGTACTTGCAACTTTAAGGAGATTAGGGCATACTAAAGGGTAGGGAGCACAAAGCCATGGCAAAAATACCTCTAAAGTCATACACTCGTGAAATTGAAAGTCTGATTGAAAGCGGCCAGATTGACGAGGCGATCGCCCATTGCCGCCATATCCTGAAA
>DATHVZ010000164.1:0-10170 GCA_035461005.1 Planococcus sp. (in: firmicutes) | reverse complement strand
AAAGCAGACGGCATTTTGGCGATCGGCGGCGGCACGGCGCTGGATCTGGCCAAAGCCCTATCGGTACTGGCTGCGAACAAAAGGCTGACGTTACGTGATATTCCGCAGTATAGGCATTTGGACAAAATCCCGCTGATTGCGGTGCCCACCACCGCCGGAACCGGCAGTGAAGTTACGAAAGTCACCGTCATTACGGACACCGCGCTGAAGCGCAAACTGAATCCGGGCCATCCGGCTTTGATTCCAGATGTTGTTGTATTGGATCCGGAATTGACGCTCAGTCTGTCGCCCAACATCACGGCTGAAACCGGACTGGATGCCCTGGCACACGCAATCGAAGCGTATGTCTCCACTCGCGCCACGCCCATCAGCGACGCTTTCGCACTCGAAGCGATTCGTGCCATCGGAGGATCCATTCGGACCTCTTATCTGGAGCCGCAAAATTTGCAGGAGCGCGACGACATGCTTCGGGGCAGCCTGTTTGCCGGCCTTGCCTTTTCGAACAGTTCGACCAACCTGGCCCATGCGACAGCGCGCCCGCTTGGCACACGATTTTCACTGCCGCACGGGTTGAGCGTCGCGCTCATGCATCCGTATGTCATCGCGTTCGGAGCGGAAGCGGCGCATGACCGCTATGCCGCAATTGCCGATGCACTCGGCACGGACAGCGTCCTTGCATTTATTGAAAAGCTGAATGCTCTATTCGAATTAAAAGAAGAAGCGAGAAAACGGCTCGATTTGAACCAGCTGGCATCGTCCATCCCACTGTTGGTGGAAGATGCGTTATCCGGCAATGGAATTGAAACAAACCGCAAAATACCAACACGGCAAGACATCACGGACATTTACAAAAATCTGGTGACTGACTTAATGGGGGAATGAAAAATGGGAGAAATTACAGGCGGCGAAGTATTGGCAAGAATGCTGCAAATTGAAGGGGTTCAAAATGTATTCGGCATTATCGATGGAACGTATTTCGGATTTTATTCCAAGCTCGAACCGCACGGTATTGAACTGGTAACACCGCGTCACGAAACAAGTGCGGCGCATATGGCGGGAGCCTACGCCCGCGCCACTGGAAAATTGGGCGTCTGCATGGCGAGCAACGGACCAGGCGTGGCGAACATTTTGCCGGGTCTGGTGGTCGAGGAAGCGGAAGGAAATCGCGTCCTCGTCATCACAAGTTCACGGCGCACCGGCATCATGTATCCGGACCGCGTTGGCACGTATCAATGCTTTAACCAAACCGGCGTGATTTCCCAACTCGCGAAATGGAGTGAAGCCGTCCCTTCCTTCGACAGGATTCCGGAAATGATGCGGCGGGCGCTCCGCAAATGCTATGAGGGACGGCCGGGTGTGGTGCATCTCGATATTCCTGAAAACATCATCAACGGCAAATTCAAAGATGAGCCCGCTTTCTGGCAGCCGCATCAATACCGTTCCATGACTCAGCCGGAACCTTCCGATGCGCAGATTGATCAGACCGTGGAATTGCTCTTGCAAGCCAAATTCCCGATCATCCACGCGGGTTATGGCGTACTCCATGCGCAAGCTTCGGAGCAGCTTGAAAAAGTGGCCAAATTGCTCCACACGCTCGTAACGACAAGCTGGGCCGGACGCGGTGCGATTCCGGAAAGCAGTCCCCATGCGATGCCGATGATCCATATCGAAGCAAACAACAATATCCGCAATGAAGCCGACTTGGTGCTGGTGCTCGGTTCCCGCCTCGGCGAAACGGATTGGTGGGGCAAAGCTCCCTACTGGAACAAAGACCAGACAGTGATCCAAGTGGATCTGGACCCGGGCATACTGGGCGGCAACAAGCCCGTTGAACTCGCCATCCACGGCGACATCGCCAGCTTTTTGACCAAGCTGCACGATAAACTGGAAACGAAAAAAGACCGTTTGAACACCTCAGCCATGAAAAAATACGTCGAACGCTTTGGCCAGGAAAGGCAAAGGGACCGCAAGAAACTGGACGAGAAACTTTCCGATACGTCGGTGCCGATGAATTCCGCCATTATTCCGGCCACCGTCCAAAAGGTCTTCCCGAAAGACACGCCTGTTGTCTTTGACGGCGGCAACACGACAATCTGGGCGAACTTCTATTACCAGATCGAAAAACCGGGCTCGGTGTTTTCGACTTTTAAATTCGGTATGCTCGGTGCCGGAACTGCGCAGGCACTTGGTGCGGCGGTGGCAAATCCCGGCAAACCGGTCGTCTGCATGATTGGCGACGGCGCGATGGGCTTCCATCCGCAGGAAATTGAGACCGCTGTGCGCAACAACCTGCAAGTGATTTACATCGTGTTCTGCGACAAGCAATGGGGCATGGTGAAGATGAACCAGCATTTCGCCTTGAAACCGGTGAAGACCCTTATCAAGAAATCGCTCAGTGCGGAAGAAAGCATCAAATCGGACCTTGGCGAAATCGAATTCGATAAGCTCGCTGAAAGCATGGGCGCTTATGGTGCGCGCGTCAGCGATCCGAAAGAGCTGCAGTTTGCCCTTGAACAGGCATACGCCAGCGGCAAATGTGCGGTAATCCATTGCGACGTCAACCCTGTGCAGCATATGTGGGCGCCGGGTCTGAAATACTTCAAAGACTTACACGCCGAACCAAAGGGGAAATAAACTATGGGCATCGATGAGGTTCAACTCAATTTCAACCCGGCTACTTTGTTGTTGATGAATATCTTAATCGGCTTTATTATGTTCGGTGTTGCGCTGGACTTGAAGCCTGCCGATTTCAAACGGACGCTGCGCTCGCCAAAACCCTTCATCATCGGGCTGAGTGCCCAATTTGTCATTATGCCGGCGCTGACGTTCCTGCTGGTGCTGATCCTGCAGCCGCAGCCCAGCATTGCCCTCGGCATGTTCCTGGTGGCCGCAGCTCCCGGCGGAAACCTGTCGAATTTCCTGACGCATCTCGCAAAAGGCAATACGCCGCTGTCCATCAGCATGTCTGCGGTATCAACCGCGTTCTCCCTGTTCATGACGCCCTTGAATGTGATGCTGTGGGGCTCATTATACGGACCGACGCGTGAAATCCTGCGTTCTTTCATGATTCAGCCTATCGATCTCGTCCAAACGATTGTCATCCTGCTCGGCATCCCTTTGGCCCTCGGGATGTATGTGAACCACAAGGCACCCCGCTGGTCATCAAAGGCCAGTCGGTTCATGAAGCGTTTTTCCATAGGATTTTTCCTGTTGTTTGTTGGCGGAGCTTTGGCGGCGAACTTTAACTACTTCCTGGAATTTGTCGGCATGGTGGTTTTGGCCGTATTCCTGCATAATTTGATCGCCATCCTGACCGGTTATTTTACCGCGCGTGCCTTCAAGCTGCCGGAACGGGACCGTCGGGCGATTGCTATTGAAATCGGCATTCAGAATTCGGGGCTCGCCCTCATCCTTGTTTTCAACTTCTTCGATGGCTTGGGCGGCATGGCAATTGTGGCCGCCTGGTGGTCAATCTGGCATATCGTGTCCGGTTTGGCGCTTGCGACATTCTGGTCCAAACGCCCAGCTCCAAAAGTGGAGAGTGTGATGGTATGAAGATTTTGATAACAGGCGCTGCCGGCTATATCGGCAGCCAGCTCGTGCAAAAACTGGAGAAGCGGATCTCGGCCGAAGAGGAGCCGTTGCACATTGTCGCGACGGATATTCGGGACCAGCCGCATTATGAAACAGGTGCAAATACGAGCTATCATAAAATGGACGTCCGCGCTTCTGAGTTTGCAGAGTTCATGAAAGAACAAAATATCGATACCGTCGTGCACCTGGCATCCATCGTGACCCCAGGCAAGAAGAGCAACCGGGAATTCGAATATTCCGTAGATGTCCTGGGCACCAAAAACGTCCTCGAGGCCTGTGTAGCGGCCGGAGTCAAACGGATTGTCGTGACTTCGAGCGGTGCGGCCTACGGCTACCATCCCGATAATCCGGACTGGCTGACGGAAACGGATCGCTTGCGGGGCAACGAGGAATTCGCTTATTCACACCATAAGCGGCTGGTCGAGGAAATGATGGCGGATTACCGCGAAAAGCATCCGGAACTCCAACAGATCATCTTCCGAATCGGGACCATTCTCGGCCAGAATGTAAACAATCAAATCACCGCCCTGTTCGAGAAGCCGGTGCTTCTCGGAATCCGGGGATCGGAAAGTCCGTTCGTCTTTATCTGGGATCAGGACGTCGTCGCTTGCCTCATCCAGGCAATCTCGAATGATACGACCGGCGTGTTCAATGTCGCAGGTGACGGAGCTTTAACCATAACGGATCTTGGCCGGCTGCTCGGGAAGAAAGTGATGCGCCTGCCGGCAGGCGTCGTGAAAAACGGCTTGTTTGTGTTGAAGCGCCTGAACATGACCCAATACGGCGAAGAGCAGATCAATTTCCTGCGCTACCGGCCGGTATTGGCTAACACCCGGCTGAAGGAGAAGTTCGGATTTACGCCGACCTTCACTTCCCGGCAAGTGTTTGAGAATTACATTGCAAAGACCTGGCCAGGCGAATAAATAGGAAAAGGCACTGTCCGATTTTTCGGGCAGTGCCTTTTCTGTGGGGATTTTCACTTCTGTTGTCTGGAAATATAAACGCGATCAAAGGTATTGTGGAACCAGACTATTAGGCTTGGATGATACGTTCAGCTGCCTGCCGGGCACCGGAAATATTCTTGGCGATCGGCCCGATTTCGAGTTCGGCCAACGAACCCATTACATAAAGGTTTTGGCCCCATTGCAGATTGCCGTTGACGATAGGAAATCCGCAATTGGCACATTTCAACTGGTTTTCTTTGATGACTGATGGCAACCAAGTTCCTCCCGGCATCATCGACTCGAAGCCGGTCGCCAACAAGACTGTCCCGCTCTGATGGAGCAAGCGGCCTGTCTCATCGTACAGTTGGACTGCCTCTTTTTCAAATCCGGCATGATGAATCTGCGCTTCTTCAATGCGCAGGTTATTTTTTCGTTGTTGGTGCAGCAGCTTGATGTGCAAATCGCGTGGGATCGAACCTTTGTGGCGCGCATGGGCTATCAGCTTTCGCCGCTTTTGATAAGACACAGCTTTTCGGAAAGAGATTTGCTTCTTCGGTCCCAGCCAGCCGGGGTCACTGTCAAAATCGTGGATCCGGAACGGATGCCGCTTCAGCAACGTCACCTGCTCCGGAAACAGCGCGCTCAACTTCATTGTCAAATGGACCGCCGTGATCCCTCCGCCAATAACCGTAAAGGGCGCTTTCATTTCCCCGAAATCCGGAAGGGCCGGATCGAAAATATGATGGACCGGCGCCTGGAATTGATCTTTTAACGTAACAGCCCATTCCGGCCAGCTTAGCTGTTCGCTGTTGCCAATGGCCAGCACCAGGTTTTCTCCCTGCAACTTTTCCGCATTTTGCAGATGGACCTGCCAACCTGACGTGATTTTACTGACGGCTTCCACCGATCCTTGAACCCAAGCCTGTTTTAATGCCAAATCGTTGATGAGGTGATCGCAGTGGTTTTCAAACAAGAGCAGCGAAGGCCGCTTAAACCTTCCCAGGAAAGAAGCGGATTCGCTGTCACCGTTATTTTTAACGAAAGCTCCTAAGCTGAAAGGATTCACGTCGAGATGATGGACTGCCGGTGAACGCAAATAAGGCATGGAAATAGCGTTGGTGCAGCGTCGCCAATTCGCCAGCGGTTCCGCATGTTGATCGATGATAATCAGGTCTTCGACGGCAACCTTTTTCTGTTTGATCAAGTAACTCGCCATTGTTATCCCTTGTATGCCACCGCCGACAATTATCCATTTGAACATGCTTCACCCCTCCTCCCAATGCACATCTCAACTCTTTATTCTTAATAGATTCGTTTAAGAACCAGCGAACGGCTAATTGATGAATAAAAACAATTGTTTGTTTCCTGCATCCATCGTTTTTGAATCCCGCTCCGGTTTGAACTCAATCCATTTCACTCTTTTGCTGCGCAGTTTGATTTTCCAATCCAGCTCCCCTTCAACGTCCATGAGCATAGCGACAACCTTATCGTATGGCCACTGGAAATAATTCATGGCAGCGTTAATGGGTGAGTCCGCCAGCACCAGGCTGTAGAACTCATCCACTGTCGTTGCTTTTTCGGCCAGTGAATCTTCTGCCTCGGTTACGAATTGGTACAGTTTCCGCTTTTCTTCAGGGAGTCTGGCAATTTCGCTCTTCAATAAAAAGTCCATTAACCGCTCATTCATTTTTTCCACGTCTCCGCTCATTGGTGTGTTGAAAAGTTTTCCGCTGCATTTACCAGCTGGCTTTTTTGACGCCCGGCAGCTGGCCTTGGTGGGCGAGTTTCCGGAATGCGATCCGGGACATTTTAAATTTGCGCATGTAACCTCTTGGCCTGCCGGTTAATTCACAGCGGTTCTTCAAACGGGTAGGGGAAGAATTCCGCGGCAGTTTGCTTAACGCTTCATAATCCCCTTTTTCCTTCAATTCCTGGCGAAGCTCCGCGTAGCGGGCCACCATTTTTTGCTGTTTGTGGTCTTTAGCCACTTTTGATTTTTTTGCCATGTCCATCTCTCCTTCCAAATAGTAATTGTTGCGTTTAGAAAATGCAAAATATTTTTATTTCGTTTCCCGGTGCATCGTGACCTTTCTGAGTCGCGGACAATATTTTTTCAATTCGATCCGTTCGGGATTATTGCGTTTGTTCTTCGTCGTCGAATAATTGCGATCACCTGTTTCGGTGCATGCCAATGTAATGTTAACGCGCATCTTTCCTGCCTCCTCTCTCGATTAAACCTCTTCGTAAAATGCCGGCAAGTGATCCTGGAACTCTGTCCAATCCAGCACCATTTCTTCTTCGGTCAGCACACAGCGCTCCAAGTCTTCCGTAATGGCCTGCTGGTCCATCCCGACTCCGATCAGGACAAGCTCAGTCATCTTCACTCCATAATCCTCATCCCACGCTCCCGCTCTTTCAATGCTCATAGATGGGCCTGCCTGGGAAAGCAACACCGCGGCTTCATCACGTGTTGATAGCCATAAGAAACCTTTTGCCCTCACAACTTCCACCGGCCAATCGACGATCCATTCCATCAACCGCTCCGGATGAAATGGCCTGGTGCTCCGAAAGACAAAAGAGCCTATGCCATATTCTTCGGTTTCGGGTATATGTTCTTCATTCAATTCCTTTATCCACCCTGCGCTTTGGCTGGATTTTTCGAAATCAAACTGCTTCGTGTTCAGCACTTCCTGGATCTCAACGTGTGAATACACTGTGCCGATGATTTTGGCATCCGGATTCAAGCGCTTCAGTACAGCTTTCAATTCCGCGGCTTTTTCTGCAGTCACCATATCCAGCTTGTTGACGACCAACACGTTCGCGAATTCAATCTGATCAATCAATAAATCAGCGATTTCCCGCTCATCATTCTCTGTCGCCGCTTCTTTCCTTTCGAGCAGCGTCTCCCCCGAAGCAAAGTCAGCCCAAAATCTTGCAGCATCCACCACAGTCACCATCGTGTCGAGGGTGCAAAAATCGGTCAGGTTGATCCCGAGGTTTTCATCCAGATAGGAAAAGGTCTGCGCCACCGGAACCGGCTCGCTGATTCCCGAAGACTCAATGACTATGTAATCGATCGTTCCAAGCTTCGCCAGCTTCTCCACTTCAATAACTAAATCTTCACGAAGCGTGCAGCAAATACAGCCGTTTTGCATTTCCACCAACTTTTCCTCAGTCCGCGAAAACCCTCCCTGTTCAATCAATGAAGCATCTATGTTCACTTCGCTCATGTCATTGACAATGACTGCCACTTTCAGCCCTTCGCGATTGTGCAGAATATTATTCAGCAAGGTGGTCTTGCCTGAGCCCAGATAGCCGCTCAAGACCGTCACCGGAATTTTTGTATTCATCTGTCTTCCTCCATTCTGATAAACAGAAATTCTTTAAATAGTAATCATTACGCTTTAAAGCATATAAGGTTCTTCCGAAAACTGCAAGCACTTCTATAAAACATTTTTATTTTGGTGTTCAGATTTCGGCTCAGTGCGCTTTCAGGGAATTTAAAAAAGCGATTGAAAAGGCTTTCCTAACCGTTCAAAATAAGGATAAAGAAAAAAATCAGGACCCGTCACAATGACAGGCCCTGAAAAATTATGGTGATGAGGTGTTTCTCCAATGATAACGGAATTGATCATTTCTTTAGGCGGCATTCTGCTTCTTCTTGCTCTCGGCCTTTATCTGCTGCAAGGCAAAGGCGCGATGCTGATCGCGGGTTATAATACACTGCCGAAAAAAGAAAAGGAAAAATACGACGAAGTGGCTTTGTGCAAAGCGACGGGCAAATTGATCTTGGCCATCACGTTTTCAATAACGCTGATTTTTGCAGGAGCATTCCTGGTGATATCGAATTTAGTGATTGCCGGCACTGTGTTGCTGGTGGTTACCATTCTATTCGGACTGATTTACATGAATACCGGAAACCGCTACAAGAAGGATGGAAAATGATTTATGATAAACCGATCTCAAACGTTTGCCCAGGAAAAAAAGAAGGAGTATTGTTCAGCCCCTTCTTCCGACAGCCTGCACCATTCAACACCTCACGTATTTCCGCTTAAAGCCGATTCTGCCTTTTTCCACGGCTTTTTCGATGGCTGCGGTGGCATTCAAAAAACTATTTTTCTTGCCTTCCCGCTTCATTTCAACAGTACCTACCTGCTTTGCCGTTTCCAACGCCTTTTCGGTCAAAGGCTTGTAGGAGACGCCCACTGTTTCGATAAAATTATTCATGGCGGACTTTGTGCGTTCCGGCGCGTCGTGGATTGTGTCTTTCACAAGGTCGAGCATGTTTGAAAGCTTGCTTTCCGAAAACTCCTCGTCTTTTCGGCTGCCGAGCAGCCAGCAATAGCAGCTCCAGCCCGCGGACATCCGAAGCTCCTCGCCGCTCGCGATCCATTTATCGGCAACTTCCTGCGCAATATCCGATTCCGACAACGTCACCGCCACCACAAAATCCGAGATCATATAAAAATACGCCGAATCCATCCAACGGTCGTAATCCGCTGCAGTCATGGCTTTCGGATCGGCAATGATGCCCGCAAAATACATCGCATCGTAATTGCCCGTCGCATACAATTTCTCGGCCAACTCCTGATCGATCTTTATCTTTTTGGCAATCGGTTTCATTTCACCCGTTGTCACGCCAAAAAGCGGCTCACGCGCGCCGTTCGACATGTAGATTTTTTTCATCCGTTCTTTGCTCAGCGCTTCGAGTTCCTGCATAACCGTTTCGAAATCCATTGGGTTGCACTTCCTTTCCATTTTCATAACCACATGTTGAAAAATGCTTCGCTTCGAGGAAGCTAATTCCCGACTTTTTACCGCTTCACACAACCATACTCTAACGTCATGGTTTGAATTTCAACGACCCCTGCCTGCTATACATATTCCCTTTGAAACTTTAGTTTTTAATGCTCAAGTATCCGCTTCAACTCTTGGGTCTGTTCCGCAGCTAACATATAAAAATCGCGGTCATCTTCTGCGCTATCTGTAGGATCTTCATGAGTTAAAAGGGTGCTGCCATCTTCCAAATACCAAACGTAACGCCGAATTTCGGCTATCCCTTCTTTAGGTATATCCAATGTAAAGAAGGTATCTGCTTTCATCGCTAAATCAGCAGGTTTTTCCGTTTCTTTCTCCAAACTTATTACGTCCCTCAAATCCGTTACCAATTCTGAATCCGTAATGTCAGTATGGAACTCTACACCGTTGGTCTCACCCTCCTGAAATGGAGTTCCTACCCGCAGCACTTCTTCATCCGATGCACAGCCTATAAGTGTAACGGACAGAATCATTGTGGCCACCAGCCATTTGAATTTTCTAATCAGACTCTCTCCTTTCTGCTTTTCTGTAACTGTTTGTTTGATGGGATTTTCTAACTATACTTTACCATAGGGCAAAGAACTTTTTGAGGAATAAAAACTGTGGAGAAAATCAGCGAACGTTAATATCTGTGGCTGAGCGTTGATATATTTTTTTGAACGTAGATATAATCTGCTGAACGTTGATATAATTCTCTGAGCGTTGATATATTCTCCTGAACGTTGATATACGAATAATATATGTAATCAGAGCTCCGATAGAGTGACTATTTATACTCAAACTTCTCCAAAAGACAATAAGACTCTAATTCGCA
>DATHVZ010000163.1:0-4649 GCA_035461005.1 Planococcus sp. (in: firmicutes) | reverse complement strand
CATCAGATCCTGTACGACCATCGGATTCAATCCGTTGAGCCCGAACAGTAACGCGCCTACAAGCCAGGACATGACCAACAGGAAAACAAGCAGCGTAAAGGCGAAAATTAGCACGGATACATATTTGGATAATAAAATCTTGGTCCGTGAAATCGGCCGGATCAGCAATAATTTGATTGTACCCCATTTGAATTCATTTGAGATAATGCCAGCCGCCACAATGATGGTGAACAAGCTGATGATTGACGTCAGAAAACTGTTGTCGAGTACATATTCCCAGCCGTCATAAGGCGTCGGTTTGATATTGTTTTCGAGATGATAATTGTTTTTTTCAATAATCATTCCATTCATGAAGCCGCCAAATTCTTCGTTTTGCATTTCGGCCGTCAGCTGCGTATTTTCTTCCTGCAATTCAGCCTGCCAGTTGTCACCGTATTCCTTGAAATCGGATTCCGCACTCGTGAATTTTGTGATAAGTCCGCCGCCGATTGCAATGACCAGCAAGACTGCAAACATGACCCACGTGCCTTTTTTGGCATATAGTTTTATCTGTTCATTCCAGATTAAGTTCAGTAAATTACTCAATGGTATTCTCCCCAATCAGGTCAAAGAATTTATCTTCCAGCGTCGCCTGCAGGACCCGCACACCGTAAATGCTGATGCCGAGCTCCATCAGATTTTTCAGGATATGCGGGATCTCTTCCCGCTTGACCGACATGGAAAGTTCCTTGTGGCCGACTCCGACTTCATTGGCCAGGTGGCCGTCGAGATAAGTTTTGGCTGTATCCATCGGTTCGACTTCAATATAGACTTCTTTCAATGCTTCTTCATTTTCGACCGCTTTTACTTCTTCGATGGCAATCAATTCACCATTTTTGATGACGCCGATCCGGTCGCACATCAATTCAATCTCCGTCAATAAATGGCTGGATACAATGACCGCTACATTTTCCTGCTCCGCCAGATTGCGTATGTATTTCCGGATTTCGCGGATTCCGGACGGATCCAGTCCGTTTGTCGGTTCATCCAATATCAAAATCGACGGGCGGTGAAGAAGAGCCTGCGCAATTCCGAGGCGCTGGCGCATGCCCAGTGAATAGCGGCCCGCTTTTTCGTGAATCGCCTTTTCCAGTCCGACCAGGGACACCACTTCTTTGATCCGTTCTTCCGTCACGCCTTCGACCATACGCGCGTATTGCTGCAGATTTTTCCAGCCGCTCAGGAAAGGGTACATTTCAGGATTCTCTACGATGGCCCCTACATGCTGGATGGCCCCTTTGAAATCCGTTTTGATGCTTTTGCCTTCAATCAGGACATCACCTTCTGTAATGTCGATCAACCCGACCATCATCCGGATCGTCGTCGTCTTTCCTGCTCCGTTGGGCCCGAGAAATCCGAACACTTCGCCCGCTCTGATATCAAAATCCAATCCTTTAATAATCGGTTTACTACCGATCGTCTTTTTTAAATTCACCAATTGCATTGCCGGCTTTGTCATATTGCGCACCTCCGTATTTTACTTTCCACTCCTCTTTTACGAACTAAAAGGAAAAAAGTTCCCAAAAATGGTAATTATTTTGTAAATTTTAGAGAAAAAATAGTTTTACATGAGTACGCAAAGAAATGAATTGGAAAAAAGCACATCCCTTCTATAGAAAGGGTGTGCTTTATCTACGGTGACAGTCACTCACACAATTTACGATTTAGTCTGCGGCCGTTTGTTTTCCGGCTTTTTAATCCAGTGGCGCAGCCCTTTTCCAGCGTATGGTTCGTCGTTATAGCGGGGGATTATATGGAAGTGGCTGTGCTGAATCGACTGGTTCGAGGCTTCGCCGACATTCCAGCCCAGGGTGAAACCGTCTGGGGCATGTTTTTTCTGCAGGTATTGCTGTGCCTTCTGCATCAGCTCATACGTGTCGCTCCATTCTTCCTTTGTCAGCTCGAACGTATTGTCACGATGGCGCTTTGGAATGATGATGCCGGAGCCTTCCAATACACCCTGGTGGCGGTCATGCTGCAGGAAGAAACAGGTATCGTTTTCAAAAACGATGTGCTGATCCGGATCTTCTGCAAAATCACAGTATGGACACCCCTGTTGAAAGCTCATGTGTTTTCCTCCTATTGTCTTTTAAGGGCAGTGCTCGATTGGCCGCCGTGAAAAATGCGCAGGATAAAATCCCGCTCCGGCACCTGCAGCTTGTCGTATGCCTCGAGGAACGCTTTATTGTCATACGCTGCCTGTTTTATTTCCACGGCAAAGCCCTCGCTCTTCGCTTCGATGATGGCATACGGCGCTTCGGGTTTATGGTTGCAGCCGAGAGCCCCGGGGTTCAGGTAAATCGTACGGTCGTTGTGGAAAAAATGCTGCGGATGATGGTGGCCGAAGCAAATCAGGCTTTCGTCGTGCCCATTGAATAGCTTTTCCGAATTGCCGAGGCCCGGTTCAACTATCTGTGAAAACGGATCTTCGCTGATCGGCGCTTCCGTTTTCCGATTTTCCATATGATAATGCGTGAAAAGTACGCGGTGGCCATTGAATTCTTCGCGGATGACACGCGGCAATTTTCTGAGTTTTTCAATGAAACCGGAATCCATGTTGTCCGCAACCCATTGATGATGGGCCAGAACGTGCAGATGGCTTCTCGGGTATTCCCGGCCCGCAGCGAGCGCCAGCACCGCTTCGTCGTGATTGCCGGTAATCATCGAAACGTCACCACGGCCAAACAGCAAATCGAGAACCCGATTCGTTTCATGGCCAATAGCAATCATATCGCCCAGGCAATAAATATGGCTGATGTTGCCAGCAGCATCGATTTCAGCAAGCACAGCTTCCAAAGCCTGCGCGTTGCCGTGGACATCTGTAATCACTGCGAACTTCATGGTGGACTCCTCCAATTTCTGTTGATGCTGTTCTATGACGAAAGGTGAGTGTTTTATTTCGACAGAATAATGACACCGCCGCAATGCGAAACCGGATGGAATTCACTGTTGCAAATACCTCGTATCGCTCTTTCGAATTCTTCATAAGCGAAATAAAACTCATCTTCATCCCAATAGTTGATGCTGTCCAAACGGCATTGTGCCAAGTCCTCGCGCGTCCAGAACGCAATATCGCCGATATAAATTTTGCCCCCGGGCTCTAACTGCGCCAGCAACCTTTCGATAAACACCGTTTTTTCCTCATCTGTCAGATGGTGCAGCGCATAAGTGCTGATGATTGTGTCGTAGCTGCTGTTGGCCGCTGTTTCCGGCAAGCCGGTTGTGACATCCCATTGCAGCAGCCGCGCTGTCGGCATTTTCTGCTGGGCGATGGCAATCATCTCCTCCGAGAAATCGATGCCGTCGATGCGGTGGCCGTGCTCATACAATTTAGCCGCCAACACGCCGGTGCCAAATCCGATGTCAAGAACGGACGATCCTTCCTTCTGCATCGCTTCATTGAATATCAGATTCAAAATTTCCTTATAGCCCGCAAACGGATACTCGTTGTTTTCCTCGCTCATCTGCACAGTGCGATCGTAATCATTGGCCCATAAATCGAATCCTTGTTTGCTCAACATCTATGTTTCCCCCAATAACTTCTATTACCTAAATTTTAACATAATTTTCTTCTGACAGTTATCCGTTATGCTTGATGGCAATTGGAAACCGGCTTCCCCTCAGCTACTGATTCCGCTTCTCCAAATAAGCTTCCACAAACTGCCGGTATGACTTTGTTATGCCTGTCGGCAGATTGTCAAACGCATAAAAGCGAAGATCCTGCGACTCGTCGGGATTCGCTTTCATGTCGCCGCGATAATCCGTTGTTGCATAAACAGCTGTTACCGAATAAAATTCGTCGCCATTCGACACTTTCATATAATACTCCGGCCCTGAAAAAACGCTGACCAGTTCTAAATTGGCAACTTTCAAGCCTGTTTCTTCTTCCACTTCCCGCTCCGCTGTTCCCTCCAGGCTTTCGGCGAGCTCCATCAATCCGCCTGGCAAGCCCCAATTCCCATCCGTCCGGTGCTGCAGCAAAACCTGGTCCTGTTCATTGATGATCAATACCACTGCACCCGGCAGAATCAGAGGACGCGTGCCCACCAGCTTCCTTAAGTCCCTTACATAATCCATTTTGGCACCTCCTGAATTGCACTGGTGACAGTCACCCGCGCAACTTCCATACAATTCTCATTCCTTCAGCCATAGTTCAGCAGACTTCAGAAAACCATCTTGTCCCCAGTCCATCGTCCCATCGTAGTTTTCCAGAAAATAACCTGCTGCATCGACGACTCTCACCATTTTATCGCGCCTCCTATAACTTTCTGACCGATTCCTTCCGCGCCTTCCATTCCGGTGCCAGCAGCGAAAAGATCAGCGCGTCATGCGATTTCCCCCGCTGGAATAAATAGCCCCGTAGCGTTCCTTCCTCTTTGAACCCGATGCCTTTCAACATGCCGCCCGAAACCTCATTGGCCGGATACGTCACAGCGCCCATCCGGTGAAGGCCCAATTCTTCGAATGAATAACGGAGCACTTCCAGCAACGCCTCTTTCGCCAGGCCCTTGCGCCAGAACGCCGGATGCAGTTCATAGCCGATTTCCGATTTTTTGGCAGCCGGATTCAAATTATTCAGCCCGATTGTGCCAATAAATTCACTGGTTTCT
>DATHVZ010000162.1:0-2552 GCA_035461005.1 Planococcus sp. (in: firmicutes) | reverse complement strand
AGCCAAGGCAGGAACATGCCGATTTGGTCGAACAGGAAGCCGGCGGCAATCGCAATCAATATGGTTCGTAAAAATGGACTCACAGCAACCCCAACTTTCGTGCAACGAAATAGTTTTCCTTCTATTCTACATGAAAAATGGGAAATCGGAGAGTTTATTCGCGTAGAATTCTTCTATGGACGATTTGGGATGTTCTCTGATCACTCAGCCGTTTTCCACAAAAAAACGACCGAAATCTCTGGGTTTCCCAGACATTTCGATCGCCTTAAATTTATCGTGCCAGTTGAGCGAACACCTTGTGGAAGGCTTCGACCGTTTTGGCGATTTGTTCTTCTGTGTGCGCTGTTGACAGAAACAACCCTTCAAATTGGGAAGGCGGCAGGAAAATGCCTTCTTCCGCCATTAAGCGGTAGTATTCCGAGAACAACTCCACATCCGAAGTTTTTGCTGTTTCGAAATCGACCACTTTTTCATTCGTGAAGAAAAAGCCGATCATCGAGCCCGCACGGTTTACCGTATGCGGAATGTTGTATTTCTCAGCCGCTTCGCGGAAGCCTTTTTCAAGCTGGTCACCGCGCTGCGTGAAAATCTCGTACGTGTCTTCTGTTAAACGGGACAGCGTTTCAAATCCGGCCGTCATGGCCAGCGGATTGCCTGACAAAGTGCCGGCTTGATAGATCGAACCGCTTGGCGCCACTTGCTGCATAATTTCACGTCGGCCTCCGAACGCACCGACAGGAAGTCCGCCGCCAATGACCTTGCCAAGGCACGTCATATCCGGTGTAACGCCGTAATAGCCTTGAGCAGAGTTGAAGCCGACACGGAATCCGGTCATGACTTCATCAAAGATGAGCAAAGTGCCGCTTTCTTTTGTCAGGTTGCGCAGTTCCTGCAGGAAACCTTCGCTCGGCGGTACGACGCCCATATTACCGGCAACCGGTTCAACGATGACCGCAGCCAATTCTTCTCCAAATTCCTTGAAAGCATATCGAACACTTTCCAGGTCGTTGTATGGAACGGTAATTGTGTTGCGCGCCACCGATTCAGGAACCCCCGGTGAATCCGGCAAACCTAATGTGGCAACTCCGGAACCCGCTTTGATCAACAGGCTGTCTCCGTGGCCATGGTAGCATCCCTCGAATTTCAGGATTTTATCACGGCCGGTGAAGCCGCGGGCCACACGAAGTGCACTCATTGTCGCTTCTGTACCGGAAGATACCATGCGCACCATTTCAATGCTCGGCACACGTTCCATGACCAATTTCGCCAGTTCGTTTTCGATCAGTGTCGGCGCGCCGAATGAAGTGCCGGAAACGGCGACTTCCTGGATCGCTTTGACGACGTCCGGCTGGGCGTGGCCCAAAATAAGCGGTCCCCAAGACAAAACATAATCGATATATGTATTGCCATCGATGTCCGTGATGGTCGCACCCGATCCGGATTGCATGAAAATCGGATCCATATTGACCGATTTGAATGCACGTACCGGTGAGTTGACGCCACCTGGCATCAGTTTTTTTGCTTCAGTGAATGCTGCGTTTGATTTTTCGTATCCCATTTACTTCTCCCCCAGCCAGCGTACCGCGTCTTTCGCGTGATACGTCATAATAATATCCGCCCCTGCCCGCTTCATGCTCAACAACGTTTCCAGGACGATCTGTTTTTCATCGACCCAGCCATTCTGAGCCGCCGCTTTGACCATGGCATATTCGCCTGACACGTTATAAGCCACGATCGGCACGTCATAATTGTCGCGAACTTCGCGGACAATGTCCAAATAGGAAAGCGCCGGTTTGACGATGATATAATCTGCGCCTTCTTCAATATCTGAGTTTGCTTCACGCAGGGCTTCCAATCGGTTCGCCGGATCCATCTGATAGGTTTTGCGGTCACCGAATTGCGGTGTGCTATGCGCCGCTTCACGGAAAGGTCCGTAATAAGCAGAAGAATATTTGACGCCATAAGACATGATCGGCGTGTTGTGGAATCCTGCCTGGTCAAGTCCAAAACGGATTGCCGCAACAAAACCGTCCATCATGTTCGAAGGAGCAATGACATCCGCCCCCGCTTTTGCCTGGGAAACGGCTGTGCGCGCCAGCAGATCCAATGATTCGTCGTTCAGGATCACACCGTCTTCAATGACGCCGCAATGGCCGTGGTCGGTGTATTGGCAAAGACACGTATCTGCAATCACCACAAGCTCAGGGTGGCGGTCTTTGGCGAAGCGAATCGCCTCCTGCGTAATGCCGTGGTCATGATACGCCTGTGTTCCTAAAGCATCCTTATCATTCGGCACGCCGAACAGGATGACGGAAGGAATGCCAAGGTCCACCACTTCGTCAAGTTCTTCACCCAAACGGTCCATGGAAAAATGGAAAACGCCGGGCATCGATGAAATCTCATGTTTGATGTTTTTGCCTTCCACTACAAAGATCGGATAAATGAAATCTTCTTTATGAAGGCTTGTTTCCCGGACCATTGCCCGGATGTTTGCGGAACCGCGCAAGCGGCGGTGACGCTGGAAATTCAAATCTTGCATTTGCTCAACTTCC
>DATHVZ010000161.1:0-6814 GCA_035461005.1 Planococcus sp. (in: firmicutes) | reverse complement strand
TGAACAGGATTTTATTGTCGAAATCAATCCTCTTCTGCAATTCTTCATCCACCAATAAAAACGCAGCCTCGGAATCTGTCAGCTGATAATCCAGCTCCTTTTCAGAAAGCCGCTCATTCAACATGACCATCTCGCAACCGACATGGAGGCAGGCATACATGACAAAGACCGATTCCGGATGTGATTTCGCCAGAATTGCAACTCTCGAATCAGCAGTGATGCCAAAAGAAGCCAGTCGCTCGGCATAATCGATTGCAATCCGATCCATTTCCGCGAATGACCATTGTTCGCCTTCATAGGATAACGCCATTCGGCTGCCGCTCAGATGGGCCCGTTGGCTAAGCCAGTTAGGATAGCTCATTTCACAAAATCCCTTTCCATATAGCTGTATTTCTTAATTTGGAGTTTTGGTTCACTTCTATAATATATGTAAACATTTAATTGCTAAAAAAAGCTGCCCCCGAAAGGACAGCTTTCAATTATTAATGATCAAGGGAAACGCGGGAATTGACCGAAATCAGGTTTGCGCTTTTCTTTGAAAGCGTCGCGGCCTTCTTTCGCTTCATCCGTTGTATAGTAAAGCAACGTTGCGTCTCCAGCCATTTGCTGTAATCCAGCCAAGCCATCTGTATCAGCATTCATTGCCGCTTTCACGAAACGCAATGCAGTCGGGCTCATTTCAAGCATTTCTTCGCTCCATTTGACAGTCTCATCTTCCAACTGGTCCAAAGGCACGACCGTGTTGACCAAGCCCATATCAAGTGCTTCCTGTGCGTCATACTGACGGCACAGGTACCAGATTTCACGCGCTTTCTTATGGCCGATGATGCGCGCCAGATAACCTGAACCGTAACCTGCATCAAACGAACCGACGCGCGGTCCTGTTTGGCCGAAGCGGGCGTTGTCGGCAGCAATCGTCAAATCACATACAACGTGCAGCACATGTCCGCCGCCAATTGCATAGCCGGCAACCATCGCCACTACCGGTTTCGGAATTACACGGATCAAACGCTGCAGGTCCAAAACATTCAACCGTGGAATTTCATCTTCGCCCACATATCCGCCGTGGCCACGAACACTTTGGTCGCCGCCCGAACAGAAGGCTTTTTCCCCTTCGCCAGTAAGAACAATAACACCTACACCCGAATTATCGCGTGCGCGTGAAAACGCATCGATTAACTCGTGAACCGTTTTTGGACGGAATGCATTGCGCACTTCCGGACGGTTGATCGTAATCTTCGCGATCCCGTTATAAATCTCGTATTTAATATCTTCATATGTACGTTCTGTTAACCATTCACGTGTCATGATTTTCCTCCTAAATAATTCAGTTTCAAATACTCCCCTACTATTGTAGCAAATTCAGCAGGTTTTTCCACATGTAACGCATGTCCCGCTGATATCTCCTTGTGCACAGCTTTCGGCATAAGCGAAACCATCTCTTCAGCAATCGCCGTAAACTTATCATCCGAACTTCCAGTAAGCAATAAAACCGGGAGTTTCAATTGGCTGATTGCTTCCCAATACGAAGCCTGAGCGCCAGTTCCCATGCCAATCAGACTATTCGCCAGACCTGTTGGATTTTGTGCCAGCCGCTCTTCCCTGATTGCCGCTTTTGCCTGTTCCGGCAATGCTTCCTGCGTTTTAAACAGCGGAATCTTTTCCCATGTGTTAACAAAAGAAGCCATTCCTTCAGATACAATACGTTCTGCCAGTTCTTCATCACTCTTTCTCCGGTCGCTGCGCTGTTGTCCGGTCTTCAAACCAGGCGAAGCACTCTCCAGCATCAAAGCGGACAGCTTCTCTGGATAAGTGCAAGCATAAGCGAGGGCCACCCGTCCCCCCATCGAATATCCGGCAAGAGCAAAATTCCTCAGATCCATCCGGTCAAATAACCCTTCCAGATCTCGAATCTGCAACTCCATCTTATAACGCTCAGGATTCTCCGGACTTTCGGAAAGGCCGTGGCCAAGCAAATCGAGTAGAATGATTTTATAATCTGCGAAATGATGGGAAATCCTATGCCAGGTTGTGGAGCTGCCGGTGAAGCCATGGAGAAATACCAGTGCCTTATCCCTATCTTCATTTAATATTTCAATGTGATAATTGATGCCTTCAATCTCCACCTTCACTGTCCGTCCAGCTCCTCAATCAGACGATTCCACAATTCTCTGTGTACGCGCACATTTGTTTCCCGGTCCGTAAACACTTCGATGATTTTGACTGCCTTTTGTTTATTGCTGCGCAGCGCCTCACGAAATTGCTCTTTCGTTTCTACAGCTGCATAATCGGTATCGTACATTCTCGCAGCATCCTCGAATTTCAACCCTGTCGGTGTCCCGAACAAATCTTCGAAATAGCGTTCTTCCTTTGACTGCGGCAAATATGAGAAAATTCCGCCGCCATCATTATTCATGACGACAATCGTCAGATCCGTCTGCTGCATTTTTGAAGCGATCAAACCATTCATATCATGCAGAAACGACAGATCTCCGATAAATAAAAACGCTGGACGCTCCTTCACAGCCTGAACGCCGAATGCCGTCGATACAACGCCATCAATGCCATTGGCTCCGCGATTTGCATAAATCATAATATCTCGCGCGGTGGACTTGAAGTAAGTATCGGTATCGCGTATTGGCATACTGCTGCTGACAATCAGGTCACACTGGTCCAGTTCATCAAACAGAACTTTCGCCAGTATGCCTTCATCCAATTTTTCATTGCAATGAACTTCTGCCAGTTTCCAAAATAACTCGGAAGTGATTGTCCATTTCTCCGTATATGGATTTGCTGTCATTGTTTGGATCGGCAACTGCCATAAGCCATCAACTGAAGCCTGGATATGATGCGTAACGACAGATTGCGCATCTCGTATCATCGGGGATTCATCAAAAACGACGTAAGTTCTTGGCTTCACAAAAGCCAGGAAAAGAGTCAGCGGTTTTGAAACCGGCTGAGGCCCAATACGGACTACAGCATCCGGAACCATGGTTCCTTTGAAAAATTCACTCTTCAAAATGGCGTCATAACTGTCGATAATAAGGTCTTTGCAACTTTCATCAATATTCGAACGAACATTTGACAACGGATCGGCAAGCACCGGCCAATTCAATTTGCGAATAAACGTCCAGAATTCAGGTGGCATCTTTTCGGTCATTTCCCCAATCACCAAAAGCCCTCTTTGTGTCTGAAGGGTTTTTTCTAAAAAGCTCACAATTGAAGAAGACAGTTGTGATTCGCCTTTTAAATGCGTAATTTCGCCAGCGCTGTTATATTGCTGTTCGAAATCCAGCAACAAAGGTTCGCGGAAAGGCACATTCAGATGCACCGGACCTTTGGGCTCGGACACAGCATTTTGGACTGAGCGGTGCAGGTGGCGCACCAGAAAATCCAACCGATTCTCCTCCTCGGGCATCGGCAAATCAACCGACCATTTGACATGTGAGCCAAACAAATCGATTTGGTTAATTGCCTGAGGCGCTCCGACTTCACGAAGCTCGTGCGGTCGATCCGCTGTAACGACGATCAATGGAATTCTTGCATAAAAAGCCTCGACTATCGCCGGGAAATAATTCGCTGCTGCAGTTCCGGATGTGCAAAGAAGCATCACCGGTTCTCCGGAAGCCTTCGCCATTCCCAGTGCAAAATAAGCTGCCGACCGCTCATCAATCTGGCGGTAAACGGTCAGCCCTTCTTCTTTCATACAGGCGTAAGCCAGTGGTGTCGACCTCGATCCTGGACTGATCACCACATTTTTGACCCCCTGGTTCACCAGACTATGCGTGAACGCAGAAACATATTCGGTTAAATATTTACGATTCATCACTCAATTGACCTCCCAGGGCACGAAGCATCGGACGGAACTTCACCCAAGTCTCAGCGTACTCTAACTCTGGAGTGGAATCTTCTACAATTCCGCCTCCTGCATATAAATAAGCTTCTTTTCCATCCAATAAAGCTGAGCGGATTGCGACAGCAAACTCACCGTCGCCTCTCGCATCTATCCAGCCAACCGGGGCTGCGTAGAAGCCCCGGTTCATGGTCTCATACTGTCTGATCAAGCTGAGTGCTGATTGCCGAGGTTCACCGCCCAGTGCCGGCGTTGGGTGGAGATCACGCACAAGATCTATCAGATTCGCCTCCGGCTTCAATTCTCCTTCAACAGGTGTATAAAGATGCTGTATATCTCTGACCTTCATCAGTTTCGGCTTTTTCGGTACAAATTGTCCGCTGCAATGAGCTGAGAATACCTTACTGATCATGTCCACGACATATTGATGTTCTGAAAGGTTTTTTCTGTCATTCAAGAGTTCATTTCCAAGTTCAGTGTCTTTCTCGACTGTTTTGCCGCGTGGAATGGATCCCGCTAAGCATGTCGATAAAGCCAGTCGATCTTCAACTTTTACAAGGCGTTCCGGAGTAGCGCCAAAAAAGAATTGGTCCTCCGCTTCCAACCCGAATAAAAAGCTTTCAGGCTGTTCTTTGGAAATCTGATAAAGCGCTGATGATGATGATAACGGCTCATTAAAATCCAATCTTAGAACGCGGGCTATCACCACTTTTTCTGCTTGTTTTGCTTTGATTACATCAGTCACTTTATCAATTGAAGAAAGATAGGACGATTTCTTCAATTCCTCGCGTCCGGTAACTTCCGGTTTTTTATAGGCTGCCGGTTCAGATACTTGTGCAGCATGGATCAGCTTATCCCGCTCTTTTCGCAATGCCTCAAATTCCGGAAAAGTATCCTCTTTTTTCGTAATCAGATGGATGCTCACATACACATGATCATTTTTTATTACCAGTTGGAATGTCGGGACTGCAAAGTAGGCTTCCGGAAAATTCCTCCAGATACTTTTTGATTTGTTGAGCGGATCAAAAGAAAAGCCCCCGAACAGAATTGGTTGCACAAAAGCTTCCTCATTCACAATCTGCCTGCAAAGGCCCTGCCAATTACTCTTTATATCTTCAAACCGTCCCTCATGATTCGCAGCACTCAATACATGAGCATGCCCGAGACCGACCAGCGTAAAAGTTTTCTCCGGGTTCTGCCAGAAAAAGCGTTTTCCTTTATAAGACTTTTCTCCTGCTTCAAAAAATGCCAATGCAGACATTCTGGATACTTCAATAGTTTCTGTATAAAAGCGGTACGCGATATATTTTGAGTTATCTTGTTTTGCGGCCGATGAATACTGTGGTCGATTCATCAAATTACCTCCGTTTACATAGTCGCTCCGTAATATTCGGAACAAGCTATCAATCATTTTAACATCTACCCTCTATCATACTCTTTTCTGCTAAAATCAGCACAACATTTGCTGTAATCCGAGCAATTTTGCAGTACAATATAGTATGGAATAGATAGAGGAGAGATACAACATGGCAACTACTTTACAAGCGGACAGCGGTTGGCGAGTCTGGTGGCAATTAACCCGTCCACATACGTTGACAGCATCTTTCGCTCCCGTATTTTTGGGAACGATGATTGCTATAAGAGATACTCAGATAGATTGGATTTTATTTGCAGCAATGCTGATTGCCAGTCTGCTGATCCAGGCTGCGACAAATATGTTCAATGAGTATTACGATTTTGCACGAGGTCTAGATAATGAAACATCCGTAGGAATTGGCGGCGCCATCGTCCGTAACGGAGTAAAACCGAAAACTGTACTCAGCCTTGCCTTCCTGCTGTATGGCATCGCAGGTGTTCTGGGAATCTATATTTGCATACAAACCAGCTGGTGGCTTTTGGTGGTCGGTGGAATAGCGATGATTATCGGTTATCTCTATACTGGCGGACCGTATCCGATTGCCTATACACCGTTTGGTGAACTATTCTCCGGACTGTTCATGGGTTTTCTAATTGTAATCATTGCCTTTTATATTCAGACAGGAATTATTACCTCAGATGCAATATTATTATCTGTTCCAAGCACTCTGCTCGTAGCGGCAATCATGATGGCCAATAACATCCGGGACATTGTCGGTGACGCCGCAAGTGGAAGGAAAACATTAGCAATCCTCGCCGGTCGGCCAACAGCAGTAAATATACTTCTCGGCTTTTTTGTTCTATCTTATGTTTGGATAGCGATCCTAGTAATAATCGGGTTGATAACTCCCTGGGCACTTCTGGTCTTCATAAGTGTCATCAAACCGGTTAAAATTATCCGGATTTTCAAGATTCACACCGAGCCATTAAAAGTAATGCCCGCAATGAAAGATACTGGCATAACCAATACATTATTTGCATTATTATTGGCTATTGGCCTATTAGTGGGCCATCTTATTTAAGGAAGTTGTAAGCATCTCTTTTAAGAGGTGCTTTTCTTACGATTAGTTATTATTCAGACGTTCACGAAAGATTTTCAGCCTTCTTAAGCTGCTTTAAGCTTTATATTGAAACTAATATAAACAGGTTCAAAAACTTATCACCAGCTCATTTCTAAACAACAAAAAGACGCCATGCAAGTTCATGCATGACGTCTTTTTATTGTTTCATATGACCCCTACGGGATTCGAACCCGTGTTACCGCCGTGAAAGGGCGGTGTCTTAACCGCTTGACCAAGGGGCCATTTACTGGCGGAGAAGGAGGGATTTGAACCCTCGCGCCGGTTGCCCGACCTACACCCTTAGCAGGGGCGCCTCTTCAGCCACTTGAGTACTTCCCCAGTATGGCTCCGAAGGTAGGACTCGAACCTACGACCATCGCATTAACAGTGCGGTGCTCTACCACTGAGCTACTTCGGAATGGTGGGCCTAAATGGACTCGAACCATCGACCTCACGCTTATCAGGCGTGCGCTCTAACCAGCTG
>DATHVZ010000160.1:0-8773 GCA_035461005.1 Planococcus sp. (in: firmicutes) | reverse complement strand
GCGTCTATGAACAAGATAAATGTAAACGCATACAAGCGGAAATAAATCATGTAAGGGGAGAAAAGAAATGGTCTATGCAATGCCGAATGCGGAAGGTTCAAAAATTACGTTTAAGGACAGATACGAGAACTACATAAACGGAGAGTGGAAAGCGCCTGTCAAAGGGCAGTACTTCGAGAATACTTCACCGGTTACCGGCAAAGTATTCACGGAAATTGCGCGTTCGACAGCTGAAGATGTGGAAGCTGCTTTGGATGCCGCACACGCTGCGAAAGATGCATGGGGAAAATCGTCAGTAACAGTGCGTTCAAACATCCTGCTGAAAATAGCGGATCGCATGGAACAGAATCTCGAAATGCTCGCTGTCGCGGAAACCTGGGACAATGGCAAGGCTGTGCGCGAAACATTGAACGCCGATTTGCCGCTTGCAATTGACCATTTCCGCTACTTTGCCGGCGCTATCCGCGCGCAGGAAGGTTCCCTGAGCCAACTTGATGACGACACGGTCGCCTACCATTTCCATGAACCGCTTGGAGTAGTCGGACAAATTATCCCTTGGAACTTCCCGCTCTTGATGGCCGTTTGGAAAATGGCGCCAGCCCTGGCTGCCGGAAACTGCATCGTGCTGAAGCCGGCTGAGCAGACACCGGCAAGCATCCTCGTGTGGGCTGAGCTGGTTGGAGACCTGTTGCCGCCAGGCGTTCTGAACATCGTCAATGGCTTTGGCCTCGAAGCAGGCAAACCGTTGGCATCGAACCCGCGCATCAACAAAGTGGCATTTACGGGTGAAACCACTACAGGCCGCATGATCATGCAATACGCTGCGCAAAACCTGATCCCGGTCACTTTGGAACTGGGCGGCAAATCACCGAACATCTTCTTTAAAGATGTTATGGACCAGGATGATGCTTTCCTTGATAAAGCAGTCGAAGGGTTTGTCATGTTTGCGCTGAACCAGGGCGAAGTCTGTACATGCCCGTCGCGTGTTCTGATTCAGGAAGATATTTATGATGAGTTTATCAAACGCGCACTGGAGCGCGTCGCCGCCATTAAAACCGGCAATCCGCTCGACCCTGAGACGATGATGGGGGCACAGGCTTCCACTGAGCAAATGGAGAAAATCCTGTCCTATTTGGATATCGGCAAACAGGAAGGCGCTGAAGTTCTTGCCGGTGGTGACAGAAATAACCTAGAAGGAGAATATTCAGAAGGCTATTATATCCAGCCGACTGTTTTCAAAGGCCATAACAAGATGCGGATTTTCCAGGAAGAGATTTTCGGGCCGGTTGTTTCGGTTACGACTTTCAAAACGAAAGAAGAAGCACTTGAAATCGCCAACGACACATTATATGGTCTTGGAGCAGGAATCTGGACACGTGACACCAACACGGCTTACAGATTCGGCCGCGGCATCCAGGCAGGCCGCGTTTGGACAAACTGCTATCATCAATATCCGGCACACGCAGCATTTGGCGGATACAAAATGTCCGGTTTCGGCCGGGAAAACCATTTGATGATGCTGAACCATTACCAGCAGACGAAGAACATGCTCGTCAGCTACAGCGAGAACAAGCAAGGATTCTTCTGATCAGTATTGTCTAGACTCCTGTGGCCCAGCTCTTCGGGTCATAAGTCAATCCAGCTGCGTGGCAAAGAACGCCACTTCGCTGGCTCGCCTAAACCCATATTGCTCCTGCATCGCTGCGCTAGCTTCGTCGCAAAGAGATGCCCCAAATTACATTTGGTTCATCTCTTGCCTTACAGAGCTGAACGGGCACATTCGCATTTCTATAGAAGGAAGGGATTGCAATGGTTGAACGTGTAGTAGCTACTGATGCCGCCCTTGAATTGATCGAGTTTTTAAAAGAAAAGCACGGCCCCGTGATGTTTCACCAGTCGGGAGGCTGCTGTGATGGCAGCGCGCCGATGTGCTATCCGGATGGCGATCTTCTGATCGGCGACCAGGACGTGTACATGGGAGAAATCGGTGGCAGCAAATTCTATATGCACAAAAATCAATTTGAATACTGGAGCCATACACAGTTAATCATTGATGTAGTGCCGGGGCGCGGGGGGATGTTTTCCCTCGAAGGCGTCGAAGGAAAAAGGTTTCTGACAAGGTCCCGTCCGTTTACGACAGAAGAGACGAAGGATTTGCAGGAACAGGCATAAAAAAAAGACGGGATTTCGATTCCGTCTTTTTTTATGGGTAAAATTTGAAGTTTAGAGCTTTGATTGTTACTAGTATTTTACAAAGAATTTATTTAAATGAAGTGAAAATGAATTGGAAAGTATTTAGGTTGAACTGGAAAGTATTTAGGCTGAATTGGAAAGTATTTGAGCCAATTTGGAAAGTAAGTCCAAATGTTGGAAATAAAGAAATGGGAGCTTCATATTTGGAGTGAAATTCTTATCTTTTGATACACGCTTTTTTATTCAAACGACCGTTCAACATGAAGAGAATAATTATTTCTGTAAAGAATTTGAAGTGAAAAATGGCAATATTCTAACCCAAATTAAAACTGGGAAATAAGCTTTGAAAACAAATGGAACCTGCGTCTTTTATCCTTCCGAAAGCATTGCTGGTAATGGCTTTGAAGTGCCAGAAATGGTATAATGAAAGAATGAAAGGTGGTCATCGATTTGACGAAATTAGTTAACCGGATTTCTTTTGAACAGGCCGAACATGCCATTTCCTATGCATCCCATTCACTCCATATAGAAGGTTTTGACGTGACGCATGAGGACTGCAATTTTGTCCGTTCTGTTTTGACAGGGGAAAAAACGGAAGCTCAATTCCATAAGGCCATTCGAAACAGATTTGATGTCTAGGTATCAGCATTCTTCCCTGTATTGCTATCCCGACTCGGATGTTCTGATCAATCATTTTTCCATCAAGGATGACGATAAGCTGAAGGAACTGGAAACGGTTTATTCATTATTTCGCCTTTCCGAATTAAAGCTGAAAAAGCCGGCTGATCCAGTTGATTTGGCGGCATTTATGGAAATTCATCGGAGCATTCTGCAGGATGTCTACCCGTTTGCCGGACAATTGCGGCAGGAAATGATTTCAAAAGGATCTTCGTCTTTTGCCCATCCGGACCATATCGAAGTCGAATTAAACAAGATTTTCAACGAATTGGATAAGGAGAATTACCTGAAAGATCTCCCGCGCGATATGATGGTCAAGCGGCTGGCCCATTACCTTGCCGAGCTCAATGCGCTGCACCCATTCCGGGAAGCAAACGGACGGACGGTGCGTGAATTTGCGCGTCAGCTGATGGCCAATGCAGGCTATCAATTGGACTGGGAAAAGATTGCCGGACCGGCTGAAATCATCAATGCATTTGTGGATTCATTTAATGCCACGAACGGCCCGCTGGAAGAACTTCTTGATGAAATGATAAAACCATAGGATTCCGCATATGAATAGCGGCAATCCTATGGTTTTATTGTTTAGTAAGAAATTATAGCTTTTTTAGTTTTAAATTTTTAAAAAGGGAAGTATCCCTGTCCAGACTCCAGTGCCTAGCTCTTCGGGTCATAAGGCAGCCCAGCTGCGTGGCAAAGAACGCCACTTCGCTGTTCTGCCTTATGCCTTTCAGAGCTGAACAGGCACTTACGCTTTTCTTTGCTGAAGCCATTCGATGCCGAATTCTACCAATGGCCGCATGGCAGTCAGTTTTGCCTCTGCCTGGCCAAGCGTGCCGGTTCGGATTTCACCCGGATAATCTTTGGCGATTTCCGGAAAACGGTCTGAATCCATATCAACACAGTCGAACCGCTGCCAAACTCGTTGGCCGTTCAGCGTGACTGCTGCTCCCTGAGGGGAAGTCGTGCGATCTTCCTGAGCAAACTCGGCATAATGCAACGCCGTACACGAATCAAAGCCAACGCCGATAAGCAGGATCTGAAGTTGGGATTCCATCATTTTCGCGAGCGGTGAACCCTCCCCAAAGGAATCCTCCAAAGGATGGTCGCGCATCCACTCGTCTGCACCATTCCCCCAAGCCATTAAGGAGTGGGCAGGGTGGTCGCTGCGTATGGTGAGCGGGTAGCGGTGAAAACATTCGGCGATTTTTCCCATGCCGCGCAGATGCGTCAGATGCGGATCATAGGCGGGCAGAGTTTCCCGCAGTTGCTCATGCCAGTTTTCAGGAATGGGCGGCTCCATCCAATAAACCGGATCTGAGTTATCGGCGGATTGGGAAGGCATGACAATCGTGCCCTCTTCTGTGACGGTTTCCATGAGAGCCTCGACGACTGCTTGGGCACCGCCTGCGATCCAGCCCATCGACTTCAGGGAAGAGTGAACCATAATCCGGTCGCCTTGCTGGATTCCGAGTTCTTTCAACTGTTTTTTCAATGTTTCTTTCGATTGAAATTCGGGTGTGTTTAAAATGCTCATTAATTCTGACATAAGGCACCTCCTGTCAATTCAATATAACATACCGCTAAAAGTTGCCGCTGCAGAATTTTATGTATAGCATTACTAGTATGAACAGCGACAACGCAATAAAACACACAACGAAATGAATTCATACAAACTGGGAGTGAGACTATGGAAGGCAAGTTTATGAAAGAATCGAAGACAATCCAAACAAAATTGGTTCTTCCGCCGGACACGAATCACATGAATTCGATTTTTGGCGGAAAAGTGCTGGCCTATATTGATGAAATCGCGGGCATCACTGCAATGAAACACGCCCGCAGGCAAGTGGTGGTGACAGCTTCCATCGACTCGGTCGATTTCCTGTCCTCCGCACATGTCGGCGATGTTTTGGAACTTGAAGCGAATGTCACGTCAACCGGACGCACATCGATGGAGGTTTACGTCAGAGTGAAATCCCAAAACCTGCAGACGGGTGAAGAACGCCTTACAACCGAATCCTTTCTGACAATGGTGGCGATGGGCGATGATGGCAAACCGACTCCCGTCCCGCCGGTCATCCCTGAATCGGAAGGCGAAAAAAGGTTTTTCGAAACAGCGCCAGCACGCCGGGAACACCGAAAACTAAGAGTGAAAACGCCAAGGTGAACGATGAAGGTTCCGGATTTTTCCGGAACCTTTTTTATATATCCTTTTCAGATTTCACATTGGCCAACGTGTTGCCGGGCTCACCTTGAATGACCGACATACTGCCGTCGGTTTCCAGAACCACAGCCTGCACTTCCTCCAGACTTCCTTTGCCCTGGTTGCGGACGGCCTGCAGAATTTCAACTTCGTTGATGCGTTCTTTTTTCATGGCATCTTCCAGAAATGTTCCGTTGAAATAAAGTAATCTTGGTTCTGATTTGATGAATTTATTGAAATGCTTCGAACGCACTGCCAAAAAAGTCATCACATATTGCATGGCAATCAACAGCGCGAATGCTGTCAATCCCTCAGGCAGGCTCACCTGTTTATTGAGCAGAACGGTTGCCAGCGTCGAACCGAGGGCAACTGTTATTACCAGGTCGAATGCATTCAATTTGGTCAACGTCCGCTTACCGGATATCCGAAGAAAAAAAACTAGGCCAACGTATGCAAGAAAGCCGACGGTGACAATGCGGATAAAACTGCTCAAGGTAATTTCAAACAATCTTTCAACCCCTTCCTGTGGAAAACCAGCCTTGCAGAACTTACCAACATGTTGATAAGTCCCCATAATCAGATGGGGCACGAAAATAAGATCAACTTACCCCCATTACACACAAAGTTATCCCGTAGTCCATCTTTTCCCCATATCGCTGTAAGCAAACGGATTTTGGATTTTCATTTTTACAATGCAGCGTTTAAATAGAAAAAGAGCAGCGGCCGCTGCTCTTTTTTACTTACTTATTTTTTTGAAAGCAATTCCTCGAAATACGAACCGAATTCCTTCGAACGCTTCAAGATTGTGCTTGAAGAGACAGCGAATTTTTCACTTAATTGTTTTGGTGCAAGCATTGGTCCCTTGATCAATTCATGATCCTGGAGGAATCTCCAATAACCGGCTACTATAGCTTCCGGTTTTTGAACGCTTGGCTGCTGGCTCACCAGGTAGCTGTTCATGATGCTTGTGACATTTTCGACAGTTTCTTCATCAAAGTCAGCTTCCTGAACATGCTTCTGGAGTTCTTCCATAACGGATGTATGCTCCGGAGAAAGTTCGAGGCTGTCATCAACCGTGTCAGTAGAATATTTGACGATGCTTTCAACAACCGTCAAATAATGGTCGCGGACATATTGTTCGCCGTCAGCCGCTTTTGCAGCGGACATCTCGGCTTTCAGCCCTTCGAAGAACGGAGTAAATTCGCCAACAATGGTCAAATAGCCGTTAAGGAATAGCGCGCCTTCCTGTCCGATACGGGAATCAGGCAGGAGAATTGCAAGAAGGCCCTGGCCAACTTGCATATCCGTCGGAGGCTGATCAGCCATCGTATAAGTTTGGCCGGTAAAGGCATCTTTAAACTGTGCAGAATTCTCGTCGCCTTTTACATATTGGCCAACGAAAACTTTCACATCGTTCCAGTTCTTCAGTACTTCCTGAGTGGTCGGACGCTGGGAAAGCTCAATCTGCTTGTTCAGGTGTTCCCGCCAAAGTTCAGGTTTTTTCATGAACAGAAAATTCTCGATGACAAATGCCTGTGCATCATTTTCTGCCATTGTTTTCATCAGGCGAGGCTGCCATTCCTGTTGCAATTCGCGGAAATCCGCCAGCTGTTCCTGATTTGGGTTTTCAGAAAAGAATAATTGGCGCACTTTGAACAATTCATCGTTCACCAAGTCATTTATTGAAACTGACTGTTCTTTCCCGTGACATTTTTTGTATTTCTTGCCGCTGCCGCATGGGCATGGATCATTTCTTCCTACCATTCCAATCACCTACATTTTTTCTTGAGTGTACCATACATTGCGGCTTCACTCAAAAATCCGACGATTCTGACGCCAGTTGCCCTCTGGAATGGCATCATTTCGGGCTGAATAACTTGATATTCAATGCGTCCAGCACATGCTGCGGTACAAAGGAGCGGGCGGTAACCAGCGGGTCGACCACCTGGCTGATCTGCGCCTCGCCGGCGGCACTCATGAGCATCGTCATTTCACTGACACTCATTTCGGTATATGGCAATAAAAGATCAATCATTTCTTCGGTCGCAATTTTGACGGCTTCATCAAGCGTCATTGCGGAAACAAGAAGCGAAACGCCATCGCTGTTGGACAATAGTGGGTATTTGGTATGGAATCCCTTGATCACTTCAAGTGTTACCGTTGCACGTCCTGGCACTTCAATGCCGGAGACACTGACTTCGCCGTCGCCCATTGCCGCGTGAAAATCACCAAGCGCGAATAGGGCGCCTTCCGCAAAGACAGGAAAATACAAAGTGGCTCCTTTTGTAATGTGCTTCGTATCCATGTTCCCGCCGTGAGCACCCGGCGTGCCGCAGGAAACCGGTTCACCTTCCGGAGCAACTCCGATGACACCGATCATCGGATTCAGCGGCAAATGCACTTTTTCATTGAAAATGGCTTTGCCGTTCTCGATTGGAATGATTTTGGATTCCATCGTTTTCAGTCGGTGCCCCATCACACCAAGGTCGGGCCCGGTGATCATGACGCCCTGACTGCCGATTTCCAGCTCATCGATCGTTACTTTGAGCAAATCGCCGGCCTCTGCGCCTTCGACGTATACGGGGCCGGTCGCCGGATTGATGCGGTTCCAGTCGATTGCCGAAACTTCCTGGTCGGCTCTCTGGATCTGATCGGTAAAGCAGTCGAATGTCTCGATGGAGACGGTATCGCCGGATTGCACGCGGAGGACCGGCGGATTTACGCGGGAAAACGAATAAATGACATCGTTGGTAGATAATTTATGCATGAGATCCACTCCTTTTCATACTATTTAATTAATTGTAGCAATTGGCAGTTTGAATAGCAAAACCCGGGATGCGTGCTGTCCGGCGGTATAGTATGATGGGAAAAACAGAGTGGGCCAGGAAGGGGGGATTTTGTGAAAATCGTGGTTATCTCGCAAAATGACCTGGAAGCCCAAGGGTTGAAATGGGTGGCGGAAGCGCATATGAACGGAGTGGAAGTGTCGTTCAGCAAAGAGGAAGCGGCGGACTGCCTGGTGGTCGATATGGAGCTTTGGAACGAAGAGCTTGAGAAGGAATTCACGCAACGCAATATTCCGTGGATCGGTCTGTCTTCCGACCGGACATTTCTGACGGCCTACCGGGCTTTGAAAGGCAAAGCGGCGGATTTGCTGTTCCGCCCTTTCGATCCCTTGCTTCTTGTAAAACAGCTTCAGCAGATCCGCTTCGAGCTGCGCAATGAAAAAGCGGGAGAAGAAAATGTCAGGCGGACGCTGCTGAGGTATGAAGACTTCTTTAACGCGGAAGTTGTGACTCCGCCTGTCACACTGTCGGCTTTTGTGTTGCCTGATAGGGAGAGCTATCCGTTATTGAGCGAAGGGCTGAAAAAGTATCCATTCGATAAAGGGGTGGAAGTTTTCGCGTTTTCCGACTTTGTGCTGGTGGCTTTTTTGACTGAGGATGAGCAGTCCTGCATTGAAGAAAGCCGGATGTTCCATGAGACATGGAAGCGGGAGACCAAAAAAGATCTGTCGATTTTCGTCAATGCCAACCGCCGGGGCACGCTGAAGGAATATTATCAGGATACCCGGGACATGACCTCGCTGATCTTTTACGAAGGCTATGATATTTCGGTGATTGAAAGGGAGCCGATTGCCTGGCAACCGCTCGATCCATTCCTGACGCCGGTGGAACAGCGGCAATGGATTGAAATGCT
>DATHVZ010000159.1:0-2624 GCA_035461005.1 Planococcus sp. (in: firmicutes) | reverse complement strand
GCTTTGGGACATCAAAGGGAAGTACCATAACGCACCGATTTCCGACTTGATGGGCGGAGCCGTCCGCGATTCGGTCCGCGTCTATTCGTGGATCGGGGGAGACCGTCCGAACGATGTCGGCACTGCTGCAAAAGAGGCTGTTGAAGCTGGATTCAGTGCGGTGAAAATGAACGGAACGGAAGAACTGCAGTACATTGATTCGTACGAAAAGGTTGATCAGGCGGTTGAGCGCATCGCGGCAGTCCGTGAGGCGGTCGGCAAGTATATCGGCATCGGCATCGATTTCCATGGCCGGGTACATAAACCGATGGCAAAAATCCTCGTCAAAGAACTCGAGCAATTCCGCCCGATGTTCATCGAGGAGCCGGTCCTGCCGGAAAACAACGAAGCGCTGCGCGAAATCGCACATATCACCAATATTCCGATTGCGACCGGTGAGCGCATGTTCTCGAAATGGGATTTCAAAAAGATCCTGTCGGACGGCTATGTCGACATCATCCAGCCGGATCTGTCTCATGCCGGCGGAATTACGGAATGCAAGAAAATTTTCGCAATGGCGGAAGCTTACGATGTAGCGGTAGCACCGCATTGTCCGCTTGGCCCGATCGCTTTGGCATCATGCCTGCAGGTTGATGCCACGTCACATAACGTCTTCATCCAGGAACAGAGCCTAGGGATTCATTACAACCAGGGCAGTGACCTTCTGGATTACCTGAACGATAAAACGGTCTTTGAATACAAAGATGGCTATGTCGACATGCTGCAGAACGCAGGTCTTGGCATTTCCATCAATGAAGACTTTGTCCGCGAACAGGCGAAAATCGGGCACAATTGGAAAAATCCCGTATGGCGCCATAAAGATGGCACCATCGCTGAGTGGTAAAATATTACACTTAAAGGAGAGAACTCTATGAGCGCGTTCAAAGTGGTCGTCACCGACTATGAATATAGTACATTCGCACCCGAAGAAGCCGTTCTGGATAAGCTCGGCATCCAACTTACGTTCGCACAATGCAAAACGGAAGACGACGTCATCGCTGCCTGCAAAGACGCCGATGCCTTGATCAACCAATATGCACCGATCACACGCAGGGTCATCGAACAGCTGGATAACTGCAAAGTCATTTCGCGCTATGGCGTCGGCTTTAACACGATCGATGTTGATGCGGCAACCGAAAATGGCATCGTCGTCGGCAATGTCACCGATTATTGCCTGGATGAAGTTTCCAATCACGCGATGGCGTTGCTGCTTTCGCTGGCGCGCAAAGTGACGCTGATGAACAGTGCGGTGAAAAACGGCAATTGGGACTTTAAAGTTGCCGTGCCAATCCGCCGGCTCCAGGGACAGACGCTCGGCCTTGTCGGCTTTGGTAATATCCCGCAGACGGTTGCCAAAAAAGCGATGGCGTTCGATTTGAACATCATCGCCTATGATCCGTTTGTAGCGCCGGAAAGGGCTGCTGCACAGAATGTCGAACTGGTCACACTTCAGGAACTTTGTGAACGCTCGGATTACCTGTCTGTCCACGTACCGCTCAATGCGCACACGGAAAAAATGATAAGCCGAAACGAATTCGCAATGATGAAAAAAGAAGCCTTCATCATCAACACGGCTCGCGGGCCGATCATCGATGAACAGGCATTGATCGAAGCGCTGCAAGCAGGAGAGATTGCCGGAGCGGGTCTCGACGTGCTCGAAACAGAACCGATTGCGGCAGACAATCCGCTGCTGGCCATGGACAATGTAATTCTGAACCCGCACTCCGCGTTTTATTCCGTCGAGGCGGAAACAGAGCTCAAGCGCAAGACGGCTGAAAACGTGGCCGATGTCCTATCTGGCTATTTCCCGACCTACTTGGTTAATGGAGCTGTTAAAGAAAAAATCACATTAAAAGAAAAGCGATAACAATAGAGGAGGAACTTTTGTGGAGACAACCGTATCGAAAGACATTACCGTCAACATCTCGGACAAAACGACAATCGTCGAAGTCAGCAAAGCGACCCAGAAATACCAATCAGAGATTTACCTGAAAAAATCAGTCAACGGCACGCCTTACGAGATTAACCTGAAAAGCTTCCTCGGCCTGATCACACTGCAATTGCGCAACGGTGACGAACTGAATATCCGCACGATCGGGGAAGATGCAGAAAAAGCGATGGCAGACGTCGTTTCCTATTTGAGTCAAACATAAGGAGGCGTTTTGGATGGCAGAAAATCAGGACTTTTACAAAAAAGCCGCTGCCGAAAAAGCAGTGGAATATGTTGAAGACGGAATGGTGCTGGGGCTGGGTTCCGGTACGACCGTCTACTGGTTCTTGAAGCGCCTGGGTGAACTTGTCGATCAGGGCCTCAATATCAAAGGCATCCCGTCATCGCTTCGGACAGAAGGCTGGGCGAAGGAATTCGGCATCCCGCTGACGGATTTTTCCAAAGTCGAAACACTCGACCTGGCGATTGATGGTGCGGATGAAATTGACCCGAATTTCCAGCTCACAAAAGGCGGTGGCGGATCGCTTGTTCGCGAGAAACTCGTCAATGCGCACGCTAAAAGGGTCATCATCATCGCCGACGAATCGAAAATGGTCGATCATCTGGGAAGTTTTCCGCTTCCGGTTGAAGTGGT
>DATHVZ010000158.1:0-29319 GCA_035461005.1 Planococcus sp. (in: firmicutes) | reverse complement strand
TGGTGGAAGCAATTATTCGGTGAAAGTGAAGGAAAAGAAGGCAAAGGTATTTTTCCGGCTTCGGTTTCCTTCACCACCGATTTGCATTCAATGGGACAGTATATCCAGGATGGTATCCGCAATTTATTCGAAAGCTTCCTGCTGATCAAAGAAAGCAAGGAAGATTTGACTGTCTTCAAAGCGGAAAATGACGGGGACGAATTGAATTACCTGGCGGGCATCAGCTTGCAGGAATTCAATCATGTTGCTTATAAAGGAACATCTTCGGCGCATCTTGACGGCGGCGTGCCGCAATTGAGCCTGACGATTAAAAGGATGGATGAATTCCATCTTGGCCATCTGTTTTACTTCTACATGATTTCCTGCGCCTATAGCGCATACCTGCTGGACATCAATCCATTCGACCAGCCGGGTGTCGAAGATTACAAGAACAACATTTTTAAATTGTTGAAGAAACCAGGTTATTAATTACAAAATTAAAAGGGCAGACCCATTGGGTTTGCCCTTTTTGTTGTGCAATTATTTGATCTGGTAGACTCTTGCCTCGTATGGACGAATTTCTGCCGGGTCAATTAACTCATAGTTTGAAATGAGGAGACCGTGGTTTGCGGGTTCATTCCAGCGGTATCGGTGCGAGCCGAGGTTTGAGACGATCAATACTTTTGTGTTTTCATCTTCACGCGTATAAGCAAAGACGTCCTCGAAACCAAGTTCCAGCAGCTCGTATTTGCCGTAAACGAGCACTTCCATATTCTTTCTGAGCGCAATCATCTGTTTGTAGAAAGACAGCACGGAATGGGGGTTGTGTTTTTGAGCTTCGACGTTCAGCCATTCGTAGTTCGGATTTGTATAGATCCAGGGCTCTGCTGAGGAGAAGCCGCCATTCGGGCTGTTGTCCCATTGCATCGGCGTGCGTGAATGGTCGCGGCTCGTCGCTTTGATGAGCGTCATGACCGCATCATGCTCCATGCCGTCCGCAAGGTTATAGAAATAAAGATTATGCGTCTGGACGTCATCGTATTGTTCGATTTTTTCGAACGGTGCATTGGTCATACCGATTTCCTGGCCCTGGTAAATGAACGGCGTTCCCTGCATGAAGAAATACATGCAGCCAAGTGCCGTGGCGCTTTCACGCCTGTAAATGCTGTCATTCCCCCAAGTGGAAACGGCACGGGGCTTGTCGTGGTTTTCGATGAACAAGGCGTTCCAGCCGATGCCTTCGACCCCTTTTTGCCAACGTGTCAGAACTTTTTTCAGTTCCGGAACTTTGATGCCTTTTTTCACTTCATTGTCCCAGAGGCCAAGGTCTTCGAATTGAAAGACCATATTAAATTTACCGTTTTCTTCACTGACCCATTCTTCGATGTCCTCGGCGGATACACCGTTCGCTTCCCCAACGGTCATGATATCGTATTTTGCGAAAGTCTCATCACGCAATTCCTCGAGAAGCGGCTGGATGCCGTCAACATTCATCATTTTTTCCCAGGCAGGTAGATAGGGTTGACCTTCTTCAAGAGGCAGGTCGGTGAAATCTTTTTTGATATGGCTGATGGCATCTACACGGAAACCATCGATTCCTTTGTCGAGCCACCAATTGACCATGCTGTATAAAGCTTTTCGGACCTCCGGGTTTTCCCAGTTCAGATCCGGCTGTTTCTTTGAGAAGATATGCAAATAATATTGCCCTGTCTTTTCGTCCAGTTCCCAAGCTGGTCCTCCGAAAATACTTTTCCAGTTGATCGGCTTGTCGCGCCAGACATACCAGTCGCGTTTCGGATTGTCGAGTGATGAGCGAGATTCGACAAACCAGGGATGTTCATCGCTTGTATGGTTAATGACCAAATCGATGATCAACTTCATGCCGCGTGCATGGACTTCTTCCAAAAGGCGGTCAAAGTCCTCCATCGTTCCGAGTTCATCCATAATATCCTGGTAGTCACTGATATCATAGCCATTATCGTCATTGGGCGATTTATACATCGGGCAGATCCAGATGACGTCGATTCCCAATTCCTTCAGGTAATCCAGTTTGGCCGTCACTCCGTTAATATCGCCGATGCCGTCGCCGCTCGAATCCATAAAGCTTCTCGGATAGACCTGATATACTACTGCTTCTTTCCACCATTTTTTGTTCATGTTCATTTCCTTTCAAAGACTTCGGCAAGATCCCCGTTCAATAAGCCGTGAAGGAACGGTGATCTCTCTCACCGGCGCCTCCCTGTCTTTTATTTTTTCAAGCACCAATTCCGCCGCATGGATACCGAGGTCATAAATCGAGATATCGACGGTGCTCAGCGGCGGCTTCAGATGTTCCGACAGCGAGTGGTTATTAAAGCTCAATACGGAAACATCGCCGGGAACATCAATTTTCATATCCTGCAAATAACTGATCAATTCATAGGCTATCAGGTCGTCGTGCGTTACGATTGCGGTCGGTGGCTTTTGGAGCTGCATCAAACGTTTGACCGATTGCTCTTCCAAGCCGACACTAATCGACTGATTGACGATCAGCTCCGGATCATAGCTTATCGATTCTTTTTCCAATGCTTTCTGATACCCTTTTAAACGGTCCAATGAAACCACATATTCCAATCCGCCGCCCACATAGGCAATGCGCTGATGGCCGAGGCCAATCAGGTAATTGACAACTTCCCGGGCATTGCCGACATTATCATTATCAACATAAGAAATCGAATCCGTGTGGACATCCGGACGGCCGACGACTGAAAATGGAATATTGCTATTGTATAGGTATTCCATGATTTTGTCGCCGATTCTGGAGTATAAAAGTATAATGCCATCGACTCTTTTTCCCTGGGTCATTGAAATGACTTCTTCGTATATTTCTTCGGGAGTGGCTCCGGTCGAAAGATACAGCCCGTATTTACTTTCATGCGCCCTGCTCGAAATGCCGCGCAGCACTTCTGGAAAGAATGGATTCTGAAACGCAAGCGTTGCTGAATCTGCCATGATGACACCGATTGTCTGGGTTTTTTGGATCACCAGATTGCGCGCCTGGAAATTCGGATAATAACCCATGTCTTTCATCGTTTCACGGACTTTCTTTTTTGTATCTTCACTGATCCGCGGATTATCGGCGATCACACGTGACACTGTTGCCGGTGAGACAGATGCCGCTTTTGCGACATCTTTGATCGTGATTGCCATTGGAATCTCCCCTTTACTTTATGGCACCATCCGAAACGCCTTTAATGATTGAACGCTGTGCGAAGAAATAAAAGATGATGACCGGCAAAATCGCGAGCGTCAGGCCGGCGAGTGCCAGATGCCATTGTTTCGTGTATTCTCCGAAGAAGAAAAACATCTTCAATGGAATGGTTTCACTTCCGGTCCTATTGATAACCAACGATGGCAGAAGGTAATCGTTCCAGATCCAGATAATGTTCAAAATGGCGACTGTGACAGTAATCGGCTTCAGCATCGGAAAGATGATGTACCAGAAAATTTGCCAGCGGTTTGCTCCGTCTATGCGCGCCGCTTCGTCCATGGATATTGGTATATTATTCAACGCACCATGGTAAAGGAAAATCGATAAGCTTGCGCCGAACCCGATGTACATGAAAATCAGGCCGCCGCGGTTGAGCATATCGAATTTACCAAATACCGTTACGAGCGGAATCATGACTGACTGGAACGGAATCAGCATTGCGGCAACAAAAACAAAAAACAGAATGGTGCTGAGGCGGCTTTTTGCGCGTGACAGCGCATAGGCAGCCATCGCTGAAAAGAGGACAATGAGCACAACACTGCTAACAGTAATCAACAATGAATTGAACAGCGTCTGCAAAAAGTCGAGTTCCTGGAATGCTTTAATGTAATTATCAAAACTCCATTGTTCTGGAGGGCTCGTCACATCCATGAAGATTTCTTTTTTCGATTTGAAGGAATTGACGAACATCAGATAAAACGGCAGAAGCCACAGAATGCCGAGAAGAATGCCGAGAATCTCCAATTTCCAATTTCTCTTGTTTCTCATTACATTTCAACCTCCCGGCGTTTATTCCAATAAACTTGCACCAATGCAATGATTGCGACAATAAGAAAGAAAATGACCGCTTTTGCCTGTGCATATGCAAAGGCGTTCTGCATAAAGGCAGTCTTGAAAATTTCCATGGCAACCATTTCTGTTGAGTTATAGGGGCCGCCGCCTGTCAACGACAGGTTCTGGTCGTAAAGCTTGAACGTATTTGACAATGTCAGGAACATGCTGACCGTAAAAGCCGGCGCAACCAACGGAAACACAATGTAACGGAAACGCTGGAAAGAAGATGCACCGTCGATTTCTGATGCTTCCAGCAATTCATTCGGCAAGCCCTGCAAATAAGCTATGTAAATTACCATGATATAGCCGGCCATTTGCCAGCTCATTAAAATGACCAGTCCCCAGAAACCGGTTTGCGTCGTGGACAGCCATCCCATCAAACTTTCCATTCCCACCATTTCACCGACACTGGCAAAAACCTTGATGAAAATGAACTGCCAGATAAATCCGAGGATCAAACCGCCGATCAGGTTGGGCATGAAGAAGGTGGTCCGAAGAAGATTGCTTGATTTGATGCGGGAGGTAACAATCAATGCCAGAGATAATCCGATGAAATTGATGAGGATTACCGATACGACTGAGAACTTCGTGGTAAACCATAAGGAATCCAGGAAGCGTTGATCTTTGAAAAGGTCGATATAATTCTGAAATCCGACAAATTCACCTGTTGTGATGCCGTTCCAGCTGGTAAAGGAATAGTAGATGCCGAGCAGCATTGGCATTACAACAACGAGCGCAAATGCAATCAAGACCGGTGCCAGGAATAACCAATAAGCAAAATCTTTAGTACGCATAATCTAAGCCCATCCTTTCTGCAATAGGAGCATAAAGACAAAACAAAGCAGCACAGAGGCTGCTTTGTTTTGGTCTCCAGCTTATTTATTTCACTGTTTTATTGTCTGTCCGATTCCCATGCGGCTTTGGCTGAATCGACTATTTCTTCCCAAGTCGCTTCTTCGCTCAAGTATTTCTGGATATTGGCACCCAGCTCATCCTGGCCCCATCCAGTCGGATAACCCATGAACACCCATCCGATGGTTTCGCCAGCTTCAGATGCATCATATACAGCTTTTGATAATGGATCTGAAATTTTTGAAGTATCATAGCCTTCATATGCAGGAATGAATTTGAAATCTTCCACTACCGCTGTTTTACCGGCATCAGAAGTATACAACCAATCAAGGAAATCTTTTGAAGCCTGGATTACTTCTTCATCAAGATTCGAGTTGACTGCCCAGTACATTGGTACTCCAACCGGCAATCCGCCTTCTTCGTAGCCTTCAACCGGAATTGGCATCATATCAATGCCATTGTCAGCAAACTCTTGATCGATTCCTGCGATTGAGCCGTAAGCCCAGTTCCCCTGCTGGATGATCGCTACGCGCTCCAGAGAGAATAATTCTTCAACCTGCTGTGAATAGTCAAGGCTGACTGTCGGCTGTTTCGAATATTCGTTTTGAAGATCAACGATTTTCTTGAAGCCTTCCGAGTAAGTGAAGTCTACTGCAGGTGCATCAAATGCATCTAAAACGTTATGGTCAAATTCAGGTGCGATGAAAGTGTTCGACAAATGCAAACCGGTTACCCATGTTTCTTTACCTGGGAATGCAAATACCGATTCAATTTCAAGTTCCTCTTTTTTCGAATCCAATGTTTTCACAGCTTCTTCGAGGCTTGCAAAATCTGTGATCGATGCAGCATCGATTCCTGCTTCTTCAAACAGGCGTGTGTTGTAGATAAAACCGTAGCCTTCCTGATTGTATGGCAATCCGAGCACTTCCGAATCGACCGTGACGCCATCCAATGTTCCGTCAAGTGCCGCTTCTGAAGCAGCTGTGTCAGATAAAACGGCAAGGCTGTCTTTCCAGTCAGCAACATCCTGTGGTCCTCCGATATTGAAGATTGCTGGCTCGTTGCCCGAAGCGAATTTCGAACGGAGTGCAGCGCCGTAATCTTCTCCGCCACCGACAGTCGTGATTTCAATATTTACACCCGGGTTTTCATCTTCATACAAAGCGACAACATCTTCAAACTGTTCTTTAAATTCCACTTTGAACTGGAAAATGTCGACCGTCACTTGTTCGCCTTCCGCCGTAGATCCTTCTTCCTCACCGTTTCCGCAGGCTGCAAGCAGACTTGTTGTGACAAGAAGTGAAGCGAGCAAACCTTTTTTGAACGTGAACTCTTTCATGTTTAGTATCCCCCTTTGTAATTTGTGCAATCGTTTGCACAATGACTAAAATAAAAATGGAAACTTTTTGAGAAAGCGTTTCCAACTTCCAATTGCTAGTATCTTATCACAGTGAAAACGTTTGCACAATATCTATAATTAAATTTTTATTTGATTCTGACTTCTGTTTCGGGATCGAAGAAACGTGCCTTGTCCATTTCAAAAAGCATCGGGAAAATAGTGCCGGCCGACAGTTCGTAATTGGCGTCAACACGGCCAACGAACGAATGCCCTTCAATCTTTCCATATACCATAAATTCAGAGCCCATCAGCTCCACAACATCCAGTTCGACCTCGAGGATGTCTATCACAGCCTGCGGCTTATGTGTAATATGTTCCGGACGCAAACCGATAACAATGTCTTTGCCGTCCCAGCCTTCAGGCAGTGCGGATTTAGGGATAAGCAGTTTTGTCTGGCCCATCACAAAGTATTCGCCTTCGATACGACCATTAAAGAAATTCATCGCAGGCGATCCGATAAAGCCCGCCACGAAAATATTATCCGGCTGATCGTATACTTCTTTCGGAGTGCCGACCTGCTGGATGACGCCGTCTTTCATGATGACAATCCGTGTAGCCATCGTCATAGCTTCAGTCTGGTCGTGCGTCACGTAGATCGTTGTCGTTTTCAGCCGCTGATGAAGCTTTGAAATTTCCGTCCGCATCTGCACGCGCAATTTCGAATCGAGATTTGATAGGGGCTCATCCATCAAAAATAGTTTGGCGTCCCGGACGATTGCCCGCCCAAGTGCGACGCGCTGACGCTGTCCGCCGGATAATGCTTTCGGCTTCCTGTTCAGGAGATCCATCAGCCCGAGTATTTCGGCTGCATTTCGGACTCGTTCTTTGATTTCTTCTTTCGGCATTTTTCTCAATTTCAGGCTGAATGCCATATTTTCATAAACGGTCATATGGGGATATAATGCATAATTTTGGAATACCATTGCGATGTCGCGGTCTTTCGGTTCCACATCATTCATCTTTTTGCCGTCGATTGAAAATGTTCCGGCCGAGATGTCTTCCAGGCCGGCAATCATTCGCAGTGTCGTCGATTTCCCGCATCCTGAAGGTCCGACGAAGACAATGAACTCTTCATCTTCCACAGTCAGATTGAAATTTTCTACAGCCGTCACTTTATTACCGTAAGTCTTGGTTAATTGGTCCATCAATAATTTTGCCACGATTTCACTTTCCTTCCAATACAAGTAATGCAGCGCCTAATACTCCGGCATCATTGCCGAATTGGGCTGTTTGAATATCCAATGGGTTGAGCAATAAAGGCTCGAGCTGACGCGTTAATTGCGGCCACCAGTATCGGGCTGATTCCGACACACCGCCTCCAATGATGACCGACTCCATATCAAATGCCGCCTGCAGGGAGCTGATGACAACAGCGAGATCGTATGTGAACGCTTCCAATAATTCGTTGGCCCTTGCATCCGTTGCCGCGGCTTGGAACATTTCGAGCGGAGTCATGTCCAGTCCGGCTTCTTTAAGCCGCCGTTGAATGCCGGTGCCGGAAACATATTGTTCAAAACAGCCTTTGCGGCCGCATGTGCACTGAGCTCCTCCGGGATACAGAGTCATATGGCCAAGTTCAGCCGCTCCACCATGCGGTCCGCCGCTCAGCAATTTGCCGTCCCAGATGATGCCGCCGCCAAGCCCGGTGCCGAGTGTCAGGCACACTACACGCGAAAGCCCTTTTGCCGCTCCGAATTTAGCTTCCGCAAGCGCTGCACAATTGGCGTCATTCTCAACTTCCACCCGTTTGCCGACAGCCGCTTCCAATTGTTGTTTCACTTTTGTGCCGGTCCAGCCGGGCAATGCGTCTGTTGAAAAGATGATGCTGCCGGATGAAGGATCGACAAAACCATGCGTGCCGATCCCTACGTCTTCAACTTCCGGAAATTTTTTCAGTATCCGCTGAACATTTTCCTCCAGATAAGGATAAAGCGGAAATTGCGTCGGAATTTTTTCATCATATAAAATGGTGCCGGCAGCATCAATGATGCCCAGGCGGATTTTTGTTCCCCCAATATCTACACCCATTACATGTGCCATCGAGTTCCCCCCTCTTCTAATGTGAAGTACTCTTATCATAACTGATATTTTTTCGATTTCTAGGACTTTTTATGGAACGCGACCGTTTCATAAGGCCGCAATACCAATCTTTCCAAACTTTGGAGACTATCGTAATTATTGATGAGAAGCTCGCCTTCCGGCATCGGAAAGTGATGCTGCTGGTTTGAAAAATTGCAGTAAACCGTTAATTTCTCGCCGTCGGTTTCACGTTTGTAGGCAAAAATATTTTCATCATCCCTGTGCAGCAATGTGAAATCGCCGTGTGTAATGATAGCCATCGTCTTTCGCAAAACGATTAATTTTTTATAGAATTGATAAATCGAATTTTTGTCACCCTTATCCGTTGTATTGATGAGGGAATAATTCGGATTGACGGAAATCCAGGGTGTCCCCGTCGTAAAGCCGCCGTGCGCTTCCGCATTCCATTGCATCGGTGTTCGTGCATTGTCACGGCCTTTCACATAGATCGATTCTAAAATCTTTTCATGCGGCACACCTTGGCTGCGCTTTTCTTCATACATGTTGCGGGTTTCGATATCCTGATAATCATCGATCGAATTGAACCGGACATTCGTCATGCCGATTTCTTCCCCCTGGTAGATGTACGGCGTTCCCTGCATGAAGTGGAGGCAGGCCGCCAGCATTTTCGCCGATTCGACGCGATATTCGCCGTCGTTGCCGAAGCGGGACACGATGCGCGGCTGGTCGTGGTTGTTCCAGTAAAGGCTGTTCCATCCTTTATTGAAGAGCGCGTGCTGCCAGTGCTCCAGATTGAATTTCAGATCCGTCAGCATGAGCGGCTTCAAATCCCATTTCTCTCCGCTTGCCTGGTCGAGCCCCATATGCTCGAACGTGAAGATCATATTGACTTCCCGGCGCTCTTCGGCCGTGTATTTGACTGCGTCAGCCACTGACGCGCCAGGCATCTCACCGACTGTGACAATATCATAGCCGGACAGCACTTCCCTGTTCATTTCCTGCAGATAATCATGGACCCTCGGGCCGTTCATGAAATATTTGCTGCCGTCACCATCCGGGCCATCCGGAAAATCAGGATCTTTTGAAATCAGATTGATGACATCCATGCGGAAACCGTCAACGCCTTTATCCAGCCACCAGCGCATCATGGCATAGACCGCCTTGCGCATGTCCGGATTTTCCCAGTTCAGGTCCGGCTGTTTTTTCGAAAACAGATGAAGGAAATATTGTTCCCGCCGCTGATCGAATTCCCAGGCGGAACCGCTGAAAAATGACCGCCAATTATTGGGTTCGTCACGCCATATGTAATATTCCGGTTTTTCTTTGAACCATTCGTGTTCATCGGAAGTGTGATTGACCACAAGATCCATCATCAATTTCATTCCTCTGGCATGCACTTGCTTCAATAATTCCTCAAAATCGGTCATCGTTCCGAACTCAGCCATTATCTTTTGATAATCCCGAATATCATAGCCATTATCGTCATTCGGTGAATCATAGACCGGCGACAGCCAGATAATGTCTATTCCCAGCTCCTCGAGATGGTCCAATTTTTGCAGGATCCCTTTCAGATCCCCTACTCCGTCACCGTCCGAGTCCATAAAACTTCTCGGGTATATTTGATAAACAGTAGATTTCTTCCACCAATCCGCCACTCAACCACTCCTCACTCTTCTAAACAGGGAATATTCTAACATGAAGAAGGTGGGAAAGGAATGTCGAGAAGCAAGTATCGGCAACATAAAAATATTTGTGTTAACTTAAATAAAAAATAGGTTGACTCATTTTGCCGAATTTAATATACTTCTAAATAGATTGAAAAATGGAGGTTCCACATGACTACATACTCAAAAACAAGATCAGCCAACCATTCCAGAACTTTGAAACTGGTTCACATCGCAATGTTTTCCGCGTTGATGGCAATTGGCGCCAACCTTACCTCATTCCTCATTATTGGAGGCGTTCCGATCACCTTGCAGACGTTCTTCGCCATTTTGGCTGGCCTCATTCTCGGCAGGCGCCTCGGGGCAGCATCAATGATCGTTTACGCACTTATCGGCTTGGCGGGCGTGCCCGTTTTCGCCCAGTTCTCCGGCGGGATGGATACCATCATCTCCCCGACATTCGGCTTTATCCTTTCGTTCATCATGATCGCCTATGTAACCGGGTTGATTGCTGAGAAATTTCCGACACGCAAAGGATTTGTCATAGCGGCACTTGCCGGTTTGTTCGTCAACTATGTTTTCGGCACAAACTGGATGTATGCCGCCTATAAATTATGGTTTGCAGCACCGGAAGGATTTACGTATACGATGGCCTGGGCGTGGATGGTGCCGCCATTCCCGAAAGACTTGATCCTCGCTGTGCTTGCCGGGATCTTCGGATTCAGGCTGAAACCGATCCTCAGCAAGTATATGTAATTTCAGCTTTTCAAATCTACTTTCAACAAAAATAAAGCCGGTGCAGGGAAATCCCCGCACCGGCTTCTATTTTTATCGTTTTGTTCTGACAGGTGCAGCTTCCCATTGAGCTTGGAGCCAAGCTTCGAAATCCTCGCCTTTTTCACCTTTATACGTATCGTAAATATCGATGCGCATTTTCTGCAGTTTCACTTTGAAATCTTCGTAGCTGTGATCGGCAGGCAAGCTTTTCTTGATGCGCACAAGCACTTTTTCCGTGTCTTTGATCAGTTCATATTCATTGCGTTCCGGCATCTCGACGTTTTCGCCGAAATTGCGCAGTACGTCATACGCCGCTTGCTGAACCTGGTAGACAGGATCATTTTTCATGCGGGTCAACAGGACGCTGATCGTCTGTTCCGTTTTCCAATTGCCCAGTTCCTTAACGGCAGCCAAACGTTCTTTCCAGTTCGCCATGCGGTTCGCGGCTTTTTTCAGTTCCTCGTAATTCGGCGGTGTCTCTTCAGTGTAGTTATGTTGTGTCAATTTCATTCTCCTTTTGTTCATTTTCCTTTGCGGAAAATGGAGTTATGCATTTCTTCTTCGAAATAACATCGCTCTTTAGAGTGTACCATTTTATTCGTCCTCTATCACTTTATTCCTTCCGAATCAAAAAAGTTTAAAACCAGCCGAATAAAGGCAATAATAGATAAGCATGCTAATTGTATCGGAGGAGAACATATGGCTACAGCACATAAAGCTTTATTGACAAAAGAAGATTTTGCAACGCGCAAGGATTTGCCGGAATGGCTGCTGAAGGAATACGAGACGTTCCATAATACAGTGACGGATAAGACTTTCCCCTGTTATTTCGGAATGAGCGGCGAACTGAAGGGTGAGTTGAGATACGCATACATTAGCCGGGAAGACTGGTCGGCCCTGCCTGTGGCGGTGGAAGAGTTCCTTTCCCTGTTCAATGACCCGAAACATAAAAAGCATGGCCTTTTCGTCTTTGTTGAACCGTTTGAAACGGAAGGCAGCCTGGAGCAGTACCGCGATGAATTTTGGGCTATCCTGCAGTATTTGCATAATATCGATGAGACCGAATGGCCCGCTGACAAACCGAAGGATCCGGATCATTATTTATGGGACTTCGTTTTCAAAGGCGAACCGATTTTCATCTTCGGCAATGCACCTGCCTACAAACGCCGCAAAACCCGCGATTTGGGCAACGCCATGGTTCTTGGCTTCCAGCCGCGCCGCATTTTCGAAGGCTTGACCGGAACCGAAAAAGGCGGCATCATGTCACGCGAAAAAGTCCGCCAGCGAGTCGAGAAATGGGATCAGCTTCCGACGCATCCGGACATCAGCCATTTCGGCGACCCTGAACATAATGAGTGGAAGCAATTCTTCATCGGCGACGATAGTGAGCCGCTCGAAGGCAAATGCCCCTTCTCGCATAAGGCGAAGGAATAACTCGAAGCACTTTAGATTTTGCAGGCAATAAAATGGATAAAACAAAAGGCTTCGCAAGCGCGAAGCCTTTTGTTTTGGATTGGAATATTATAGATTTTATCAGCTTTCTTTATTGCGTCTTATAATGAAGCAATCGCTCGGATAAACCGCTCGACTTCTTCTTCGGTATTGTATGGGGCAAGGCCGGCGCGCACCCAGCCTCCGGTCCTGTTAACATCCAATACGTCACCCAAGGTGGAAGCATAGAAATGGCCGGCTGCTGTGAAAATGCTGTGTTCTTCCGTTAGGATGACACAGACTTCTGAAGGTGCATAGCCTGCCACCTGAAAAGCGATTGTCGGTGTTTTCGCCACATCTTCCGCTGCCTGCCACAGCGTCACTTTGTCGATCCCGCTGAGACCTTTACGCAGACGATTCGCCAGAGCATTTTCATGTTTTTCAATTTCACGGTAGCCGGACAGAATCTTTTCACGGCGCGTTTCGCCTTTACCGAACGAGGCGAAAAATTCAATGGCCGGCCGGATGCCGGCGATGCCTTCATGGTTTTGGGTGCCGGTTTCCAGTTTATCCGGGTAATAGGAAGGTGAGGTGGTCAGTTTATATGGCACCAGTTCCTTGAAGATGTCCTCCCGGATAGCGGCGATTCCGATATGCGGACCGAAGAATTTATAAACCGAGCACAATAAAATATCAATGTCCTGCCGATCACGGTCAATCGGCATATGCGGTGCCGCATGGACGGCGTCTGCAGCAACAAGTGCGCCGACTTCCCTGGCCCGTTTGACGGCAGGTGCGAGGTCGACGATGGTACCGATGGCATTGGATGCCATGCCGAGTGCCACCAGTTTCGTTTTTTCATTGATAAGGAGATCGATGTTCTGCATATCCAGCGTCAGCTTTTCTTTATCGACGGGAATCCAGCGTACGGTCAAGCCGCGGTCTTCGGCCATCATCAGCCAGGGATCGACATTTGCGCGGTGGTCCATTTCAGTCACCACGATTTCATCGCCCGCTTTGAATTGCTTGCCCAGCGCATTGGCAATCGCAATGGTCAGAGTTGTCATGTTTGCCCCGAACGCCACTTCGTTTGCCTGCACGTTCAAAAAGTCGGCGACCGCTTCGCGGGCATCCAAAATTACTGTTTCCGTTTCCCAACTTGATGGAAAGGTTCCGTGTAGATTTGCTCCGCCTCTTTGCATATAATCCGAGATGGCGGTAATGGCCTGCCGCACGACCTGGGAACCTCCGGGACCGTCAAAATAGGCAGCCTTCCTTTCTTTATACACGCGTTCGAGCGCAGGAAATTGCGCCCTCACTTTTTCAATTGGAAAAATGGTTTCTGTCGATTTCACGATAAACATCCCCCTTTTATGTTTTGCATACCCCAATAACTGCCGGAATCCGGCACTGTTTCCAGTTTATCAAAAATCGGTGCCTTTATCCGATTCTGCAAAACAACAGCACCTGGATGCAGGCAAATAATTTGCCAACACAGTGCTTTTGCCTTATGCTTTTTTATTAATATCATAACGTATTTGGAGGAGGCCGCTATGGACCAGCTGGATAATTGGGTTGAAGCTTTTATCAAAAATGCCGGATGGGCGGCCCCGATCTTCTTTCTGACCCTGCATTTGGTCAGGCCTCTCATCTTCTTGCCTGTAATTGCTGTTTGTGTGCTTGGCGGGGTAGCTTTCGGTTTTGTTCAAGGAGCTGTTCTGTCTTATTTCGGGCTCCTCCTGATGAGTGCGGTGACTTATTTCCTGTTGAATCATCTACCTGAATTCCATAAAAAAATGACCAAGTTAAAAGAGAAGGTTTTTGGCCACCGAAAAATCAGTGTTGGTCAGGTGATGCTTTTACGCATCATGCCTTTTGTGCATTTTCACCTTCTTTGTTTTTATTTAATGGACATGACAAAAACGTTTAAGGAGTACATGTATTATTCGGCACTTGGCGTGACATTGCCAGCAATTGTTTATACGGCTTTCGGGAAATCCATCGCCGCATTCCCTTGGTACATGACGCTTGCTTTCCTGTTTGTGCTCATTGCCATATTCGCGGCAATCGATCACTACCACAAGATTCATCCTACAAACCACTGAAGAATATGCCCGCACATTCGCAGCGGTTTTTTTAGTTCGCCTGAATTCGGGTATAGTTCAGAATCAAAAGATTTAAAGAGGAGAATACATATGCCATTTTTTGATAATAAGGGAACACAATTATATTATGAAGATATCGGTGAAGGCCGTCCGCTCATACTGCTGCATGGATTGACCAGCAATCACCAGATGTTTTACAGGGAAATCGGCTATTTGAAGGATAAATTCCGGATCATTGCATTGGATTCACGCGGACACGGAAAGTCCGACCGTCCGGATGAGTTCACACTGGATGATCATGTGACGGACACGATTGCCCTGCTTGATCATCTCGACCTCCGCACGGTGAATGTGTTGGGTGTATCAATGGGCAGTTATATTGCTCAGGGCATTGCCATAAAACAGCCGCAACGCGTGGAAAAGCTGATTCTTGCTGCCACCAAATCATTTGGCGAAGGATCCTCAATGGCGGAAATGTTCGACCGCTACGAAGAGCAGCTGGAAGGGATGAGCATCGCTGAAAAGCTGGCCCTCTCATCTGAGCTTATTTTCCACAATCAGGAAGCCGTCAATGAATGGCAGAAACGTGTGGCTCAAAACAGCCGGATGCTGAACGCGGATGAGCAATCTGCTGCTTCTTCGGCTTTGAGGGATTTCGATTTCCGTGATGATCTGAAACAGATTACTGCAGAGACCCTCATTATCAGCGGGAAACATGACGGCTTGAACCCGCCTGAAAAAGGCCGTGAAACGGCTGTTTGGATTCCGAATGCAGATTATATGGAATTTCAGGATTCCGGACATGCACCGAATGTGGAGCAGGATCGGCTGTTTCTTGGTGTTGTTGAGAAATTTCTGGGATGATGCATGAAATTAAATTTGTATAGACCAAACCCCCTGTGGAATCTCTCCACAGGGGGTTCTGTTTTTACTGCGCCGTATAACCGCCGTCCAGGACGACAGCCTGTCCGGTGACTCCGGAAGCTTTGTCGCTGGCCAGGAACATCGTATAATCTGAAATTTCCTGGACCGACAACAAACGCTTCTGCGGAACCAGCGGGTAGATCACTTCTTCAAGCACTTTTTCCAACGTAACATTGCGTGATTCCGCCAAATCGCCCATCTGGTTTCGGACAAGTGGGGTGTCGACATAGCCCGGGCACATCGCGTTGACCGTAATGCCATGCTCCGCGCCTTCAAGCGCAGCCACTTTCGTCAAACCGATGACGCCGTGTTTTGCGCTATTGTAAGCCGCTTTTCCGGCAAAACCGACCAGTCCGTTGATGGATGCCATATTGATAATGCGGCCGTAACCCTGTTTTTTCATTACAGGAAAAGCATGTTTTGTCGCAATGAACGGAGCCACGAGCATGATTTTGATCAATAATTCGTATTTTTCCGTTGGGAAATCTTCGATCGGTGAGATATACTGCATTCCGGCATTGTTAATCAGTATATCCAATGTTCCGAATGTCTCCACCGTTTTACTGATAGCCGCAATAATTTCTTCCTCATTGGTTACATCGCATTTGATGCCAATGCAATCATGGCCCTCTTCCACCAATGCGTCCGCGGCTTTTAGCACAGCCTCTTCATTAATATCAGTCAGGACGATTTTAGCTCCCGCTTTTGCAAAATCCAGGCTGATTTCATAGCCAATTCCGCTGGCAGCGCCAGTGATCAATACAACTTTATCTTGTACCATAATACCTTACCTCCATACTTTAAAAATTTTCGCGCAGTTTATAAACCAAGGCCTAATGAGAACAAGATAATTGCCAATGTCAGGCCAAGCAATGGAACGATGACCGTCACAGCACCAACTGCGCCGTAAGCATCTTTATGTGTTTCTCCACAGATTCCGCGGATTGTCGTAACGACATAACCGTTATGCGGCAGTGAATCGAGCGCTCCGGACGAAATTGCGACCGTACGGTGCAACGCTTCCGTGTTGACGCCCATATCGATATAATGCGGTGCCAATAAAGGCAAGGCGATAACCTGACCGCCGGATGCAGAGCCCGTCAAGCCGGCGATGACGCTGACAGCAAGTGCCCCGCCAATCAGCGGGCTGCCTGGAATGCTTGTCATGGCATTTACTGCCACTTCGAAAGCAGGAACCGCTTTTGCCACTCCACCAAATCCAACAACTGCCGCCGTGTTACCGATGGCAATCAAAGCGCCGATTGTTCCATCAGAAATCGCTTTGCTGATGTTTGTGAAATATTTGCGGTTAATCACGTATGTTGTGATAATCCCGCCAAGAAGGGCCAAAATCAATGCCGACGTCATCAACACATCATGAAGTGTAAACGAGATAAGTAGAACAACCAATAACGGGATTAATCCCATAATCGGGTTAGGCAATTCGCGGTCCTCGATGACCGGATCTGTTTTGCGTGCTTCAAAGCGTTCGCCTTTGCCCACAGCTTTGTTGATCATGCGTTTCAGCCACCAGTAACCGAAGATCATCATGAATACGGCAACCAGGATGCTGACTTCCCAGCCCGCATAAGGTGAAGTGCCCAAATATTCGATTGGAATCCAGTTCTGGATTTCAGGTGAACCGGCAGATGTCATGGTGAATGTTACCGATCCGAATGCAAGTGCCGCCGGTATAAAGCGGCGCGGAAGATCAGCTTGTTTGAACAAGCTCAAAGCCATTGGATAAACCGAGAAAGCTACAACGAACAAGCTGACTCCGCCATATGTAAGAACCGCACAGGCAATGACGATTGCAAGAACAGCTTTTTTAAGTCCGAATTTCCCTACCAGCCAGCGCGACACACTATCAGCCGCTCCGCTGTCTTCCATTACTTTACCGAAAATTGCTCCAAGCAGGAACATCGGGAACCATGAAGTGATAAATCCAGAAAAACTGGTCATATAATTAGTTAAAAAGTTTGATTCCCCTGCTTCCACCATTTGCGGGAATAACGGCATTCCGCTGAAAAGGCCGACAACAAGCGCACATAATGGGCCTGCTACCAGCAGGTTCCAGCCTCTCATCGTCAAGACGATGAGCAGAATAAGTCCCCCGACCAATCCGATCATACTTAACATATTTTTTCCCCCTTGAATGTAGTTAACGCATCAAACCCTCAATATCCTGGCGTCCCAGGTTTTCTGCAAGCGCTTTCTTATACCTGCCTTGAAAAAGTCAATTTGTCACAATATTGTGTCTGAATACTTTTTTTAGTGTACATCGCTTGTACCGATAGGTAAAATGAATAAAAACTATACTATCTATAACAAATAGTTATAGGTCGAGGGAGCATTTTATGGATATCCGACAATTAACCTGCTTTGTAGAAGTAGCAAAACATAACAGCTTTACAAAGGCATCGCAAACGATGCACGTTACCCAGCCAAGTTTAAGCAAAATGGTCAAGAACCTGGAACAAGACCTGGATGTCACCTTATTTGACCGATCTGCCCGGAAAATCCGCCTTACAGATGCGGGAGAAGTCGTTTTTATCCAAGCGCAGAAAATCATTCACAGCCTGGATGACCTTTCCTCTTCGCTTTATGATGTGTTGAATTTGAATAAAGGCAAAATCAAAATCGGGCTGCCACCTGTCATCAGCACCCTATTTTTTCCGACCATCGTTGCCGAATTCCAGAAAAAATACCCGGATGTCTCGGTTATGCTGGCGGAGGAAGGCGCTAAAACTGTGGAGAAAAAAGTTATGGAGGGGGAAGTGGATCTCGGCTTTGTCATGCTGCCGGTGGATGAAGAAAAATTCGAAGTGATGCCTTTTGTCCATCAGGAAATCAAATTGCTCGTTCACGAATCTCACCCTTTATCCCATATGGAGAAGGTGGATCTCATCGAATTCAAAAATGATTCCTTCCTAATGTTGAGTAAAGAATTTACGTTGAACGGACGTACCATCGATTTCTGCATCTCCGAGGGCTTTACGCCCAAAATTGCTTATGAAAGCTCTCAATGGGATTTCATCGTCGGCATGGTCGAGAAAAACCTCGGTGTTACGCTTATGCCGGAATTGATTTGCGAACGGGTCAAGGACGGACCGTTTAAAGTCATTTCCCTGACCCATACCTTCCCATGGGAGCTCGGCATCATTTCAGCAAAAAACAGGTACGTGCCATATGTATCAAGAGCTTTTATTTCTCTTGTCCAGGACTTGCCGAAGGTGTAAGGAGCGTGACCCTTTTCATTTCTACCGGAACGCGGATTTTTCTCCATAGCGGCTCGAAAACCAAAAGAGAGGCCTTTCGCCAATAAAGCGAATTGCCTCTCTTTTTCAGTTTATAATTTGCTAAGCTTTCATTTTCTCATCAAGCAGGCTGAAGGCCAGATCGACTTTCTCCTGCGGGACACCTGGATACGAATCGCCCAGGCTGACTTCAAAATAGCAATGGTCCGCATCAATTCCCCGCACATAGCCTGACAGTCCGATTCCCGACTCCTGTTGAACTTCTGCCAAGACTTCCGCAGCCCGTTCCTTCGGTTTATTGATATGGACATGGAACATATTCGAAACAGGCATTTGCGGCAGCGTCGTGATCCCTTCACAGGAATTGTATTTTGCCGCAAGCTCTTTTGCCGATTCGAAATAAGCCGCCATTTTATCTTTGCGCAGCTCGAAATAATAATCGGCTGTAAATATATAAGGATAGAGCGAGATAAGATCCCCGCCGTGGCGTTTTTTCCAGACCTTCGATTGCTCCATAAAATCTTCGTTTCCTGCCAGGATAGCACCGGCAATTCCGCCTATCCCCTTATACATCGACAGATAGACGCTGTCGAACAGGCTGCAAATTTCTTCAACGGATTTTCCGTAGAATGGCAGAGTCTCCATTATTCTTGCACCATCGAGATGCAGACGGATATTATTGTCGCGGCAATATGCCGATATTGCCTGAAGAGTTTCAAAATCAGGCAGCTGTCCGCCGATTTCCCGCTGTGGCAATTCAAGGAGCACACAAGAAACACCCTGATCCATCGCTTTGATATCCGCCAGTTGAATAACACTGTCCCTATCCGTCAATAATACCGTTTGGATACCGTGCAATTCTTTGAGACCGTCTTCTTCATGTATTTCCAAATGGGACAAAGGGTGGTATCCAACTTTTGCCGACTTCTTTTCATCACACCAGATGCGCAGCGCGATTTGCTGGGCCATCGTGCCACTTGGGAAAAATACCGCTTTGGCCTTGCCTAGGAATCCCGCCATCTTTTCTTCGAAATCGTTGATAGCAGCGCCTGCCCCATAAATGTCCGATTTCGCATCTGCGTCTATGTCCTGAAATGCCTCTTTTAATACTTTCACATTTCTCGGACCGTGCCCCGAAAGCTGATAAGTCGTTTCATCAAATGAGCCTTTCAAAACTTCCATCTTATTCACAATACCATCCCCTTTGTCTGAAAAGTCTTTCATCATTTAACTATACCATTTATTAAAAAAGGAAAGCCAACGCGCTGCAATTGTAACTGCAAGGCGTTGGCTTTTAAGGCGGATCGCATTATTGAATTTATTAAAAACGGAATAAATATAGTGTTGCAGAAGCAAACTATTTTTTGTTCATGACCAATAGATTGTGCTGATCCGCTGCTTTTGGCCGGCAGAAATAATAGCCCTGCCCTTCATTGCACAGCTCATCTTTCAGATAGGAAAGCTGCACATGGTCTTCAATGCCCTCAGCCACCACTTCCATTTCGAGCTTATGGGCCAATGTGATGATTGTTGAAGTGATCGCTTTGCCATTCAAGTCATTGTTGATATCCTGCACAAAGCTGCGGTCAATTTTCACGCGGTCGAACGAGAATTGGCGCAAATAATTCAACGATGTAAATCCAGTGCCAAAATCATCGATCGACATCGAAATGCCAAGAGCTTTCAATTTGCGCAAACTTTCTTTCAGCGCTTCGGTATCCTTGAGCAGGATGCTTTCTGTAACTTCCAGCTCCAGCCACTTGGCTTCAAGCCCCGTTTCTTCGAGAATGCTTTTCACCAAGTGCACAAAATTGGGATGTTGCAGCTGAATTGTCGAGATATTCACACAGATGCGAAACGGTGCACAGCCCTTTATCTGCCAACGCTTGTTCTGCGCACAGGCTGTATAAAGTACCCATTTACCAATCGCAACGATCTGCCCACTTTCTTCCGATATCGGGATGAAACAGTCAGGAGGAACCATGCCGAGTTCCGGATGATTCCATCTGATCAAAGCTTCCATCGCGCTCAGGTCACCTGTCCTCAAATCCATGATCGGCTGATAATGAATCAGGAATTGGTCGTTGCTTACGGCGGCTTTCAATTCCCTTTCGATCGTCAATTTATCGATTGTTTCTTTGTTCAGCTCATATGAATAAAGAGAGTAACTGTCCTTGCAGTATTTTTTAGTATAAAGCATGGCGGACTCTGCCTGCTTTATCAAATCTTCCTGGGTTTTGTTTGCACATGCGATGCCGATGCTCACCGTCAACGACAATTGATGACCCAGTACTTCCACCGGTTCTGACAACACTCTGTTCAGCCGTTTTGCCCAGTCGATAGCCGTTTCCTTGCTGGCATCCGGCAACAGAACTGCAAACTCATCTCCAGCAAACCTGCCGACAGTAGCTGAATCAGCAACACATTCCACCATGCGGAGAGATACTTGTTTCAAAAATATATCCCCGTACTCATAACCAAGCGAATCATTGATGTATTTAAAGCGATCCAGGTTTAAAAACAGAACAGCAGGCTCTGTGCCCTTGTCATTTGAGATTTTAAATGCCTGCTGCAAACGGTCTTCGAATAATATGCGGTTGGGAAGCTTCGTCAAATGATCGAAAAAAGCCATCTCTTCAAGCAATTGCTTATGCTCGTTCCGGCTGGTAATGTCTTTTGCAATACCATAGGCTCCGGTAATCTGCCCCGCCTGGCTCATTGGGAAATTTGTTACTTCAACCTGGACCAGCTTTCCGTCCTTGCCGTATAGATTGACCTCGTAACAATTAGTATTGCCTTTTAAAGCTTCAGTAAAAAAATGGAGGGCCTTGTCCAGATGTTCCGGTACAATCATTGGAACAAATGACATTTCCAACAGTTCATCATAGGAGTACCCTGACAAAGCCAGCGCTCCCGGGTTGACATTCGTAAAATTCCCTGCCATATCAAAAGAAAAAATAGCGTCCGGATTTTCAAAAAAAAGAGAGTTATAGCGTTCTTCACTATCCTGCAAACGGCTCTGTGCCAAAACTTCTTCCGTTACATCGGTGACGATTCCTACAAAAGCAAGCTTGTCATCCCATTCAGATATATTGGAATGTATTTCTGCATGAAGAAAACCTCCGTCACTTCTGAGAAGCCTGACTCTATAGCGCGCCTGCTCGGAAGCAATTCTATATTTTTCGGAAATTCGCGACTTCACTATGGACAGGTCATCAGGATGGATTACAGTTTCCAGCAGGATGTTCCCCGACAGAAATTCCTCTTCCGTGTAACCAAGCAACCCGCACAAGCATTTGTTTACATAGACAAATTTCTCTTCTGACATTATATACATGCTCACAGGTACCTTTTGAAAGATCAACTCAAAAATCGAGCTACTCGATTTACTCTTATGGTTTGCAGCGTTTTTCTGGATATTTTTCGTCCTTGGACGATTGCTGTCGTTCATTTGGTCATGTCCTCCCAAAAGTGATGATACTGGCGGCGAAATATATCGAAAACCGCAAAAATATATCTATTGGAATTAATACTACCAAAGTTCTTAACAGGAAAATAGTCTATAGTAAAAAAGTTTCTGTAATATAAAAATTAACCAAATAAATTTTAATTTTCAAAATTTTACCTTTTAATTTGATTTCGAACTTTATATAGAATGACTTCAACTAAAAAAACGTTCTCCTTTTCAGGAAAACGTTTTTTACTTATTTTTCTATCAGCTCAGTGTAGACAATGAGCCTCTCTTCCCTGGTTCCCTGATCGTGGTCGTAATCGCCCGAACAAGTAATCAGCACCAGTTCCGGCGAAGAGCGGTAACCAAACACCGACTGAACATCGGCCAGCCCCAATTCAACAGACTCCATTGCATAGACTCTGAAAACCAGTTGCTCGCCGTCGCCTTCAACGATTATTTCATCTCCAGCTTCGAGCTCAGCCAGATCCCAGAAGATGGCGGGGCCATTGATACCGTCCACATGTCCCGCAATCACCGCCCGTCCATTTGAACCAGGCTTGTAGCCCGGTTCAAACCAACTGACATCCTCAATCGTATCCGGAACATCCATTTCTCCGTTTTCTGTTGTGCCAAGATGCAATGCATCCGCCTCAACACCGATTGCAGGGATTAGAATCCTTTCAGGTGTAATACCTTCCCGCTTTAACGCGTTAATCGGGTTTTCTGTCGGAACTTTTGCTGTCACAGCAGGTGCGGTATACGTCCTTTCTGAGACAAAGCCGACATCTTTTGTGCGAACACTGACTTCATCCGTCGTTTCCTGACAACCGGCGAGCAAAACAGCTGCACCAATCAGGAGGAAAAGAAAGTTAGTTTTGAAACCGTTTTCTAAATACCAACCCACCAGCAATTACTGCGGACATTGCACCAATTACCAGCATCCAGTTTGTCTGGTTTTGTCCAGGAGTTCCCAAACCGGTAGTCGGCATTTCATCAGGAGAAGCTGCCGCTTCGTAATCGACCAAAGCGATCACTTCCAAAGAATCGACCGTGTTTACTGCAAAGACACTGTATACAGTATCAGCTGCCAATTCCGTGCCTTCCAATGGCAATACTTGAGTGCCATCAGGCAGGCGGATTTCAAGATCGTAAGTTCCTGGATCCAATTCCGCATAATCTGTAATTCCCTTGAACTCGGCTCCACTGAATAATGCATCTCCGTCGATCACACCAACATCAACTGCCGGTGCATCAGGAGACAAGTGGCCAACGCGAATCTTTGTTTGCCCTTCGGTAACTTCCATTGAGTCTTCTGCTACAACGAATTCAATGGACTCAAGAAGATTTGCCGCTGCAACAGTGTAAGCTTTTCCAGCTTCCACGGTAAGATCTGCCTGAAGAACTCCAGTGCCTTCCGCATATTCAGTTCCAGCTGCAAAAACTTCTACATCATGTGTACCGGCCGGAACATCCAGATAACCGGAATCCGCTTTGAATGGTACTTCTTCCAAGGTGAGGTCACCATTGACATATACATCGACTGCCGGAGCATCAGGTGAAGCATGAACCACTCTCAGTTTTGCTGTATGAGCGTCCGCCATGACCCCTGCTGCGAACAGTGAAAATACCAAGGCAAATGCGACTGACATTGAAACAAAAATCTTTTTCAATTTTACCACTCCTTTTCCTTGTCTAGTTTTTGTATAAATAATATACAACTTATTTATAACCTACCCTCCTTCAAATTGCAAGATAAAAAACTCTGTTTTCTGAATTTTTAATATATTTCTATTTTAATGGTAATTGTTTGTCATTTAAAAAGCAAGCAAAAGCCCACAGCAATTTAAATTGCTGCGGGCTTTCATTTTTATTTCGTTAATAGTTCCTTGATTTCATTTTCGAATGTTTCTGGTTTGTCCTTAGGCGCATAGCGGGCCACCAGATTGCCTTCTTTGTCGATCAGGAATTTAGTGAAATTCCATTTGATGCTGCTGCTAAGGAAGCCTTTGCTGTTTTCAGTCAGGTACTTGAACAGCGGATCTGCTTCCTTGCCGTTGACCTTGATTATATCGTGCATCGGGAAAGTGACACCGTAGCTCATGCGGCAGGATTGTTCGGCCTCTTCGGCATCACTGAGTTCCTGTGCAAATTGGTCTGAAGGGAAACCAAGGACCACCAGCCCATCCTCCCCGTATTTCTTATAGAGCTTTTCAAGGCCGTCAAATTGATCACGCAATCCGCATTTGGTGGCAGTATTGACGATCAGCAGCGTTCTGCCTTCATATTCACTCAGCGGATAGCTGGTGCCATCCGGCTTTTTTGCAGTATATTCATAAATACTCATAGCCTGTTCACTCCTTCAATTTTTTTGGAATTTAAAGATTCATCTCATCAAAAAATGCATTTAACCCTTTCAGGTTTTTCATCAGGTCCAGTGCATTGACATCCAGGAAATTGCAGCTCATAAGCTTGTCGTATACTGCCTGACTGATCGGTCCATGATCGTTTACCGATTTTTCCGTCAGGGAAATAATCCAGGCCCGCTTATCAAAAGGCGACTGCGCCTTTGTCAAACGCCCCTGAGCAATCATGCGGTTAATGATAGGGTTCAATGTCCCTGTTCCATGTCCCAGCCGGGCTCCTATGTCCTTCATCACCAGATGATCGTCTTCCCAAAGAACCAGAAGAACCAGGTATTGCGGGAAAGTCAGGTGGAATGGTTCGAGCACTCTGGCATACATTTTCGTAAAATTGCTCGAAGCCTTATAGACCTCAAAGCATAATTGCTGTTCAAGCTTTAACCCGTGTTCCATATCATCACGCCCATCCCCATCTCTGGCTATCTTTCATTATCGACTATAATTTAAATCGTACACGATGTAAATGGAAATGCTCATCCTTCTAATTGCATAGTTGTTAACACCTCACAAATAGTAAAAAGCGGCAACCTTTGCAATAAGGTGTTGCCGCTTTGAATCGGTTTGTTGTATTTTCATTTCACAGAGCGTATGTTCCGGTGATTTTTATGCCTTTCAAAGCCTGTGTTGCCAGCCGGTCCGCCTCAAAATTATCTTTTCGCGGAATCAGAAAATATTCAGGTTGGATTCCGAGCTGATCGAGCTTGGCTTGGATCCGGTCTGCCCAACGGACCAATTCTTTTTCAATGACTGGCCATTCGCCGCTCATGCCATTTATGACTATTTTTGAATCACCGCTGAAACTGACCGGCATGTTTTTGACTTCCAGATACTCGAGTTCCTGAACGCATAGATGGAGCGCTGCAAATTCAGCTTCATTATTTGAAAACAGTCCATCAACCAGCTCATTTTGCCTGAGGCGATAAGACTTTCCGCTCTGGCTGTAATAGATGACACAGCCCAGTCCAGAGTTGCTATTTCCAACATCAAAACCGCCGTCAAAATGGACCGAAATATCATGCGCCTCAGTTTCAATGCTCTTCAAATAAGCTTTCATTTCTTTCATCGTCCAGACACTGTCGTCAAAGCTGTCGATAAAAACGAGCTCCCTGACCCGTTTCGTCCTGTCCAGATCTTCGGCAATTTGGACGCCTTGAGCTGCAGGCATTTCATCTGAGCGGAAAACCGTCTCCGCTCCTTTCGCAGATTGGTATTTCCATTCGAGGCTGATTTTCATCTGCGTTTCCTCCTTGTACGCCCTGTTAAGTACATTATTGCCGATTTTCCAAACGCTAAACAAATTGTGCGGAAGCTGAGCCGCAGTTTTTTCCATTCAAAAAAGCTCCCGGGGCCTAGGCCGGGAGCTTTGGAACAGACCGCTATTTTACAGGGGAGGTAAAATAGTCGGGATCGATTTTTCCTGCACAGCGCCGGAAGCGACGGCAGCATCAAAACCGTCCACCTGTGAAGCTGCAGGAGCCCATGCTCCCATCACCATCATGGCAGCCGCCAAACCTGTTAATAGGATCAATTTGCCTTTTTTCATATAGATTCATCCTCCATTTCTATCGTAATAGGATTGATAGTACATCGCCTTTTCCCAAAGCTCTTCACTTTGGAAATGGTTAGCCAGTTCCAAAGCGATCTTTTTACTTTCTCTTATATAACCATGTTTTCTGAAAAATGGGAACATTTTTTCTTCTGAATAAGTCAAAAGGTCTGGTTGGGAAAAATTTCGTTTCTCGAAATAGTTCAAATATAAAAGAAAATATTCATCCTCAGGCCCTGCCGCCAAATCCCGCAGTTCCCTGACGTAATCCCATGCATCAGCACCTATTTCCACCGCGCTTTCGATCAAGCTGACAAGCACCGCTTTGTAGAAATATGTATCTTTAGGCAGAATCCCTTGCAATTCAATCAACAGATCGAATGCCTGGTTATGATCGTGCCGTGATTTCAGCAATTCAGCAAAATTATACAAGGTGTGATTGTATAATTCTTTCTGATCTGTCAGCCTGGTATTGCGTTTCAGCACCTCGAATATGCCTGCAGCCTGCACCAGCAGATTGCGCCTCATATAATTGATGGCCAGCAGCAATTGGGCATGCAGCAGGCGGATGTAATTATAATTGAGCCTGAAATATTGCACCGATAATTCAGCGTAATGGACAGACAGCTCATATTGTTCGTGCATGATCAGCAAACGGGCCTTCTGGTAATAGAATTCCCCCTCAAATTTCTGGGGAATGCTTTGTATGCCGCTGTCCAGGGAATTGACACATTGCATCGCAAGCTCTTTTCGATTGGCCTGGGTGAAGTAAAGCGATAGGAAGAGCTGGTGCATCCAGGATTCGGGTTCGGTAAAGGAATTCTTCATGCGTTCAAGAAGCTCTTTTTGCTGGTCGGCCCGGCTTTGATCCTGTATGTACAGATAATAGCGAAACTTATACAATTCATATCGATTCACCAGATCGGTCGACTGGATATAATCATTGTCCTCCTGGAGCCGATTGTATTGTGCATCCATCTCCTCGACGTCGTAATGCAGCGAACAGGTGATGAAATCGTTCAATTGGCGTTCCAAGCGGTCCCTTTTCACTATTTCTTTTTTCCACTGAACGCCCATCTTGGACAATAAAGCTTCGATTGTTGATTCATGCGGAGTATATGTATTGGACTCGATCTTGCTGAGATGTGAAATGGAACAGATGCCGTCGGCCAATTGCGATTGGGTCATCTTGTTCTTTGACCGGTAATATTTAATCACGGAACCAATGTTCATAGCCTCACCCTTTTTTCAGATTAATTAAATAATACCATAAAAAAACAGCTCCGGCGAAACACCGGAGCTGTCCTTGCTGTTGGATTTTTTATTGCACTGTGGCAAACCCGAACCCTGAAGCAATATCATCACCAATGCCTGCGCCAGTGCCTGAAAGGATGTCATTTTCATAAGCGCGGTATTGCAATTCGCCTCTAACATCCACATTCGATGCTGTCGGATATTGAGCCCAAATTTTTGCAGCAAGACCTGCAGTGTGCGGTGAAGCCATTGAAGTTCCGCTGATTGTCGCGTAGCCGCCATCGAACCAAGTGGAATAGACTGCCGCACCCGGCGCTGAAACTTCAACATCGCCTTTTTGAATTACATAATCGCCAGCTGTACGTGTGTACCCGCGGGAAGAGAAATTCGCTACACGGTAAGTGCCGTTTTGAATTGTGTTTTCAAGGGCCGCTACCGCTACTGCATTCACTAAAGCGGCAGGGTAGCCGATTGTACCTTGTCTCGAACCCGTGTTACCAGCCGCTGCAATGACCAGAACGCCTTTATTATAGGCATAATTTACAGCATTTGTAATCAGGCTGCTTTCACCCGAAGAACCAAGAGACATATTGATGACAACTTTTGTGTTAAGCGCAGTAGCCTGATCACCGGCATGGCGGATTGCAGCCGCGATGTCATCCGCGTAACCAGAACCGTCGTCGCCAAGCACTTTGTAAGCCCAGAGATCAGCGTCCGGAGCCACGCCATAAACTCCATTTCCTGTACCGCCATCAGCGAGTGCTGAGCCGGCAACATGTGTTCCGTGTCCCTGACGGTCTGTACAGCTGTTATTCGTGAAAGTTGTTCCTACTGTAAAATCTTTGCATTGTTCCACATTATTGCGAAGATCGGGATGGTTAATATTGACGCCCGTATCCAGAACTGCGATGTTAATGCCGCCTCCACCGCTTGTTTGGGAGATGCTGCTGTTATTATAGATGGCTTTAATGCCCCAAGGAGTCGACTGTGATGCTGCCATCGCAGTGTATTTCGCCTCAGGCTTATCTGTTGTAGTTGCAATTTCCAACTCTGGAACTTTTTCTACATTCAAATTTTTATTTTTTTGTAAAGCATTGAATTGTTTCTCATTCATATTGGTTGTAAAACCTTCACCAGCGAAGTCCCAATGGACACCGTATTGCTGTTTCGCATTCTTCAGGTTGTTCTGATTGGCTGAGTCAACCAGTACCCGGAATTTTTCGTCTGCATTGCCATTGGCTGCTGCGTTGCCTTCGTTGGCACTTACCCCCATAGAAGGTAATATCAAAGTTACTGCCAACATTGCGGTTGTGAAAATCTTTCCTGATCTCTTCATACATCAATCTCCTTATCCCATAATTTTTTATGGCCCCGAATCCGGCTTTGCGGCGTCCCGCACTACCCTTGCCACACATCTAACGTTAGCAGAAGATTCCCGGCTGCGTAATTGGGAAAAAAATTGTCGAATATTGGCTGAATTTGCTAACCGGGACAATAACACAGGTATATTGAATCAATTTGAATAGGTGACAGTCAAAAAGGGTGTTTTCAGCTGTTTTAGCTGGTCAACAGAAAGTGCGAGTTGTTCGAAAAACATTGATATTTTTGATACAGTGAAACAACCTTGAATTCATTCTTTTGAAGGAAATTACATAAGATACTGCCCAATTCCCTATTCGACAAATTGCAGGAGGCTAATTTTGAAAAACGCATTAATTATTTATCTGATCGGCGCATTAATTATTTTGGCTATCGGAATCTATTCATTGGTCACGATGGTTGGCTCGTAGGATAAGGCTTGGAAAATATCATTTTACGAAATAGCAATTATTTACATTTCACCAATAAAACCTGTACCCCTTTCAAAAAGGGGTACAGGTTTTAAGTTTCTTCTATAATAACGCACGTTTATAAGACTCAAAGTGCTCCTCCAGCCATTCGCCGAGCTGGAACAATGCTTCTTCGTTGCCATTGCGGCTGATCAATTGGATGCCAATGGGCAGGCCGTTTTCATCCCAGCCGATCGGCACAGTCAGTGAAGGCAATCCCCAGGTGTTGGCATAAGCGACAAAAGGCAAATACTGGCGGAATGTTTTACGGATTGAGAATATCTCCCGGTACACAACACCATGC
>DATHVZ010000157.1:0-2428 GCA_035461005.1 Planococcus sp. (in: firmicutes) | reverse complement strand
GGAGGCACCCTTTTCCTCGCGTTTACTGCGTTATCGATTGGCGTGATCGGACCGATTGCCGAGGAATTCATCTTCCGGGGCGTGCTGTTGAATCGACTCATTGCCAAAACCTCGCTGTGGGCCGGCGTCTTCGTTTCGAGCGGCTTGTTTGCCGTGCTGCATGCCAATGCCATCGGCGCATTTCTGTTCGGCGTGATCGCGTCGTTCCTGTATTTGCGGACCCGCAACTTGATGCTGCCGATTCTCCTGCACATCTTCCATAACTCTTCTGTCTTGCTGCTGGCTGTCGCTATGCCTGCGTCGACGGACTTGTTGGAGCTGGCGCAGACCACTGCGGATTCCAACGTGATGATGTGGCTGTCGGTGGTGCTGACCTTGACCGGCGGCATGCTGATCTGGATCATTTTCCGCCTCGCCAAAGGCCTGGAGGAACAGGAGCAATTGGAATGGGAGAACCAAAAAAATCAGCCATCCTCCCACTCAGACGGCTGATTTTTTCTTCTTGCGGTAATTGAAGCGCCAGATATAGTACACGATCCACGCCACTAAAGGCGGGGTTGGAGCCAGGATGCCTGGATTCTCTGCAAAAAATGCAAAGTACATAGTCAAAACGAGCGCCGGCACCATCAACGCCAGCCATACGCGCACTTGCTTATTTCTGAAACTCATCTCAAATCGATCTTCCATTTTCTCATCCTTCCTTTCAAGTCACCGAAAAACTGTCAGCTCCGAAAGGTACATCATAATCAGGCCGGACATCAATACGATGAGAACTATGCTGGAAATCTTACTCTTCCCCCATGTACTTAAGACGATAAAGAAAGCGCTCAAGCTTAGACTCGAAAGGCCTAAGACAACCAGGATAGAGTAAGAGAAAAAAGTTTATTTATAGGGGGTCGTCTTTTGAAAAAGTTGGAGACAGAAAGATTAATACTTAGGCCATTAACTACTGATGATTCAAAGAGAATTGAAGAAATGGCTGGGGATTATGAAGTAGCTAAATCCACCTTGAATATTCCTTACCCATACCCTGAAGGTTCAGCAATCCATTTTATTGAAAGTATGCTTAACGCAGAAAAAAATAAGAAAATTGTAATGTTTGGCTTAACGGAGAGAGATTCAAATCTTTTAATTGGTCTTATTAATTTGAATTTATCAGACAATCACAAACGAGGAGAATTAGCATATTGGATCGGGAAGCAGTATTGGGGCAAAGGATATGGAACTGAAGCCGCTAAAGCGCTAATAAAGTATGGCTTTAATCACCTTCATCTAAACAGAATTTTTGCAGCCTCATTTACCTCTAATCCTGGTTCGTGGAGGATAATGGAGAAAGTAGGATTGAAATACGAAGGCACCTTAAAACAGCACGTAGCCCGGTTTGGACAATTTCACGATTTAGCTTACTATGGATTATTAAAAGAAGAGTTTAATACAGCATCTCGAGATAACTGTGTAATCAGATATTCGTAATTAAACAAAATAAACTAAAAACATCAGTTCAGTGAGCTGATGTTTTTAGTTTGTTATTGCGATAGATCGCTGAATCCGTTGGAATTCCCCCGGCTTTTCATTGCTCCAAAAACTTACTGACCACTTGGCGGAAACGTTCCGGTTCCTCGGTTTGCGGCGCGTGGCCGGAATATTCGAATTCCACGAAATGCCCGTTCAGCATAAGATTGGCCAGCTCTTTGCCGCGGTCCGGCGGGTTCAGGCCGTCGTATTTGCCGCTGATGATCAAGGTTTCCGCCTGCACCATCGGCAGCGCGGAGCGGAAGTCGAAACCGGCGAGCGCTTTATGGGCAGCCGCCAGCTCCAGCTCCGTCATTTCGGGCTGGGGCGCTTCTTCCATTCGGCGCGCGACGGCTTCGGTGTCATAGTAGATATACTTGGCCAAGAAGTCCATTTTCCCGGGCTCGTCCATGCCTTCGATTTCATCGGCATGCACGTGCATCAGCTCTTGCGTTGATGAGGTTTTGCCGTTCGATTTGGTCGCGACCAGAATCAGCTTGTCGACCCGCTCCGGATATTCCAGCGCCACACCCTGCGCGATATAGCTGCCCATCGACACGCCTAGTATATGCGCCTTGCGTATTTTCAAGTGATCCAATACAGCAATCACATCCTCCACGTGGTCATTCAACGTGAAACCGCGTGGCCGGTCCGACTGGCCGTGCCCGCGCGCGTCCATCGTGATGACGCGGTATTGCTGCTTGAAATAGTCTTCTTCCCAGTTAAAAGCCGTATGGCTAGCCCTCAAACCGTGCAGCATCACAAGCGGCGTTCCGTCCCCGCTGTCTTTGTAAAAAAGCCGGACTTCGTTCGCTTCAATAAACGGCATGGAATTGCTCCTTTCTCAAAACTTCATCCTGCACTTTTCAGGTGCCATCAGGCACTTTCAAGGTTTCATCAGGCACTTTTCATTTCT
>DATHVZ010000156.1:0-15352 GCA_035461005.1 Planococcus sp. (in: firmicutes) | reverse complement strand
GTTTTTCATAATGATCTCCTCCAATAGGTTAGTTTAGTTTGTCATACCCAGGCAGTGTCAGAAACTCAGCAAAATCACTTTCCAATGTCAGTTTTGCAAATAATTCGCGGGCAGCGGCATAGTTGCCGGATACATAAACTTCTTCACCGACCGCTTCCTGGATCTTAGCGGTCTCCTCGTCAAGAAAATCATGGAACAAACTTACGTTAATATTGCGGCCATCTTCAAGGACTCCTTTTGGATGGCGGATCCACTGCCAAACCTGGGAGCGGGAAATTTCAGCGGTTGCGGCGTCTTCCATCAGGTTATTGATGGGAGCGGCGCCGTTGCCGGACAGCCACGAGGCGATGTATTGGACGCCGACTGAAATATTGGAGCGGAGGCCTTCTTCTGTGATCGTTCCTTCGGGCACCGCCACCAGTTGTTCTGCGGAAACTTGAACATCGTCACGCTGTCTGCCGATCTGGTTTGGTGTCGGCATATGTTCATCGAATTGCTCCATTGCCGTTGCGACCATTCCCGGATGGGCGACCCATGTGCCGTCGTGGCCATCTGTCACTTCGCGGCGTTTGTCTTCTGCGACTTTATTGAATGCGGCCCGATTGGCTTCGTCATCACCCTTGACGGGAATTTGAGCAGCCATGCCGCCCATTGCAGGAGCGCCTCTTCGGTGGCAGGTTTTGATGCACAATAAAGTATAGGCGCGCATAAACGGTACCGTCATCGTCACCTGGGAGCGGTCCGGGAAAATATAATCCGGGTTGTTGCGCATCCGCTTGATGACCGAGAAGATATAATCCCAGCGGCCGCAATTCAGGCCGGCGGAGTGGTCGCGAAGCTCGTATAGAATTTCGTCCATTTCAAAAGCCGCTGGAATTGTTTCGATCAACACCGTAGCGCGGATTGAACCATTAGGAAGCCCGAGTTCCTGCTGGGCAAAAACGAAAACATCATTCCACAAACGGGCTTCCAAATGGCTTTCGAGTTTCGGCAAGTAGAAATATGGTCCGGAACCGCGGGCAATCAATTCTTTCGCGTTATGGAAGAAATACAATCCGAAATCGACAAGGCTGCCGGAAGCGGCGCGACCCGCGACTTCAATATTTTTCTCTGGCAGATGCCAGCCGCGCGGTCTCACCATCAGGACAGCTGTTTGTTCATTCAGCGCATACTTTTTGCCCGTTTCCGGAATTTCAAAATCGATTTGACGACGAACCGCATCGTACAAATTCACCTGTCCGTCGATCACGTTGGACCAATTCGGGGCTGTGGCATCTTCCAGATCGGCCATGAACATCTTCGCTCCGGAGTTCAAAGCGTTGATGACCATTTTGCGGTTGGTCGGGCCGGTGATTTCCACGCGGCGGTCCTTCATATCTTCCGGAAGCGGAGCGACTGTCCAGTCGCCATCCCGGATGTGTTTTGTCTCAGGCAGAAAATCAAGCTTTTGGCCGGAGTTTAATTCCTTTTGTCGAACCTGGCGCCGGTCCAGCAGCTCACGTCGACGCTGATCGAAATTCCTGTGAAGCTGTTCGACAAATTGGAGCGCTTCGGGTGTCAGGATCTTTGCCATTCCCGGCGTAATGTCGGCAGTGATTTTGATATCCGATTTGGTAATCAATTAAATCACCCTTTCACCGTCTGGAATTGATCGGTTTCAGTCGAACCCTTCATTGCTGTTGTTGAACTTGTGCCGCCAGAGATGATCTGTGATACTTCATCGAAATAGCCGGTGCCGACTTCACGTTGATGGCGTGTTGCTGTATAGCCTTTTTCTTCGCTGGCAAATTCAGCCTGCTGCAATTTCGAGTAAGCCGCCATGCCTTGATCTTTGTATGCATGTGCCAGTTCGAACATGCTGTGGTTGAGTGCATGGAAGCCTGCCAACGTTACGAATTGGAATTTATAGCCCATCTTGCCGAGCTCAACCTGGTATTTGGCAATCGTTTCTTCATCCAGTTTCGCTTTCCAGTTGAATGAAGGAGAGCAATTGTAAGCGAGCAATTTACCTGGGAATTTCGCATGGATTGCATCAGCGAATTGTTGCGCTTCCTCAAGGTTCGGATGGGAAGTTTCGCACCATACCAAGTCCGCGTAAGGGGCATAAGCAAGTCCGCGTGCGATGGCCTGGTCGATGCCTGCGTTTGTGCGGTAAAAACCTTCCGGTGTGCGTTCGCCGGTGATGAAACGGTGGTCTTCCGGATCGATGTCACTTGTGATGAGATCTGCTGCATCTGCATCTGTCCGTGCGATCAATAGGGTCGGAACACCCATGACATCCGCTGCGAGTCTAGCAGAAACCAGATTGCGCACTGCATTTTGTGTCGGCTGCAACACTTTGCCGCCGAGATGTCCACATTTTTTCTCTGAAGCCAATTGGTCTTCGAAGTGGACACCGGCTGCTCCTGCTTCAATCATCGCCTTCATCAATTCGAAAACGTTCAGCGGTCCGCCGAATCCTGCTTCCGCATCAGCAACGATCGGTGCAAACCAGTCAATGCCATCTGTTCCTTCAACATTGTCAATCTGATCGGCACGCTGCAGCGCCTGGTTGATTTTCTTCACGACGTTCGGCACGGAATCCACTGGATATAAACTTTGATCCGGGTACATCTGGCCTGCCGAGTTGGCGTCGGCCGCAACTTGCCAGCCGCTCAGGTAAATCGCCTGAAGACCGGCTTTGACTTGCTGGACTGCCTGGTTCCCAGTCAACGCTCCGAGTGCATTCACAAAATCCGTTTCATTAATTGAGCGGAAAAGACGCTCGGCGCCGCGCTTCGCCAATGTATGTTCAATTTGTACAGAACCGCGGAGCTTGACGACATCCTCTGCTGAATAAGGGCGCTTAATGCCTTTCCATCTGCTATCCTGTTCCCAACTCTTATTTAAATCCTCAATTTGCTGCTGCTTGCTGATCATCCAACCATCCCTTTCGAATAAAAAATTTTTCAAACTGTATTAATACAGTTCGTCTTGTTGTATATTAATATATAACAGATAATTCCCTTTGTCCTGAAAATTGGATGAACGGTTCCATTCGGGGATGAAATGGCATATGCGGGGATAAACGACTGGAAAGGGGCAGCAGGGATGAAAAAAGAGTTTATTGAACAGATCAGCCACATCATTGGTGACTGGCTTCCGAAAGAGGCTTCAATCGCTGTGGCAGTGGGCAATTCATATGTGTATTTCAAAGCGGGGGAACTGGATCTGCGGATTCGGGAAGGGGACCCGGTGCCGTTTGGCAGTGTGGCGGAACTGACCTTTAAAAAAGGTAGTAGGGTCGAAAAGCTGGTGGAAAATTCACCGCTGGGCTTTCCTTATTACGGCATCGGCTACCCAGTTGAATTAGCCGGCCAGGCTGCGGCATTGGTAGTCATTTTGCCATCGAATCACATTTTGGCCAGCAAACCGCCGATCCGCTTCCTTACCGGCAAACTGGAGGACAACTGGCGTCCGGTTCCGATCGACCTTGTTTCGCATATCGAGAGCAGCCAGAAAAAGACATGGTTCTACGCAGGTGAAGAAGCACATTGCACCATCTACACCCTGAAGGAACTGAGGTATCAATTGCCTGACTGTTTTCTGCCGGTGCATCGTTCCTTTATCGTGAACATCAATTATATAGAAGAAATCGCCCGTGACATTTCCTCCAACTACGTTTTGACAATGAAAGACGGCTCGCTGCTGCCGGTCAGCCAGAACTATGCGGCGTCCATTCGCGAGCGGTTGGGCTTCTGAGGCATTGCTTACCTGATTAACTTCCTGCCGGGCGGGTAAAGTCCAGTAAAAAGCTAGGAGTGATCAGGCGATGGAAGGAACGAAATTTATTCATTTTAAAGATGATGGTTCGATTCCGAACAACCGGTCATTGGGGGTGGCCATTTATCGATTTGCTTTCCAGGACAATCCTGAAGAAATCGAAAAAACTTTTAACGGCAACGGCTGGACGAACAGTTGGACCAACGGCGTATTCGATTACCATCATTACCACAGCAATACCCATGAAGTTCTCGGTGTCCGGTCAGGATCGGCAGTGCTGTTGATAGGGGGAGAGAAGGGACAGGAGCTGGAAGTCAATACTGGAGATGTCGCGGTTTTGCCGGCAGGCACCGGCCATAAAAAGATTTCTGCCAGCGCCGATTTCCAAGTTGTCGGCGCTTATCCTGGCGGCGTCAGCCCGAACAAGAAAATCGGCGATCCGGACGAGCGACCTTACGTATTGGAAGACATCCAGAACACGCCGATGCCAAAGTCCGATCCCGTTTTTGGCGATGAAGGTCCATTGATTAAAACATGGAAATAAAACAGTCCAAACGCAAAAAATCCCCCATCAGCTGAAAAACTGGTGGGGGATTTTTTGCGTTTTATTTGACCAGCGCCGGTTCAAAAAACTCCTGGTACAATTCCTTTAAAATTTTTGTCTCATCGTGTTTCAATACACCGAACACCAGGCTGACTTCGGATGATCCCTGGTTGATCATTTCGATATTGGCGCCAGTCCGGGCAATCGCGCTGGCAGCGCGTGCTGCGAGGCCAGTCGTATTATTCATGCCTTCACCCACCAGAACGACCATGGAAAAATCGCTGCGAAAATGGACATCATCGGCATGCAATTCGTATTTGACGCGCTGGACGACGCGCGCTTCTTTTTCGGGGGTCAATTGATGGCTGCGGATGATGACCGATAAATTATCGATGCCGGATGGAATGTGTTCATACGAAATTCCTTCATCTTCTAAAATTTGCAGCAATTTGCGTCCAAAACCGATTTCCCGGTTCATCAGATACTTGCTGATGTACAAAGTGGAGAAACCGCTGTCGGCTGAAATGCCGGTGACCGGACGTTTGCTGGAATCGCGTTCGGTCACAATCATCGTGCCGGCAGCGGCTGGATGATTCGTGTTTTTGATGCACACCGGAACGGATGCTTGGAAGGCGGGCATTAAGGCTTCGTCATGAAAAACGGCAAACCCGGCATAGGACAGCTCCCGCATTTCCCGGTACGTCATCCGTTCGATTGCAACGGGATTTTCTACGACTTGTGGATTGGCTGCAAAAACGCAATCGACATCGGTAAAATTTTCATACAGTTCCGCTTTCACAGCAGCCGCTAAAATAGAACCGGTGATGTCAGATCCGCCGCGCTCGAAAGTTCGCAGCGTGCCATCCTTTGTGAAACCGAAAAATCCCGGGAATACACTGATGGATCCAGTGTCCCGCAGAGCGGCAAGGCGATCATACGATTCCGGCAGCGCCTGGGCGCGCTCCGGCAAGTCGTTGACAAGCAATCCGGCATCCCGGGGATCCATATACTCGGCCTGTAAACCGATGGAAACGAAATAAGCGGCAATCAGTTTCGCCGAATTAGCTTCACCGCTCGCTTTGATGCGGTCCATATACAACTCTCTGTTGTCTTTATCCCCAGCTAAACGACTCCAAAGATCGATTTTGATCTCATTAGCGATAGCGGGTCCAAGATTTAACTCTTCTGCTATTTCGCCATACCGCTGCACTACTTTTGCAAGCGGCGCATCAACCCTTTCACCGGCCAGTGCTGTTTGGCAAAGCTCGATAAGAAGGTCGGTCACTTTGATGTCCCCGCTGTATCTCTTGCCAGGGGCGGACACGACGACAATTTTGCGGCTGGGATCGCTTTGGACAATCGCCGCCACTTTTTTGATCTGTTGTGCGCTTGCGACTGATGTTCCGCCAAATTTACAAACTTTCATCCGATCAAGTCCTATCTGTTTAATAGTGGAGTAAGGGTTGTTTTAAAGTTAATTTAATACTATAATGTCCTTAGTGCAAGGACAGGTGTTTTTTTACAGTGTACACATCATAGGGGGAATCGTCAATGAAAAATGAGATTACAATCGGATTATTGGGACTTGGAACGGTGGGAGAAGGTGTAGCCAAAATTTTGCATCAGCACCAGCAGGATTTACGCCATAAACTTGGCGCTGAAGTTACCATCAAAAGGGTCCTGATCCGGGACAAAAACAAAGAAAGGGTATCCGCTTTTGATCCGGCAGTCTTCACGACGGATATTGATGAAATTTTAAACGATTCTTCACTGGACATCATTATAGAAGTAATGGGCGGAATTGAAGGCGCAAGAGACGCGATTGAAAAAGCGCTCAAAGCGGGCAAACAAGTAGTCACTGCCAATAAGGATGTCATGGCGGAATTCGGCCATGACCTATTAAAACTGGCCGATGAGCAAAAATGTGATTTGTTTTATGAAGCGAGTGTGGCTGGGGGAATTCCAATCATCCGTACATTGGAAGATGGTCTGGCATCCGACCGCATTACAAGTTTGATGGGAATTGTCAACGGCACGACCAACTTCATTTTAACGAAAATGAAAAAGGAAAATATGAGTTACGAAACGGCATTGGCTGAAGCTACACGGCTGGGATATGCAGAAGCTGATCCCTCGGCGGATGTCGACGGACTTGACGCCGCCCGAAAAATGGTCATTTTATCGTCGTTGGCTTTTTCGACAGCTGTCCATCTTGATGATGTAGTGGTGCGCGGCATGAAAGAAATCCGCGACGGCGATTTGGAGATTGCGGAAAAATTCGGCTATACCATGAAAATGGTCGGGTCATCCAAAAAGAACGAAGACGGCATTGAAGTGGCAGTGGAACCGGTTTTCCTGGCTGACTCGCATCCGCTTGCAGCGGTCAATAACGAATTCAACGCAGTGTACATACACGGCGATGCTGTCGGCGAAACGATGCTTTACGGCCCTGGCGCCGGCTCGCTGCCTACAGCGACATCTGTCGTTTCGGATGTGATCGCGGCTTGCCGCAATCTGCAATTAGGGGTCAATGGCAAACGCGCCCACGCCTCCCAGCATGAACGCGTCATCAAACCGGACAGCAGCTGCTTTGCAAAGTATTTTTACCGGTTGCTCGTAAAAGATGAAGTGGGTGTCTTATCCCGATTAACGTCTATTTACAGCGATCATGGAGCAAGCCTGCAATCGGTCATGCAGCATCCTGCAGCAGTCGACGGCAAAGCGGAGATCATTTTGTTGACCCACCAAATTTCAAGACAGCAACATTTGGAGTTACTCCAAAAATTAGAAGGAATGGCGAACATCATTAGCCATTACCGCATCGAAGGGGAGAAAACAGCATGAGATGGCCTGGATTGATTGAACAATACAAAGAGTGGTTGCCGGTAACGGAAGCAACGCCCGGTTTGACGTTGCAAGAAGGAAATACACCGCTTGTCCATTTGGAGAAATTGTCCGCACAATGGGGCATCAATCTATACGTCAAACTCGAAGGCGCCAATCCGACTGGCTCGTTTAAAGACCGAGGCATGGTGATGGCGGTGGCCAAAGCGAAAGAAGAAGGCAAAACGGTGTTGATCTGTGCATCTACAGGCAATACATCGGCGTCAGCTGCGGCATATGGAGCTCGGGCAGGCATGCGGACAATCGTCGTCATTCCGGAAGGCCGCATTGCGCTCGGCAAATTGGCTCAAGCCAAAATGTACGGCGCGGAAATTTTGGAGATCAAAGGCAATTTTGACGAAGCTCTTCGAATGGTCCGGGAAGTGGGCCAGGAAGCGGGCATTGCATTAGTGAACTCGGTCAATCCGTACCGTTTGGAAGGCCAAAAAACGATTGCGTTCGAAGTGATCGACCAACTGGACGGCGTGCCTGATGTTTTCGCACTTCCTGTCGGCAATGCCGGCAATATCTCGGCTTCCTGGAAAGGCTTCAGCGAATATGCAGCGAAAACGGGAGCAAAACGTCCGACACTTTTAGGTGTTCAAGCGGCTGGTGCAGCGCCGATCGTCAATAATGAAGTGGTCGATAATCCCGAAACAGTGGCGACTGCCATCCGCATCGGAAATCCTGCCAGCTGGCAATTGGCGTTAAACGCATTAGCTGAATCGAATGGCACGATTTTAGCGGCCACAGACGAAGAAATTCTGGAAGCTTACCAGATGATTGCGGCGACTGAAGGGATTTTTGCGGAACCGGCATCCTGCGCTTCGATTGCGGGCATTAAAAAGCAAGTGGAAAGCGGCATGCTTGCTAAAGGTTCAACTGTGGTGGCTGTGTTGACCGGCAATGGCCTGAAAGATCCGGAAACGGCGATTTCTGTCAATGAACATAAAGCACTTCTTGTACCGGGAGATATGGAAATTTTTTGGGAGGATTTAAAGAAAGGTGTGAAGGCATGAGCTTGAAAGATTTTTCTGTAAGGGTTCCGGCATCCACCGCCAATATGGGACCCGGATTCGACTCGATCGGCTTGGCGCTCGACCTTTACTTGACCGTCCATGTCTCCAAAGCTGCCGCTTGGTCAGTGGAATATCTAACGGAAAGTTATCAGTCCCTATCCGGCACGTCCGATAATTTGCTCATCACGACCATTCAATTTGTAGCCAACCGCTACAGCAAAAGGATGCCGACAGCGAAACTTGCTGTGGAAACGGATATTCCGTTGAGCAGAGGATTGGGCAGCAGCGCTGCTGCCATCGCAGCGGGCATTGAAATTGCGGATCGTCTGCTGGCGCTGGAACTGACGACGCAGGAAAAACTGGTTATCGGCACGGAATTGGAAGGGCATCCGGATAATATTTCGGCTTCATTGCTCGGGGGATTGACGATTTCATATTGGGACGGGGAAGATGTGGCGGTCAACCATATAACGGACGTTGCTATTGCTGCCATCATTCTGGTGCCGCCAGCTGAATTTCTGACTGCCGAGTCCAGGGGGTTATTGCCGAAGGAGCTTCCGTACACCACAGCCATCCGAAGCAGTGCAGCGGCAAATGTCTTTGCCGCTGCCGTCGCTGGAGGAGACTGGAAGACCGCTGGCCGGATGATGGAAAACGACGAATTCCATGAGCCTTTCCGGAAGAGCAGTTTTCCAAACTTCGCCGAAATCCGGACGACCTGCAGAGACTATGGCGCATACGGCTCAGCAATCAGCGGCGCCGGTCCATCCCTGTTCATCGCCATTGAACCAGGGCGGGAACTTCAACTGGCTTCCACATTGAAAGAACGATACCCACATTACGAATGCCTCATTACAAAACCTGCTATCAGCGGGATCCAGTCTTGTGAAAAAGTGGTGTAAACGATAAAAAAAGTTCAGGCGAAAATTTTAGATTTTTTGTGAAGCATTTAGGTCCAGCTCCAGAGCCCAGATGTTGGGTTCATAAGCCAGCCCGGCTAAGGACCATTAAATGATGAATAAAAATAAAAATCCCCTGCTCACGATTCATGTGAGCAGGGGATTCGATTTGGTTGTAAGAAGTTACAATTGAATCGAGATATATTTAGTTTCCAGGAATGCCTCAAGGCCTTCCTGGCCGCCTTCACGGCCGATGCCGCTTTCTTTCATGCCGCCAAACGGTGCCTGGGCAGTGGACGGCATGCCGTCATTCCAGCCGACAATTCCGTAATCCAGGTTTTCGGCAATGTATGTGCCGCGCTGCATGCTGTTCGTGAAGAAATAAGCAGCCAAACCGAAGCGTGTATCATTCGCCAACTCCACAGCTTCTTCGTCTGTTTGGAAGCTCATGATCGGCGCCACCGGACCGAAAGTTTCTTCATTCATGACCAGCATGTCTGAACTTGCATTCAGCAACACAGTCGGATTGTAGAAATAAGAATCATTTTCTGTTCGGCCGTCTCCGCCGACAAGCACTTTCGCGCCTTTGGCGACCGCGTCCTGCACGTGCTTCGCCACTTTATCATAGCCGTCTTTATCGACGAGCGGACCGATCTGCACCCCTTCATCAAGCCCGTTGCCGACTTTCAGTTGGCCTGCGGCTTCCTGCAGCTTGAGCGAAAATTCCTCAACAATGCTTTCCTGGACATAAATCCGGTTGCCACAGACACAGGTCTGTCCGGCATTGCGGAACTTCGATGCCATAACGCCTTTGACCGCCTCTTCGATATTCGCATCATCAAGAACAATAATCGGTGCGTGTCCGCCCAGTTCCAGCGACAGGTTCAGCATCGTTTCCGAGCTCTGCTTCATCAATTCTTTGCCGATTTCCGTGGAACCGGTAAATGTCAGTTTGCGCACTGACGGGTGGCTGGTGAAAACTTTTCCGATTTTGCTGGCGCTGCCTGTCACCATGTTAATGACGCCTTTCGGGAACCCGGCTTCTTCGGCCAATTCATACATCCGCACCGCTGTCAGCGGCGTCAATTTTGCCGGCTTGGCGACGAATGTGCAGCCTGCAGCTAACGCAGGAGCCATTTTCCGCGCCATCATCGCAGCCGGGAAATTCCAAGGTGTGATGGAAACGACAACACCGACCGGCTGCTTATTGACCTGGATACGCTTGCCCTCTTTAGTGGCAGGGATCGTCCGGCCATACATTCGCTTGCCTTCTTCTGCATACCAGGAGATAAAGGAAGCGGAATACTCAATTTCCCCAATCGCTTCAGCGAGCGGTTTGCCCATTTCCTTCGTCATGATCTCCGCCACCTGTTGCTTGTTTTGCAATAAGAGATCATGCCATTTCATCAGCAATTCTGCCCGGTGATAAGCAGTTGTCTTCGACCATTCCGGAAAAGCGTCAGCTGCTGCTTCAACTGCTCTTTTTGCCTCTTCTTCTCCGCCGTTTGGCACAGTGCCCACTTGTTCACCGGTCGCAGGGTTCATAACCTTTATGACGCCGTCTCCGGAAGTTGACCATTCACCGTTGATATAATGTTTTCCTTCCATAAATACTAGCCTCCTTAAAAATTTCAATCTACTCTACCTTTATACCCTTTTAATATGAGTTTAAAGAGTGCTTGAATAAAAACTTGATTCATAACTGAAAGTATCTTCTAGCGAAGTTGATTATTACGGACCGATCAGCTCTCATAACGCTTCTTCCTATGGGGAAAGAATCAACTGGTTAATTCTCCTTGAAACAACAATTACGTATGTAATGTATAGAAAATAATACTTTTTGCGCATAAATGACTATTTGAAGCCAAAAAGGGTATACGGTTTGAAGGGAATATTTTATGAATCTTTTTGCAGGAGGTGGAGTTTAATGGAAGTTAGCGAAAGCAGCAATACAGACTCGGGTCCGTTTAACGGCCGTACAATGGAAGAGATATGCAAAAATTGCTTTTCTTCCGAATCCGAACGTATTGCTGAAACCGGAAGAAATTTTTTGGATTACTTCGTAAAGAATGCATCTTCAGATGGAGTATTGTTCAAGACGATCAAAGAAATTACAAAGGATATTGAAATTCCACACCAAGCATTAACCAAAGTACTGAAGGTTCTGGAAGACAATAAAATTATTTACCGGCGCAATGGAATTATCGGTTTATGGAAAGAGTAATTTTTATAAACGTTTCTGATGATATTTTTTTAATATTTTAATATAAATGTATGAAGTCATTTTAACTTTATGTTACAAACCATTTTACTATGACTACTGTTTACGCGACTGAAAACTGACCATAAAAAAAGCTCAATTCCTAAAGGGATTGAGCTTTTTTTATGCGAATATGCGCTTTAAACTTTATGAGACAAAAGAACTAAATTCGTAATATTCGTAATATTCGTAATTATACCGGTAGACTTTGTGCTTACTTTTCGTTAAATTTATTTCATTTTTATTAATTTATTAGTAGAAGTACTCACCGGTTTATGATATAAAGGTACTAGAATAATCTGAATTTTTAGATATATATGTGCATATTCCATTTCTGTTTTATAGGGAGGTAAATTATATGGCGGAAAAAGTCATGGTATTTAATATCCTTAAGAGTCTAAGGAATCATATAAAATTGATTGGAGGAATCGCATTATTGTCCATGGTGACGATTTGGGCGCTCCTTGTCTTCATATTGGCCCCGAATTATGAGGCGACAAGTCAGTTATTCATAGAACAGCCGACCGGAGATATACCCCCGGCAAGCCAGGTGGAATATACGGCAGATTCGCAGATAGTGGATGCATACAGCGCTATGATCAAAAGCCGTGAAGTGCTTTCAGCGGCGATTTCGGTAACCGGCAGCGCATTTACTCCTGCAGAACTGTATGAAAAAGTGACCGTTTCAAGTGTATCTTCCTCACAGGTGCTTAATATAACTGTAGAAGGAAAAGACAGGAAAATGGCGGGTGAAATTGCAAACGCTCTTGCAGATTCAGCAATGGCCGAAGCGCAGCAACGTCTGAAAGTTGATTACCTCAGCATTATTGCCAAAGCATCTGTCGAAGAGGTCCCGTCGGTGCTGGAAGAAAACGCTTTTTATGTTCTGGCGATCGGTGGGGTATTCGGAATTATCGTAGGGGTATTGCTTGCGTTCATAGCTGAATTATTCAACATGCTCATCCGTTCAGGTGTACTGGAACGCAGGAGAAAACAATCAAAACTTCAGACAGTATTCAAATAAAGCATCTCGAATGGGGGAACTGATATGTATGAGCTGGTCTTTTCCAGCCAAACAAACCGCTGGCAGCATATCCTGGATCTTTTTAATCTCAAGGATATCTATTACACACGGGAGTACTTGGTGAGCGCACTCAAATTGGACCCCGGAGAAGCGATGCTTTTCTATTACATTGATGAAGATGGACACGGTGAAACCGTATACCCTTTCATAAAGCGTCAGCTGATGAGTGAGGGATCCCTGTTTTATGACATTACCAGCCCTTTCGGTTATGGTGGGCCGGTTCTGAAGGTCAGGAATGATGGCTATAAACTGGCATCAAATTTTTTGAGGATCTTCGAAGATTTTTGCAAAGCAGAGAAAATTATCGCTGAATATATCCGTTTCCATCCTGTTTTGAACAACGCTGAATTTTTCATCAAACAGCTGGACCTCATTACAGTCTATGACACTTATACACTTCAGTTGAACGCCTATATGAGTGAAGCTGAACAAACGACAGCCGAGAGGGCTGATTCCGGTTTGATTTTCAAAAAACTTGGCACAGTGAAAAATATGTTCGACTTTCTGGTTCTCTATTACTCAACTATTCGGAAAAGAGAAGAAACAGACAGCTACTATTTTTTCACTAATGATTATTTTGAGTCTCTGGTCAGCGCATTGGGGCCGGAGCTGCATCTCTTTGGAGCATATAAAGACCATAAACTTCTGACAGCATCCTATGTTCTTACGAAAGGTGAAACCATTTATCATCACTTGAGCGGGAAATCTGAAGACGCAGATCTGTTGGAAGCTGAAGCGGTGCTTTTGAATAATATTGCTGAATGGGGCGCATACAACGGATTCCGGTATTTCCATTTGGCAGGAAAGCAACCAGGATCTCTTACAGCCGAAGTGGAGGACAGTAACAAACCTTATGCGGTTTCCAGTTCAACTTTTTTCATAGCCCGGCTGGTCCATGACCCGGAGATATACATTTCAACTCACCCGATAGAACAAACAGAACTGATTAAACGATATGGCAATGTCTGAATCGAAAGTCCATGAATAAAACGATTATCAGGGAGGGATCCATATGAGGTATCTTCAATATAAAGGTGTAGTGGAGCGGGAATATAAAATGTCGTTGAAGAAAATCATGCATCAGCTTTGTGTAACAGAAAATATGAATGCTGTGGATGGTGCAAAAAAATTGGGGATTGCCAAAGAGATTTTTGTTTATTGGCGCCATTATTTCCGCATGGAAAAGAGGCAGATCCTATTTGACCAGACCGTTGAAGAGTTGACGGATATGCACTCCATTTATTCTGAAGATCTTAAAACTTTGAACAGCAGCCATTAAGCTGAAGCTTTGCCATCCGATTGTATTGAAGAATTGGAGGATGAAGTCGAGGGGCTAATCAAGTATTATGAATATATCCATTACAATAGCGCGGGCCTATCGTTGAAAACCGCAAAATTCCATAGTATATGCTCGGCAAATTGATGATTGTCGATTATAAAATGAGAGTTCCAAAAAGAGCTGAAGGCTGAAGTAAAGGAAATTCGACTAAAAAAGGAAGAATGTTGATGGAAGCTTTTACCCAAAGAGCGATGCAGGCAATCCAAGATATTCCGGCTGGAAAAGTGATGACCTACGGACAAATTGCAGCCTATGCCGGCAGTCCGAGAGGAGCCAGGCAAGTGGCAAGGCTGCTGCACAGTATGAGTTCGAAATATAATCTGCCCTGGTATCGCGTTATAAATGCACAGGGGAAGATTTCGTTTCAAGATACAGACAGCCGCGTTTCACAGGTGAGGCTTCTTGAAAGTGAAGGAGTGAAAGTTGGAAGCTCGGGAAAAATAGACTTGCTGCATTATCGTCACGATCCTGGACACGATGCCTTCTGAACCTGCAGATGTATACACTTCGTAAATTAGACTGGTCTTTGCTAAGAATTCCAGCAGCATGCTGCGTATGGCCAATGTTTAATGGATTCGAACGCGAGGGTATACTAACAAAGTAGAATTTGCAAAAAGTAATTTTGCTGACAGGAAAGAGGTACCCAATTATGACAAATAGAAAAAAACCTGTAATAGGTATTACCGCACGAGTCGAAAAAGATCAAACTTATACATTGGATCCCGTATATGGCCAGGCGATCATTAAATCCGGAGGACTCCCTCTGATTGTCCCAATTGTGGACAAAGAAGACATTCCGTTATTATGTGAAAGGCTCGATGGACTGATAGTTACCGGCGGAGGGGACATCAACCCGCTACTATATGGGGAAGAACCGCATCCGAGTCTTGGGGCAGTTTATCCCGGAAGTGATCTTTACGAAAAGGAACTTATCCTGGAATTCCTGAAATTGGATAAACCATTCATGGGCATGTGTCGAGGGCTGCAGATGTTGAACGTCGCGCTTGGCGGAACCAACTATCAGGATTTGGAAGCCGAGTTTGAAGGGAAGTTAAACCAGCATCTGCAATTGGCTATGCGGACTCACAGAACTCATACCGTTGAGTTGGAAGAAGACAGCCGGTTGTATGAAATTATGGGAGAAAAGAAATTCCATGTAAACTCGTTTCATCATCAGGGCGTAAACAAAGTATCCGATAAATTGAAAGTGGTTGCCCGTGCAGCAGATGGTCTTGTTGAAGCCTTGGAAAGTGTGGATTATCAGTTTGTATTGGGGATTCAATGGCATCCGGAAGAATTTGCATTGCAGGGTGATCAGGCTTCCATCAATATCTTTGACAGATTTGTAGAGGAATGTTTGAAGGATAAGTATCAGAATCAATAGGAAAAGCTGCTCATGTGAGCAGCTTTTTTTATTGGAGAATTATGCTTTATAAGTTTTAGACCAAGGTTGTGGCTGTTTTTCAGCGACATTGAACTTAGTGCTCCAAGGTTGTGGCTGTTTTTCAGCGACATTGAACTTAGTGCTCCAAGGTTGTGGCTGTTTTTCAGCGACATTGAAC
>DATHVZ010000155.1:0-11763 GCA_035461005.1 Planococcus sp. (in: firmicutes) | reverse complement strand
ATGACCACAATCGGCATCGTCAGACACGGCATTACGGAATGGAACCTGCTCGGGATTGCGCAGGGCAGCAGCAATATCCCGCTGAATAAAACCGGCAAGGAACAGGCGATGGCGCTGTCCGAACGCCTCGCAGTTGAAGAGGATTGGGACGTGATCATCGCGAGCGACCTCGAGCGCGCCAAGGAAACCGCTGAAATCATCGGCGCGAAAATCGGACTGCCCATCAGCCATTTTGATGCGCGGCTGCGGGAAATGAACGGCGGCGAAATCGAAGGCACCACAGAAGACGAACGCCTTGAAAAATGGGGTGCCGACTGGCGATCGCTCGACCTCGGCATGGAAACGCGTGAAGCGGTGGCAGCCCGCGCAACCGAAGCCCTGCATGATATCGTGAAAGATTTTCCCGGCAAGCGCGTGCTGGTCGTCAGCCACGGCGGCCTGATCGGCTTGACGCTGAAGTCGTTATTGCCCGAGCAATTCAAGAAAACCCTGCTCGACAACACATCGATCACCATTCTGAAAAATCTCGAAGGGGCGTGGCAATGTCCGCTCTATAATTGCACGCGTCATTTGGAAGGCAAAGTTTTTGCACAATAAAATCGTTCTCGGCCTGGGTATTTCTTGCCCAGGCTTTTTACTATGGCCAAAAGCATCAATTCGTTGAGCTGCAGGCTGGAATGTCTTGTGGTTGCGCTACTCAGCATCTCAACTTCCCTTTTGCGTCATGGTCTGTTGGTTGCTGGCGTAGAGCGGTTTTTCGGCAATATCAACCACCCAGGAAAGGAGTGTGACACTGTCGCGCACGCCCTTCTGCTGCACCGCCTCCAGCAGCGTTTGCATGCCCGTTTCCTGCGAAAGGTCCTCGAATTCTGCGAAGATATCTGCGGGCTCGGCATAAGGCTCACCCGGACATTCCGTCAGGCCGTCCGTTGCCAGCAAAATATGGTTGCGGCCCTGCCGCAACTCGCGCAAGCCGCTGCTGAAACTTGGCACCGTCTGGTCAAAGCTGTTCCTTTGCCCGATCCATTCATAAAAATGGCGCTGGTTTAATTGGTATTGCCCCATCGCCGCAAGTTCCGAATGATGAAGGTACAGCAAACAATCGCCGACCGAAAACCAGTACAGGTATTTGCCCTTGCGGACGGCAATTAAACACGCCGTCTCTCCCTGAATTTCGCGACATGTTGCCAGAAAATCCTTTTGCCGGAAGATTCTCAGCAGCAGGGCCTCGAGACTTTGAAAAAATTCGAAGCTGACGTCCATGGTAAGAAACGATTTGATTTCCTCCTGATGCGCGAGAAACTGCTCCCTGACCAGCTCCGCGCTTTCCGCTGTATTATGCGCATCCATGATCATCGCCAATTCCCAATCTTCCTCCGCATGCTCCCATGCCAGACAGGCATCTTCGTTCTTCGTCTGTCCCGCCGATGAATTGCCGCCGAACCGGCCAACTATCATCTTTTGCATCTTCCAAAGATCCGGCCGATCGACAAAATGCTCTTCGCTCCCTACCCAATCGAACTCCTCCATCAATCCCACACCCCCTTTTTAATATTCTTACAATTATAGAACATCTGGCAGCGGCTGGAAAACTTTTTGGAGATTTATTTTAATAAAATCAGCGGGGATTGGCTGTTTTATTCGATGAGGTGCGGAGTTTGGCTCTTGAGGTGCGGTCCGAGCTGTTTGAGGTGCGGTTATTCGTCCACGAGGTGCGGTTCGGACCATTTGGGGTGCGGTCAGCAAAAAATCAAAGCCATCCATTTGAAAGAGCCACCACTTTCGCGGCGGCTCCCTAAAATCCTGGAGTTTTTCGCACAGCGAAAAACAGCCGCTCCCCGCTTTTGACCTTTGCATCAAGCTGAACAGAATATTTTTCTCCATCTAAAGAGGCGGCCATTTTGGCCGCCTCTCTTCCTATATATTTTCGCCCTAATTCATCATCTGTTTAACTAATTCCTTATTGCGTTTTTTGAAGATTTCATTATGCGAGGAAACCATGGCGCTTTTTTGGGCATCCGGCTGAATATAACTTTTTGCCTGATTGACTGCATTGGCGGCGTCCTGGAATGTTCCGGCAATCAGGTTCAGCTTGCCGGGATGCTGCAGGATATCACCGGCTGCAAAAAGGCCGCCCACGGATGATTCGCTTTTAGCTGTTCCGGCAATATAGTAATCGTCCGCGATGTCGATTTCCAGCGGGCTGTTGCCGAGCAGACTGATGTCGCGCTCGTAGCCGTGATTGATGATGACTTCATCCACAGGAAGAAGCGTTTTTTCCCTGCTCACCTGATCCGTCAATTCGACAAATTCTATTGTATCCCGGCTGTCAGAGGCGATTAACCGGCTGATGGATGTATTCAAACGGCAGACGGCGGAGCTCGCCAGCAATTGGCTGACTTGCGCTTCATGTCCGGCAAGCGATTCTTTGCGGTAGCTGACGAACACTCTCGCGGCAATCGGTTCCAATTCATTGGCCCAATCGATCGCTGAGTTGCCTCCTCCGGAAATCAGCACGGTCTTCCCTTTGAAACGCTCCAACGATTTGACAGTGTAATTCAGATTGGCTACTTCAAAGCGTTCCGCACCTTCAATTTCCAGTTTTTGTGGATTGAGAATGCCGCCTCCGACTGCAACAATTACGGTTTTGGACAAATGGATCTGCCCGGATGATCCTTCCATTCTGAACAAGCCGTCTTTCCGTTTCTCAATGCTTTCGATTTTCTCGTTGAGCACAACTTCCGGATTGAATGTCAGTCCCTGCGCCACCAGCTGGTCGATCAGCTTTGCGCCTGACGTCGGCGGCTGGCCTCCCACATCCCAGATCATTTTCTCAGGGTATACATGAAGTTTCCCTCCAAGCCTAGGCTGAAATTCGATAATCTTCGTTTTCATTTCCCGCAGGCCGCTGTAAAAAGCCGAATACAATCCCGCTGGTCCCCCGCCGATAATGGTGACATCATATAATTCTGTATCTTCCATTTAAAATCATCCTCTTCTTTAATTAAAATCCTCGTTGACAATGAGAATCATTCGCATTATAGTATTCATTGTACTGAAAATGATAATCGTTATCAATTAGTTTCTCAATTAATTTTCAATAGGAGGTTTTACTATATGGTTCGCCTGTCTGCTGAGCAGCTTGATATCAGCTACGGAGACCGTGCGATCGTGAAAAATTTGTCCCTGTCCATTCCCGATAAAAAGATCACCACCATCATCGGATCGAACGGCTGCGGCAAATCCACTTTACTGAAAGCCCTGACCCGCGTCATACCGCATCAGTCAGGCAGCATTGTGCTCGATGGCACCGATATCGCCAAAGAAAACACGAAGGAGCTGGCCCGGAAAATCGCCATCCTTCCGCAGACACCGGAAAATGCCCCTGGCCTGACAGTCGGCGAACTGGTATCGTATGGCCGCTTTCCTTATCAAAAAGGATTCGGTCGCTTGTCCGCTGAGGATCATGACATTATCAACTGGGCACTCGATGTCACCGGTACCCAGTTTTTCAAATATCACCCGGTGGATGCGTTGTCGGGCGGCCAACGCCAGCGCGTCTGGATAGCGATGGCGCTCGCACAGGAAACGGAAATGATCTTCCTCGACGAACCGACCACCTATCTCGATATGGCGCATCAGCTGGAAATCCTTGAGCTTTTGCAGAAGCTGAATAAAGAACAGGAACGAACAATCGTCATGGTGCTGCACGATTTGAATCAGGCCGCCCGTTTTGCCGACCACCTGGTGGCCATGAAAAATGGTGAAATCATCAAAGCCGGTACCTGCCACGAAGTCATCACTGCTGAGGTCCTGAAAACCGTATTCCGCATTGACGCGGAAATCGGCCTGGACCCAAGAACACAGAAACCGATTTGCATCACTTATAACTTAATCAAAGGAGCATAACAACGATGAAAAAATTAACATTCCTACTGGTTTTATTGACAGCTTTATTCCTTGCGGCATGCAATTCAGAATCAACGGAAGAAAAAGATGGAGCTTCGGCGGAATCGACGCCGGAAACAATTACATATGAATCAGAAACCGGACCGGTGGAAGTCCCTGCCGATCCCCAGCGTGTCGTCGTCTTGTCGACGTATGCAGGAAACGTCATGGCGCTTGATGTGCCAATGGTCGGAGTCGATTCATGGTCGAAAATGAACCCCCGGTTTGAAACACAATTGACGGATGTCGAAGAAGTGACTGAAGATAACCTGGAGAAAATCATCGAATTGGATCCGGACTTGATCATCGGCTCGTCCACCATGAAAAACATCGATAAGCTGAAAGAAATCGCCGCGACAGTCACTTTCACTTACAATAACGTGGATTACCTGACGCAGCATCTAGAAATCGGAAAAGCAGTAAACAAAGAGGAAGAAGCTCAAGCTTGGATTGACGATTTCAAAGAGCGCGCACAAACTGCGGGCGAAGAAATCCGTGCAGAAATCGGTGAAGACGCAACTGTATCGGTCATCGAGAACTTCGATAAGCAAATCTATGTTTTCGGCGACAGCTGGGGCCGCGGAACGGAAATCCTTTATCAGGAAATGAAACTGAAAATGCCAGTGAATGTGGAAAAAATGGCTTTGAAAGATGGCTTTTATGCTTTGTCACAGGAAGTTTTGCCTGAATACATGGGCGACTACGTGATCTTCAGCAAAGACTCCGAACAGGACAATTCGTTCCAGGAAACAGACGTCTACAAAAATACGGAAGCTGTGAAAAACGGCCGTGTCTTTGAAGCGAACGCCAAGGAATTCTATTTCAACGATCCGCTTTCACTGGATCATCAATTGGAATTCTTTAAAGAGAACTTTTTAGCTCAATAAAAAAGAAAAGGAATTCCTGAATCTTCGGGAATTCCTTTTTATCCTTAACAGAAATGATGATGCCTTATGCCGACAAAATTTAATTTCTTCGCCAAGCTGCTCGCGGCGGTTGCCGTTTTCGTGCTGACATTCACAGCAGCCATCGCTTTTGGCGCAGCCGATATCAGCTTGAACGATATTCGGCTGGCCCTTTTTTCAAACGCTTCGAATGATGCCATTTCGGTGATCCGTGAAATTCGGCTTCCGCGGGAACTCGCAGCTGTACTCGTTGGTGCCGCACTTGCTGTGTCGGGTGCCATTATGCAGGGGATGACGCGGAATCCTTTGGCGGACCCGGGTCTTCTCGGTTTGACGGCCGGCGCCAATGCGGCGCTGGCCATCACGCTTGCCATGATTCCCGCCGCCAATTATTTCGGCATTATGGTCGCCTGTTTTATTGGCGCAGCGGTCGGCGGTGCGTTGGTGTTCGGCCTCGGTTCCATGAAAAAAGGTGGATTTTCACCTTTTCGCATTGTTCTGGCCGGTGCCGCCATTTCCGCTTTTCTCACGGCGGTGGCCGAAGGAATCGGCTTGTATTTTAAAATTTCAAAAGACATCTCGATGTGGACTGCCGGCGGCCTGATCGGCACGACGTGGGGGCAATTGCAGACGATTACCCCGTTCATCCTCATTGCGATGGTCGTTGCGCTGTTGCTGTCGCGGCAATTATCGATCCTCAGTTTGAGCGAGGAAGCGGCAATCGGCCTCGGCCAAAATACCAACCGCACGAAAGCGCTGCTGTTTGTTGTCATCACCGCTTTGGCCGGCGCCGCGGTGGCGCTTGCCGGAAACATGGCGTTTGTCGGCTTGCTGGTGCCACATATCGTGCGCGCCATCGTCGGCGTTGACTACAGGCACATCATTCCGATGTCCGCTGTGGCGGGCGCGATTTTCATGCTGTTCGCCGATCTGCTCGGCCGAACGATCAACGCCCCTTTCGAAACGCCGGTGGCGGCAATCGTCGCCATGCTCGGCTTGCCGTTCTTCCTCATTATTGTCCGTAAAGGAGGCCGCGCGTTCACATGATCCAGACAGCTTTACTCAAAAAACAGCGTATTTTCTTTTTCATGCTGCTCGGGCTGATTGGGGCGACAGCCGTTATCAGCATCGGCGCCGGCTATTCCTCTCTGGGTTATGACCGGATTGCCGCGGCCATTCTGGGACAAGGGACGTTCAAGGAAAACTTCGTCCTGTTTTCGATCCGGTTGCCACGCATCCTGGTCACCGTGCTTGCAGGCATGGCGCTGGCCTTGTCCGGTGCGATTCTGCAAAGCATCACGCGCAATGATTTGGCGGACCCCGGTATCATCGGCATCAATTCCGGTGCCGGTGCGGCCATTGCTGTGTTCTTTCTGTTTGTGCCGGTCGAGGCGGGCGCTTTTGTTTATCTCCTGCCGTTGGTCGCCTTTGGAGGCGCCCTTTTGACTGCGATGTTGATCTACGCATTCTCCTATCAAAGGGAAACGGGACTCCAGCCGATCCGGCTGATCCTGACCGGAATCGGTTTTTCGATGGCGTTGTCCGGTGTCATGATCGTTCTCATTTCATCGGCCGAACGCGAAAAAGTGGATTTCATCGCCAGTTGGCTGGCGGGCAACATCTGGGGCACCGACTGGCCGTTTATCCTGGCCCTATTGCCGTGGTTATTGGTGCTCATTCCATTCGTTCTATACAAAGCCAACCGCTTGAACATGCTCGGCCTAAGTGAGCCGGTGGCAGTCGGACTTGGCGTGTCGGTCGAAAAGGAACGCATCACCCTGCTGCTGGCAGCGGTCGCTTTGGCCGCTTCGGCGGTGTCCGTTACTGGTGGTATCGCCTTTATCGGCCTGATGGCGCCGCATATCGCCAAAGCGCTCGTCGGCCCCCGCCATCAACTGTTCCTGCCCCTCACCATTCTGACCGGCGGCTGGCTGCTGTTGCTGGCGGATACGCTCGGGCGCAACCTGCTGGAACCGTCCGGCATCCCCGCCGGCGTGATGGCCGCGTTAATTGGCGCACCTTATTTCATTTATTTGTTAATGAAGAAATGAAAAACGCAGTCAGCTTGATGAGCTGGCTGCTTTTTTGGGTTTGGGTGCGGGTTAAACCGTTTGGGGTGCGGCTTGATCGATTTGGGGTGCGGTTATCCCTATTTGAGGTGCGGAAATCGGCTTACGAGGTGCGGTCACCCAAAAATCCAACCCAAATATTTGAAAAAGCCGCCACTTTCGCGGCGACTTCCGAAAGACTGGAGTTTTTCGCACAGCGAAAAACATCCGCTCCCGCTTTTGAATTTTGCATAACCCGATATAAAAGGAAAAAATCCATGCCGGAAAGCAGCGCTTTCCAACATGGACTTCATAAAAATAATTTCTCGGTTAATCCGGTCGCTTCAATGAAAAAACCTCACCGATTTTGGTGTAATTCGTTCCCGCCAGGCGGCCGACCGGCTTGAGAAGGTTTGCATTGATGCGTCCCTCTTTGTAAATCGCCTCATCCACATGGATCCGGACAATCCGGCCGATGAGAAGATCGGCGCCTGGCAGGTCGACTGCCTGATGCAATACGCATTCAAAGCGGACTTTCGACTGCGCAACCGCCGGCACGCCAATTTCCTCACTGTCGACCAAAGTCAGTTTGGTCACATCGATTTCACTTTGATCCGGCGGCAGGGAAGCGGATGTTTCATTGATTTCGAAGACGTTTTCTTCATCCACAATGTGGACGACGAATTCCTTGCCGGAAAGGATATTGCGCGCAGTGTCTTTCTTTTTGCCGCCTAGCCGCTGAATGGAAACGGACAGCATCGGCGGGTTGGCCGACACGATGTTGAAGTAACTGAAGGGCGCAGCGTTGACGATGCCCTGCTCTGATTTACTCGTGACAAAGGCAATGGGCCTCGGAATGATCGATCCAATCAGCAATTTATAATTTTCGCGGTCCGTCTGTTGATAAGGATCAAAGCTCAGCACAGCCATCACTCCTTTTTCTTTCAGTTTACCCGAAACGAGCGCAAAAGACGCTTCCTTTAGGATTTCGCGGTGGCAATTCCCTGCGGCTCTTTTGCCGGCTTGCCGAAATAATAACCCTGGAACAATTGGTAACCCCGCTCTTTCAGCCATTCGAAATCTTCTTTCGTCTCGATACCTTCCGCCAACGGAACAGAACCGATTTCCTGTGCTTTCTCAAGGAAACGCAAAGCTGCTTTCTGTTTGCCCGCGTCTTCTGCGACTCCCTGCACAAATTGCATATCGAGCTTCATGTAATGAGGCTTCAGGTCCGCCAGCATTTCAATCGTGTTGTAGCCTTCGCCGACATCGTCGAGCGCATATTGGAAGCCTTTTTTCTTGTAGAAAGCGAGAATTCCCCGCAGATGTTCGATGTCATCCACTTGTTCCGTCTCCACCACTTCAAAGACCAATTGCCGCGGATCTATGCCCAACTCGTTGGCCAGGTTGATCGTGGAACGCAGGCAGAATTCCGGCGAATAAATCGAAGTCGGGATGAAATTGATGAATGTCTTAACGTCTTTTATAGCGACGGAATGGCGGACAGCGGCCATCCGGCAAACCCGGTCGAGCGCGTAAAGCCGGCTGCGCGATTTTGCCGCGGGGAAGATTTCGTTCGGGTAAATCACCGTGCCGTCTTCGTTGTGGAAACGGGCAAGCATTTCGTAGGCGAAAATTTCCTCATTTGCCGTGACAATCGGCTGGTAGTGACACACCAGCAGTTCTTTGCGGATCACTTCATCGATCCACTCCGTTTTGAAAACCTGCTCCATTTCGCTAAGTTCGTTCCACGCGTCTTTATCGATCCGGAACTGCACTCCAGCCGGGTCCATATTATGCAGACAGAAATCGAGAAATTCTTGTGCGCCGCGTTCTTTCATAAGCAATCTATTTTCTTTCCTTGTAATTTCCATTTCTCGTCGTTCCAAATGGCTGACGACTTTATCCATCAAGGACAGATTCGTGTCGCCTTCCAGTTTTATATCAAACCTCAGCTCAGCGACTGAACAGTTGTTGCACTCCATTGGTCACACTCCTTTTGTACTATCCCTTTCAGATTACCGTAAATTGGTTAATAAATCTTTATTTTTTTAAAATTTAGGAAGCCATTATTGGCACAAATAAAGCAAAGGAGAGAAGATGCTATTGGGATTAGTATTTTCTTGGCCATTAATAAAACCTCCAGGGATCTGCTGTTTTCAAGCTAACTTAAGAATTTATATGAGAGAACCTAAGATTAATTGAATGTAACTCAACTGCACTTATGTTAAATCCACTTTACTTCAGATTCAGACTCATGCTTACGGTCCTCGTTTTAAAACCCACGTTCTCATACATTCGAACAGCTGGATTTTCCGCTTTCGCGCTAAGACGGACTTCTGCATATCCTTCCTGCTGAAAATGCTCAATCGCTGCATTCATCAATTCTTTTGAAAAACCCTTGCCCCGGTAGTCTTTTTGAATGTAGATTTCGTAGATGAAGCCGAGTGCCTGGTCAGTAAATTGATCTTTTGATGTACCCAAAAGAAGCCATCCGAAGATTTTCTCTTCGTCTACTGCAACCAAATAGAAGCTCCCCTTCTCCAGTAAAGGTTTAACCAGGCTTTCAACTTTTGAGTTAGAGGGTCTTACTTCTCCCAGCGTCCCGTCAAAGACAGCTTGTGGTGATAAGGCTAAAATCGTTTTCAATTCACTGCTTTCTGCTTTTCTAATGTTCATTTCTTGTATAACCCCCTTTATCTTCCAATAGATTAATTTTATCATTGTATTTCTTTAAGAATATAAGTTAAATAGATATTTATTAGCAAAATAGCCGTTCTGAAAAGTACACCTATCCGAACGCCCTAAAACTACCCAAAAACACAGAAAAAAACGTTCGTAAACGTGTCAAAACACGTTACGAACGTTCTTTTATTCCCAGACAGCTTTGCGAGCAAAAATCCCTCAACCCTTCGCGAATTTATTCTTCGCATAAACATACGTAACCGCCAGCGCCGCAACCAACACAGCACCTTTTACAATATCGAAGGCGTAATACGGCAGGTTCTGGATCGTCAGCCCGTTCAGCAGGATGCCGATGACGGCGGCACCGAAAAATGTGCCGAGCGCATTTGGCTTGCCGGCACCGAGCACCGAATAGCCGACAAACACCGCAGCCACTGCTTCCATCAACAACGGCGCACCAGCGTCAATCTGGCCGGAACCAACGCGTGCCGTAAACAGGACACCCGCCATCGAAGCGAAGACGCCGGAAATGATGTACGCCGTTGTCTTGACCTTTTTCACGTTGACGCCCGACAAGGTGGCCGCTTCCGCGTTGCCGCCGGTCATGTAAAGGATGCGGCCCCAGCGCGTATGATTCAGAACGACATATGAAGCAAGCACCATGACGATCATGATCCACACAGGAACCGGCAGGCCAAGCATCTGGCCCTGTCCGATCCACAGGAATGCTTCGGATAATTGGCCGGGAGCCGTGCCGCCGGAAGTCAGCGGCATATTGTTGTAGATCGAGTAGCCTTCCGTATATGTGCGGTGAAGGCCCGCCACGATATACATCATGCTGAGTGTTGCCAGGAGATCCGGAATGCCGATGACCGTAATGAGGAAACTGTTGACGAGCCCGACCGCGACACCGATCAGCAGCGGCAGGAGCAGCACGAGCCACAGCGGCATGTCATACCACACCATCAGGGAGGCCGTCACAACGGTCGACAGGGACATCGTCGAGCCGACGGACAAGTCAAAGCCGTCCACGACGAGGGTAAACGTGACCCCGAGCGCCAACAACGTGACGATTGAAATCGACCGAAGGATGTCCGCGAAGTTGCCGTAGCTGAAGAACGCGTCGCTGAGGCTGCTGAAATACAGGATGATCGCAATCAGCAGGATGATGGCGCCGTATTTAAACAGAAATTGAACTGCGTTCTCTTTCAGTGAGTTTTTCGGTTTTGATAAGCTCTTCTTTTCCACCGCTTGCATAAAGTAGTATCCTTTCCTGGGTCGCTTCTTGACGTGATAATTCCTTCACGATCTGACCATCGCACATTACCAGAATCCGATCGGAAATGCCGATCGCTTCATGGATTTCACTGGAGAAATAAAGGCAGCCTTTGCCGCTTCCGGCCAGTTCCCGGATCAATTTGAAAATATCCACCTTGGCGCCGATATCGACGCCTTTTGTCGGTTCATCGAATAAATAAAGTAAAGAATCGAGGCTCATCCATTTGCCGATGGCCACTTTCTGCTGATTGCCTCCGCTCAGGTGGACGAGTGGCGTTTCAGTGTCGCCGGTTTTAATCTTTAATTTGTCGATGATTTCTTCCGCAAATTTGGTTTCGGAGGTTTTGTTCATGAACAGCCCCGCTGAAAACTTCCGCAGGTTCGGAAACGAGGCGTTGGCCCGCAGCGTTTCGTGGACAAACAGCCCTTCTTTCCGGCGCTCCTCGGGAATCAATGCCATGCCGGCACGGATTGCGTCTCCCGGATGCTTAAGTCGCGTTTTCTTGCCGGCAACTTCAACCCTTCCGCTGGCTGCGGTCGCCGCTCCGAACAGCGCTTTGGCGAGTTCCGTCTTGCCGGCACCTACGAGTCCCACAATGCCGACAATTTCACCGGCTTTGACTGTCAATGAAATATCCTTTAATTTATTGCCGTCCGATAAGCCGTTGACTTCCAACAGCTTGCCGCCGGTCGCATGCGGCTGGTTTTCGAGTTCATGGCTCAGCGCCTCACCCAGCATCGCTTCGATAACCTGTTCGGCGTCCGACTCTGCCGTTACGAAAGTGTTGACCCATTTCCCTTCGCGCATCACCGTAATCCGGTGGCTGATGTCGAATACCTCCTGCAAGCGGTGGGAGATGAAGATGCAGCCGACGCCGTCCCTGCTCAGTTTGCGGATA
>DATHVZ010000154.1:0-5046 GCA_035461005.1 Planococcus sp. (in: firmicutes) | reverse complement strand
GGAAACGATCAAAACTACCAGTTCAGCAAGAACACTGACCATCCAAGTCGAAACAAGCTTTAAAGGCGTTGATGAAAACCGCATCACAGTTTTAGAGGATGTTACGTGGGGCGAGAGCCGGGAGGGCGCAACCTATTTATTCTTTCTTACTAGAGAAGAAGGAAAATGGCTACATCCCCTTTGTTCTCCGACGACCCATAATACGGATCTCACAGATGAATTCCTGGCAGATAAAGAAATCATTACCTTACATGAAGTGGAGTCCACTGACACTGAATCCAATAACAGGACTTTCTATATTTTACTGTCACTTCTGCTGGCGGTCATCGCAGGAGCAGGAGTTTGGAAGGTCTTTGCAAAACAAAAGAGAAAGACGTAAACAATTAGGAAACGCTTAGAGAAATCGGAGCGTTTTTTCTAATTTTTGAAAACAAACTAAAAACTCTGACAAAAAGTGATTGCGGCCTAGAATCTCCCAGAATATAATAAATGGACGGTACTTTCGATGGATTAGTCAGAAATGGGGCAATGAATAAAATGAGAGCAAATGGGATCCGGACAGCTGAACAATTGGTGGAAACGATTCGTATTTTGTGGGAAGCGCGGTCGCTGAACCGATTGCGCGCATGGCTCGCGGAACTGGAAACCGAAGATGATTATTACCGTTTGATTCGCCTGGCGGATCAGGCGGGTCTTTATAAATACAGCAATTTATTGTCGACGCATGCCTTCAAGCGTTTTGGAACGATGCGTCCGTTTGCGTGGCATTGCACACGGTTGTTGGAGACGGGCAAAAGCCTGGAGGCGGAAGAGCGCATGACTGCCCGTCTTCACGGAATTGCGGAAGCGGCTTATACGGTGGACGAATTGGTGGCTGCGCATACGCTGCTGTTGCGGGTGTTTTGCCAGCTGAACCGTTTGCCGGAAGCGGCTGAGCAGCTTGACAAGATCATGGCGGTGAAGGGCTTGCTATGGCCAGACTTGGAGGCTTTTTATTATCTGCACAGCGGGGAATGGAAAAAAGCGGAGGAGATTTTAACGAACGCTTTGCAAGACAGAACGGGCGAGCGCAATGAATATGTGCTGCAGCTTTATGCGGATCATTTATCGATGGTGGGACGACAGAGGGAGTCGCTGGAAATATTGCGGAAAGGGCAGTCGGCGCATCCGGACAATTGGTTTTTTTGGATGGAGCAGGTAAGGAGACTCCATCTGCTCGACCGGTTTAAGGAAACCATTGAACTCACCGAAGCGATCAATGCGGCAAATCCGTATCACGCCAACCGCGATTATTATACATTTTTAACGGCCGAATGCCTGTATAAGCTGGAGCAGTGGGACCAGTTGGACGAGTGGACCCGCCGGCACCATTCTTTACTCGGAACTACGCTGTACGGCAAAGTCACCATCCAGCGTGACGGCATCCAGAAACAGCTGAAGCTCACGCCGAAAGCCCAGAAACTGGACTATTGCGTGCCGGCTTCTCTGTCGATGATGCTCGAAGCGTTCGGTATGAATATCGATCAGGACGAAATCGCTTCGCACGTATTTGACGTGACCGGTTCCAAGCTGCGGACCACGATGACGTATATGGAAACGCTCGGGTTGAAAGCCCAGTATTTCAAAGGCAGCGTCGACGTCTATAAAAGGATGATCGATGCTGGTGTACCGGTGCTGCTGTCAATGTTGATCGAGAACAATGCGCATGTGCAGGTGGTGGTCGGCTATGACGACCGGCTGCAGGTCATACTCATCCAGGACCCGAATGACCAATCGCCATTTCCGTTGCCTTACGCGGATGTGAAAACCGCTTATAAAATGACCGATTCGCTCAGCATGGTCTTCGTTGGGGAAGATCAGGTTCATTTATTGGACGAGCTGAATCCCAACGAGCACCACTTTTTCAAGCAGCTTTATGAGTTTCTGGACGAAGAAGGGGAAGGTGAAAGCGAAGCGTTCCTTGCCTTCTTAAAAGAGCATTTGGAAGAACGCTATGCGGCTGTGATCGGCATTTCGGTGCTGTTTTCAGAGGGGGCAAAAGCGTTGCATGATACGTGGCTCGAGCGGCTGCGCGGGGAATTTGGAACGGAAGATGCGGAACTCGCATTGCTGACGGCGCATATGCATTACCAAAAAGAGGAATTGCCGCAGGCGCTGGCATGTCTTGCTGCAGTGAAAGAACGAAACAGTCCGTATGCGCTGTTTTTAAGAGGCGTGATCCTGATCAATCAGGAAAACGAGGCACGCGCAATTCCTTATTTCAAGCGGTCGATCGAGCTGGACCATTACCAGCCTGCGGCATATAGCCATCTGGCCCGCTGTTACCTGGAAATCGGGAAGACTTTTCAGGCGTTTAAATGGTCAGCAATTGCGCTCGCGCAGTTGCCGTCCGATGTTTATGCGCAAGTCACGCACAGCCTGATCCAGTTCGAATCCGGCGCTTACGGCAAAGCATTGGAGCGTTTCCAGAAACTGAGCGCAGAGCAGCCTGAGGAAGGTTATTTCATATATGAAATCGGCCGTTGCCTATTGGCGCTCGGTGACGTGCCAGAAGCCATCGATTGTTTTGAGCGTTACATCGGAATGGCTCCGACAGTGCCGTATGCATATTTGCGGATTGCCGAAATTCACATGGAGGCGGAAAACTGGACGAAAGCGATGCATATTGTCAATCAAGGCCTCGAACAATCGAAGATAAAAGACGTTTTTTACGTTTACCGGGGGCAGATTGCCGTGGAGCAGAAGCGCTTCACGGAGGCGGAAAGGGATTACCGGAAAGCGCTCGAACTTGAGCCGGATGACTTGTTTGCGGTCACATATATCGCCCATAGCCTGATCATGCAGAAGCGCTTTTCAGACGCATTAGCACTGATCAATGAATACACCGATAAAGGAGATGCCGGATACTTCATCCGCTCGTCCATGATGCTGTGGCAGGAATGGCCGGAGTATGAGGGGCAGGAGCAAGCTGTTGCGCTGCTTGAAGGAGCGCTTGCGAACAAGGAGTTGGAAGATTTCACGGACTTGGCGCAACAATACGCGGAGTTCGGGGAACACCCGCTCTTCCGCCATCGCGTGCTGAGTCAATTCAAGGAGCTTCGGCATAGTGCTCCGAACGAAATGCTGCTGTGCTTTGAAGGCTTGCTGCATGAGCAGGCCGGAAACAGCCGGTTCGCCCGAGAGCTTTACCTGCAAGTGATTGGCAAATCACCGGTCGCGCAAGCGCATTTTCAGCTCGGCCTACTGGAAATGGAAGCGGAAGCGTACGAAGAGGGCATCCGCCAGTTTATGCGCAGTTTGGAATTGGACCCGGCCAATACGGCGGTGCGGGAAGCATTGATGAATGCCTATATCGCAATCGATGATCATCCGCGAGCTTTCGCTACAGCTTTATTCATCCTGCAGAACGACCCATTGGAACTGGATTTCAAGGAATTATTTGAACTGGCGCGGACGGACGAGTCAGTGGAGACAATTGCGAAAACGATGGAGCAGGTGGCGAGTCAGGTACCGGATGAATGGCTGCTGGCCGGCAAGGCGCATTGCGCGGAAAAACTAGGTCGATTTAATGAAGCGGAAGCGTTGTTTGAAGAGGCGGAATCGATCAAAGGTGCCTTTCCTTCACGTTACCATCACGTGGAATTTATCGTGAGAAGAGGCGACTGGAAACGCGCAGCGTCGATGCTTGAAGTCTTGATCGCAGAGCGGCCGGAAGACGATAGGCTGTATGGAGAATATATCCGGATCCTTGTGCAAATCGGTAAATCACATGAAATCGCGAAGCGTTTGAAAAAAAGGCTGGGTGATGAGGGATTTGGGCTGGCGTTGACGTTCAGCGCTGATGAACTGGTCCAGTGGTTTACGGAAAGTGAGGAAGCGGCAGAGCATGAACAAACGAAAAAAGGCATGTTCAAGAAGCTTTTCCATAAAGCGCGGCAAATGCGCATGATTTCCACCATTTTTTCCCTTTACGAAGAGGCCGCCAAGCGAATCCCTGAAAATGAACTGCCCGTGATCCGACAAGCTGCATTTTGTTTGAGCCGGGGACTGGCAAAAGAAGCAGTGGAGGAACTGGAGCCGTTCGTCAAACGCACAAATAATTACGAAGCGGCTGTTCTTCTGCTCCAGGCCAAGCGAGAGTTGGCGGATGAAACGGACTCCCCGGAATTCCTCGAGCAAGCCATTGAATGGGCGAAGGAACTTCATCGACGGGTGCCAGCCGATGCGACGGTTTTGATGACGTGGGGCGACGTGCTCAGCGAGCTTGAGAAAACCGATTTGGCGCTGGAAAAATATGAACACGTGATCCGGCTGGAACCTTTTAATGGGGAAATTTACGTGCGCGTTTTGAATTTGCTCGCGGAGCATCAACCGGCAGAGGTGGATAGAGTTGCTGAATCCATTCCGGAAGAAGTGCGGATTCCCGAATGGATTCAGCTTGCCCGTGCGATGAGTCACTTGACGCTGAAGCAAGCGGCGCCGGCACATGGAATTTTGGTGGCTTTGGTGCAGGAAGAGGGTGAGTTTCCACCAGCCCTGTATGAACTGTCACGCTGCGAGCTGATGCTGGGCAATAAAGCTGCGGCACTCAAAACGATACGCGAATTGTTCAGCATAGAAGGCGGCGTTTCGTATTTGTCGACGATGGCAGATGAACCGCTGTTTGAAGAAATTCATGATGAAATTGATGAATTGGTGGAGGGGGCAATTTAAAGTCGGACATGTAAAGACGTACTCTTTGGAGTGCGTCTTTTTATTTTTCTTTAGGCGTCTTTAGGCCGGTCCAATTACAGAATTCCCGAGCGAGAAAGCCTACGGTTTTAATCGTGGGATGATAGCTCGGTCGGATACGGAGTCTTCGTAGAAGGCTGCAAGTATCCGATACTTCCCATCGTTGCAGTAGGGTCGATAAGCTAATACAATGAAACTATGACACAGTATAGAAGAACTAAAACAACCGTTTCTCTCATCAACTATCATTTTATTTTTTGCCCACGGTACAGAAGAAAGATCTTCTTGGATTCTGCAGTCGAAGACTGTTTTAAG
>DATHVZ010000153.1:0-3197 GCA_035461005.1 Planococcus sp. (in: firmicutes) | reverse complement strand
CGCCAATCTCGGATTCCGTCGCCGCCGCCTTTTGTGACGTTGCGCGGCAGCAGGTGTGTTTTCTCCATGTGGCGATTGGCGGTTAGTTCGATTTCGCTTGCGAAACGGTAAAGCGTCCAGGCGGCAAGGGCGATTTGCAGGACGATCAATAGGATGAACAGCGGATTGCCGACGGTTTCGACGACGGCCAGGAAGCCGAGGCCGATTACGGTTTGGGCGAAGAAAATTTGGCCGAACCAGGCGAAAAGCGAGAGGCCCAGGACGATGATGCCGGTGATATAAAGCCAGGCAAATCCTTCGTCGATGGCGGTAAAGGCAAAATCCAGTTCGGTTATGGTGTTGAAAAACAAGACAGCCATGTGTAAACCCGCTCCTTTCTATTCATGTTTTGTTCCATTTGAAACAGGTATCAAACGAGAAATAAACGAAAGCCTTCGTCAAACGAATCCGTTGGCGAAGGCTGATTTCATTCATTCATAATAAGCTTTAAAAAAGTTTGCGGCTTTCTCAGCGGTGTCGTTCTCCCCTTCCACATCTTCAAGCAGCATCGCAACGATAAAGTCGGGGGTGCCTGAGTGGAAGCCGACGAAAATGCCGTTGTCGTCGCCTTGGCCGTAAAGGGTGCTGTTGATCCCAGCGAGTGGGATGGAGTCCAATTTCAGCGGCTTAGCTACGCCTTCCGATATGGCGCTCCTCAAACTGTTGCGTAGAATTTCCGCATTTTCGGCCGAAACGAGCCCTTCATTCCACACTTGGCCACTTTCTTCATCGGCAAATAGCACCGGCTGGTACAACGTGCCGTTATTCAGAATCGGCGCATACATCGCGGCGAGGTGCAGGATGTTGGTTTCCATCTGCCCCTGGCCGTAAGCGGTGTCGGCGAATTGGCCTTCCGAACCAAAGCTGCCGCCGTTGGAGATTTGCGAGCTTTCGACGGTCAGGCCGGACAGCACTTCTTCACCGAAACCGAAGCCTTGCAGTGCTTCCAAGAATGGCCCTTGTTCAATTTCCATCGCCTGGCGGGCAAAATAAATATTATCCGCATAAGCCAATGCCTCGTTCAAATGCATCGGGTTCGGTGCGTCTGCATGTCGGCGGACGACGCGGTGGTCGCCCCACGATGCATAACGCTGCCAGCTGCGGCCGGAAATGTTCAGGCCTTCTTCCGGATTGAGTGTGCCCGCTTCCAGCCCGATTGCCGCGGTGATGGGTTGAATGCCTGCGCCGGGACGGTAACTCGCCGCGAACCGGTTGAACAATGGATTGTCGCTGCCTCCTGAGATTTCATTGAAACGCGAGCTTGAGATGCCCGTGACAAACTCGTTCGGGTTGAAGCCCGGGAGTGATACGAGCGCCAAGGTTTCACCGGTTTGCGGGTCGATGGCCGCCGCGGTTCCGGCATGCCCCCGCATCGCCCGGTAGAGTTTGTGGGTCATTTCGGCGTCGATCGTCAATTCGATGGTATTGCCTTGGCCCGCGTCGCTTTCAAATACTTGGATCTTCTCCCCGCGCTGTCGGGATTTCTCGATAAAGATGCGGGCGCCGATTTCGCCGCGCAGCTGTTCTTCAAGCGCGCGCTCCAGTCCTTGCCGGCCGACCATGGAATCTCGCGTATAGCCCTGTCCGCTCCACTGCTCCAATTGCTCGGCGGTGATCGGGCCGATATAACCCGTTATATGCGAAAGCGATGCGCCGTATGGATAATGGCGCAGCAGGATTTCCTTGCGCTGTACTCCTGGAATGCCGAGGATGCGGCTCATGTCTTCGTCGCTTGTGTTGATGACTTGAGCGACCGGCACGTAATGGTTCGGCTGCACCCAGCTTTGCGTCAGTTTGTTTTCAAGCGCTTCGTAGCTCATATCCAGAAGCTCCGCCAGTTCTTGCTTGCGCGATTCGCTCGTCAAGTTCTGTGGGATCACGCCGATTTCAAAGCCGTCCCCGTTGACCGCCACCGGTTGGCCGTTGCGGTCGACAATCTCGCCGCGCACAGGCATCGTGGTTTCCACCAGGACGTTATCGCCCGATTCCAAATCCGGCAGAATATAAGAAGGTCCCCATTCCACAAACCAATCCTCTTCGCCTTCCTGTTCTTCGTGAACGAGCGTGACGGTGCGGTCAAAATCCACCGTGCCCGCGATTGAATCCATGGCGATGTTCACGCGGAAATCCGCAGGCTCGCTTTCCGGCCAATCGCTGTTCTCCGGCTCGGTATATGTCACGTTGATGTTGCGAATCTGGAGCTGATCGTGCAACTCACGCTGCCAGTCGAGAAATACTTCCTCCCCGAAAACCTGCTTGGCCCCGCTGTATAAATACTCGTTGAACATTGGATCCAGATCCGCTTCGTTCCAGTGCCCGATGAATTCCGTCAGGCGAATCTCCGGCGCTCCCGGTTCTTCCGCTTGCGGCTCTTCCGGAACCTCTTGCTCCACCGCTTCTTCCTGGCAGCCCGCGAGTAAAATGAATAATAAAAGAAAAATGATGCCCTTCCACTTTCTCCTCATTGCATGCCCTCCATTCTATAACTTCAGTTTACCAGTTAACAGAATGTTTAGAAATCTATTTACGGGATTTTCATACTTATTCTCCGGTATTCTTAGTAGGAAGAAAAGCATATCTATAGGATGAATGCTGAATATTCTTTATAATGGATGAAACTGGTGATTGCTTGGCATTCTTTCTGAAAGCGAGGTGCGGCGATGTTTGAGAAAATGAAAATCCGTTATTTATTCGGTTTGCATGTCTTGGCGTTGGTGACGGTCGTGGCGTTGATGGTCGGCATTTCCAATGATCCCGTCTTCGCGGAAGTGATCATTCAGACCGCCTTTTATATCGTCGTGCCACTCGTTTTTTTCGGATATTATTTCCGCGAGCACGGCGTTTCAGTGCGAAGCGTCGCCTTCACCCGGGGCGTTCAGCGCTGGTTGCCCCTCATGGGCGGCGTGGTGGCGCTATCCATGGTGTTCTCAATCGGCATTTTCTGGCTGCAAGTCGTCGCCCTCATGCCGGTCGCACCGGGACTTGTGGAATTTCTGCTCGAACCGGCGGCCGTTCCCGGAGGCACCCTTTTCCTCGCGTTTACTGCGTTATCGATTGGCGTGATCGGACCGATTGCCGAGGAATTCATCTTCCGGGGCGTGCTGTTGAATCGACTCATTGCCAAAACCTCGCTGTGGGCCGGCGTCTTCGTTTCGAGC
>DATHVZ010000152.1:0-89566 GCA_035461005.1 Planococcus sp. (in: firmicutes) | reverse complement strand
AACCGGCGATCTCCTGCGTGACAGGCAGGCATGTTAACCGCTACACCACGGGACCATTTGGTTGCGGGGGCAGGATTTGAACCTGCGACCTCCGGGTTATGAGCCCGACGAGCTACCGAACTGCTCTACCCCGCGACAATATTATTTACGAAGACTTTTTCATACTCGTTGCTTATCGTGGATGACACCTGCATCGGCTTCGCCTGCTTCGGTGTTACTTCGCCGTCTTCGTACGGCTCGTTGCTCTACCCCGCGACAATATTATTTACGAAGACTTTTTCATACTCGTTGCTTATCGTGGATGACACCTGCATCGGCTTCGCCTGCTTCGGTGTTACTTCGCCGTCTTCGTACGGCGTCTAACAAGTATAACACTGTCTTCGGCTTAATGCTTGAAGAAATGAAATATATTATTCAAAGATAATATATTATGTATAAAACACTTTAAAAAGCAATGGTGACCCCTACGGGATTCGAACCCGTGTTACCGCCGTGAAAGGGCGGTGTCTTAACCGCTTGACCAAGGGGCCTTAATGGCTCCGAAGGTAGGACTCGAACCTACGACCATCGCATTAACAGTGCGGTGCTCTACCACTGAGCTACTTCGGAATAATGTTTCAAGTACTTGCCGACTTTTTCTATTATAAAGAGCTAACAAGGAATCGTCAACTCCTTTTCCACAAATACTTATATATACTTCATATCGCAATCTACTTTCAAGTTATTACAACAAAAAAGGACCTCGAATGCGAGATCCTTCTTTGTTGTCAGTGATTCTGTTTCAGGTTATTTTTTTCGGTTGCCGCAATTGTCATCGCCTTCTGAAAATAATCCCTGCTGTCTCATCGTGTTTTATTTCATAGCGAGTTTGCCGGCACATCTTCCGCAGCGATACTTCTCTGTATTCATCCGAATCTTTCGGATATAGTCGGTTTCGCAGGAAACGCATTGATATATATAACGCTTTGCAGTTTGACGGTTATTTTTCTGTTCAATATGAGAACAGAAACGCGGGGAATTTGTTTCCTTTAGAAGTTTACGGAAATCTTGATCGCGATGCTTATATCCTCTTCCTTCTATATGAAGATGATAATGACAGAGTTCGTGCTTGATGATTCCTTCCAATTCCTGATAGCCGAATTTTTGGTATGAGCCGGGATTGATCTCTATATTGTGCGATCGCAGCATGTAACGGCCGCCGGTGGTCCGCAGCCTGGAATTGAAAAGCCCTTTGTGTATGAATGGTTTATTGAATATTGTTTCAGAGATTTCCTTTATTAATCCTGTCAGTTCGTAATCAGTCATGCGGACTCTCCTGTAATGTTATTTATAAAAAAATGGCCGTTCCAGGAAGCAGAACGGCCACAAGCTTACATCTGTTCTTTCGGCTGAAGCATCGTCAAAGCGATCCGCCCTTTGTCTTTTTCAACTTTTTCAACCCAGGCCGTCACGATATCTCCGACAGCCACCACTTCAAGGGGATGTTTCACAAACCCTTTTTTCAATTTCGAAATATGGACCAGTCCGTCCTGCTTCACCCCGATATCGACAAACGCACCGAAATCGACCACATTACGCACTGTTCCCTGCAATTCCATGCCTGGAAGCAAATCTTCCATTTTTAAAATGTCATTTTTCAATAATGGCTGAGGAAATTCATCACGCGGGTCACGGGAAGGTTTTTTCAAGGCGTCAAGGATATCCTGCAATGTGATTTCGCCGACACCAAGCCCTTCCGCGAGTTCTTTGATGTCGAGGGCGTCAAGCTTCACAGCTGTCTCAGGTTTACCTACATCTTTCTTATCTGCGTCGACCATATGGAGCAATTTCTCGGCAACAGTATAACTTTCAGGGTGAATACCTGTAGCGTCCAACGGGTTTTTCCCTTCTGGAATTCGCAGGAAGCCTATCGCCTGTTCATAGGTTTTCGCCCCCAAACGCGGAATTTTTTTCAATTGCACCCGCGAGGTGAAACGTCCGTTTTCATCGCGTACTTTGATGACATTTTCAGCCACCGTCTTGCTTAATCCTGCAACATATTGCAGCAAAGATGATGAAGCGGAATTGACATTAACCCCAACTTGGTTGACCGCTGTTTCTACAACGAATGTCAGCTGATCCGCCAGCTTTTTCTGGGATACGTCGTGTTGATATTGTCCGACACCCACTGCTTTTGGATCAATTTTCACCAATTCCGATAAAGGATCCTGCAGGCGGCGGGCAATTGAAGCTGCGCTGCGCTCTTCCACCTGGAGATCCGGAAATTCCGCTCTCGCGATATCCGATGCAGAATAAACACTGGCACCGGCCTCGTTGACAATGACATAAGAAGCGCCAGTGGCATTTTCAGAGATAAAGTCCGCCACAAATTGTTCTGTTTCACGCGAAGCAGTCCCGTTGCCAATTGCCATGATTTCAATCGGGTATTTGTCAGTCAGGCGTTTCATCGTCTTTTTCGCACCCGCTTGGTCGTTTTTCGGTGCATGTGGATAAATGACGGCGACTTCAAGCAGTTTACCCGTTTCGTCAATGACGGCCAGTTTGCAGCCTGTCCGGTAAGCCGGATCAACACCCAGCACCATCTTATCTTTCATCGGCGGCTGCAATAAAAGATTCCGCAGATTCTCAGAAAAGATATGGATTGCCTGAGTTTCACCTTTTTCGCTAAGTTCGTTCCTGATTTCCCGCTCCACTGAGGGCTGGATCAGGCGCTTATAGCTGTCTTCAATTGCCTGCTCCAAGTAGGTGTTTGCAGTATCGGAAGTTGTCACCCACTTTCTTTTCATCAACGTGATGATCCGATCAGCAGGCGGATTGATTGATACTTTCAGGACATTTTCCTTTTCTCCTCGGTTAATGGCCAAAATGCGGTGAGGCACAATTTTTTGTATCGCTTCTTCGTATTCATAGTACATTTCAAAAACCTGTTTCTCATCGTTATGGTCTTTTTTTGCAGAAGTTGAAATAACGCCATCTTTTCTCGTCATATAACGGATTTTTTCGCGAATATCGGCATCATCAGCGAAGGACTCAGCCAGTATATCCTGGGCCCCTTGCAGCGCCTCTTCAACATCCATCACATTTTCGCCAATAAATTCCGAGGCTTTTTTCACTATATCGCCCTTGCCGCCTTCGTATAACCAGTCGGCCAATGGCTGCAAGCCTTTTTCTTTCGCGATGATAGCTTTCGTGCGGCGTTTCTGTTTAAAGGGACGGTAAAGGTCTTCAATCCGTTGCAAAACGGTGGCTCCCTGGATTTCCTTTTCCAACTCCGGAGTCAATTTTTCCTGTTCCTTAATTGAACGGATGATTTCTATTTTTCGTTGTTCGAGATTTTGAATATAGGCATAACGGTCATCGATTGATTTAATCTGCACTTCATCAAGCGACCCCGTCGCTTCTTTGCGGTAGCGGGCAATAAAAGGCACCGTATTGCCGTCTTCGATCAAGGCGATTACTTGTGCGACCTGGTTCGGGCGTACACTTACCTCTTTTGCGATCAAGCTTTGGATTTGTTGTAGTTCCATCAAAACACTCTCCTTTAATTCCATTCTATTTTACCATAGAAAAAAGAAGCCAACTCATTTGAGAAGGCTTCCTGTTATGAATGTCGCATCGTCACCTGTTTGGATAGTAGCGAGAATATCAAAGTATAATTGTTCGGGGACTCCCGATCTCCGCATGAGCGATTTCGGGTTGCGCAACTCTACCCCATCGGAATGGATGAGAAATAAATCACCTTCCATATAAGTGTAAAGCTGCGTATTCAATTTTTGTGGCCGGCCGGATAGATAGCCCATTACCGGAAGCGGATAAATCATTTCATCGCTCTGTTTGCGGTAAAGGTAGAATCTGATATTGCCGACACAACTGTATTCCAGGGTCTTGTTCTTAAAGTCCACTTTGAAGATGGCAACTGCTGCGCCTCTCTTCTGTACCATCAAATCATTGAAACGTTTCATCAAACTGTCTATTGGTTCGTGGTGATGTTCTCTCAGAATTTGCGGAATGACCTGTGATGATTCTCTCGCAACAGGCCCGCTCCCCAGACCATCAGCTACTGAGCAAATAAAGTAATCTTCCGTCAACACGGTGTGATAGCTGTCTCCGGATTCAAAATTACCTTTTTTTGCTTCGTTGAAGATACAAGCGTCAATATATTGGTGACGGATTTTTTCCACTACGAAACTCCACCTGCCGCTAATATGGCTTCTTGCAACTTCTTGATGGCTTTTCGCTGAAGGCGGGAAACATGCATTTGGGAGATGCCTAATTTATCTCCGGTTTCTTTTTGGCTCAGCTGCTCTATGTAGGTGTATTGGATGATTTGCTTTTCACGTTCTGAAAGCACATTCATCGCGTTTGCCACCAACATGCGCTGATCTGCTTTTTCATAACCGTCGTCCTCTTGCCCAACAACGTCAAATAGAGTCACGGTGCTTCCGTCTGAATCGGCCTCCAAAGAATGGTCCATCGACAAGGCCTGATAGCTCTTGCCCATTTCCATCGCTTCGAGCACATCGTCCTCTTCAACATCAAGGTATTCGGCGATTTCCCAGACTTGGGGTGAACGCTGTAGCTCGCTCGTCAAAACTTCTACTGTCGCTTTGATTCGCGGTCCCAATTCCTTGATTCTGCGAGGCACATGGATAGCCCAGGTCTTATCGCGCAGGAAACGTTTGATCTCACCGATAATTGTCGGCACAGCAAACGCCTCAAAGCTGCGTCCAAATGAAGGGTCATAGCGCCTGATAGCACCTAAAAGCCCAAGCATACCCACCTGCGCAATGTCTTCGTGGTAAGATTTCCCGTTCGAATACTTCCGGGCAATGGACTCCACGAGACGCTTGTAATTATTCACCAGATGCGTTTGAGCTTCTTCATCTTCATTTCTCTGATAAGCTTCAATCCATTCCAATACCTGCTCTTTGGTCGGCTGATTAGGATGAGATCGTTTCGACATCCTCTTCCACCTGCTCTCCTCCAACATACTTTGTCATGAAGACTGTCACGCCCTCCTGATGATGGACTTTTACTTCATCCATTAATGTTTCGATTAAATAGAGGCCAAGTCCTCCTTCGCGAAGAAAATCTCCTTCAACCTGATCGTGATATGGGCCCACTTTCGCCTTTGTTTCTTCAAAATTGAAGCTTTGGCCATGGTCAGCAACCATTATTTCAATTTTATCTCCGTATAGAGCGCAGCCAATCACGACTTCGCCATCTTCATCTTCGCTGTAAGCATGCTGTACAGCATTGGTAACAGCTTCGCTCGAAGCAATCTTTAAATCCTCAATGTCATCATAAGTAAAACCGATTCGGCTTGCCAATCCGGATATCGTCAAGCGCGCAACGCCGACGTATTGGGATTTAGCAGGGACACGCATTTCAACATAATCAAAAGGGCGCATTTTAATTACCACCTTTTTCGGCTGATTCGATATCCATGATATCACCTAAACCGGTAATATCGAACAGTCGTTTTAAACGGGCAGACAGGCCACTCAATTTTAAATGCCCACCCTGGGAATTTACTGATTTATAAAAAGCAACAAAAACGCCAAGCCCGGTACTATCCATATAATCCACATCTGAAAGGTCCAGGTCAGCATTCAATGATTCTATATTTTGATACGCTTCCAATTTCTCCCGAAGAACCGGTGCAGTATGCGCATCAATTTCCCCGCGTATATGTCCCTTAAGGAATTTATCCGACTCTTGCAAATCAATTTGAATATTCATCTTTTGACACCCCGTTTTTCTATAATTATCAAAAATTAAAAAAAGCCACTGTCATAAATAAAAAAAGCCACTGTAAGTTTGTTTACCACAATACAATGGCAGTTAAACATACAATCAGACTTTTTTGTAAATCACTAATGTAAAGTCATCGCTTAACTCTGCATTCTGCATGCGGACTAATTCATCATAGACATATTGAACGATCACCTGGGCAGGTTCGTCTTTTTTCCGCAAGATCAATTCATTGATCACCTGGCGATCTATGAATCCCTCGGCGGTTCGGCCTTCCGTGACTCCATCCGTCATCATGATGACCATATCATTCTCTTCCAATTTCACTTCTTTTTCCTCATAGGTAGCCATTGGAGAAACCCCAAGAAGCAGCCCTTTTACGGTAAGCTCTTTAAATTCTCCGGTTTCCGCCCGATACAACATCGCCGGTTCATGGCCAGCCGACCCATACGTCAGGGTACTGGTTTCAGCTTCATATCTCCCATAGAACATCGAGACGAACATGGAATCGTCGACACTTTTTTCCACAATCCGATTGATGGTTTTTAATACTTCCCGCGGGAAAGCCATTGAATCGTTCATGCTGTCCATGCCAAATTTAACCATGGACATGCATAAGGCCGCCGGCAGGCCTTTGCCGATTACATCGGCTACAGCTATTCCGGCGTGCCCGTTTTTGTCACTGATGAAATATATATAGTCTCCGTTCATTTTGCGCAAAGGCACAGAAAGCAGACCGATATCCAATCCTTCGAGTGATGGCAAAGTTGTCTTCAATAATGTCGCCTGAACATTGGCCGCCAAATCCATTTCCATCCGCAACTCTTCCTGCCGCTGCAATAAGCTTTGACGCTCCTGCAGAGCCAGACCGTAGTTGATCATCATTTCAATCAGAAAGTCGAAGGAATGCCAGACCGTTTCCGGCATTTCTTCATATAATTCCTGCATCGCCGCTTTATGCATGCTGATAACATCTTCCGGAGAAGTATTTTCTGAAATAAGCTGACGGCTGAAATTTTGCCCGACATACAGATTCTGTTCGGATTGCCGCTGCATATATTGGTTCAATATTTCCTTATACTGACTCCCGGTTTTTTGAACCACAAAGAATCCCCCCTATCGAAGCCACTTAGTAGCTCTTATGTCTGTCCCTTCACCTAGGGTTGTTTCTATCTTAAAGTCATCCATCAACCTCTTGACACCCGGCAGTCCAGCGCCAAGTCCGCCAGAAGTAGAGAAGCCATCTTCCATTACCTTGCGGACGTCCGGAATTCCCGGTCCACTGTCTACGGCAATAATTAATATGCCGTTGACACCATTTTCTGTCAGACGCTGAATTTCAATTTTCCCCTGGCCAGCATATAAATAGATATTGCGGGCAAGCTCGCTGATTGCCGTCGTAATACGAGCCTGGTCTACTGTACCGAAACCCAACTCTTTAGCCACATTACGGCCGAGTTGTCTGGCGGCTACAATATCCCATTCTGTCTGAATTTCCACTGAGGATTGGTTGCTCATCGTTAAGCCTCCAATTCCAATTGAAGTTTATCCAAACCGTTTTCTAAGTCCAATGCTGTCATGACGTCTTCAAGTCGAATTCCTAATTCGATTAAAGTGATAGCAACGGCCGGCTGAATACCTGTGATAACAACTCGCGCTCCCATTAAGCTTGACATGCTGATGACGTCTCCCAAAACTTTCGCGATGAAAGAATCGATGAAATCAATTGAAGTCAAATCGATCACTACACCCCGGGCACTTGTTTCATGTAATTTAGTCAATAAATCTTCCTGGAACTGGATGGCAGTCTGATCATCCAATTCCCACTGAATGGAGACGATTAAGGTATCTCTTAGTTTCAATATCGGTATACGAACATTCATTCTTCATCAACCTCCACAATTTTTCGATTTGTCCAAGCAAGAGCCTGTTCAACGCCGCGTTGCAAGGTGCTCGTTGTGGTGAACTCATTCAGATTAATGCCCAGAGTAACAATCGTTTGGGCAATTTCTGGCCGGATGCCGACAAGCATACATTTCGCCCCCACTAACCGGACAGCATCTGCAGCCTGGATAATATGATGGGCAACCATTGTATCGACCACCGGAACACCGGTGATATCAAGCAGTATCACTTCTGCTCGATGCTTGACCACACCCTCCAGAAGGTTTTCCATTATAAGGCGTGCGCGTTCAGTATCAATAGTCCCTACAAGCGGCATAACCGAAACTTTATCAAAAACCGGAATCAATGAAGCGGAAAGTTCCTGCAACGCAATTTTTTGAAGGCTTACAGTGCGTTCCCAGATTTCCGAATATGTATCGATGGTGCTGTCACGGATAGGGGTGATCCATTTGTTGAATTCTTCAACAAAACCACGGAGATTTCCTTCATTGATCAGCCCATCCCTTTCCATACCATTAAAGACGATTTCCCCAAAATGATTGATGGCTTTCGTGACAAATGTGATGGACCAACCATAGCGTACCACTTTTTCCGAAAAATCATTCAGGCGGCTTTCATAAGCCTCATGGCTTTCCAATAAATTCGATGTCATCAGTTCTGCGAATTCCCTGCTTGTCTGTTCCATCAATTCTGCAGGCATAACTTCGAAAGAACGTTCACCTTTTTCAGCCTTCATCATTTCCTGCCAATTCGAAATAATTTCAGTCATATTTTCTTGAATATATCTGGCCATTTGCTTATTCATCTATTTAAGGATCCTCCTCGGGCTCTTACAACTCTCTATAATTTTTCCACTGTCGCTAGAACTGTCTGTTTTAGATTCTCTATCTTTTATTGTATCGGAAATATGCATTTTTCACATCTTTTTTTGTATCCCAGCGCTTTTTCCGGCAGTTATATTGCAAAAAACATCCGAAGAAAAACCTCTTCGGATGTTTTCGGGTGTATGTATATTTAGAACTTAACGAGTCCAACGCTTATTTCAAGTGCCTCATCAACTTTTTCCATTAAGGCGTCATCTAATTGGGTGATCTTATCTGTCAGCCGTGATTTGTCAATCGTCCGCAATTGTTCCAGCAAGATAACCGAATCCCGTTCAAAACTATATTTCTTGGCATCGATTTCGACATGGGTCGGAAGCTTGGCTTTCTGGATCTGAGCTGTAATTGCCGCAATGATGACAGTTGGACTGAACCGGTTTCCTATATCATTTTGAATTACCAGCACCGGCCGGGTTCCACCCTGCTCTGACCCGACCACTGGTGATAATTCCGCAAAAAAAACGTCACCGCGTTTTACAATCAAATTGTCACCCTCCGCTTACGAGTCGCACAGTCATATGCTCCGCTTCGTACTCTGCATGAGAACATTCACAAGAAATCGACAGATTAATCTGCGACATCTCCACGTAGCCCTTGATCATTGCTTCCCGAATATGATTTGAGTCATACATGTTTTTCATAACACGCTGAGTTGAAACGTAAATATATTCTCCATCTTCCTGAACCCGTTCATCTGAATGTGTAGTAAGTTCTGAAATCAATTGCTTCGGCAGCTTAACGACTACCTCTTTTGTCTTGGATCTCTTGTACACAGCTGACACCTCCGGAATACCGTTGTTCTCTCTGTTCTTTCTTTCTATATCTGCAATCTTAACATCCCGGACGCCTTATGGAAAGACAATTCTTGAAGTTCTTCACCCCCCCGTGTATTCCCGCGGCACACGTTTCGTCAGAATACACGGTATTTCATAAGGGATAGTTCCCAGTTTTTCTGCCCATTCTTCTATTAGAATGGTGTCGCCTTTTTGAGAACCCAACAATTGCACTCTTTCTCCCACTGAAATTTTTTCGGTCAGTCGAATCATGCATTGATCCATACAGATGCGGCCGACAATCGGCATCCTTTGGCCTCTCACCAGCACTTCCTGTCCTTGCAGGCCGCGGACAAGACCGTCCGCGTAGCCGATCGGCAAGGTCGCGATCCATTCGTCCTTCTCACACATATATGTCGCCCCATAACTGAGTGTTTCGCCTTTCTTCACTTTCTTGACGTGGATGATTTCCGTTTCCAGGCTCATTGCCTGCTCCAATTCGAACGGTGATTCTTTCTTTACGTAAGCTGATGGCGCTATTCCGTAGATTGAGATGCCGGTGCGCACTGCGTCAAATGACAATTCCGGATGGAGGATCGCCGCCGCGCTGTTTGATACATGGAAAACCAAACGCCCGCCCTTCCATTTTTTCCTTACAGCGTTAATCTCTTCTACCTGTCTGAGAAATAGAGGGTTGTCGGCTTCATCAGCGGTGGCAAAATGTGTATACAGCCCTTCCACCGCGAAAGGATGATTTCCGACAAATGTGAACGCCGCATCAGCTTGTTCCGGCTGAAAGCCGATTCGCCTCATTCCTGTATCGAATTTCAGATGGATTTTCAGAGTCTCGGTTTCACTCTTCAGCTCTTCGGCTGCAGCTTCCACCCATTCCATAGAGTAGGCTGTCAGGTTGATGTTTCGTTTTATCGCCTCTTTGATGAATCGGACAGGTGATGCGCCCATAACCAGAAGCTCCGCGTCAATGTTATTTTCACGCAGGTGGAGCGCCTCATCCGGAGTCGCCACAGCGAGCATCGATGCGCCGCTCCTCAGCGCTTGCCGCGCCACAGCCAATACACCGTGGCCATAAGCATCCGCTTTTACCACCGCCATCAGCTTTGCCCCGTCCGACCTCTTTTTTAATGCCTTTATATTATGATCAATTGCCGAAAGGTCAACAATCGCTTTTGTTGGTCTGTAATTTGTCTCCATCATTCGTCTCCTGTCTGCATCTTTGATTGTAAAAGGATCTGCGCTGCAGCATATTCCTTTGTATGTGTTATGGAAACCAGTCCATCTTCTTCTCCCCGGTAAAAAACGGAAGGTTTGCCGTTCAAATCTTTTCTGATTTCAATATCATGAAACGTGCACATTTTACCGATTCCTGTTCCCTTCGCCTTGCCAAAAGCTTCTTTTACAGCAAAGCGACCGGCCAGGAATTCCGTTTTTCTGTTGGCCGACAGCAAATTGTATTCGGTCAATTCATTTGCGGTCAAAATGCGTTCACGGAATTTTGCCGATTTGCCGTCAAGCCGCCTGATCCGCTCCAGTTCCACGATGTCCAAACCGATTCCAGTAATCATAAATGTTTCTCCTTTCAATCCCAAACACTAAAAAGGTATAATAGCCAATATGAAACAGAGGTGACGAAATGTTTATTCGCAGAGAAAGTTTTTCCGAGTATTTACGCTTATATCCTGTCGTATCTACATTGATTGCGATTAATGTTTTGATACATATTTTAACATGGATTCCCTTGCTCGGTCCTAATATCCGCATTTTTGGCGTCGGTTACAACCTGCTTATCTCAGAAGGGGAGTGGTGGCGTTTCATCACGCCGATGTTCCTGCACGGCGGACTGATGCACCTGCTGTTTAATATGTTCTCTCTCTTCCTGTTTGGGCCGGAGCTTGAACGATTGGTCGGCAAAGTGCGCTTTATCACCGTTTATGCGATGGCTGGTATATTCGCAAACATCGCAACGTATTTCCTTCAGCCACCAGATTATCTGCACCTCGGTGCCAGCGGAGCCATCTTCGGCGTGTTCGGTGCTTATGGAGCATTATTGTATTACGGGGGGCGCGCCTTGCCGGAATTAAAACAGATCCTGTTGCCGATTCTTGTCATCAGCGTCATCCTAACTTTCCTGACGCCGAACATTAACGTTACTGCGCATATCGCAGGATTGATTACCGGCTTCCTGATTGGGCTCGGTTTCTTCCATCCGAAACGCATTGTAAGCTGGAAAGGAAAAAGATAAGGTCAGCCGGATTTACTCCGGCTGACCTTTTTGTTTGGCTGCAATGGGTGTTGGGTGATACCAGTCGAGAATGCGGCTGGCGTCTTCTTTTTCCATATAGTTGATGCGTGCGGCATAGCCGAGCATGCCTGATTTGATCGTCACCTCTATGGAAGCAAGTTTTTTTCGTCGCTGGAAATAAGTTTGCAGCACATTGACCGCCTGCACCCGTTTTTTCCAGACATAGAAACTATGTTTGCTGAGACCCCGAAATTCCATGGTCAACTGTTTTCCGGTAAGCGCATAGCCCGTGGTCCGGTGCTGCCAGACTCCTATCCCAATCACCGGTGGCACTATCAACAATGACAACAGACCGTAAGGGAAGAAGAAATAACTCAAGGCACCGATCAATGGCAGCATCCAAAGGAAGTCGAGGCGATAATAAAAATGGACGCTTCTTTTCGGAGCTTTTACAAGCTCCGGCTGAAATTCCATTTCCGGGAACAATTCCTTCAGAACCGGCAGCATGCGATCGTTTTTGACCAAAGGAAACAAACGAATCTTTTCGTCTTTCCCGCCCATTGAACCTCCTGCGCTTTCAACTGTCACTACGCCGTAACCAAATAATTCACGCAGCGGATTTCTTGAAACTTTTACTCCCTGGATCCGTTTGAATGGCACCGAGACCTTTTTCTTCTCGAGGAGTCCTCTTGTGATAAAGATATGGTCGTCATCCACCTGGATGGTGAATTGATAGTTCGCCAAGAGTGTCAAGATCACCGATATAACCCAAGCAACGAGAAGTCCGGCGAATACCGCGAGTGCCACAATAAGATAGCCGAAACGCAAGAACAGCATGACTTCTTCGTAAATTGCTTCATATGGAATTAAGTCACTGAATTGTGATAGGAAAATGGCTACCGCTGAGAGGACGACTCCTATCCCCCCCGAAGTCGTTGCCAGGATCAATAATTCCTTCATCGACATGCGATAAAGCGTTCGCAATTCCTTTTTCTGCGGAGTTGCCGTTTCTTCAACAAGCGCTTGTTCTGCTTCGAGAGGCCCCATGACCGGAATTGACCGATGTTTTGCGTTTTCCATTTCGGTCTCGATGCGTTCTGCATCTTCCCGTTTAATTGCTGTCAATTCCGCTTCTGCTTCTCCTGCTTTGCCGGAGCCGGCTGTTTCCACACGGACCTTTACAAGATTGAGAGGGCGATGGAAAATCCCTTCAGTGTAATTAAGGCTCTGAATCCGCTCAAAAGGTATGTATCGCTTCTTTTTTACAAAAAGGCCGTATTCAATGCGCAATTCTCCGTCTTCAAACCAATAGTCAAACCTCTTCCACTTGATGATTCCAACAATCAATGAAAACAGCACCATTACAAGACCGATCAATAAGGGCAAAAGCCCCATCCAACCCTGATTGAACATCGAGCTGATGCCGCCATCCCTGAATATATTAACACCAAAAATTACCACAAATGGAATGATCAGCTCTTTTAAGCTTTTCATAAAATTTATAAAAGCGGATACGGGGTGCAATTTATAGCGTGTGTTAGACATCGTCTTCCGCCACCCTTGCCAATGCTGAAATCATGCCTCTCAATTCATCTGCTTCAGAGGTGATTAAAGCCGGTATGGTATGTGTTGTTGCAGCAGTCGAAATGGTGATTTCCGCCAAATCATAGCGGCGAAGAATTGGCCCCTGTTCTGTATCGACGTGCTGCACCCGCACCATCGGCACCAACGTACGAGTTACGATAAATAAACCGTGCTGCAATTCAATTTCCTGCTCTCTCACTTCATAGCGCCAGCGTTGCCAGCGAATTTTCGGAAACAGGTAAATCAGTAAAAAAGCGAACAATAAGAGTGTGCCCGCATAAACGGCATACAGCCACACCGGCCATTCGAAGAAATAGGTGAGTGCAGCCGCACCACCTGCCAGCAATGCGAGGACGAAGGTTTCAATAAGACCGTAAAGCCTCCATACCGTTAACCCTTTTTGTGAGATTCTGTTTTTCGGCTGATTATTCATGTCCGTCTCCCCATTCCATTGTTCATACTCTCAGTGTTTCATATTCTACTCTACGATTCAATAGCAGGAATGTTTCAGCAGCCCCGTACTTTGTGAAGAAAATAAAAATTTAATGGCGTCCTTATTTCTTCCCATAAAAAATAGCCCGCCGGCAGTTTCCTGCCGGCGGGCTATTTGGTCATTTATTATTAAGATTCGTGACGGCGAGTGCGTCCTGGACGTCCTCCGCCGCTTGCGCCGCTTCCGCTTGCGCCTTCACGGCGACGGCTTGCGCCTGAGCTTGCGCCCTTGCTAGCTGGACGGCCTGAACCTGAGCCCGAGCCTGAAGAACGGTTGCCTTTATAACCGCCGCCTCCACTGCTGCGTCCGCCGCTTCCGCCTTTTCCTTTATAGCCTCCGCCACCGCGTGATGGCAATGGACGCTCTTCGGAAATTGAAACCGGTACATCTTCCGGTTCTTTCGTCATTGTTTTAAGAGCCGCTGCAATCAAATCAACTGCCTCGTGGCTTTCCAACATCTGAGTCGCAAGCTCGCGATAGTCGCCGAGGTTGTTTTTCCCAGTCATTTCAACCAATTGTTCCATCGCAACGCGTTTTTGGCCAAGTACAGCCTCGTCAGCAGTCGGTGGAATCAATGCTTCCATTTTTTTCTTAGTTGTTCTTTCAACGATTGCCAAGTAGCTCATTTCACGTGGTGTTACAAACGTGACTGCGACTCCTTTTTTACCTGCACGGCCAGTACGGCCGATACGGTGGACATAGCTTTCAGGATCTTGTGGAATATCAAAGTTATATACGTGTGATACGCCTGAGATATCAAGTCCTCGAGCTGCTACATCTGTTGCAACCAAAATGTCGATTTTACCTGCTTTGAACTGCTTCAAAACTGACATACGTTTCGCCTGGCTCAAGTCACCATGAATTCCTTCAGCAAGGTAACCGCGGATATTCAAAGCTTTCGCTAATTCATCAACACGGCGTTTTGTGCGTCCGAAAATGATCGCAAGTTCAGGCTGTTGCACATTCAAAAGGCGTGAAAGAACGTCGAATTTCTCGCGTTCTACTGCTTTAACATAGAATTGCTCAATGTTTTCAACAGTCATTTCTTTTGATTTGATTTTAACGATTTCAGGAGTCTTCATGAATTTCTCTGCAATTTTGCGGATAGCATCCGGCATAGTTGCTGAGAACAACAATGTCTGGCGAGTATCTGGAACACTTGCCATAATTGTTTGAATGTCTTCGATGAAGCCCATGTTCAACATTTCGTCAGCTTCGTCAAGGATCAACGTGTTAACATTGTCCAATTTAAGCGTGCGGCGGTTGATATGGTCCAAAAGACGTCCTGGTGTACCAACGATGATTTGTGGACCGTTTTTAAGTGCACGGATTTGACGGCTAATTTCTTGGCCTCCGTATACTGAAAGAATGCGCACATTTTTATCCTGGCCCAGTCTGTATAATTCTTCTGAAACCTGAATTGCCAATTCGCGTGTTGGTGCGATGATCAATCCTTGTACATTGCCATTTTTAGTGTCGATTTTTTCAATCAACGGAATACCGAATGCAGTTGTTTTACCAGTTCCCGTTTGGGCTTGTCCGATAATGTCCTTGCCTTCCATACCTAAGCGGATTGTACCTTCTTGAATCGGTGTTGCTTCTTCAAACCCCATGCGTTTTACGGACTTTAAAGTTGTTTCGCTGATATTTAACTCTGAAAATTTTACCAAATGTTTTCAATCTCCTTTTGTCTTCATCTTATTTACAAATGGTGTACATTTTAGATGAAATAGCGACAAAGTCGAGCCTTTATGAGGAAGTTTCACGTCGAAAATCATACTCTGTAGTTTTAAGTCAGAGGGGATGTGTGAACAGAAAAAGCTCGGGCGTTGCCGAGCGGTCTGATCGGCGGGTTTTGATGCCCTATAAGTAGAACAAACCGTTTTGCTCAAAAAAATACTCTTCAACTGGGAAGAGTGCTTCAAAAATGTATCCATTGTTTCAATTAGAATAACACGCTTCAAGGACACTTGCAATCAATACGCAAAGGTTCCATTAATCAGTTTATTCGCCTCTATTATCCATAAAAGCCAAAACATGCGCAAACCATAAATCGCGGTCATCGCTATAGCAAATCAGATGCGCACCGTTTTGGGAATGATAGATTTCCTTTTGGACCGAACCGAGTTGATTGTATATATGTTCAGCGGCAGTTACCGGCACAATTCCATCCTTTTTCCCTTGGACGATGCAAACCGGGAGCGTCAACTTGTCGTAATAAGGCTCAACCATTTTGACAACCCGCAAAAATTCGAAAGCTGAACTGATTGGCGTATTCAATACTTTGTATTCGTACAGATGGAACAATGGATTTTGCGCGAGCCGCCCTTTTACTGCATCTGCCGTGGCAATCCGAACCTCTTCCAGCATCTGCCTTGCGCTGACGTATTTGACAGCGGCGCTCAGCAGCACCAGTTTTTCGATTTTATAGCGCATCGCCAGATACATGGCGATCAAACCGCCCATTGAAAAACCGACGATGACCACTTGGTCTACCTGCTTTTTTAATTCTTTCAATGCCTGCTCGGCTGCCATCATCCACGATTCCGCGGACTTGTTCTTAAGGTTCAGGCTTTCACCATGGCCGGGCAACTTCGGGATTTTCACAATCCAGTCAGTTTTTTCTTCTATATAATCAGCAAACGGTTGCACTTCGAATGGCCCTCCCGTAAAACCGTGGATCATTAAAACTCCGATTTTCACAGTATTTCCTTCTTTCAATCAGTTCTCGATAAAAGGTTCGATGATGTTTTCAAGAGCCATACCGCGCGAACCCTTCACAAGAATGACGGATTCTGGAGAAATCGATTTCTCCAGAAAATCGATAATCGGACGGTAATCGTCTTTGCTCCAAATCAACTTGCCTCCAAACGTTTCCTTAAGTTTGGTATAAAGCCATTCCATTCTGGGTCCATACAGACAAACACCATTAATCTCCGAATTGATGGATTTGGCAATCGCCTCATGATACTCACGTTCGTGGTCTCCGAGTTCCAGCATGTCACCAAGAACAACCCATTTATCTTCTTTCATCGTCGTTTCCCGGATGAAGTTCAAAGCCGCTTTCATGGAAGAAGGTGCCGCATTATAGGCGTCATTGATGAATATCGCACCGTCTTTCGCGTGGATCATCTGCATCCGCATATCAGTCAATGCCGCGTCTTTCAGCGATTTCCGAATATCTTCCTCCGTCAAACCGGCTTCCAATGCGATCAAAATAGCCGACAGCGTATTTTTCACCTGATGGTCGCCGAGAACGGGTATGGTGAACGTCGCGTCTATGATGCCGCTGACCATGAATGTGCTGCCATTCTCCGTGGCGCGGATATCTGTTACCGTCATTTCGTTATTATCGTCAAAGCCGAATGAAACTGCCTGCGGAAAGCTTTCAACAAAAGGTTTCAGCAGCGGCTCGTCGCCATCGTAGAACAATTTCCCATGGGTTTCAAGACCCGCAGTAATTTCAAATTTCGCCTGTGCGATCCCTTCCCGGGAACCGAGATCCTGCATATGCGCTTCACCGATATTGGTGATGATCGCGTAATCCGGCCGCGCCAATTCCGATAAAAATTCGATTTGGCCGAGTCCACTCATGCCCATTTCGAGCACCGCAAACTTCGTATCTTCATCTAACGAAAGAATTGTCAGCGGCAGGCCCAGTTCATTATTGAAATTGCCCTGGGTTTTTTGCACTTTGAAATACGGCTTCAGCACACTGGCAACCAAATCTTTGGTCGAGGTTTTGCCGTTCGAACCGGTAATGCCGATGACCGTTGTCGACAGTTCATCACGGTATGCGCGCGCCATTTCCTGCAGCGCTTTTTGGCAGTCGTCCACGATCAGAATCGGCAAATCATCCGGAGGCGATGGCTCATCCCGCTGCCAGAGCGCGGCAGACGCTCCCGCTTCGATGGCGTGGCGAACATATTGATGGCCGTTGACCTTTTCTCCACGGAACGGCACAAAAAGATCCCCCTTCTGCAACGTTCGGGTATTAATAGAAACTCCTGTTATTTCAATGTCTTTTAAATTCGTTTTTACATCAAGCCACTTGGCTACTTGCTCTATCATTTTTTTCATCGGTTTCTCCACTCAATCCATTTTTACTTGCAGTAATTGTTTTTCCTCATAGCGTTCAATGGCAAGGTCGATAAGCTTTTCAATCAAATCCGGGTAAGCCATCCCTGTATTTTCCCATAATAGAGGGAACATGCTGAACGGCGTAAACCCAGGCAATGTATTCACTTCGTTGATCAGGATTTCGTTGTCCGCTGTTACGAAAAAGTCAGCGCGCACCAATCCTGAGCAATCCAGGATTTTGAAGGCTTTTTTCGCCGACTCCACGAGTTCCGCGTAGACGTCTTCGTTAAGTTCAGCCGGAATGATCATGGCCGTATTGCCATCTTTATATTTCGCCTGGTAATCGTAGAAGGCTTTCAATGGCTTGATTTCACCAGCCACCGAACATTCCGGAGTATCATTGCCCAGCACACCGATTTCAATTTCACGGGCATTGACGCCTTGCTCGACCACGATTTTCCGGTCAAATTTCAAAGCCTCATTTACAGCGGCGATAAGCTCATTTTCGTTTTCAGCCTTGTTGATACCGACACTCGACCCCAGGTTTGCCGGCTTGACGAATACCGGCCATTGTAATTCGCCAGCGATTTTCTGTACCAATTCCCCCTGGCTATTTTTCCAATCTCTTCTTATAAAATACACATAAGGCGTCTGTTTCAAACCAGCAATCTCAAATAATTGCTTCATGACGACTTTGTCCATACCGGCAGAGGAAGCCAACACACCATTCCCAGCATATGGAAGGTTCATGACTTCCAGCAATCCCTGCACTGTTCCATCTTCACCATTAGGTCCGTGAAGCAAAGGAATGATGACATCGAGGCCATTTTCCTGTTCTGCAGGAAGAAATCCCGAAATATCATTTGGCGCAGAATTTCCTTGTCCAAGCTGCAATTGCTCAATGCTGCCTGCCGGACCTGCAAGAGATGCGCCTTTACGCCATTCCCCTTCCTGGGTGATATAAACTGGATAGACTTCGTATTTATCAAAATTCAAGGCTTTTGTAACTGCCTGTGCCGTTGAAAGGGAAACTTCATGCTCTGCGGATTTTCCGCCATATAATAAACCGACCTTTTTTTTCATCCCAATAAACCTCATTTCGTTTTTCAATATTCTTTAGTTTATCACGAAGAGGTTTATACGAAAAATTATTTCCTGAAAAGAAAGCGATTTCCATCTTTATCCCAATTGAAAAAGCTGCCGGTATTCCCGGCAGCCTGAGAGTGTTAAGCCTCTATATCTCTTATTTCCATTGCTTAAGTTTGCGGTCATAGACAATTTTCCGCATCACTTCCTGCTTGGTGTATTCATCTATATCCGACCAAAAATCGTCCATAAAGGCGATTTCTTCGACCTGACGGATATGCAATTCAATCGTGTTCTTCGTCTTTTCCGGATCGGCAAGTGAAATGAGGATGCCTTCGCGATAATATTCCTTTATTGATTTCAGGATTTCATCAGGCAACTCGGGTATCATATCCTTCGCTTTGCGCCGCCAAAAATTCTGGCCATTGTCTTCCCGCCGGATCTGCTGGATAAAATAATTCCCGACCAATTCGTTCAGCCGCTCCAGATTGCGGAAATATATTTTGGTTGTCTGCTCATCACCGCTCGACAAATAGACAAATTCGTTCAATAAGGTTGAATAAAAAGGCGACCGCACCGTCTCTTTTTTATGGCCTATATACAATAGTTCCGCCTGTTCCTGCGGAGTCAGGGAATTCAATTGTTTTTCACTGCGGAAATCGATCCAGCAGAACTCCCCTTCCTTGGCTGCCCTGGATTTGCGCAGCTCCGGAAATTCCTCCTGTGAAGCGAATTCCATCTGGGTATGCATATTATAAGAAGCATCTTCATAAGAATGCTTTAGCAGCAGTAGGTTCTTGGGCATCTTTATAGCATCCATAAACTGGGCGAAGGTCAGGCCGCTGAACAAGGCAAATTGATCAGCATCATTCAGATAGATATATAAATGCTGAACATAATGTTCCGTAGTATTCTCTTTCTTCACCATTTCCTCCACTCCATTCCTCACCCATTATACGGGCTAGCATCTTAAATACGAAACATCTGAACTTAATCGGCGTCATTACTTTAGTAACACGCATAAACTTCAAGAATAAGTTATAATGTAAACCGACTCTCAATAATAAAAAGTACAGGTGAACGCACATGCAGACAAATAAAAGCTTTGCCGACCGGATTGACTGGTCGCTCGCTTTCATATTATTCCTCTTTTTCATCGTCAGTCTGATTGCGATTTCTTCCGCTCAGACTTCCGGCCAATACAATGTGAATTTCGTACCGAGGCAAGGCCTATTTTACATCGTTTCCATCGGCCTGATTGGTATACTGATGTATTTCGAGCCGGAGCAATATAAGAAAATGGCCTATTATCTTTACGGTTTCGGGATATTCACATTGATTCTTTTGATGATCGCCCCGGATGGCCCTGGCCAGATTGGCGAACCCGTTAACGGCGCCAAAGCCTGGTTCCATACGCCTGTGGTCAATATACAGCCTGCTGAGTTTATGAAAACCTTCTATATATTGGCGCTGGCAAAAATGATTTCATCCCATCACGAGAAATTTTCATTAAAAACGGTGAAGTCCGATTTGGTACTTTTGGGGAAAATCGGCTTTTTCCTTTTCATTCCGCTGATGTTCATCCTCCAACAGCCTGATTTGGGGACCGCCCTTGTTTTTATTGCCATTACACTGGCGATTATCGTCGTTTCTGGAATCTCGTGGAAGATCATTCTTCCGAGTTTCGGCAGCGTGGCGGTCATCGGCACGACTCTTCTGTGGATGACGATCAATGCACAGGAATTCCTGACCAATACATTCGGCATCCAACCCTATGCATTCGCCCGGATCTACACATGGCTTGACCCCTATTCCTATGCAGACAACGAGGGTTATAACCTGATTGCTGCCATGAACGCCATCGGTTCCGGTGAAGTTTTCGGTAAAGGCTATCAGGGCCGTGAAGTATACGTGCCCGAAAATCATACAGATTTCATCTTCACCGTCATTTCAGAGGATTTCGGCTTTATCGGAGCCAGCGTGGTCATCATCCTGTTCTTCATGCTGATTTATCACCTGACGAAAATCACGTTGGAACTGAAAGATACGTTCAGCACTTATGTTTGCGCGGGCATTATCGCCATGGTGACGTTCCACGTTTTCCAGAATATCGGGATGACGATCCAGCTCTTGCCGATCACCGGCATTCCATTGCCGTTCATCAGTTACGGGGGAAGTTCACTGATCGGGAATATGATGGCAATCGGTATCGTCTTCAGTATGAAGTTCCATCACAAAACATATATGTTCGGCAACGACAAAGAAGACCAATAAAAACTCCGACGCGGATAGCGTCGGAGTTTTTACATTAAGATTGTGATTGTGTTCGCGGGGGTTGCGGCAATGCAAGTGCTTTCAATAATTCGGTGCGTGATTTTGTGATTTTTGCTTGGATTCCCAGTTTCGATAAATTTGAAACGATATTGCGAACTTCTACTTCCTTCGCCATCCATATCACCTCTCCATATTCCTTCATTTATATTAACGTATGTAAATCCCAAATAGATTCATCAAAACAGTTAAAAAGTTGACATTTCTGTGTCTATCTATATAATACCATCTTTTCAAGCTTTTAAACTTTTCATTTTCATTACAAAGTTGCAAGATTGTAAATCCCTTGACTCATATACCTGGCAGGGGTATATTGGAATTATCAAAGGACATGGAGGATTAGCCTATGAGCGAATTATTGAATGATGCTCCCGTTACCGCCCAAGCCTGCAGAAAAAGTCATCATCCCCCTATTGTCAAACGTGATCTTACAAATCGTCTGAGCCGGGTGGAAGGCCAGATCCGCGGCATCAAAGGGATGGTGGAAAAAGATGTCTATTGCGATGATATCATCACGCAGCTGGCAGCCACCCAGTCTGCGCTGAATGGCGTTACAAAGCTATTGCTTGAAGGCCACCTGAAGGGCTGTGTCGTAGACCGGCTGGCAGAAGGCGATGAAGAAATTTTGGACGAATTACTTGTCACGATTCAAAAAATGATGCGAAAATAATAAGGAGGAATTTTAAATGACAAAAACGATAAATCTGCAAGTGAGCGGCATGAGCTGCCAGCATTGCGTAAAAGCTGTAACGGAAAGTGTAATGGAACTGGATGGCGTTGAAAAAGTGGACGTATCGCTTGAAAGCGGTTCGGTCGATGTTTCTTACTCGAATCCATCTCTTGAAGCTGCTAAAATTGCGGAAACGATTGAAGAACAGGGCTACGATGTAGTATCCACAAATTAATGACTGCGGAAACGCAGTTATTTTTTTAAGGGAATATATACCCCTATAAGGTATAAGGAGTGACTAGCAATGCCAGAAAAACAAACCGAATTGGCCATAACAGGAATGACCTGCGCCGCCTGTGCCAACCGTGTCGAAAAAGGGTTGCAAAAAATGCCCGGTGTCAGCAAAGCAACGGTCAATTTCGCCACGGAAAAAGCTTCTATCATATACGACGGCGAGCAGGCATCTTTACAAGATATGGAACAGAAAGTGGAGCAGCTGGGCTATGGCGTGCGCCAGGATGAAGTGGATTTCACCATCCAGGGCATGACCTGCGCCAATTGTTCCGCCCGCATCGAAAAAGTATTGAACAAAATGGATGGCGTCAACATCGCCAATGTCAATCTGGCGATGGAAACGGGCCATGTCGAATACAACCCAAACACATTATCTCCTGAAGATTTTGTCAAAAAGATTCAATCAATGGGCTATGATGCCGTGCTCAACCAGGAAAATGAAGAAGCTGAGGATTATAAGTCACAGGAAATCCGCAAGAAAACACGATTGTTCTGGATTTCTGCAGCACTGTCGCTGCCGCTCCTGTGGACGATGGTCAGCCACTTCACCTTCACTTCCTGGATGTATGTGCCTGATTTTCTGATGAACCCCTTTGTGCAGTGGGCGTTAGCTACACCGGTTCAATTCTGGATCGGGGCCACCTTCTATAAAGGTGCCTATTTCGCGTTAAAGAATAAGAGCGCCAATATGGATGTTCTCGTAGCACTCGGAACATCCGCCGCTTATTTTTACAGCGTCTATTTAGTCTTCGCCCATCTTGGCAGCGCCCATATGGTTGGACTGTACTTCGAGACAAGCGCGATCTTAATTACGCTGATCCTGCTCGGTAAAGTATTCGAAGCGCGCGCCAAAGGCCGTTCTTCCGACGCCATCAAGAAATTGATGAAACTGCAGCCGGAAACAGCGTTGGTGGAGCGCAGCGGTGAAGCAGTTGTGACACCGATATCCGAAGTCCGCGTTGGAGACATCCTCTTGATCAAACCCGGCGCTTCGATTCCGGTCGACGCAGCCGTCATTTCCGGCAACTCCGCTGTCGACGAATCGATGCTGACGGGCGAAAGCCTGCCGGTCGATAAGGAATCCGGAAATCCGGTTTATGCAGCTACCGTCAACTCCAATGGCTCTTTGCGCGTTAAAGCTGAAAAAGTTGGCAAAGATACGGTGTTGTCGAATATCATTCGAGTGGTGGAACAGGCGCAGGGCTCGAAAGCGCCGATTCAACGGATTGCCGACCAGATTTCCGGCATTTTCGTGCCGATTGTGGTCGGAATTGCAATCGTCACGTTTATCGTCTGGTACTTCCTTGTATCACCAGGTAATGTTGGTGCCGCGCTTGAAAGTACCATCGCGGTTCTCGTCATCGCCTGCCCATGTGCGTTGGGACTCGCAACACCGACTTCGATTATGGCCGGTTCAGGGCGCGCAGCAGAACAGGGCGTCCTGTTCAAAACAGCCGAATCGCTTGAAAATACGAAACACATCGATACAATTGTTCTCGATAAAACGGGTACCATCACAAACGGCCGCCCCGTCGTCACTGATTTTATTGGCGCGGAAGGTTTTGATATGGAAGAATTGAAAAACCTGGCGGCAAGCGCAGAAAGCCAATCGGAGCATCCAGTGGCGCAAGCAATCGCTGATTACGGCCTTGCCAATATGTCCGTCAACCGCTTTGAAGCGGTTCCAGGCCACGGCATACGGGCTTCCGTCGATGGCCGGGAGGTTTTGATGGGCAACCGCAGACTGATGGATCTTATCGAAATTAATGATTCACAGGCAGCGTTACTCGAAGATGATGGCAAAACGGTCATGTATATGGCGGTCGATGGAAAATTCGCCGGTTTGATCGCGGTTGCCGACACAATTAAAGACAATGCTGCTGAAGCGATAGGCGAAATGAAGAAACTCGGTTTGCGGGTTGTTATGCTGACGGGTGACCAGGAACGGACCGCGCAGGCAATTGCACGCCAGGTTGGCATTGATGATGTCATTTCCGGCGTGCTACCGGCTGAAAAAGCGGATGTTGTTGCGAAACTTCAAAAAGAAGGTCGCAAAGTCGCGATGGCCGGTGACGGTTTGAACGACGCTCCCGCTCTTGCCACAGCTGATATCGGGATGGCAATGGGCACCGGCACAGCTATTGCCATCGAAGCTTCAGATGTTACGTTGATGCAAGGCGATCTGATGCGCGTGGTCGATGCCGTACGCATGAGCCGCCTGACGGTGAAAAATATCAAGCAGAACCTTTTCTGGGCGCTTGCTTATAACTCACTCGGCATTCCGATTGCCGCTGCCGGATTTTTGGCACCGTGGCTCGCGGGTGCAGCGATGGCATTCAGTTCCGTATCCGTCGTCATGAACGCGCTGCGTTTGCAGCGTGTTAAATTGGAAAAATAACGTTCGACCCGCTCCCTTTTAATTTGAGGAGCGGGTTTTTTGTTGGCTTTTTTGAGGCGAGGTGCGGCTTGATTCGATTGGGGTGCGGAATATTCCCGGTGAGGTGCGGAAGCTTTGCTTTGAGGTGCGGTTCGGCTTGGCCGAGGTGCGGCTTGATCGGTTTGGGGTGCGGGTTGAACCGTTTGAGGTGCGGCTTACCCATTTTCCGGCTGAAGAAACTCCAAAACCCCCTCTCCCCCACAATAAAAACCGCCGACTCCATTCCTTTCATTTACCTTCGCTCCGAACAGGAGTAAACTGAAACCACAGCCTTTTTAGAAAGCAGGAATTCATTTTATGAAGAAGACTATTTTATTGCTGATGTCGGTCCAGTTTTTCGTATATCTGGGATTCGGCATTATCATCCCTATCCTTCCGGAGGTGATTATCCAGCAGGGTTACAGCGAAATCCATGTTGGAGGCCTCATTACGATATATGCATTATCGTCCTTTTTCACCGCTCCTTTATGGGGGAAACTGTCAGACCGCACCGGCAGAAAGAAACTGATTTTGATCGGTCTTGCCGGCTTCAGCCTGAGCTTTTTCCTGTTCTCGCTGTTCCTCGATAACCTGGCGCTGCTTTATATGTCGCGCATCATCGGCGGACTTTTCTCCGGCGCCCTGTATACTGCGGTAACAGGGTATGTTGCTGATATCACGACAGATGAGGAACGCAATAAATACATGGGCCTCCTCGGGATGTCAATCGGCCTTGGCTTCATTTTCGGTCCGGCGATCGGCGGCTTGCTCGGGACAGTGTCACTGACATTGCCGTTTACCACGTCTGCTGCGCTGGTGCTATTGCTCATGGTTTACGCCAGCCTGGTTTTGAAAGAACCGGTGCGGCAGGGCGAAGCGACGAAACGCGCTTTGCTCCCGAAAGGCGCAAGCACCTTATGGCAATTCCGGATCCGTTATTTGTTCCTGATGTCGTTCATGGTGACGTTCCTTCTGGCCGGCCTGGAATCCACTTTCCAGTTGTTCCAAATTGACCAGATTGCAATCACGCCGCTGCAACTCGGTTATTTATTCATCGCCAGCGGCTTTGTTGATGCAGCAATCCAGGGCGGCGTCGTCCGCAGAATAAAAGACGGCGCAGAAACGACATGGATCATCTGGGCCCAAATCGTCGCCGCTGTCGGCTTGCTGCTGTTGCCATTCACTACCAGCCTGGTCTTCGCAGGCGTCGCGCTTAGCATTTTCACAGCCGGCAACGCTCTTTCACGGACCGCTCTTGTGTCCTTGACCTCGAAAGAATCCGGCGGCAAATACGGAACAGCGGCCGGGATGACCTATTCGATGGACAATTTGGGACGCATTATCGGTCCTCTGTTCTTTACCTGGATGTTGACCATGCAGGCCGGTTCGATCTATTTCCTGTCCGGCGCATTGGCGATTGCCAGCATCCTGTTGATCTTCCTTTACCGTGGTTCCCTGAAAACTTTAAAAACGCCAAAAAAAGCAAGCACTCCAGCATGACCGGGGTGCTTGCTTTTCTTATTCAGTAAGGCGTTCCGCCGTTAATATGCAATACCTGCCCCGTTACATAGGAGGAATCGTCGGAAGCGAGGTAAACAAAGCCCGGTGCGAGTTCATCCGGTTGCCCAGGTCGCCCGAGCGGCGTCGTGCTGCCGAATCCTTCGACTTTGTCTGACGGGAATGATGCCGGGATGAGCGGCGTCCAGATTGGTCCCGGCGCGACGCCGTTGACGCGGATTCCTTCTTCCGCCAATGACCCGGATAATGCGCGGGTGAACGACAGAATTGCCCCTTTTGTCGAGGAGTAATCGATTAATGTCGGCTCGCCGCGGAAAGCGGTGATGGAAGTCGTATTGATGATGGAAGCGCCGCGCTTCATATATTCCAATGCGGCTTTCGTTAAATAGAACATACTGAAGACATTGGTCCGGAAAGTCCGTTCCAGCTGTTCAGCGCTGATATCCTTTAGTGACGTCTGCATATGCTGCTCGGCTGCGTTATTCACCAGAATATCCAGCCCGCCGAATTCATCCACCACTTTTTGGACACTTTCTTTGCAGAAGGTTTCGTCTCCGATATCGCCGGCAATCAGCAGGCATTTCCCACCTACCTGCTCGATGAGACCCTTCGTTTCTTCGGCATCTTCGTGTTCATCCAGATACATGACGGCAACATCTGCGCCTTCTTTCGCGTAAGCTAAGGCAATCGCCCGGCCGATGCCGCTGTCCCCTCCGGTAATCATCGCTTTTTTGCCGGGAAGGCGCTGAGCCTTTCCGGCCAGATTGTTATCGTAACTCGGTGCCGGTTCCATTTCTTTCTCAAATCCCGGCTGGCGTGCTTGCTCCTGTCCGGGAACAATTTTCGGTCTGCCCTTATCCATTCAGAATCATCCTTTCCAGATTGTTAAGTCTCTCTGGATTTTCCCTTTCTGGATAATCGTAAACCTGAACAGATGCCGCAAAAGAGTTCGTCCCATATTTTATTCCTGAAGTTCGGGGCTCACTGGAAATGCCTTTTTATCCAGTTCCGGGTGCGCCTGTTTCAGAATGGACGGGCGCATCAAATAACTGGTCAAAGCGACCAGGCAGACGCTGCTGCCGATGACGACATATTCGGCGGGAACAAGATCATACAGCAGCCCGAATAATAGATAGCCGAGCGGCATCATGGCCATCGCCATCGATTCCAGAATGCCGAAGACGCGTCCCCGGTACTCTTCTTCCACATCTTTTTGCATCATGACCCCAATCGGTGTGTTGACGAATACATTCGTGATGCCAAACACCAGCATCAAGAGCAGGAAGTAAATCACCGCTGCCGCGTACGTAAAGTCCAGCATCAGCGGCAAGGCCATTCCCGCCAATAGGACCGACATTACGAGTATGCCTCTTTTCGCGAACTGCAACGGAAATTCCACTTCTTTCCGCACGGAGAAATAGACGGATGAAATGAGCATTCCCACGGCAATCATCGCTTCGATAAATCCGAAATGGGTGGCCTGGATTTTCAGTTCCTGCACTGCGATAAACGGCAAACCGATCATCAGGGCCGAGAAGAAGAAATTGATGCCGATGGCGACAGTCACAATCACCATCACTACCCGGTTCGATTTTAAATACGCGAAGCCTTCCTTCATCCCCGCCACCATGGATTTTTTCGCCTCCCCGGCCGTTTCGGCAACCCGGTTCGTAAACAGTTTGAAATCCATCGTTGATTCAAGTGCTACAGCGAGCAAATACGCAGCCACCTGGATAATCAAAAAGACATTCATCGAAACAAATCCGAACAGGATGCCCCCGATGACAGGACCGCCGATTGTAGCAATGGCGATGGCAGATTGGTTAAAGCCCATCGCTTTTTGGATGCGTTCCGAATCGATCAAGTTTGCGATTGAAGAAGAAAATGTGACGCTGGCGAACATGGAGCTGATTGAAATGAGCGCGGTTGTCGTGTAAATCGCTGTCAGGGACAAACCGGCAGTGATGCTATAGAGGAGCAAACCGCCAACAGCTAAGGCACTGGCAAGCTGCGCCAGAATGACTATCGCTTTTTTCGGATAATTGTCGGCAATATAACCCGCAAAAGGCGCCAGCAAGGTTCTCGGAAGGATGCTGCAAATCAGGTTGATGGCAAAACTGGCGGCCGATCCGGTAAGTGCCAACACATATAAACTGATGCCAAAGGCGTAAACCGAACTGCCGAACGTTGCTATAAGCTTGCTGATGGTAAACGTGTATAGGTGGTATGTTGCCCGTGTCATTTTCGCTGCTTCGCTCATTTTTTCACTCTCCACTCCGAAAGTTTAATTTAATTAAACAAAATATATCACGCTTTTATTGGCATTGCAAGCGAAAGTTTAATATAATTAAACTATACAGAAAAGCAGGTGAGACAATGGCTTCATTAGGTGAACGCATCCGGAAATTGCGCAAAGAAAAAGGCCTGACTTTGCAGGCGTTGGCCGGGGCGGAGCTGTCCAAAGGGATGCTCAGCCTCATTGAAAATAACAAAGCCAACCCTTCAATGGAGAGTCTGGCCTATATCGCAGAACGACTGGGAATCAATAAAAACGAATTGCTGGAAGAATTTTCGACGGTGGAGATACGAAAATTGCTTCAGGAAGTGGAAAAACTCTATAAATTGGACGTTATGAGCAAAGAACTCATTAAAGAATACAAAAATATTGTACAGAAAATAGAACCATACAAAGAGAAGCTTCCGTTCCGTTACGAATCAGCAAGACTACTCGAAATCTACAGCCGATGCAGCTATCACGCAAAACTGGACGGATGGCAGAGCGCTTTAAAAAAGGCGGAAGAAATTTATGAAGGTTTGCACATGATCAACCAAAGCGCGGAAATCCACATTTTCCGGGCGATGACGAGTTTCACTGAACATCGCTACAGTGAAGCTCTTGCAATGATCCAGGAATCACGGAAAGTTTTTGAAGAAAGAGCCGGCGTCTTGGATCCTTTGAAAAAACTGGATTTCGATTATTACGAGTCTATTCTCTTTTCCGCTATCGGAGACGGGGAAAATGCCACCAGAATCATGCAAAATGCGATAGATTACTCAAAAGAGCAGCAAATTTTTTATCGAATCGACAGCCTCTACCGCCTGGCCGGATTCCAGGCCGTCTTGGATCAGGACATTGAACGGAAAAACTATTACTGCGAAAAGCTTCGCTTATTCGCCAATTTTCTGGACGACAAAGAAATGGCAGCTTTTTCGGATGCGATAGAAATTCACTACTTGAATTCGGTTGCACACGAGTTTGAAAAATCCAATGAAATAATTGATCGTAACTTAGCGAAACACGAAGAAATTACGACATTCCTTTTTACACTCGAAAAAGGCAAAGCGTTATATGGCCTGGGAGAGTTTGAAGAAGCACTGGTTTGGTTGAAAAAACACAAGATATGGGAATTTCTTCACCATCCATATGATTTATCGATGCATTACGAAAAAGATGCATACTTGGCATTGGTCTACGAGAAATTGGGCGATCATGAGTCCGCCGTAAAACATGCGGCAATCGCCAAAGAAAATATCGAACCCATGCCCGACCTTCCCTACAAAACATTCATCCTGGACGTCTACAATCAAATTAACGGACAATAAAAAACCCGCCGATTGGCGGGTTTTTCTCATTCCTATAATTCACGAAAAACCTCTTCAATAGCATAATCGCTCAATTCGATGTCTGTTGCACTTCCCATCGCCAGTTTTGCCAGCTGCGCACCCAGGAATGGCCCGGCTGTCAGACCCGAAGAACCAAGTGCATTGGCAGCGAACAGATTGTCGTGCCCCGGGACCTGTCCGATGAACGGCAATGCGCTCAGCGTCGAAGGCCGAAAACCGGTGCTCGCCCCTGTCAGTTCAGCAGAAGCCAAGCCGGGTACCACATCGAGTACTTTATCGAGGATGTGGTGGATGCCTCCCGCTGTCAGCTTGGTATCAAAACCAGCGTCGTTTTCATGGGTCGCCCCTGCAATAATGCGCCCCCCTGCGAACGGCACAATATATTGCCCGAACGGCACCATCGCCACCGGCCAGTCGCCTGTCGCTGTTTCTTCGAGCTGCAGCTCGAGAATCTGCGCTTTTTGTGGAACGACGTCCATCGCGAGGCCGAGCGGTCGGAACAATTCGGGAGCCCAGGCTCCTCCCGCTGACACGATGCTGTCGGCGTAAAATTCCCGCTGATCCGCTCCCACTCCAATTACTTTATTGTTTTCAACAAGAAGCCTTGCATCTCCTGCGACAATTTCCGCTCCCAGTTTCCGGGCAGCGCTGGTCAGAGCATCCCGCACGGAGCGGCCGTCGACCCGGGCTGCTCCGCTGACATAAAGAGAGCCGTATTGGGTTCCCGCATGCGGAAACAAAGCTTTTGTCTGTTCAGCATTCAGCCGTTCGATGATCCCCATTTCGGGTGCATCCTCCCTCCGCTCACGTGCTTTTGCTTCCATTTTATCCAGTTTGCTGTCTTCGTGAATGCTGACGATACCAACCTGTTTATAGCCCGTTTCCGCTTCCCCGAGATCTTCCAATTCCTTTATCAATTCCGGGTAATATTTTGCGCCGCTCTTCGCAAGATGGTACCAGGCTTTATTGCGCCGTTGGGAAATCCACGGACAGACAATGCCCGCCGCTGCCCCTGTAGCCTGGCCGGAATCTGCGCGGTCGATCAACACGACTTTCGCCCCCGCCTTTGACGCCTCGTAAGCAGTGGCTGCTCCGAGAATTCCTCCACCTATAATGATTACTGAATTCATATCTTCACCTTTTCCTCACTTCATATGATTTTCATTTTAAAGCACATGAGCAGGAGACTCAACTTCTCCCGAAACTGGCATGTCCTGATTCAATTTTCGTATTTGCGGGTAAAGCATGAAATAGAAACGCTATGATGACAGGAGGAACTAAAAATGGAAAGAAGCAAAAGCACTGAAACCACCCTGCCGGTGACTTCCCTAAAAAGCGGTGCCGGGGTTGAAGTCGCACCCGATGTTTATTGCTACACCAATCAGGTTGTCAACCTCTTTTTCATCGGCAACCCGAAACAGAGCAATGATTGGATTCTGGTCGATGCCGGAATGCCGAATTCTGCCAAAAAAATTCTTCAGGAGGCTGAGAACCGCTTTGGCCCAGACCATAATTTGAAAGCAATCATTCTTACACACGGCCATTTTGATCACGTTGGCAGCATCGTGGACATCCTTGAAAAATATCCGGTTCCCGTTTATGCGCATCCATTGGAATTCTCCTATTTAAAAGGCATCACTGATTACCCGCAACCCGATTCATCGGTCCAAGGCGGGCTGGTCGCCAAAATTTCCAAAGCGTTCCCGGTGGAAGCCATCGATATTTCAGAACATCTCAAGGAACTGCCGGCTGATGGGTCGGTTCCTGGCATGCCTGGCTGGCAATGGCTCCATACCCCGGGCCATTCGGACGGCCATGTTTCGTTGTTCAGAAAAGCCGGCAAACTGCTGATTGCCGGAGACGCTTTTGTAACTGTGAAACAGGACTCGCTCTATAAAGTTTTGACGCAGAAAAAACAAATTTGCGGGCCTCCTGTCTATCTGACCACTGACTGGCGGGCAGCGTGGGAGTCGGTTGTGAAACTGGCTGAATTACAGCCGTCAATCGCCGTGACCGGCCACGGCAAACCGATCTACGGCTCATCATTGGCGGAAGGGCTCGTCGACCTGGCGAAGAATTTCCAGGACAAAGCCGTTCCCTCCCACGGAAAGTTTGTGAGCAAATAATCTGCATGTCCAGCTGAAGAAAATAGGAACAACTTTTAAGCGCCAGTAAAAACTGGCGTTTTTCGTGTTGGGTCCCCAAGTTTTTACAATTATATTAATTTTCAGTTTAAATGTTTACAATTCTAAACCATTGGGTATACAGACTACGTAGTCTCAATTTTTTTATCAACTGTTTTTTGAAAATAGAATGGAGATGAACTCGATGATTAAGAAAGTTCTATTTGTTTCGGATCATGGAGATCCCTTGGCAAAGTTGGGTGGTAAGCAGGCCGGTGGCCAGAATAATTATGTAAAACAATTGGCACTTGCATTGGAAAACAAAGGAGTGCAAGTCGATGTCGTCACGCATTGGTGTGACGAGTCTGCCCCGCAGATCGAGAATTTCGGCAAATCCTGCCGTGTTATCCGGATCGAAGCCGGATATAAAGGATTCGTATCGAAAAATGAGATGCATTCGATGCTTCAGGCTTTTTATGAAGAAATGAAAGAATCATTGCCCCTCGATACTTATGACATTGTCCATACGCATTATTGGCTGTCAGGATTAATCGGTATGAAATTGAAAGAAGAGTTCAAACTGCCGTTCATCCATACATCCCATTCTCTTGGTTGGGCAAAAGAAGAAGCAACAGGTATTGAAGATGATACTCGTACACAAGCTGAAACAGCAATTTTGCAAAAAGTCGATCAGGTGCTCGCTACGACTAACAGCGAAAAGTATTTGATCAGGCAGCAAGTTGTCTCTCCTTCTCCCATCAGTGTAATCCCCATCGGTGTTGACGAAGCATTCAGAGTGCGCGGCAGCCGGACCCATATTCGTAAAAAGCTCGGCTATTCCAGCCCATTATTCGTCTTCGCCGGAAGACTGGAAGAAACAAAAGGCATTTTCACATTGCTCAACGCATTCAAATTGCTTTCCGAAAAAACAGCAGATACGTACCGTCCAAGGTTGGTTCTTGCTGGCGGTGAACCGGATGCAATCGACCCGGTAACCAACCTGCCGAAAAGCCATAAAATTCGAAAAGCCCTGCGTGGCATTGAAGAACACGTGGAATTTCTTGGACCGAAATCACAGGAGGAATTGGCGCTTCTATTCAATTCCGCGACCGCGACAATCGTACCAAGTTTCTATGAATCATTCGGTATGGTCGCAGCAGAAGCACAGGCCTGCGGAAGCCCGGTCATCGCATCCAATGTCGGCGGACTGAAAAATGTCGTGCAGGATGGCGTCACCGGCCTTCTAGTAGAAACGAAGAATGCAGTCGATTTGGCGGTGGCGATGGAAGTTATCTCGATCAATTCCCTTCTCGCCCAAAGACTCAGTCGCCAGGCCGTGGAAGTGGCCAAAAAAGATTTCCATTGGCCTTCTATTTCTGAAAGAGTATTGAAAATGTATGAGGTGGTAAATAATGAACGACGCAACCCATTTGTTGGCAACCGATTTGGATGGAACACTGGTCGGTGACAGAAAAGGATTGGACAGGCTTTTTGGATTTTACGATGTCCAGCAATATGATGTCTCCCTTATCTATATCACCGGACGCCATTACCAATCGGCAATGTCATTGATAGAACAAGAAAATCTGCCAATTCCAGAAGTGCTGATTACAGACGTCGGCACAGAAATCCATCTTGGACCCGCTCTCGCAAAAGACAGGGACTGGGAAAGCAGGATGCTCCGTCATTGGCAACCGGAGGCAATTGACGAACTTGCCGCCTCTATCAAAGGATTAAAAAAACAGGACCTTCCCGTCAGCAACCGCTGCTCTTTTTACGCGGATGACATCGAAACAGTCCTCGCCTTTGAACAGCTATTGTTTTCAGCCGGCATCCCGCATAAGCTGATTTTCAGCGGAGGCCGTGACCTTGATATCCTGCCTGCAAACAGCGGCAAAGGGGCGGCACTCGAATACATCCTTGATAAATTCAACGCACATGAGACGAAAATACTGGTTGCAGGGGATTCAGGGAATGATAAGGAAATGCTGACATTGGGCTTCCCTTCTGTAATAGTTGGAAATGCTCAGCCCGAGTTGCTCCAAAGCCCCGAAAGCCCAATGATTTTCAGAGCTTCAAAAGTTTGCGCGGGAGGCATCCAGGAAGCCTGGAACTATTTCCATCCAGAATAAGCATCCCTTTCCAAACTTTCAGTTTTGGAGAGGGATTTTTCTATTCCCTTATGGCATAACCGTATTATCTTTTGTTTTTTCGCTCAGATAGTTTATATTTAATGGGAAGGCAATTTCATTCAGATGAATGGACTGCGCAGGAAAACATACATACACGTTCCGGGTATAGCCATTTGAAAAGGAGGAATTTGAGATGAGTAAAGTTGCGAATCTGCAAAAAGAGTCAATGGTCATGCTGAAAGAGACGAGCCGCACTTTTTTCATTCCCATCAGCTTTTTGGAACCTGTCCTAAAAAAGACTGTAGGCTCAGCTTATCTATGCATGCGCGCAATCGACGAACTCGAAGATCATCCAGAATTGGAGGATGGAGTTAAAAGCCGGCTATTAAGAGAAACCAGCAAAATGCTGCATCTGCCGTTCGACCGTGAAGCCTATGAATCAATGCTCAAACCATACGAGCATATGCTCCCTGAAGTAAGTCTCCGACTTGCTGACTGGATCAGCGTCTGCCCTCCTGAAATCGCACCGAAAGTTCTGGAGTCGACAGCAGAAATGGCGGATGGAATGGCAAAGTGGGTAGACCGAAAATTTGTCATCCACACCCGTGAAGATCTTGATGATTATACGTATTATGTTGCAGGATTAGTTGGAACGATGCTGTCCGATTTGTGGAAATGGCATGACAACACTGACACAGACCCTGAACTGGCTCTCGGTTTTGGCCGTGGACTGCAGGCCGTCAATATGCTGCGGAATCTGGATGAAGACCGTGAACGGGGAGTCAGTTTCGTGCCTGACGGTTGGACCCGTGACGATATGTTCGATTACGCCAATGAAAACTTGGCTCAAGCCGATTTATATGTAAAATCGATCAAAAACAAGAGAATTCTTATGTTCTGCAAAGTCCCACTTGCCCTTGCCCACAGCACATTAAAAGCGCTGAAATCAGGCAGAGAGAAAATGAGCCGGACGGAAGTCGAAGGCATCGTGGAGCAATTGAAGGAACAGGAACAAGTCAATTAAACCGGCAGGCCCGTTTCTTTTGAAGCGGGTTTTTGCTTTATCATACCCATTTTCGGTTGCTCGGATTCTTCCAAATTCTTCTTATCAAGAATAAAAAGGGTTATACTGTAAGTACAATGTACATTTGCATAAAAGGGGAAGTAAAATGACCTTCACTATCATCAGCGTTTTATCCGTTACAACTTTCATACTCAACCTCTTCCTTGCTGCAGCATTGGTTTTTCTCGAACGCCGTGATGCTTCTTCAACTTGGGCTTGGCTGTTGGTTCTGTTTTTCGTTCCGATTGCCGGTTTCTTCATCTACCTGCTGCTCGGCAGAAAGCTGAGAAAAAAGACATTATTTAAATGGGAAGGCCGCTCACGGGTCGGGATTGAAAATCTGATTGCCCATCAGATGAATGAACTGCATGATGATACGTTCCACTTCCGCAATGATAATTCCAAGGAATATAAGGATCTCATCTACCTCCACCTTCGGAACAACGGTGCGGTCCTGACACAAAATAATGATGTACAGATTTTTAATGATGGCCGCGATAAGTTCGATGCATTATTGGCGGATATCAAAGGCGCGAAACACCATATCCATATCCAATATTATATTTTCCGGCTTGACGAATTGGGGACACGGCTTATGGACGCCTTGCTCGAAAAAGCGAAACAAGGCGTCAAAGTGAGGCTTCTTTACGACGATATGGGATCACGAACTTTGAGCAAAAGACATTTCAATGAATTTATCAGTCACGGAGGAGAAGTGGAAACGTTCTTCCCTTCCAAAATGCCGCTCATCAATCCACGGCTAAATTACCGCAACCACAGAAAAATCGTCGTCATTGATGGCTGCATCGGTTACCTCGGCGGTTTTAATGTCGGAGATGAGTATATAGGGCTCAGCAGGAAATTCGGTTATTGGCGCGATACGCACCTTCGCCTCGAAGGCGGTGCGCTGCATCCGCTGCAAACGCGTTTCATCCGTGACTGGAATCAGGCTTCCACCCGGCAGGATATCGAGTATGATGAGATTTATTTTCCTGCCATTGTGGAAAAAGGGACAACTTCCATGCAAATCGTCTCAAGCGGCCCGGACGAAGAATGGGAACAGATAAAAGACGGTTATATGAAGCTCATCAATATGGCTGACAAGTATATCTATATCCAGACTCCTTATTTCATCCCGGATGCAAGCTTCTATGACGCCATCCGTGTGGCAGCTTTGTCAGGTATTGATGTGCGGGTCATGATTCCGAACAAACCCGACCATCCTTTTGTTTACTGGGCCACCTACTCTTATGCCGGCCAGTTGCTCCGGGCGGGCGCTCGGGTATTCATCTACGACAACGGCTTCCTTCACACCAAAATGATTCTCGTGGACGGCAAAGCATCAACTGTGGGCACCGCCAACATTGATGTGCGAAGCTTTAAACTGAACTTTGAAGTGAACGCTTTTATTTATGATAAGGAAGTTTCCACTGAACTTGGCAGACAGTTCCTCCAGGATATGGAATTGTCATCGGAACTGACAATGAAAACCTATTATGAAAGAACAAAGTGGATTAAAACAAAAGAGTCGATTGCCCGTCTGCTGGCACCGATTTTATAAGAAAACCCTAAAGGCACCAAAAGGCAAGCAAATGCTTACCTCTTGGTGCCTTTAGCTTTATATTTCCCAGGAAATACTTGTTAGTCTGCTTCCAGGTATTCTTCCAATGTGATGTCCGCTTCAAAAATTTTCGTTGCCGCCTGCTTTCCGACATAACGGAAATGCCAGGATTCGTGCATATAGCCGGTCAGCTGTTCTTTGCCTTCCGGATAGCGCAGGATAAAGCCAAATCGATGTGCATTTTCAGCAACCCATTTGCCCCCCTCCGTACCGCCGAAGCTTTCCTTGGCCCAGTGCTGCTCCTGACCGGTTTCTCCGATATCAAAGGCCAATCCGGTCTGGTGTTCAGAAAAGCCGGGACGGGCACTGTAGCGGTCAGCTTTTTCCTGGCCGTCTTTTGCTACGTATCCTTCATACAATTCCTTCTGGCGATTAAAGTCACGGAAAGTGCTGAATGCAATCAAATCGATTCCCGACTCCAATGCTTCCGCGCGCATCGCGTCAAAAGCGCTTTTCGCTTCCGGATCTACGCCAGGGGCGTAATCGGACGGCAACGGATTTTGTTTGTTCGCAAGCAGGATGCCTTTGACGAAAGTCGGTTCTTCCGGCAATTCGATGGATTCAGGGTAGACAGTCGCATCTTTGATTTCTTCTAGTGTGTCTTCGTCCGGTTCCGGAGTTACTGGAAGGTTTTCATCAACCTCATCCGATTCCTCTTCCGGAATGACGCCATTCCCTTCCTGCACTTTTTCAATCTGCTCTTCCGCTTCCAGCTCCGGCTGTTCAGCAACATTCCCAGTCAATGCATCCAGGCTCCGCTCCATATCCCAATCATGAAGATACAGCCACACGGTGATGGACGCTGCAATCAGCAAAGCGCCGATGATCAGGATCCATTTTATATAAGGTTTCTCATTTTTTTTATTCATTGAATAGCGAGATTGCATAGTTCTCCTTCTTTCTCTCGAGGTCTTTATTATTCTAACACCTTTATGCCTGAAATTCTCCCTATAACAATGAACTTTCGATATACTTGAAATGACTTTTGAAAGATTAGAGGTAACGATCATGAACAATCAAAAATGGCTGTCACTAAATTTTTTCGCTTTCTTCTTTACCTGGGGGATTTTTCTTCCTTATTGGACCGGGTGGCTAACAAACGATAAAGGGCTCAGCGTGTCGGCGGCAAGCATTATCATGGGAGCCGGCATGATTGCCCGTTCCTTGTCCACGCTGCTGTTCTTCCCTCTGCTGACACGCCTGTTCTCGCTCGGCCGCCTCATGCAGATTCTCGCCATTGCTTCACTGGTGATTATGGCGTTTTACATACCCGCAAATTCATATGTGCTGCTTTTTTCCATCACTGTTCTGTTCAGCTTCGTCTACCCGAACATTCTACCTGCCATCGAAAGCGGCGCAACCGTCCTGATGCAGACCGACCGCATCCACTACGGCAAGAGCCGCTCCTTCGGCTCACTCGGCTATACTGTCGCATTGCTGATTGTCGGCGTCGTGACCGCGCTATGGCAGGAACAGGCCATCCTGTGGGTTATGATGGCCGGCTTGCTGTTCATGGCCATCACCCAATCCGCGGTTTCACCCGCCCCTTTGTCAATAAAACCGGAACCAAAAAACAAAGCTAGCAAAGGGGCTGTCAGGGAACTGCTGAAATCGAAAGCATTCCTGACGGTATTATCGGTTTCGATCCTATTGCAGGGCGCCCATGCCGCTTATTATAATTATGGCTTCATCTATTTACAGGACATCGGTGTCAACAGTTTTTACATCGGGATCATCCTGAATGTCGCCATTATCTTTGAGATCATCTTTTTCACCAAAGCGGATACATGGTTCGACAGGTGGAGCGTTTCCTCGATGTTCCTGTTGGCAGGCGTCGGCTCCACATTGCGCTGGATCCTGATCTTCCTGTTCCCGTCTGTCTGGGTATTCATCTTTTCGCAGGTGCTGCATGCCCTATCATTCGGCGTCGCTCATTTCGCTTTCATCCGTTTTATTTTCAAAAATCTCGACCCTCTTCATATTCCGGCCGCACAGGGAATGTATGCTGCCATCGCCATGAGCCTGAGCGTTGCGCTGCTGACATTCATCGGCGGATTTCTTTATGAAATTTCGCCCGGTCTGTCATTCCTCGGAATGATTGTCTTCTCATTCCCGGCAATTGTTTTGGTGTTGATGACGAGAAAGAAATTCTCCTATTAAATTTTCCAACCCACCCCCAAAAGCATTGGATGCCCGTCGAATAAATGGGCATCAACGCAACAAGGAGATGGGCAAAAATGAAACAAATTTCACAAAGCGATCTTCTCAATCTTATGGACCAATTGGATCGATTGTTAAATGAACGCGAACAGGATAAACGGCAATCACAAAATACTGCGGCTTCCGCATAAGAAGACTTCAAGGAAATATAATATAGGTTCAAAAAACAGCGCAGCCCCGAAAAAAGGGGCGCGCTGTTTTTATTTGAAAATATTTCATTTAGAATAGGATAGTTCCGAGTACTACGAAAAATAGGATACCGAAGATAACCGCCATTCCCATCATCCATTTTGCTTCCCGGTCCATGCCCTGGGCCTTCATCTGGCGATACCTGAAAGTATTGGTCATTACGAATAACACCGTCATAAATAGAACCGCGACATCCATGTAGCCCATAATAAGGAAAACGACCGCCAATAGGCTGAGTGTTGCGATTCCGATTCCTTGCAGCATTTTTAAACTCATTTGTCTTACTCCCCCAAAAAGAAAGCCGGCATCCGATGCCGGCGAGCTTCTATTATTTTTTCTTTTCCAAATCTATTTTCTCTTCTTCTTTCTCTTCATCTTCCACTGCTTCTAACGCTTTTTCCGGATGATTAGAATAGAATTTCCGTCCGATGAACGTTTGGATAATCAGCAAAATACCACCGACAGTCCAGTAAACCGGCAAGGCCGCCATCGAAGTGAACGAGATGAACATAATCATGATCGGCGAAATGTAGATAAACATTTTCATCTGTTTCTGCTGCTGTTCAGGCATCGTCCAAAGCGAAACTTTGGCCTGATAGAAATACACAGCACCGGCTATCAGCGTCATGGCGATATCCGGTTCACCGAGGTTAAACCATAGGAATTCGTGTGTACGCACTTCCGGCGAGTACAGAATGGCAAAATACAAGCCCATGACGATTGGCATTTGGATAACTACCGGCAGACAGCCCATATTCAATGGGTTGACTTCGTATTTTTTGTAGAGCCCCATCATTTGCTGTTGAAGCTTCATCTGTTCTTCTTTGTCTTTCGTCTCTTTCAGGCGTTTCTGGATGTCTTCCATTTCCGGACGCATTTTATCCATTTTGACTTTCATCCCCTGCTGGCGTCTATAGGTACGCAGCATGAAAGGCATCAGCACCAGCCGGATTATGACCGTGATGGCCACGATGGCAAGTCCGTAACTGCCGTTGAAAAGATTCCCCAGATAATCCAGGGAAAAATCGAATGGAGCCACAAAAATGGTATAGAAAAATCCTTCTTTATTTTCTATAGCCGCACAGCCGCTCAGGAACAGCACCACAACGGTAAGCATCGACATTAATATTAATTTCTTTTTCAAATTATTCACCTTCACCTTTTTAAACTATTAATGAAGTATACCGCATACGAATAGCATATTTCAAACCGTGAAAAGGCCTGCCGCAATATTCAGGCTGGGATTTGACAGCATTGTGGCATCTACCGAAAAGCGGAAGCGCCCGCTTAGCTCTGAAAGACATAAGACGAAATAGCGGAGCGGCGTCCTTTGCCGCATAGCTGGGCCGGCTTATGACCCGAAGAGCTGGGCCGCTGGAGTCTGGACAAGTAGCCGCTCTCAAACAGAAAAAGCCATAAAAAAAAGGAGAATTTCTTCTCCCTACTTAGCGTTCGGCAATGTATATCTAAAATAAGGAATATGCTGGCTGTCGCGGAATTGCTTCGGCGTCACCGTCGTATATTTCTTAAAGATGCGTGTGAAATAGCTTTGGTTGCAGAAATGGAATTGCTTCGAGATCTCAGAGATGCCTTTGTCCGAGTGGCGAAGATAATGTTGCGACTCTTCTACCCGGCGCACATTGAGGTATTCAACCAAAGTGATACCCGCATGTTCACGGAAAATCCGTGACAGGTGGCTTGTAGAAATGTGGAAATGCTTGGCAACGTCTTCAACAGACAAATCGCGTTCCACTTCGTCGTTAATGAACATAACAACTTTGTTGACTGTTTGGTGACCAAACGACGGCTGTTTGCGTTCCGAAATAACAGAGATAAAAAATTCGATCAGTTCGTCAGCTACATATAGAAACTCCGAATCATTCATGCGATTGTCCACTAATTCGATGCAGGCATTATTGAAGGCAAAAGCTTTTTTCGGCGGCACGCGCATTTCAAAAAGTTTTCGGGCCATGACTGACGAAAGAACTATGTAATAATTTCGGATTGCACGGATTGTATCTTTTCCAGCATGCAATGAAATCATATCGATTAACGCACGAAGTGTCTCTTTCGCTTTTTCTTTTTCCAGATGATGGATCTCATAGATCAATTGGGTTTCGGTTTCAAAAAACTTTTCCAGGCCATCGTATTGGTTGAGGTTTTCGCTCTCTGCCATAAAAATCTTGGAAATCGTCTCCTGAATTGTTGGTACAGCAATTATATTCATCTTTTCCCCGTCTTTCTCTCACAAGTTTTTGCATTCACTTTATTAACTATATACTGAAACAATAAATAAGGACACAGTTTTGCTTGGAAATATATAAAATTTTAAGCAATATGATCTACTACCTATGAACTACCAATGTTTTTTACAGGAAATATCTTCCCTAAATATATACTAAAGATACCGCAATTATCATAAAAAATCTCGCTTTTCTTCTAAAAGTAATATACTTTTAATACAACTGAAATGCGCTCTTCCTACTGCAATATAACACAATATATTATTCTACTCTTCTAATCCCTCTTTTTCCGGTGGAATGAGTGCCCGGAGGTGTCGCGGCAGAACTTCGATTTTGAAGGGCGTTACAATGCCTTCATCGCCATCAATATTACAAAGCAAAGGTTCTTTTGTTTTGATGGATACTTTTGTGGTGTGGATTGCTTCAACTGCCGGATCATCTTCCAACTTGCCTCTCCACAATGCCCCAGCTATTCGGATGAAACCTGCAAGTTTGGCATTTTCCACAATATACAGATGAAGCAGACCATCATCTGTCAAAGCTTCCGGTGCAAGTTTTTCAAACCCACCCACTGAATTCGTCAGAGCAACCAATACAAGTTTTGCATCACCTTCCCAGACTCCATGATCATGTTCGATTTCGAAATGCGTTTCTTCTTCTGAAGTAATTGCCTTAATGCCTTCTATAAAATAAGCCATTGCTCCAAGCCGAGTCTTTTGTTCCGGTGTAACAGACGAAGTGGATTCTGCTATATCACCGATCGCCAAGATATTCATGAAATAAATATCGCCCACTTTTGCGATGTCCACGGCTTTTTCTTCACCGGTTTTCAATGCAAGGATTGCTTCTTCCGGATCGAGGGAAATTCCGAGTGCACGTGCAAAATCATTGACGGTTCCAAGGGGAATCAATGAAAATAAAGGCTGATGAGGCTGCTCCGCAAGACCTGAAACTGCTTCATTGATCGTGCCGTCTCCTCCCATTGCCACAACAAAGTCATATTTCTGCTCGCAGGCTTCGCGGGCAAACCGTGTAGCATCACTTTTTTTCTCAGTCTCCTTAGTATCGACAATATATCCCATTTCTTTAAGTGTTTTTTCCACATTTCCTTTGTAATCTGCCGCTTTTTCTTTTCCTGCAGATGGATTCAGTATAAACATTGCCTTTTTCATCTTTTAACCTCCAAATGGTATAATAGCTTCATTATTTCTATTTACCCTTTTAGCAGTCAGTTTAAATCCATTAGTTTTTTATTATTTTGAGGGAATGAGGAACAGCAATGCACGTTTTCATCTACGTCATCATTTTCTTTGCCTTTTTTGACCTTTTTGCCCAATTGCCAATCATCAGCCCCTTTGCAATCGAGCTGCAGGCAACGCCCTTTTTGACCGGACTGGCGGTAGGCATGTATTCACTTTCCAATACTTTCGGAAATATTATTTCGGGAATCTTCTCCGACAGAAAAGGGCCGTTCGCCATTCTTGTTGCCGGATTGCTGCTGACAGCTTTTTCCCTCTTTACATACGCACTGGCAGAAGGGCCTTACAGCCTTCTTGCAATCCGTTTTCTACATGGACTGGCAGCCGGGCTCATTGTGCCTGCCGCATTCACATATCTGGCAAACCGGACGGACCGGAGCCGTCGCGGAAAAGGAGCCGCTGTTTCAGGTGCCTTTGTCGGACTTGCCGCAATTATCGGACCCGCCTACGGAGCGATCTTTTCCAGTCAATCAGGCGTTCCGGCAACGATGGCAACGACAGGCAGCATGCTGCTCGTCCTTGGCCTTTTATCTTTTTTCCTATTGAATCGCAAAATTAAAAAGAAGGAAAAACTTCCCGCCGAACCGCTTACTGCCAGTATGATCACTCAGAATCCAGGGTTGCTGCGGGCATTCATGGGTGCCTTTTTTCTGATGTTTTCACAGGGCGTGCTGGCCTACATGCTTCCCTTGAAGGTTTCCGGGCTGGGATTGCCCTCCCAAATGAGCGGCCTGTTATTGAGCGTCTTTGGTTTTGCAGCTATTTTAGTGTTCCTGCTTCCAGTGAATCGCTTGTTTGATGCGGTCAAACCTGTCTATACATTAATAGCAGGATTTCTCATCATGGGCAGTGCACTCTTTCTGTTAAGTAATGTGTCCGCTGCTTTCATGCTTTACTTCAGCATGATCAGCTACGGCGTCGGATTTGCACTGCTATTCCCATCCATCAATTCATTGCTGATCGATTCTACGACACAATATTCCCGGGGCAAAGCATATGGCTATTTTTATGCGTTCTTTTCAATCGGTGTGGTGGCGGGTTCTTCCTTTACCGGCGCATTGGCATTGACCGCTGACCAGGGATTTGTCACAAGTGGCGTGTTGCTGATAAGCGCAGCTGCAGTGAACTTTGCCACTTTGCGAAAATGAAGCCAAAACAAAAAGGTGGTCTCAGGACCACCTTTTAGATATTATCGTATTTTTTTACTCAGGCATCGGGGAATCTGTATTTCCCGCTTTTACTTGTTACTATCATTTCGTGATAATTTCTTTTTGTCTTCTTCTTTTTGTTCTTCTTCATTGTAATATTGCACCGAGGTCAGCGCGCCTTCTGAAACCATTTTGTTTTCCTGCGGCTCATCCGGCTGAGATCCATCGTGCGCCTTCTCTTTATCGTCTTCGAGGTTTTGAGATTCCATGTATGAATTCACCTTCTCTTTCGCGTTGTTGAAAGCTACTGTCGCTTTTTCACGATTTTCCGGGTTTTTAAAATAAGTATAGGCTCCTACTGCCAAACCTGCCAACAGCAAGCCTCTTCCTTTTCCTTTTGCCATCCGTCCCACTCCTCTGTTGAATTAATGTCTTTTATAATGCATACCCTCATCCACCTGATTTAATCTTATTAGGATTTTTTTGATAATCAGATTTTGTCCAGTTTCATATCCAGATGCGGTATGCCGTCTTCATCATAAACATCCGATATCGGATTGAAACCGAATGACTGATAAAATTCCTTTAAATAGAGCTGTCCCTGCAAGCGGATTTCTTCAGGCTTCCATTCTGTGAAGATGAAATCGATGCTTCGGCGGACGAGTTCCCTGGCAAGTCCCCGCCCTCTGGCATCCGAACTGACAATCACTCTGCCGATGGAGGGCACACCATATTTAAGCTCCGCTGGAACGAGTCTTGCATAGGCGAGGATTTCGCCATTCTCCTTGTAAGCCAAATGGACCGATTGCTGGTCCAGGTTGTCCAGTTCCGGATATGGGCACTTCTGTTCAACCACAAAGACATCCACACGCAACTTCAGCATTTCATAAAGCTCCGCAGCAGTCAGTTCTTCAAATTTATAAAGTTTCCAAGTCAAATGCATTCCCTCCTTTAGTCTCTATTATTCCACATCAGTGGCTATTCATGGTGAATTTTGATATGATGACGAAAAGAATTCCAGAGGTGATTACATGATACGCACAGGTACCGCACAAGATATAACAGCTGTTCAGGAAATTGCCCATATCAGCTGGAATGATACTTACCAAGACATTATCCCGATGAATATACAGCAAAATTTCTTAGATAAATCCTATTCCGTCCCAATGATGGAAATGCGCCTGAAAAAGACAATCCTGCTTTTGGCGGAACATGAAGGACAACCTGTCGGCTTTGCCAATTTCACTAAGCTTGATGACGATGGCGATGCGGAGTTGATCGCGCTCTATATGAAGCCGGAGCACCAGCGCAACGGCTATGGCAAAAAGCTGCTCGACAGCGGATTGACATACCTACTCGACGGTTCGCACCTTTTTGTTTATGTGGAAAGCGAAAATCATAAAGGCCGAAACTTCTATGAAGCAAACGGTTTTGAGTTTGTTGAAGAGTTCGAGGAATTATTCGAAGGCCACCCGTTACAGACAGCCAAATACGTTTACAATTTGAAAGCACCCGCTCTATGAGCAGGTGCTTTTCTTATTGTCCAGACTCCAGCGGCCCAGCTCTTCGGGTCATAAGCCAAACCAGCTATGCGGCAAAGAACGCCGCTCCGCTGTTTCGTCTTATGCCTTTCAGAGCTAAACGGGCGCCGTCGCTTTTCTTAATTATAACGGACGATACGGTGAGTCGTCATCGCGTTTTCTGTCTTCACGGCGAACTGGATCATCTGTTTTAGGAACTTCATCTTCACGATAAACTTGATCATCCGTTCTGCGGACATTGTCTTCGCGGTAAACTGGATCGTCATTTCTGCGGACATCGTCTTCACGATATACCCCTCCGTCTTTACGGTACAGTTCATCCTCGCGCATAGGCGGCTTGCGCACGAAACACATGATTGCTGCGACATAGAATAGGATTGATGTCAGTGATAATACACCTGCCAATAGACCGGCAAGAATAAAGAATATCCCCGCAAGTTGCGTACTGCGTGTATTCTTCAAGTTAATCAGCGCCACAATCGCAAAAATAGTGCTGAGCACCAATATAACAACCACTACCCATCCGAATATGCCTGCACTGTCCATCACAAATTCCATAACCATTCGGGCTTCTTCTGGATTCCCCTCAAAAGCCGGATCGTTCATAAAATCCTCCTGGAACTGTTCAAACTCCGGCGTCCCTTCCAAACTGCTGAGGCTTGTAATCAGCCATGCTAATAAAATGATTCCGATAACATTAAACACAATTCCGATGATGCCGAGGACTCTTTCCCCTGTTCTGCTGATGCTGCCATTGTTCATAATCCCTACCTCCTTCTTGTCTGCAATCATACCGTTTAATAATACGGCCTGCAGAAAAAATAGTTTCATAACACAAGATTCCCTAAAAAAAATTTCGTAAAACATGTTTATTGCGCTAATACCCGGGTATTTATTTAGTAACAAAATAATTTACAAACTTTTGAGAGGGGTTCTAAAAAATGGAAAAAAACTTAGTGTTCAGCCAATCAGATTTCATGTTCGGTGTAGGTGGAGCTTCAATTTTAACTGGTATCGTTTTCCTAATGACATTCCTATAAGAAATTGGAGGCAGTTATGAAAAACTACATAACAGAAATATAGAAAAAGCAATCCAAACCATTAAATGGCGGATTGCTTTTTTGTGTTTCTATTGTCCAGACTTCAGCGGCCCAGTCCCTCGAGACGCTTCAGTCTTGGCTGCAATGGCAAAGAACGCCATTACTTCCAAGCCCTCCAGCGCTTGTCGGAACTTAACGGGCGCCGTCGCTTTTCTTTCTACACTTTTATGTCTTCATACTCGTCTGAGCGTTCAAAAACTGCCGCGACATATGAACATACCGTCTCTATTTTATATTCATTTTCGCGGGCATAGGCTGCTGCACGGTCAACCAGTTTTTTTGCCAGGCCATGATGGCGCATATCTTCTTTAACATACGTATGTTCCACTATCATGACATCAGCTAATTGGGTCCAGGTGATTTCTCCAATAACCGTCCCGTTGTCTTCATTGCGAAAAGCAAATTCGTCCTGTCCCAGCTCTATAAATTTAAAATCCATGCTTCAACCTCCTCGATTACTGCTTATTGATATTCAATGGACGCAAAGATGCTTCTATTTCAGCTCGTTTAGGCTCCAAAAATGGCGGCAATGCCAATTTCTCCCCCAAGCTTTCAAGTGGTTCGTCTGTCGCGAAACCCGGTTCATCCGTAGACAATTCAAATAGAATGCCATTTGGTTCACGGAAATAGATGGCTTTAAAATAGTAGCGGTCCACTTCCCCCGAAGTCATAAACCCATTTTCACGCAAATAGTTATTCCATTTGCTGTAGTCTTCAAAAGTCTTGACGCGAAAAGCGACATGATGCACACTTCCGCGACCAGGACGTTCCGGCGGAAGATCCGGACGTTCTTCTACATGTACTTCGCCGGCCGGTCCGCCTTTTCCTGTCGAATAGACAAAAATATCTTCCATCCCCGCAATCTCGGATGGATAGCTCCCGATAAACTCAAAGCCCATAATATCCGTCAGCACAGCTGCCGTCCGGTCTTTTTTGCGGACCGTCAGCCGCACATTGCCCAAACCGACAATCGCATATTCTTCCGGAATCCCGGCTTTGGTCCAAGGAATCCCATATTCAATACCTGTCCCGTCATCAACCGTCAGCATCAAACGGGAGCCTTCGAAATCTTCGAATGCCAACGTCCGGCGGTTGAACCTTGTGCGGATTTCGTCGTGCGGAACTTGGAACTCTTCAAAGCGGCGGAGCCAATACTGCAAAGCTTCTTCGCTTTTTACTCGAAATGCCGTATTGCTGATGCTTGAAACACCGGGATAAGTCCGGCCTGCCACCGGAATATCAAAGTAAGTCATGTCTGTGCCTGGAGTGCCGACCGCATCTGCATAGAATAAATGATAAGATGACGTCGAATCCTGGTTGACGCTCCTTTTCACCAGCCGCATGCCGAGGATCCGCGTAAAGAAATCATGGTTTTTATCTGCATTGGCAGTAATCGCGGAAACATGGTGAATGCCTTCCAATTTCATAAGAAAATGCCCCCTCTAATTATCTTGAATTCGAGATATTAAGTAAATAATAACACCCTCCAGTAGACACAGCAAGGAAACGGCTTGCCTTGGGTTTATGTATAAGATAATTACTTATTCTCCAATTCGTTCCATACCGAAATGGATATGACCCTAAAACTTATCTCATCAAAAAAACGGACAGCCTGGGCTGTCCGCTCCTTTTATTGAATTAATTGAATATCGAGCGGATGCTGTTCGCCAGGTTTCTGAAAAACTCCCTGACACTTGCCCAGAAACCCTCGTCGTTAATAATGTCTCCAATTTTATCTTCAATCGTTTTGCTTAAATCCTCCAGCTGGGTCGACCATTTCGAAAAGTCGATATCCAATTGGCGGATGCGGTCCATTAAATCAACCAATAATTTGCGGTCTTCAGGACTCAGCTCAATCTCAAGCTTCGTTAATTGCTCTTCGACAATCTGTTCCACGTCTTCGCGTGAAGCCGGGTTTTGTTCAGCAATCTGCTTTTTGATCTCTGTCAGCAATTCACTGACTTTCGCTTCATCCACGTCTTCGGCAAGTTCAGTTGCTACTTCCAATTCGTCGTTTGCAACATCTGTCCGTTCCGGGTCCAGCTTTTCGCCGCTCACTTCATAGGCTTTGTAAATGCCGACCAGCGCTGAATGGCCTGTTACCGGTTTTGGTGCAGCGACTTCAACTGTCGCGTTTTCGATTCCTGCTGTCAGCATGGCATTGGCGTACATTTCCGTCGTTACTTGCGTGATGTTATCCGGTGTAACAATCTGGATGACAAGGCCTTTGCCTTCATCTGTTCTTGTAATTTTTGCAGAAGAGAACATCCGCGCACGTGCATCGCCGTCTTTGATGTAAGTGACAAGATCGTCACCAGTGACTTCGATTTCTTCCACTTCCGCTTCTTCTTCAACACTCAGGCTCTCAGCGACACTCGCCTTTTCATCTTCAGAGAGATTTCCTCCATAAACGACAATCGGCACGCCGTATTTTTCATTGATGCCCACATTCGCTGCTGCCCATGCAGGTGTCAGCGTGGAGACAATCAAAATCATCGCTATAATCGCTAATAATTTTTTCATCTTTTTAACCCCTTTCCTATAGAAATAATACGAATCCACTTCAGAAAGGTTGCATCAATGTTGCTGAAGTTTGGTCCAGCCTTCTTCCTGTACAATGCGGCGGTCTTTGTATAACCTTCCCAAGGCACGTTTGAAGGAAGCTTTGCTCATCCCGAACATTTCCTGGATTTCTTCAGGTGAGGATTTATCGCTGAACGGCATCTGGCCGCCTGATTCGGTCAAATAACGCATGATGGTTTCTGCGTCATCCGGTAAACGTTCCTGTTTGCGCGGGAGCAGTGAACCGTTCAATGATCCGTCTTCTTTGACACCGATGATACGAACTGTTTTTTCTTCGCCAAGGCGCGGTTCTTCTTCCCGCTCTGTCTCGTGGACGAATATTCTGTACATTTCGGGTACGGAAATCATGAATGTTCCCACAGGCAGCAGACGGTAGGCGCGCGCCTTCAAATCCTGGTTAGAGACATAGGTCGGCGCTGGAACAAACAGTTCATTGACCTTCTCCTCTGTTGCCATACGTCCATATAAATCGCCGTAGCGGTCTGTCCGCAAAGTCATGAAAATATGATCGCCCTGCTGTGGCCAAAGTTCTTCGAATTGCGGCAGATCTGACGGCAGCAGGTAGACTTCACGTGTCGTACCGATATCAAGCACCGCTCCTTCGCGTTTCGAGATTTTCAGCACTTTTGCCCAACCGTAGGTGCTTGGCAGAATATGCGGAATCATCGGAGTCGCCGACACGCCGCCCTGGCGGTTGCGGTAAAGGAAAACTTCAATTTCTTCCCCGATTTCCTGTCCTTCTGGGATTTCCGATTCATTCATCAGAACTTCATCGCCCGAACCGTCTGTCAGGATCCACTGGGAACCTGACCGGTCTTTTACTTGTAATAATGCTTTTTCACCTGGATGCAATGGCATAATGAAACCTCCTGTTTCGTTTAACTGTTCTTTTCTTCATCTTTAAGTTTCTGCAGCTTATCCGTAAACTCCGGATTTTCCTCAAGCACCTGGACGAGATCGGCGATACGGTTGATCGAATTCCAACTCATATGGTGTTCAATTCCTTCCACATCATTGTAAATGCGTTCTTCGTCGACACCGATCAGGCGCAGAAATTGTTCCAGCAGATCATGTCTTTTGACAAGCCGTTTGCCCAATTTCTGGCCTTGCGGCGTCAATACCAGCCCCCGGTAGCGTTCATATATCAGATAGCCGTCCTTATCGAGTTTCTGCACCATCTTCGTCACCGAGGAGGGCAGTACCGATAGGGCTTCCGCTATATCCGAGACGCGGGCGTAACCTTTTTGTTCTATTAATGAGTATATGATTTCAATATGGTCTTCCATACTTGGAGTAGGCAAATTTCGTTCCTCCCTAACGTAGCTATTCCCAGTTTACTATACCCTTCCCCAGCGAACAACTGAGCCCCATTTCCTGTGGCCGCTAGTTTTTTGCTCAGAAGGTTTGCAGAGTGTTTTTCCGGGGTACATATTATTATCTAGACGGAAAGGTCGGTGAGAACACATGGCTCGTATTTTATGGATTATTCTTGTAGTTGTTTTAGCAGTATGGATTATCGGATTTATTATGGAAATTGCAGGAGGATTAATTCACCTTCTATTAATCGTAGCAGCAATTATTTTAATCGTGAACTTAATTTCCGGAAGGAAAGGCGTATAGAACAAGAGACGGTGAGGGCAATCCTCACCGTCTCTTTTTTTTTTTGCCATTTAATGTTTCCAGAAAAATGCTCCTGGCTCCATAACAGATGAGCTATTCACTTATTTTCGAGTAGACGCATGTATCCCGCACTTTATTGTCTACGCGGGAAAGGGTTTCCTTGCGCAGGACGCCTTCAAGTTTGAAGTCCAGCCTTTCAGCAACGGCACGGCTTCTGACATTGTCAGGATCACATTTGATTTCGACACGGTTTGCGCCAAGTTCCTCAAATGCGAAACGCGTAATGCGATCCACCGCTTCAGTGACATAGCCTTTCCCTTCGAAACGGTTGTCGACCCAGTAGCCGATTTCAAACTTCCGCACTTCCCAATCGATGCGATGAAGGCCTGTTGACCCGATGAATTCCCCGGTTTCCTTCAGGAAAAAATGAAGGCGGAGATCTTTGCGGAGCTGAAAATCGGCTGCCGCTTCAATGAGATTCGCTTCAATCTGTTGCAGGTCCGGTTTTTTCTGTGCAAACGGCATCCATGGGCGCAACGATTCAATCGAATGCTTGATTGCTTCATAGCTGTGGACTGCATCTTCACGGCGAGGCGCACGGATCAGCAGGCGCTCCGATTCGAATTGGTCCGGAAAATCGAGCAGCACCGGATTGATCGGCGCATCTTTCGGTTCCGCTATCGTATCTTCCCATAGGACCGGCGTAGTCACGCCCTGCTGCCAGTCTTCACGGGTCATGCCGTAGGTGACCGCATCAAAATAACGATTTTCCCTTGCAGAAAACCAGGCTTGGCGGATATGGGCTTCTTTCACAAAACCGGTGCGTTCAAAAGCTTTCCGCATCGCAAAATTATCGTGGCGTGTATGTCCTTCCAGCCGGATTTTCTTTTCTGAAAGCGAAAAGACGAAATCCGCGGTCATTTTCAACGCCTTTGGGCCGTAGCCTTTGCCACGGTATGGATCGGCAATCCGTAAATCGAATAAGGGAATGTCGTCCTGCAGATCAAAGATTTTAACCAGGCCCACCTGCTCAGCTTCATCATTTTCCACCCAAAAAGTCGTCACCTGATCGGACTGGTAGCCGCCTTCTTCTATCGTCTTCTGTATCAACGCACGGACAGGGTGCTCCTGTCCGTGATATGGCCAGGAATTCGTCGTCATAAAATGGATCAGCTGTTCCTGCTCTTCCATTGTCCACTCAGTTAATTTCAAAACAAATCCTCCAAGCATGCATTGCTTACTTTTGAACTTTCACCAGCCGCAGAGCATTCAGGATAACGAGCAAGGTCGCACCCATGTCTGCGAAAATCGCAATCCATAAAGTGAGCCAGCCCGGAATGATCAACAGCAAAGCAATTACTTTCAGCCCCAAAGCAAACATGATATTTTCCTTTATTATACGCAATGTCTTGCGGCTTAGTCGAATCGTATAAGGAAGTTTTTCAAGATCGTCGGCCATTAATGCAATATCCGCAGTTTCTAGCGCCGCATCTGTGCCGGCTCCGCCCATTGCGATGCCGACTGTGGAAGCGGCAAGGGCCGGGGCGTCATTGATGCCGTCTCCGACCATCGCGACTCGTCCGTATTGTTGCTGGAGTTCACGAATTGCGGACAGTTTGTCCTGCGGCATTAATCCTGCCCGGACATCGGTGACACCGATTTCTCCGGCGATGGCATTGGCCGTCGCCGGATGGTCACCAGTCAACATGATGGTGCTTCTGATGCCCATTTCTTTCAGTTGCCGGATAATGCCTGGACTTTCTCTCCGTATGGCGTCGGCAACTGCGATGATTCCGATGAGGCTGCCTTTTGTAAAGACGGCCATGACCGATTTGCCGCTTAGCTGCAAATTGCGGGCATGCTCAGGAATTTCCAAGCCCATTTCTTCGGCCCACAGCAGGCTGCCGATGTGGATCCTTTGCCCTTTGACTTCTGCATAGGCGCCTTTCCCTGTAATCGAACGGAAACCTTCTGATGGAAGGATATGCGGCACTTCTTTTCCGATTGCGCGCGCCAGGGGATGCTGCGACATCGCTTCAGCTGACGCCGCCAATTGAACAAGCTCTTCTTTCGTATAACCGTTTTCCGGCACAGCGTCCGTCATTTCCGGATAGCCCTTTGTCAGCGTACCGGTTTTATCAAAAGCGATCGCCTTGATGCGTCCCGTCTCTTCCAGATGGATGCCGCCTTTGATGAGGACGCCCTGTCTTGCCGCATTGCCGATTGCCGTGACAATGGCCACAGGCGTCGACACGACGAGCGCACACGGACAGCCCACAACAAGAACAGCCAAGCCCTGATAGACCCATAACTGCCAGTCACCTGTTATATAACCCGGAACCAATGCCACCAAAATTGCGATGACGATGATGGCCGGTGTGTAATATTTCGCGAATTGGTCAACAAATTTCTGGGACGGCGCTTTTTCCGCCTGCGCTTCTTCCACGAGATGAATAATTTTGGCGATTGTTGTATCTTCCGCCCGTTTGGTGACGGTCACTTCGAGAGCGCCTTCCTCGTTCATCGTTCCGGCAAACACATCAGCGCCCGGCACTTTGACTTCGGGAATCGATTCGCCAGTAATAGCTGCCTGATTGACCGCAGACTCTCCGCGCAAAACGACGCCGTCCATGGCAATTTTCTGTCCCGGTTTGACGATCAGTTTATCGCCGATCCGGACTTCTTCCGTATCTATTTCCAGCAGTTCGCCGTTCCGCTGGATCAATGCACGCGCCGGCGCCAAATCCATCAGGCCACGTATCGACTGGCGCGCCTTATTCATAGAGAAAGATTCAAGCGCTTCACTGACAGCGAATAAAAACACGACCACAGCGCCTTCGCGCCATTCCCCGATGATAGCGGCACCGATGACAGCAATCGTCATCAGCGTTTTCATATCAAATTCAAAACGGCTGAGGTTCACCAGGCCAGTGCGGAACATATGATAGCCGCCGATCAGCATCGAACCGCCGAACAGGCCGATTGCCCAAGGATTTCCTTCACTCGTCTGAAAGGATAAGATGACCCCTGCAATCAGCAATAGAAAAGATATGGCGGTTTCAATCGTCTGGCGGCGTTTGTAAAAAGGTGTATGCCCGATTTTGGCTTTCTCCGGATAAACCCGGATATGGTCGAATGCTCCCGCCTTTTCCAGTGCCTCGATGGAAACATTGCCATCAACCGTCAGCTTGGATGCGCCAAAATTCAGATCAATCCTTTTGATGTCGGGAAGATCGCGAATATTCTTTTCGAACTTCGCCGCACAACTTGTGCAGGACAGATTTTCAAGGCGATAGGTTTTAACCAATTTCCTCACCTTCTTTTGCATGCTCGTGCGCAATGGTTACAAGCTGGTGGACGTGTTTGTCTGACAAGGAGTAATAGATTTGCTTGCCTTTGCGCTCAGACTTCGCCAGCTTCCGTTCGCGGAGATAGCGCAGATGGTGGGATGCTGTAGCTGTGGATCCACCGATGACAGCCGCAATATCGCAGACACACATTTCGTCCTCTATTGTTAACGCATAAGCGATTTTCAACCGCGTTTCATCCGCCAATGCTTTGAAAAGCGTTGCTACATCTGACAGGTCCGTCATTTGGCTTTGGACATTCTCCACCTTTTCGGGATGGACTTTCGTTATTTCACAAATCTCCTTCATCGGGGCACCTCTTCCACTCAATCAAACAGCGGTTTGATTGTTTTTTTACAGTGTACTCCTTCTGAATTCTATAGTCAAACACTCATTTGATTGTCCAAAGTGCTGTTTGAAAAAAGGAAATGTCGGCCGTCTTGTCGAATAATCCATCTAAGGTTTTCCAGCTGAAGGGGGGATGGGAATGTACCAGAAGATATTGTTGGCAGCTGATGGTTCTGAACACTCGAAAAGGGCTGCGACTGAAGCTTTGAAGATGGCCAAGATGTTTCGCGATGCCGTCGTAACCTTGCTTTATGTGGTCGATTATGAAAAAGCACGAAAGGAAGTGCTCCACGACAAACAGAGTGAGCAGCTGCATCACCACCGCCAGCAGCTGCTTCAGCCGCTTGAAGAAATTTTCAGCGCTGCAGGCATACCTTTTGAAATCAAAACCCTGCACGGCACTCCCGGACCAACCATCATCCAGCACGCCAATGAAAACAGCTACGACATCGTTTTCATCGGCAGCCGGGGGCTCAATGGTTTTCAGGAAATGGTGCTCGGCAGCGTCAGCCATAAAGTGGCGAAACGTGTGCTTGCCCCAGTTATAATTGTAAAATAAAAAGAGGCTGGAAAGCGGACGATTGTGTCCCCTCTCCAGCCTCTTTTTTTATTCAAAAAATCATATACGCCAGTACGAACAGGCCCAAACCAAAGATCAGGTTGGCTGCCAGATAAGAAATACCGGCCAGCCACTTGCCGTCCTCGAAATCTTTCACCGCGTCCAGCGCCATCGTCGAGAAAGTGGTAAACGCACCGAGAAATCCGGTCAACCAGAACACGGATAAATTGCCGCTGCCAACAAACGCACCCAGCACGAACGAACCGAGAATATTCACAAACAAAGTGGCGATCTTCGGCTGCCGCCAGCGACTTTCCACAAACAGATAAAACAAATAGCGGGCCATGGCGCCAAGGAATCCGCCAAGTGCAATTTCAATCAGGCTCATTCCTTCACCCCTTTCCGGCCAAGCCATAATCCGGCAGCCGCTGCAATCACTGCCGCCGCTGTCATGGACAGACCGTATAAGGCACCGGCAACGACTGAAGACTCAAGTTCCCGGAACCAATCATTTGAGAAGGCCGAAAAGGTCGTGAATGATCCCAGCACCCCCGTCGAAATGAACAGCCGAAGCTCCGCTGATTTTCCGCTGAGTTTCATAACCGCAAAGCCGATCAGGAAACTGCCGATGATATTGACGGCCCAGAGGCTGAAAGCCCCCGGAACTGCTGCATAGATCCAGACACGCAGCAGTGTGCCGGCCATTCCGCCGAGTCCTACTGCTAACATTCTTTTCAAATCAAACGCCCCATATCCTTTTTAGCCATTATAACTTACTCGGCTTTGAGTGTTAAGGTCGACCCTTCAGCTGAACCGTCAATTGCTGTCTCGTGATAATCGCCCTCGGCCCATTTATCGACCTGATTATGGAAGAAGTCCGATTTCATGTGGCCGCTGAGGCCCGGTCCGACGATATGGTGGGCACTCGATAAATCCGAAAGGTCGGCGACAAATCGCCAGGCCGCTCCGTGGTCGACGTTGCCCTCTTCATCAAAGGCCGCAGCCTGTACCGTGACATTCGAACCGCCAAGCGGCAGCGGATCCGGATTCAGGAAGCTCTCGAATATCGCGGAGGCCCCGGCAAGCGGATGCGGGAATGTCAGCTGATGGTATTCTCCCCATTGCCAGTCCCCGTGATTGCCTCCAAACTCTTCTTCCACTTCCGCCAAACTTGTTTCCAAGGCATCCCTCAGCCATTTTTCGGAACCGCCGTATTCGCTGACCCAGACACCGTCGTTGCCGGCAAAGGCATCACGCATCATCCCATCGGTAATGTGATTTTTCCCGGGCATCAGCTCATAGACATCTTCTGGAAAGCTGTCTGCGAGCAAGGTATGCGGCAGTTGCTTCATCCATTTATGGAATACGAGCGGTGCTGCATGCTCTGCGTTGTCTACTCCATCCCATTCAGCAAGCATCGTGAGAACCTCTTCATGCTCATCCGTTTCTCCCCTTACCGCCTCGATCATAAATGATAGAAACTCCGCGGCATAAAGGTTTTTCGTATCCATTTGGAGCTCCATCATATCTTCCGCCGTCAGCCCATCGGAGGCTTCCAGAACTTCGGCAATTCGGTCATACCGGTAAGGCTGTGCCCAAAAATCAGTAATATGGTATTCATAGGAATCGTCGACAACTTCATTGTTCGCTGTGGCAATAAAACCGCTTTCCGGATTCACGACCGTCGGCAATTCATCAAATGGCACATAGCCTTCCCAGCCATAATCCGCTGAATCGCCCGGAACCGGCAATTGGCCATCTCCTGTTTTACGGATTGGGATGCGGCCATTCGCTTTATAGGCAATCGTGCCATCAGTTGCGGCGAACACGAAATTCTGTGCAGGAGCCTGAAAATCTTCTAATGCGGTTTCAAACTCTTCCCAGTTCGAGGCTTTATTGAACGCCAGAACTGCCTGCAGTTCCAGCGTCGGCTCCAGCGCTGTCCATTGCATCGAGAACAATGCTCCCGGCTGTTCATCGTCGAAAAGCACATCTGAAATGATCGGGCCGTGTCGTGTTACGATAACTTCGAAGTCAACGGTTTCGCCATCTTTTACTTTGATCGGCTCTTTCCGGACCACCGCTTGCTCCCATTCACCTTCATAGCGGAATTGGGTCGGATCATCCGGGTTCGGGGTTTCAATGTAGAGATCCTGAACATCCGGCCCGACGTTGGTCACCCCCCAGGCGACTTCTTCATTATGCCCGAGAATAATGCCCGGCACGCCGGCGAAAATGACGCCACTGACGTTCTGTTCGGGAGATTTTAAATGCATCTGGTACCAGATGGAAGGCGTACTCAAGCCCAGATGCGGATCATCCGCAAGGAGCGGCATGCCGCTTTCCGTCTTGTCGCCGGAAACGACCCAGTTGTTGCTGCCGTTAAACTCACTCGGTACAAGCGACGCATCAAAAGCGCCAGCCACTTTTACCTGCTGGCTGATATTGGCTGCAATGACCGAGCTTGCACCTTCGGGATACTTGATGAACAATTCCTTCGCTTTGTCTTCCGGAAATTCGCCGAGTGCCCAGTGACGGACGGCTAGCGATGACCAATTGCCGCCAAGGTCGTACGCCATGAATTTCCCAATGGCGAGCGAATCAATCGGCGTCCACTCCTCCGGTTCATACCCAAGCAAGCTGAACTCGTAGCTCAACGTATCATTTCCCTTTGCTTCGCCAATAAAAGCGTTGACCCCTTCTGCGAACCATTCGAGCACCTGTTTGGAGTCTTCGTCATAACCTTCCCACGATTTTTCAGCAGCGTCGCGGAGGCTGAAGGTACGGAAGAATTTATCTGTATCGACAGCCGCGGCCCCAACTGCCTCGGAGAGCCGTCCGCTTGCCTGCCGGCGTGACAAATCCATCTGGAACAGTCGATCCTGCGCAACGACATACCCTTGCGCACGGTATAGATCGGCATCCGACTGCGCTTCGATGTGAGGCACACCGATGTCATCACGCACCACTGTTACGTCCGCATCAAGTATGGATACATTAATTTCTCCACTGATGACCGGTTTTGATTTCCCTATGTAAGCGTTAACATAAATGACCCCGATGATGGCGACTGCCAGCAGAACCCCAAACGTCCCCAGCATCCATTTGAGCCAGTTTCTCTTTTTCGGCCTTTTATCCATTTCTCTTCCTCCCCCTTTTCAACTTCTTAATTTTATTCGACTCCAATCTTGGAAATTCCTTCTATATAAAAAAGCCCGCAAATTTGCGGGCTAGTTTACGATGTCCTCTTCGCCGAGAACCATCTTCACTTTTGAAACTTGTTTTTTCTCCGTCAGAACATACAGCACGTCTCCGACTTTGAGTTTTGTTGTTCCGGTCGGCATAACGAGCCTGCCGGAACGTATGATTGCGCTGATCAAGGTCTGTTTCGGCAAGCCGATCGTTTGCACCAGCTGGCCGGCGAACGGCGATTTGCTCGTCAATTCGACTTCCAGCATTTCGGCATTCGCTTTATCCATCGACACCAGTTCCAGTGAATGGATCCGTTTTGGCGACGGTTTGCCGTTGAGCTTCAGCTTGTTGGCAACGAACGGAATTGTGGATCCCTGCAGCAAAGCCGACGTCAGCACGATAAAGAAGACGACGTTAAAGAACAGGAAACTGTTTTCCAGGCCCGCGAGCATCGGGAATGTCGCGAGTACGATTGGGACGGCACCGCGCAGCCCCGCCCAGGAAATGAACAACTTTTCATTCAATGAATAATCGAAAAAGATTGTCGAGACAAAAACGGCAATCGGACGAGCAATAAAGATCAATACAAGCGACAGGATCAGGCCTTTCCAAATCAGGTCCCATTCGGCCAGTTGGCTCGGGAAAACAAGAAGCCCGAGAATGACGAACATCAGGATTTGCATGAGCCACGCAAGCCCTTCATTAAAACTGATGATTGAGTAGCTATGCGTCAAGTCGCGTGTTCCGATGACAAGAGCTGCCAGGTATACGGCCAACAACCCACTGCCCCCGAGCAACGCTGTAAAACTATAGATGAAAATAGCGAAACCGACGGACAGCACCGCATAGAGTCCCGAAGCATTCAATTTGATGCGGTTTATGGTCCATGATGCAAGTAGTCCAAGAACAAGCCCGAGAATCGCACCGACACCCATCTGCAAAACGAAACTGCCGAGCATCGTAAAGACGGAGGATTCGGGAGTCAGAATCAATTGGATAAATGCAATCGTCAGGAACATCGCCATCGGATCGTTGGTTCCGGATTCCGCTTCCAATGTCGAAGAGATTCTTCCTTTAATGTTCTGTCCGGCAAGAACCGAGAATACAGCGGCCGCATCTGTGGAACCGACAATCGAGCCCAGCAGCAGCGCTTCAAGGACTGAAATGTTTAAAACATAGTAAGCAGCGAATGCTACCACTGCTGTCGTAATGAGGACGCCGAGTGTGGCCAGAACGAGAGAGCCACCGAGAACGGGCCGTATATTTTTCCATTGAGTCTGAAGTCCACCTTCAAAAAGGATGATGATCAAAGCGAAGACACCGACCAGCTGGGCAATTTCTGCGCTGGAGAAGTAAATAAGCCCGGAAATGTCGCTGCCAAGGATCATTCCGATGACCATGAAGAGAACGAGGGAAGGAACTCCGGCGCGCGCTGAAACTTTTGTCATCAGCACACCAATCAACAGGAAAGCGCCGCATATAAGGATGATTCCGTTAATTGTATAGTCTATCACCATCAGCTCCCAGGATTTTTTACTATTCAATTATAGCATAATTTTAGTCAATTAAAAAAACGGGAATGCCTTTTCCAAGGATTCCCGTAGTCTGTTCACACTGTGTCATCGCCGACGATTTTCACTTCAAGTTCCAAATCAATGCCGAATTTTTCATACACTGTCGATTTCACCATTTCAATTGTCTGGATGTAATCATTTGCAGTGGCGTTGTTTTTATTGACAATAAATCCTGCATGTTTCATCGAAACTTCCGCTCCGCCAAAACCTTTCCCCTGCAATCCGCTTTCCTGTATCAGCTTACCGGCAAAATTACCCGGTGGACGCTTGAACACACTGCCCGCTGAAGGAAATTCAAGCGGCTGTTTTGATTCGCGTTGATGGGTAAGGTCAGCCATTTTTGCATCAATGACATTCTGATCGCCCCTTTCGAGATCAAATTCAGCTGAAAGGACATAATAACCTTTCTTCGTAATGACACTTTTGCGATAATCCATCTCAAGCTCTTCTTTGGATAAGACAAACTTTTCACCTTCACGCGTCAACACTGTCGCCTGGACAATAATGTCCTTGATCTCGCCGCCATAGGCTCCGGCGTTCATCGCCATCGCACCGCCGACAGATCCCGGAATTCCACAGGCGAATTCAAAGCCCGTCAAGGTATTGACGGCTGCTGATTTTGAAACTTCCTTGATGTTTGCGCCGCCCTGCGCATAGACACGGAGCTCATCAATGCGGATTTCGTTGAGGCTTTTCAGGTTCAAGACGATTCCTCGAACGCCCCCGTCACGCACTACCATATTGGAGCCGTTCCCCAGCACCAATAACGGGACATCATTTTCAAACGCATATTTTACTGTATAAGCAGTTTCATCTTCATTTGTTGGTGATACAAAAATATCAGCCGGCCCGCCCATTCTTGTCAATGTATGGAGATGGAGCGGTTCATCGATTTTCACGTGGCTGTCCGCCACAAATCGGCGAAGGTCTGATAACCATCTTTCTTTCGTCATTCAAAGCAAATCCCTTCTAAACTTTTAACTTCTAATAGTATCCGTTTTTATCAGCCATTTGACAAGCATTTATGGCTACTTACGTCCAAAAGTCCAACAAAATAATTATCTCGAATTCGAGAATAATTAATTAAAGTATATTGACATCAGAGTTTTATTGTTTTATAGTTTGGACAGACATAAAAAATATTGGAGGAAATTACACATGAAAAAATGGACAGTAGACGCAGCGCATTCGGAAATCGGTTTCTCAGTAAAGCATATGATGATTTCAAAAGTAAAAGGCTCTTTCGCATCGTATGATGCAACAGTGGAAGCGAACGAAGCGAATCTTCAAGGCGCATTGATCGATTTCAAAATCGACGTGTCAAGCATCAACACAAACAACGAAGACCGTGATAACCACCTGCGTTCGGCAGATTTCTTCGATGCTGAGCAGCACCCGCACATCACATTCAAAGCCAACGAAATCGCTAAAAAAGGCGAAGACGAATATGAATTGACTGGCGATTTGACTATGAAAGGCGTTACGCGCCCCGCCACTTTTGACGTGGAATACGGCGGCAAAGGCGTTAACCCATGGGGCGTGGAAGTTGTGGCATTCAGCGGCGAGGGCAAAGTGAACCGCAAAGATTTCGGCCTCACTTGGAACCAGGCGCTTGAAACAGGCGGCGTAATGGTAGGCGAAGACATCAAAATCTCGTTGGCACTTGAAGCCAACCCTGCTTAAAATCATAAATGCACAGAAAAAGGAGCTGCAGATTTATTTGCAGCTCCTTTTTGGTTCGCGGAAATAACTCATTGTTCGAATCCTTACTCCTCCATTCGCTTGAGCGGCTTGACGGCTGGGCCTTCCAGCACTTCGCCCGTATAGGAGAAGCGTGAGCCGTGGCATGGGCAATCCCATGAGCGCTCGGCATCATTCCATTTTGTTTCGCAGCCCAAATGTGTGCAGGTGGTATCGACCAGATGGAGCTGGCCGTATTCGTCCCGGTAGCCACCGGCTGCGCCTTTCGCTGTTTTGACGCTGGCTCCTTCCCCTTTTTCAAGGGAATCCGGAGTCTTCGCCGGTCTTTTCAGTTTGCCTTTGACCAATTCTTTCGCGACAGACGCGTTGTCTTTTGCGAAGCTTGCCATATCGGCCGGCTTCATCTTGGTGCGGGTCGGATCGTATAGCGATGCGTAGCGGTTTTCATTGCCGAGAATCTGATCCCGCAGAAGCATTCCCGCAACGGCACCAGTGGCCATGCCCCATTTATGGAAGCCGGTTGCGACCAGAATGTTTTCATAGCCGACGGTGCTTGTGCCGATGTAAGGAATTTTATCGAGTGTCGTCATATCCTGTGCCGACCAGCGGTAAGGAATGCTTTCCACCCCGAAATGTTCGTCTCCCCATTCCGCCAGCTTTTTATAGTTTTCCATCGTGTCGCCTTTATGCTTGCCGGATCCATGGTCTTCCCCGCCGATCAGCAGCAGCCGTTCCCCGTTGTCATTTATGGCATACCGCAGTGAACGGCTCGGCATATCGGTGCTGATGTACATATGCTTCGGAATTTCACCTTTCACTTTTGCGGCCACCACATAGGAACGTTCTACTGACAGTCTGGCGAAATACATGCCGTCTGCGTCATTGAACGGATAATGGGTTGCCACAATCACTTGTTCACAGGACAGATGGGACATGTTTTCCGTTTGGATCACCGGATCTTTTTTGCTGAGAATTTTTATGGCCCGTGTCTGTTCGTAGACAGTGCCGCCGAGGCGTTCAAACTCTTTAACGAGTCCTGCCAGGAATTTTACCGGATGGAATTGGGCCTGGTTGCGCATGACAATGGCTTCTTCCACTTTAAACGGCAGCTCCACTTCTTCCTTCGCCAAGCCCCCGGGGATTCCAAGCTGCTCATATGCTTCCGCTTCCTGCTCGATCAATTTTGCGCCGGCCTCCGTATTTGCGTATACGAACGCATCATGATGTTCAAAATCACAGTCGATTCCGAGTTCCCGTGACGTATTCTTTATAAATTCCAGGCCTTCCATGTTGGCATCAAAATATTTTTTCGCTTCAATTTCTCCGGACATCTTGATCAATGGAGAATAAAACAAGTCGTGCTGTGCCGAAATTTTTGCCGTCGTGTAGCCCGTAACGCCATCCACCAATTTGCCTGCATCGATCAGGGTCACCTTTTTCCCAGCTTTCGCCAATAAATAAGCACTGATGATGCCCGCAATGCCGCCACCGACTACACCTACCTCCGTCGACTCATTTTCCTGCAGCTGCGGATAGTCGGCTATGCCCTCAAACTCGCGCCAGTATGACTTTTTCGATTCTGGAATCTCTCTGTTACCATTGTTCATCGCCATGTGATACCTCCTAAAATGTCATTTATCTTTTATGTACCCTTACCTCCGGAAAATAAGCGCAAAGAAAAACCCGAAAGCGCTTTTGCGCTTCCGGGTTTTGGGAATCTTTTATTAAACTCTCACTTTTTCGAATGACTGAGCCATTTCTTCGACGCGTTTCATGCCGTCTTCAATGATTTCATGCGCTTTGTCGGGATACATATTGTGGCCTTCGATAATCACTTCTTCAATGTCTTCAATGCCGAAGAAATTCATGATCATGCGGACATAGTTGACGCTCATTTCACTTGGCGCCATTTCCGGAGTCGAGTAAACGCCTCCGCGTGCATTCAGGATGATGACTTTCTTTTCCGGTACAAGGCCTTGTGGACCCTCTGCGGTATACTTGAACGTTACACCTGCACGGTAAATATAATCGATGAATGTCTGAAGCGGCGCAGGAATGGTTTTATTCCATAACGGGAATGCGAATACGACAACATCAGCATCAAGGAACGCGTCCATCGCTTTGTTTGCAGCAGTCAAAATGCGTTGTTCGATATCGTTCAATTCCTCGGCTTGCGCGGATTTCTGCATGGCGTCGAAGAAATCCTGTCCGAAATAAGGCATATCTTCTTTAAAGACGTCAAACGTTTTAACGTTTGCATCAGTTCCGATATTATCCATGAATACATCGTACATTTTACTTGAAACACCCTCTGAAGCCGGACGGTTATTGGCTTTTACTACTAAAACATTCATTTGTTCCAAAACTCCTTTTATATCCTACTAATATTTATCTCAAATTAAAGACTTTATTAGCTTACTCAGTAAATAGATTGGAGTCAAACAGCCTGCTCGAGTTGCTTAATCCGATTCGCAGGAATCACCTGTGCAATAACTCGTATTCTTGCTGCCAAGCGGTTTCAATGCAGGACGCAATCCCTCTTCATCTGCAATCTGCTTCAGTGAATCGGTGAACGCCTCCAACGGCTGTGCACCGGAAATGGCATATTTACGGTTGATGACGAAGAACGGAACGCCTTGCACGCCCAATTGGCCTGCTTCTGCAATATCCTGTTCGATGTCTGTCATAAAATCACCAGAATCCAGCACAAGCTTCGCTTCATGGCGCGGCAAACCGACTGCCTCAGCATTGTCCAATAGAACTTCATGTTTGCCGATATGTTCACCATTTATGAAATATCCTTTCAACAGCTGTTCCGTCAGTGCTGCATCTCTGCCCTGCGTTTCCGCCCATTTCACGAGGCGGTGTGCCGCAAGGGTATTGACCTGGACCATATTGTCAAAGTCATATTCCAGGCCGACTTGTTGTGCGTGTTGCGCCACGCCTTTAGTCATTTCTTTTGCCTGCTCCACGGATTTCCCGAATTTCGCAGCCAAACTTTCATATACAGGAATGTTGGAGTCCACAGGAGTCGTCGGGTCCAGCTGATAAGCTTTAAATGTAATTTCCGTCTGATTGTTAAAGCCGGTCTTTAATAGGGCCTGTTCCAGTGTGCGTTTGCCAATGTAACAAAAAGGGCACACATAGTCTGACCAGATTTCTATTTTCAACATCTTCGTTCACCTCGCCACTTACTATAGCAACCAAAAATCCCACGCTCAATATTTCTGCTTATGGACAAGAAAAGCGACGGCAAGAGATAGCCCAAACTTGTTTGGGCTATCTCTTGCGACGAAGCAGCGAAGCGATGCACTAGCAGCCTTTTCCCCGAAGAGCTGGGGCGACGAAGTCAGGACACCGCAACACTTAGTATAGAACCAAAAAAACTGACTCCCAAACGGGAATCAGCCCAATGCCTCGGTGATGACAGGGACAATCTGTTTTTTTCGGGAAACGATGCCCTGCAGCAATATGCGGTTATTAATGACATTGGATTTGAACGCGCCTTCAATAACATCTGACCTTCTGCCGAGGACAATCGCTTCGGAATCGTTGTTCAGAATGTCCGTCACAACAAAAACAAAAAGGTCGAGATTTTTGACACTGATGGCTTGTTCCATCAGCACTTCCAGCTCGCGCTGGCGCTCGAGGACTTCAGATACATCAATCGCGTTGACCTGTGCCACTTCAAATCGGTGGCCCCCTGCTTCAAATTCTTTCGAATCCAGGGAAATAAGATCCTCCAGTGTTTTGTTGCTGAGATCGGCTCCTGCTTTCAACATCGCCAAGCCATACGAATCTACATTTACACCGGCGATTTCAGCCAGTTCACGCGCAGCGCGGACATCCTGATCCGTGCACGTCGGCGATTTGAACAGGAGGGAATCGGAGATAATCGCGGATAACATCAAACCGGCAATATTCGCCGGGATTTCCACATTGTTTTCCTTAAACAGTTTTAACAGTATGGTTGTCGTACAGCCGACAGGTTCCGCACGGAAAAACAATGGATCCGTCGTTTCAAAATTCGCGATTCGGTGGTGATCGATCACTTCGAGCACTTGGACCTGGTCGATATCATCGGCGCTTTGCTGCCGTTCATTATGATCAACGAGAATTACCTGGGAAACTTCTTCCGAAACACGTTTCACAAGCCGCGGAGCTTCAAAGCCGAACTCATTCAAAGCGAAAATTGTTTCGTTATTCATTTCACCAAGGCGGATGGCTTCCGCTTCCAGCCCTGTTTCATTTTTTAAATATGCATACGCAATAGCCGAACAAACCGAATCCGTGTCCGGGTTTTTATGGCCCAATACAAAAACTTTTGACATTTTTAAGCCTCCTGATCAATGTTGGTTTCTGTGTAATTCTACCATAATCGCCCGCTCAGCTGAACTTTTGCGCAAGGGAATATGACTATTACCAAATTTTTGCGGTCCAAGATTTAAAATGCCCGAAAAACCATAGTGCATTATAATATATTATAGTATTATATAACTAAGCCTTTTTAATTATTAAAATAGTTTTTATTGTTAAAAAAATTAGTGAATATGGAATATTAAAGTAAAATACGCCTATATCTGAATTATCATTATTCAGAATAGAGTTTTTTTATCATGGATGGACAAATTCATATACTTTACCATAGTTCCAATGGTATAATTAATACAATTAATCCAAAAATTCGTGAAGGGAAGTGAAAATATTGACTATAATTCTGGAAAAGAAATACATTCCGTTAGCAAATTACTTTTCATCTGCCACTAATGCCAAAATCAAACTCAGCTTTAATGAAATTGAACAGATCATGGGCCAGCAATTACCGAATGCCGCTTATCTGAACAGGAGCTGGTGGAAAAAGACCAAAGCGCCTGCCAAGCATTTCCATGCATGGATGGACGCTGGTTATTTTGTCAGCGAAGTGGAGACGAATCGTTATGTCGTATTTGAAAGAATTGATTCTTCCAAAGGAAACAACGCCGAAGATGGCAAGGCCGATGAAGATATCCTGTTAATCCGAAACGCCGAACACGGCGATGCACGTTCGCTTGCCGCTCTTATGAAAACAGTGGAGGCCGAATCCGACTTCATGCTGTATGGCAAAGATGAGCGCACCCAGTCTACACAAAAAGTGCGGAAACAGATAATCGAATGGCGCCAAAGCGGCCATTCCACCATCTTTATCGCAATTTTGAACGGTGAACACGTCGGCTTCCTGACAATCGTCGGAAATGCCGCCAAACGCGCTGCACACCGCGCCGAGATTTGCATCGGAGTCCAAGCGGACGCCCGTCGCAAAGGCATTGCCACCAAACTTCTGCAAAAAGGCGAAGAATGGGCGGCTTCCAAAAACATCAGCCGCCTGGAGTTGACAGTTGTCGAGAACGACAAGCCCGGCAGAAAATTATTTGAAAAAGCCGGTTATGTCTCCGAAGGCATCCGACAGGATTCCATGGTCATCAATGGTAAGTATTACGATGAAATCTTCATGGCCAAGTTTTTAGACTAATATAAAAAAAATCGTGCTCCTTCCATTATGGAAGGAGCATGATTTTTTTAGTTCAATATCATCAACCACAAATATAGACCCGTCAATGTGATAAATAGGGTCGGAACGGTCAGGATGATCCCGACCTTGAAATAATAGCCCCAACTGATGGTGATGCCTTTTGTTTTTAGGACGTGCAGCCATAATAATGTGGCAAGCGAGCCGATCGGCGTGATTTTCGGACCAAGATCGGAGCCGATGACGTTTGCGTAAATCAACGCATCACGCATCACGCCTGTCGTATCGGTTTCAGCAATGGCCAACGCGTTTATCATGACCGTCGGCATATTGTTCATAAACGATGACAGGATTGCCGCGATAAAGCCCATGCCGATTGTCGCTGTGAACAAGCCGTGGCTTGCCGTCCATTCGATTGCTGAAGCGAGAACTGATGTCAGCCCTACGTTCCGGAGCCCATAGACGACGACATACATGCCGATTGAGAAGAACACGATGGCCCACGGCGCATTTTTCAGCACTGTCATTGTTTCAACCGCTTCGCTTCTGCGGGAAATCGCCAAGAAGATGATGGCGACCGTACCTGCGATGAACGATACAGGAATTCCCAGTGGATCGCTGATGAAATAGCCGACCAGCAGGACGCCGAGGACTACCCATGACAGATGGAACATTTTTACGTCCTTTAATGCTGCAGCCGGTTTTTTTAAGGCGCCTGTGTCAAAACGTGCCGGAATGTCTTTCCGGAAAAACAAGAACAACACCAGCATGCTCGCCGCTATGCTGAATAAATTCGGCAAGAACATATTCAAGGCGTATTGCGCAAAGCTGATGTCGAAAAAATCAGCGGAGACGATGTTAACAAGGTTGCTGATGACAAACGGCAGCGATGCCGTATCGGCGATAAAGCCTGATGCCATGATAAATGGCAAAATCATCGTATCCTTGAATTTCAGCGCACGCACCATCGACAGGACAATCGGCGTCAGGATCAGTGCAGCCCCGTCGTTGGCGAATAATGCGGCAACCACTGCTCCCAGCGCAATGACCAGCAAGAACATACGGATTCCGCTGCCTTTGGCGTAGCGCGCCATGTGCAGCGCGGCCCATTCAAAAAAGCCGATTTCATCGAGGATCAACGAAATGATGATCAACGCGACGAATGTCAGTGTCGCGTTCCAGACGATGCCGGTCACTTCCCAGACATCGCCAAAATCGACGACACCGACCAGCAAAGCCACAATCGCTCCGGCAATCGCAGACCATCCGATCGACAGCCCGCGTGGCTGCCAAATAACAAATACTAAGGTAATTAAAAATATCAAACTGGCTGACCAAACATCCACTTTCTACACAACTCCCTATTCACAATTTACTTTTTTGCCTTCTGCCACCAAGGTAGCGACTGTCCGCTCCGGTTCCGGAAGCAAGCTCAATAAGTGAATGAGCATCGGATACAGCGGATGGCGGATATTCAGCGACCAGATCGTCCAACGGCCACGCTTTTCTTCGGTGACGAGTTCCGCCCGCTTCAGTTTGCGCATATGCTGGCTGATGGCGGGCTGCGTCATATCAATCAATTCCGTGAATTCACAAATGCACAGCGACTCCGTCATCAAGTATTTTAAGATAAGCATGCGGTTATGGTCGCCGATTGCTTTCAAATACGATTCCATTTGAAGATAGTCCATTTTTTCACCTTCTTTTATTCGTGCTTTTCACATTATATAAGTGTTTGCTTATAAGTTCAAGGGGTAAAACCGAGTTTAATAGCGGCAAATCGGCGGTTACTTTCAGAATCTCCGGATGACTTGCGGCAAACTGAAATTTACTTGCAGCAAACATGCCTCTACACTCCCAGGCCCCTCATTTTCCGCGTTTCACCATATAAAAAAGGCTCCGCAATAGCGGAGCCTTACTGTGTTTCATTATCCCAAGTTTTCCAGCAGCTTCAACGATTCACGGTTAAAAGCTGGCAGGTCGCCCGGTTGGCGGCTTGTCACCAACTGGTTTTGGCAAACGACGACTTCCTTGTCGACCACTTTCGCGCCGGCGTATTCCATGTCCGTCTGAATCGATTTGTAGCCGGTTGCGTCGCGCCCTTCAAGGGCTCGCGCTGAAATCAGCAGTTGCGGTCCGTGGCAGATTGCGAAAACCGGCTTCTTGGCGTCCATGAACGCTTTCGTGAATTTCACGAAACGGTCATCCGCACGAAGTTTATCCGGTGAGAATCCGCCAGGCAGGAACAAAGCGTCGTAATCATCCGGGTTTGCATCATCAATGCCTTTGTCAATCGACACGACAGCTTCACCCTTTTTGCCTGTCACTTCTTTGCCTGCTTCTTTTTCAATCGTGAAAACTTCGTGACCCGCATCGTTGAATGCTTTCGTTGGATCAGTATATTCCACATCTTCGAACATATCCGTTATAAGCGTTGCTATTTTCGCCACTATCCTTCACTCCTTTGGTTTTATACTCTCCCTTATTATTCCACATCAATAAATTACTAAACATGGCGTCTAGCGGAATTTTGACACGTAGGGGTTGTCCTGTTCCCAAAATCGGTACGGATAGTGGACCGCTTCCTGCGAATTGCCGATGCCGACTCGCGGGCCGACTGAAACGGCGTGCACCGGGTTGCCTTCCGCAATGTAGAGGGGCCGTTCCGTAAAATGGTGGCCGTAATGATCCATCGAAATCCCCATCGCCTTTGTCAACTTGCCGGGCCCGCTCGTCCATTGCTTGATCGGCAAATGGCGGCCGCGAAGTTCCGCCATCCCTTCGATGCCATGGACCGGTTCAACCGCACGTATCAGAATCGCATGCGGCGTATCGACCGGTCCGCTGACGACATTGATCAGGGTATGGGTGTGCATTTGATACGTATAAACAAGTCCGGCTTTGCCGAACATGATTTCCGTCCGTTTGGTGCGCCGGTTGCCGAAACTGTGCGCCGCCCGGTCTTCCGCCCCCATATAGGCTTCGGTCTCGACAATACGGCCGGCAACGATACCGTCCGGCATCTCGTGGACCAGCAGCTGCCCCAGCAGGTTTCGCGACAACTCCAGAGTAGGCAAATCAAAAAATTCAGCTGACACTGGTTTGAACATCGTACATCCCTCCAGCATCCATTATACTGGGTTGCTGGCGGTCACCGCATCGATCAGGGGTTCGATGTCCCTGATTTTATTGTCATGGAAGGCTTTTACAATCGCCGACCCGACGATGAAGCCATCGACATCGTCGCGGAGCAATTCGATATGCTCCAGTTTGGAGATGCCAAATCCGGCGTACACCGGCACCGGGCTTTGGGACCGGACCGTTTTCATGAATTCTTTCACTTCTTGGGTCAGTTCGTCGCGGGCGCCGGTAATTCCGGTTACGGTAACGGCATAGACAAACCCTTCGGCCGCTTCCAAAATATCGTGCAGCCGATTTTCAGTGGTCGTAAGCGTCACCAATTGGATCAGCGTGATTTCCGCCCCTTTCAGATACGGTTTAACGAGTTGTTGATGCTCAAACGGCAAGTCCGGAATAATCACCCCTGAAACGCCCGCATCCCGGCAGGATTCCGCGAAGCGCTCTGCACCGTAACGGAGGACCGGATTCAAATAGGTCATGACGATCAACGGAATGTCCAATTCGAAATTCCAGCTTTTCATTTCCAATAGCACCTTTTGGAGTGTAACGCCTTCGCTCAACGCACGATTGCCGGCCTCTTCGATCACCGGGCCATCAGCCACCGGGTCGGAAAAGGGGATGCCGATTTCAATAGCCGTTACGCCCGTTCCCTGCAAATATTCAACCTGGCCGCGGAGCCGATCCAGTCCGCCGTCCCCTGCCATAACATAGGCGACGAATGCCTTGCCGCCGTCGTCCTTCAAAGTCTTTAAGCGCTTCATGCCAGCCCCTCCAATTTTTCCGCGTAGGTCGCCATGTCTTTATCGCCCCGGCCGGATACACAAATAATCAAGATTTCTTCCGGACCCATGCCCGCAGCCGTCTTTTCCGCTTCCGCAACGGCATGTGCCGATTCGAGAGCCGGTATGATCCCTTCGAGCCTCGACAAAAGGATGACAGATGCCAGCGCTTCTACGTCCGTTACCGCTTTGTACTGGACCCGGCCGATATCCTCCAGGTGAACATGCTCCGGACCGACGCCCGGATAATCCAGTCCCGCTGAAATCGAATGCGCTTCCTGGACCTGCCCATTTTCATCCTGCAGAAGTTTCATAAAGGCTCCGTGAAGCACGCCTTCGGTTCCTTTGGTCAGCGTCGCGGCGTGCCTGTTCGTTTCGACGCCTTCTCCGGCCGCTTCGACTCCGATGAGACGAACTGATGTATCTTCCAAAAACGGATGGAACATGCCGATTGCATTGGACCCGCCGCCGACACACGCCAAAATGACATCAGGCAAGCGGCCTTCCTTCTCGAGAATCTGCCTGCGCGTTTCCTTGCCAATGACACTCTGGAAATCCCGCACCATTGTTGGGAACGGATGCGGCCCAAGCGCTGAACCGATGAGGTAATGGGTATCGCCGACATTTGAAACCCAGTAGCGCAAGGCTTCATTGACCGCGTCCTTCAAAGTGGCGCTGCCTTTTGTGACGCTTTCCACTTTCGCCCCGAGCAGCTTCATCCGGAATACGTTCAATTGCTGCCTTTTGATATCTTCTTCGCCCATGAAAATGACGCATTCGAGATCCAGCAGCGCACAAATCGTCGCCGTCGCCACACCGTGCTGCCCCGCTCCGGTTTCCGCAACGATTTTCCGTTTGCCCATGCGGATTGCCAGCAATGCCTGACCGATCGCGTTATTGATTTTGTGTGCGCCCGTATGATTCAAATCTTCGCGTTTCAAATAAACCTTCGGCCCGCCCCACGCTTCCGTCAGCCTTGCCGCAAAAGTGAGCGGCTGCTCACGACCGACATATTCTTTTAAATAATGATGATACGTTTCCAGGAATTCCGGATCCAATTTCGCCTCTGCATAAGCCTCTTCCAATTCCTTCACTGCCCGCATCAATGTCTCGGGTACAAATTGGCCGCCGAAACGTCCGAAAAACCCTGTGTCTTTTTCCGTCCCCGTTGTTTGTTGCATCGAATCACCCTTTACAGTTTTTATGAATCCTTTTATCTTGTCCCTATCTTTTATTCCTTCGGTTTCAACACCACTGGAAACATCCACCATATAAGGCGTTGTGCGTTCCATCGCCGAACGGACATTGCCGGCATCCAGCCCTCCGGCGACAATCAGCCGGCCGGGTTCGATCGCCGCATGCTCCAGCAAGGTCCAGTCAAAGGTCTTACCGCTTCCTCCGCGAAATTGCGTTCCAGGCGCATCGACCAGCACATAATCCGCGATCGACCGCTCCAGCTTTTCCACATCCCTTTGATCACGGACCGAAAATGCCTGGATCACTTTTACCGGAATGCTGCGGATCAAATCGTCCGTTTCATCGCCGTGCAATTGCACCATCGTAAGCGGCACCTTTTCAACGGCCTCCAGAATTTCCGCCAGGCCGGCATTGACGAACACACCGATTCTTTCGACAGCTTCCGGCAGTTCGGCTGCGAGCTTCGCTGCCTTGTCGATTGAAATCCGGCGGCTGCTCGGCGCAAAGACAAATCCCGCTGCGTCCGCTCCGGCTGCCGCTCGTACATGCTCCACTTCCTGCAATCCACAAATTTTCACTTTCGTCATTTCTTCACCCCCGAAGAGGTGACAGCCGCAATCCAAGCGCCGGCATCTTCGGAGCGCATCAACGCTTCACCGACCAGCACACCGTTCGCTCCTTTGCTGAATGCAAACGAGGCATCGTCTTCGGTAAGGATGCCACTCTCGCTTATCAGCAGCGAATGGCTGTTGTCCGGAAAATGTTCGGCAATGTGCGCCGTCTGTTGGAGCGACACTTCAAATGTTTTCAAATTGCGGTTGTTGACTCCTATCAATTCTGCACCCAATTCTACAGCCACCCCAAGCTCTTGGCGATCGTGCACTTCAACGAGCACTTCCAGCCCTTCCGCCTGTGCGTAAGAAAACAGTCCTTCAAGCTCGCCTTGTTCCAGTGCCGCCACGATTAACAGAATGATGGTGGCACCCGCATTTTTTGCGCGGTCAATCTGGACGCTGTCGACAATAAAGTCTTTGCACAGCACCGGCACCGAAACCAATCGGGCCACCTTTTCCAGGTCAGCCATCGACCCTTTGAAATACAATTCATCCGTTAACACGGAAATCGCTGCCGCTCCGGCCTGTTCGTAGATTTTCGCCTGCTCTGCGACGTCTACATCCAGCCGGATATCGCCTTTTGACGGGGAAGCCCGCTTGATTTCCGCGATGACTCCGCGGCCCCGTCTCAACCTGTCCGCCAATCGCGGTTTTTCCGGAAACCCGCTTGGCACTGCTCGCTCGATGCCTTTATATTCTTTTATTTCCTTGCGTTTTGCTGCAATGATTTCATCCAATATGTTCATACCAATACCCCCACGGCACGGCGATGCGCTTCGAATACGCGTCCCGTTTCCCCTGATACAATCGATTTTCTCGCAAGATGGACGCCTTCCGCAATCGTGCCGGCATGGCCGCCCGCGAAAAGCGCGGCACCAGCGTTTAACGCGACGGTATCCAAATAAGCGCTGTCTTTCCCTTCCAGCACTTCCATAAAAATTGCGGCGTTGCGTTTGGCGTCTCCGCCTCTGACGGCCTCAAGCGGCGCAAGCTTCAGCCCAGCTTGTTCCGGATGAAATTGAATCGTCTCCTTGCCGTTTTCATCGAACAGCAGTAATTCATTGGTGCCGGCCAGGGAAAGTTCATCCATTCCTCCAGCTCCGTGGACCATCACGCCACGCTTTCTGCCCAGCCGGATGAGCGCATCGGCCATCGGCTCCAGCATATCCTGGCGGTACACACCCGTCATCTGCATCTCAATTGGCAGCGGGTTGGCGAGCGGCCCGACCAAATTAAAAATCGTCGGCGTCGCAATGCTCTTCCGCACTTCACGCAATTTCCCAAGGGCTGGATGGATTGTCGGGGCGAATAGGAACGCGATCCCTGTCTTGTCGAGCAATTCCGGAATGGTTGCGGGATCCGTTGTTGTTCCAATCCCCAGCTCCTCCAGCACGTCGGCGCTTCCGGTTTTGCTCGAAACGCTTCGATTGCCGTGCTTGGCGACTTTCATGCCGCATCCCGCCAGGACAAAAGCCGTCAGCGTGCTGATGTTAAAGCTGAACGACCGGTCGCCGCCGGTTCCGCAGACATCAATCAATGATCCGCTTGTCTCCGGCAGGCTTACCGCTTTTGATCTCATCGCCTTGACAAGGCCGACCATCTCATCTGCCGTTTCCCCTTTTTCATGCAATTCTTCGAGAAATCTTTTGATTTCACTTTCTGTCATTTGGCCTTCCAACATTTCCAGCGCTCGGCTGTACATTTCACGCTCACTCAAATTCTCTGCTCGTCTCATTTTCATCTCTCCTCAGCTCGTTTGAATACAAAAATCCCCGCAACCGGATCTAGATCCGGTTGCGGGGACGGGTTTAAAAAAACCGCGGTACCACCACGCATTAATGCATTTCTGCACTCACTCAAACAGGCTATTCGCCTTTCCCTTTAACGCAGGGCATACGTCTGCCTTACTCATTTCCATTTTCAGGCCAGCTCTCCTAAGTCCATTCGCGCAGTTTCTCCAATCAGCTTCCACCAGCCGCTGACTCTCTAAATAGATCCCACTGCCTACTCGTCTCAATCCTCGATTTTGCTCTCTGCTATTCTCAACTTTTCTGGGCTCTTCTCTCGAATAGACTTGCCGCTCTTCCAACAAGTTGTTTTTTACATTAAATTATATTGTTTATTCTGTCAAGCTTCAGCTTCAAAGACCCATCCGTTTGGCGACGATGGTTTTCATAATTTCATTGGATCCGGCATATATCGCTGCCACCGGAATGTCACGGTAACGGCGGGCAATCTTGTATTCTTCCATATAGCCATAGCCGCCGTGCAATTGCATGCATTCGCCCGATATTTTTTTTGCGGTGTCGGTCAGCCAATATTTCGCCATCGATACCTTGGACACAATGTCCTTGCCGGCCATGTGCTCTTCAATCAACGACTCCAGGAATGAATGCCCAAGTTCCACTTCGGTCGCAATTTCAACCAGCTTGAATTGGGTATTCTGGAACGCGCTGATCGGCTTGCCGAATGCCTGTCTGGATTTCACGTAATCAACCGTCATTTCCAGCATATCCTCCGAGGCGGTTTGGGCAGCCAGCGCCACCACCAACCGCTCCTGTTGCAGTTTTTCCATTAAATATGTAAAGCCCTTGTTTTCTTCGCCAATCAGGTTGGCGGCCGGCACGACGCAATCTTCAAAATACAATTCCGATGTATCCTGTGCGTGGAGGCCGACTTTGTCCAGTTTGCGGCCTTTCGTAAAGCCCGGCATCCCTTCTTCGACCATCAGCAGCGAAATTCCGCGATGCTTCGGTTCCACCTTGGTGTCCGTTTTGACGACAACAACGACATGCGTGGAGTTGATGCCGTTGGTGATGAAAGTCTTCTGGCCGTTGACGATGTAATTATCGCCATCACGGACGGCTGTCGCTGAAATATTCGCCAGATCCGATCCTGCTCCGGGTTCCGTCATGGCAATTGCGGTGATGAAGTCACCCGAAATACAGCCCGGCAGCCAGCGCTGTTTTTGTTCTTCATTGCCGTAGGATTCTATATACGGCACGGTAATATCGTTGTGCAACCCGACGCCGGTCAAACTCGCGCCGACGCGTTCCATTTCCTCGCCGATGATGACGGCATAACGGAAATCAAGTTCCAGCCCACCGTATTGCTCTTCCACCTGCGGACACAGGAAACCCATTTCCCCGAGGCGCTTCCAGAACGATTTCGGAATCAGGCGGTCCCGCTCCCATTGTTCGTATTGCGGCACCGCTTCTTTTTCAAGGAATTTCCGCAAAGACTTCCGGAACATGACGTGTTCATCTTCTTCAAAACGATATTTCCCCATTGGTTCGTCCCCCCTTATTTCGGCTGCATGCGGATTGCTCCGTCCAGCCGGATCGTTTCGCCGTTCAGCATCGGATTTTCAATGATGCTTTCCACCAATTGCGCGTATTCCTCCGGCCGGCCGAGACGCGCCGGGAATGGAACTGCTGATTCGAGTGACGCAATCGCCGCTTCCGGTAAACCGTCAAACATCGGTGTCTTCATAAGCCCTGGTGCAATTGCCATGACACGGATGCCATCGCGCGCAAATTCCCGTGCAATCGGCAATGTCATCGAGACGATGCCGCCTTTTGAAGCGCTGTAGGCAGCCTGGCCAATCTGGCCTTCGTAAGCGGCGACTGAAGCGGTCGAGATGATGACGCCTCGTTCGCCGTTTTCATTCGGCTCATTCTTTTGCATCGCAGCCGCAGCGACGCGCAGCACGTTGAAGCTGCCGATCAGATTGATGCGGATGACCTTTTCAAAGTTCGCGAGTGGCTGAGGCTCGCCTTTTGAGACGACTTTCCCCGGGGTCCCGATACCGGCACAATTAACGACGAGATTCACGAAACCGAACCGTTCGATGACAGCGGCCGTCTGCTGTTCCACTTGAGCGGCATCGGTAACATCCGTTTCCGCATACCAGACTGACCCTTCACCCAGTTCTTCGATCAGCTTGGCTGCTTTTTCCCCATTCAGATCGAAAATCGCGGCTTTTCCGCCCCGTTCCACAATGCGGCGGACGGTCGCTTCTCCGAGCCCCGACGCTCCGCCGGTGATGATCGCTTTCACTTCACTTGTTTTCATTCTCTTCCCCCCGTTTTTTATAGTCGCTCAATTATCGTCGCGTTTGCCATGCCCATGCCTTCACAGATTGCCAATAATCCGTAACGTCCGCCGGTGCGCTCCAATTCATGCAGCAGGGACACCATCAGTTTCGTGCCGGTTGCACCGAGTGGATGGCCAAGCGCAATCGCGCCGCCGTTGACGTTCAGTTTTTCGGGATCTGCTCCGATGTCATGCAGCCATGCCAATGGAACCGGCGCAAACGCTTCGTTCACTTCGTAGCGGTCCATATCTCCAATTTCGAGCCCCGCTTTTGCCAAGACCTTTTTTGTCGCGGCAATCGGACCCGTCAGCATCAAGGTTGGATCCGAACCGACGACGGCACGCGCAATGATGCGCGCTTTTGGCTGCAAGCCCATCGCTTCCGCTTTTTCGCGTGACATCAATAGGACTGCAGATGCACCGTCACTCATTTGGCTGGCGTTGCCCGCTGTGATGACGCCATTTTCATCAAACACTGTTTTCAACCCGCCCAAAACTTCCATGGACGTTTCCGGACGCGGCCCTTCATCTTTCGCAACCAAACGCTTTTCGCCGTTTTCATCTTCCACTTCGACAGCTACAATTTCCTTGTCGTAACGGCCAGAATTGATGGCATCCAGCGCACGCTTATGGCTCTGCAGCGCAAATTCATCCAATTGCTGGCGGCTGAAGCCCCATTTTGCAGCGATGCGTTCCGCCGACAGGCCCTGATTGATGATTTCGTATTTCTCCGTCAGTTTTGCGCTCGGTTTTGCGCCCTGCATATTCGAAAACATCGGCACCCGCGTCATGCTTTCGACACCCCCGGCGATGACGATATCCATATCACCCGCCAGAATCGCCTGTGCGCCGAAATGGATGGCCTGCTGGCTCGAACCGCATTGGCGGTCAATTGTGACACCTGGCACATAATCCGGAAAACCGGCGATCAATGCCGCTGTTCGGGCAATATTCCCACCCTGTTCACCTGCTTGCGAGACACAGCCCAGGATGACATCTTCCACATCCCCTTTAGCCACGCCTGCCCGCTCCACCAATTCTGCCAGCACCAAAGCCGCCAGTTCATCCGGTCGCGTTTCTGAAAACGAACCTTTTCTCCGCCCGACTGCCGATCTTACCCCTTCAACAATTACCACTTCCCGCATATCTATCCACCCCATCATTAGTATTTATTAGCAAAGTCCAATCATTGATCAGAATTGAATGAATAGTCATTCAATTTAATTGTACTCGAATTCTCTCTTGGACACCATAAAAAATCCCGCAGAAAAATCTGCGGGATTTATCTATTATTCTTCAATTATTCCTCAATCAACCCTTTTTCCACGAGGAAATCACGTGCCACATCCTCCGGTTTATCCTGGTCGACATCCACCCGCGCATTCATCGCAAGCATATCCTCTTCACTGATTTGCCCTGCAAGTTCGTTCAGCAGATCCTCAAGCTCCGGATATTCTTCCAATGCCGCCAGGCGAACTACAGGCACCGCGTCATATTTCGGGAAGAACGAAAGATCGTCTTCCGTCGTTTCCAGATCAAACAATCCGATCCGGCTGTCTGTCGTAAAGGCCGGGATAACATCTACACTGCCATTGTTCACCGCTTCGTACATAATTGCGGGGTCAAAACTGTCCGTCGCTGAAAATTCAAAAGGATACATCCCGATCAAATCATCATAGCCGTCGCCCTGGCGCTCATAGAAGGGGTGAGGCGCCCCGAAACTCATATCTTCCGACCGGGAAATTTCCGCCAGCTCGGAATAGGTTGCCGCATCATAACCCTTGTCTTTCGAATAGGCGAGCGTATAGCCGTTTTCAAAGCCGAGTGGTTCGAGCCATGTGGCATCCAGCTCTGCTTCGTAACCTTCACGGACACGCTCCAAAACTTCTTCCGAAGACTGGCCAGGCTCTGATTCCTGTTTCAGCACATCTTTCAGGCCGGTACCCGTGTATTCCACGTAAAGGTCGATATCGCCCTGTTCCAGTGCCGGCGTCAGAATGGAAACTTCCCCGAGTCCGTCTTCGTATTCCACCGTATAATCAGAGTTGGCTTCTATATACTGCCCCAGAATATGCGGCAGTATATACTGCTCCGTCCACGGCTTGCCGCCGATGATAATCGGTTCAGAGGCGTCACCGCTTCCTGCTCCCCCACAACCCGACAGGATTAAAGCTCCCGCAGCCATAACACCAATAAATTCCTTTTTCATTCCAATTCCTCCTTTTAGTTTTTCAATCCTTTCGGAGTCGCCCTTTTTTCGATCCATTTCAGGATCAGGTCAAAGCCGATTGCCAATAAAGCCACCGGTAAGGCACCGGCTAGAACCAATGAATTATTATAGGATTGCAGCCCGCGGTAGATGATGTCGCCGAGGCCACCGGCACCCACAAAAGTAGCCAAGGTCGCAATTCCGACTGTCAGCACTGTAGCGGTGCGGATGCCCGCCATAATGAACGGAAGCGCCAGCGGCAACTCAATTTGTTTGAGTATCTGGGTGCGGGTCATGCCCATTCCGCGTCCCGCTTCGATTGTCGAGCCATCCACTCCAGTTATGCCGGTATAGGTGTTTCTGAGAATCGGCAATAAGGCATAAATAATAAGTGCGATCATAGCTGTCGGTGAACCAATTCCCAATATGGGTACCAAAAAACCGAAAAGCGCAAGGCTCGGTATCGTTTGAAAAATGGCGGTTATGCCTATTATCGGCTCAGCATAGCGGCGATAGCGCGCAATAATGATACCTGTCGGCAAAGCGATGGCGATGCCGATTGCCACGGCAACAAATGATAAATAAATATGTTCCAGAAATGCAGTTTGGATCATATCCTGGCGGCTGACCAAAGTATCAAAAAAGTTCCTCATACTCCTTCATCCTCCTGTTTCCAAAGAGCTGCTTTCACCAAATTGCGGTCACTGGCGTATGCCAGCGTTCTTTCTCCTTCAACAATCTGCAAATACGAGTGCCCACTCTTTTCCATTTCGGAAAAAGCTTCATCAATTGTCGCCTCTCCGGAGATTTGCAAGGCGCTCTCTTTTGGACCCTCTTCAAAAACAGCAAGAAATTCCTTAAGCTTCCGCTCTCCGAATGAACGCTGCCGATCGATGCGATCCAGACCGATGAAACTCTTCACAAAGTCATTCGCCGGATTGCTGATCAGCTCCTGCGGGGTGCCGATCTGTTCAACTTTCCCATCACGCATGACGATGATCGTATCGGCGATTTTCAATGCTTCATCCATATCATGTGTCACGAAAATGATCGTTTTTTGAATTTCCTGCTGAAGGTTCCGGAGGTCATCCTGCAACTGCTCCCGGCTGATTGGATCCAGTGCAGAGAACGGTTCATCCATGAGGATGATATTCGGGTTCCCTGCCAGGGCACGAACAACTCCCACACGCTGCTGCTGCCCACCACTCAATTCCAATGGATACCGCTCTTTATAAATTTCAGGAGCCAGTCCCACAAGCTCCAAAAGCTCGTCGACCCTTTTTGCCGTCTCTTGCTCAGGCCACTCAAGCAAACGAGGTACAAGAGAAACGTTTTTCGCTATCGTCATATGCGGAAACAGGCCAATCCGTTGGATGACGTAGCCAATCGAACGGCGCAATTGAACTTCATCCAGGTCCGTAATCGGTTTTTCATCAATGAAAATATCCCCAGTGGTTGGCTTTTCGAGTTTATTGACCATCCTCATAAGGGTGGTTTTACCGCATCCGCTTGGTCCGATTACCACGGTCAGTTTATGGGTAGGAAATACCAGGGATATGTCTTTCAGCGCTTCCGTTCCATCCGGAAACTGCTTTGTCACGTGTTCAAAACGGATCATTGCCTCCGCCCCTTCCTATAACTTTCCTACTATCTTACCAATACCCTAATTAAATCCGTAATATGCCTTAAGTTTTCGTTAATTTTTGTTTTATATGCCATCATTTCCTAACGCTCCATTCCCCCGCTTCCACTCAATCAGCTTGATGCAAAAACGGCCGCCTGCAGGCAGCCGTAAAAATGGGTTCCTTACCGCACGTTTTTTCGAGCGGCACCAAGGTTTATATAAATTTCAAATGCACCGGATTGGCAATTTTTTCGTAGCCGATTTTGCTGTACATTTTATTGGATGTGGGATTTTTTAAATCGGTATAAAGCATCACAAAGTCATATTCGAGAAGCAGTTCTTCCGTCACTTCCGCCACCATTGTGCGAGCATAACCTTTTCTCCTGTATTTTTCCGGTGTAAAGACGAATGAAACAGTGATTCCGTGTTTTGAAGGGCGCGCTTTCTTCATGCAGGACACCGTTTCCCCCTCAACTTCCCAGACATAGACTTCTTTGTCATCCAAAAATTGCTCAATTTTCATCGAGGCCTCCTTATGGCTGGAAGCACCGATTCCTGTCTCTTTTTCAAAAAGGAGATACCACTCCTCCAGCAATTCTGCATCCCGCTTATTGGCAACCCGCCAGCTTCCACGGCTCTTTTCAAGTCCTGGAGCCAGCGCGTCGATACGGTAAAGCCCTTCATCCATATGAAGTTCAACAGCTGTTCCCGTTTCGGCTGTCCACGCTTCTGCAAACTGCTCCGCCACTTTCTTGTCACCGATAACACCTGGTATTTCCTGCAGTTCCTTTTTCAAATGGCGGGCAAGATCCGTTTCCAAGCCAAAAATTTCCTTGAAGAAGATAACTTGCAAAGGGTGAGGCGGCGTCATGAGACAGGCTGCCAGAATCTCTTTTCCTTCCTCAGCCAAGGCCAGATAATACTCTTCGTAGCGGCCGTTGTTGATCTGCCCCAGAATCCCAAGGAACAGACTGTATTTATCTTCATTTTTATATAGCAGCGGTTCAATCTTTTCACTGAACGCCACCGGATTGTCGTATACTTTCCATTCCATAACTCCACACTCTTTTCTATTTAATCCATTAAATAAGTATTGGCTATCCATCCTGATTTTCCTGCCGGGTTTTTTAAATTTAATCTAATAAACGGCCACCAGCAATCTCTGATTTGCTGGTGGCCGTTTATTCGTATGTTAATCCAATTCCTTTTGTTTTGTTTCAGTGCCCAGAAAAGCTACCGCCAAAGCGCCTATAATAATCGCAGCGCAGAAAATCGCGAATATCACATTGACGCCATAACCCGCTGTCAGCATAAAGCCGACAAGTAATGGCCCAAAAATACCGCCGATGCGGCCGAATGAAGCTGCCATTCCGGTGCCGGTGCCTCTGATGACTGTCGGATATTGCTCCGGCGAATAGGCATATAAAGCTCCCCACGCGCCAAGGTTGAAGAACGACAGCATTGCCCCTGCAGTAATCAGCATCGCCAGGGATTCGGCGTTGCCGAAAGCGAGTGCACTTGCCGCCGTGCCGAAAAGATAGGTGACCAGCACGAATTTCCGGCCGATCCTTTCAATCAGCCAGGCAGCCGTAAAATAGCCAGGCAACTGTGCCAAAGTCATGATCAGGACGTACTGGAAGCTTTTGATCAGCGTAAACCCTTTCAGAACCATGACACTTGGCAACCACAAGAACATTCCGTAATAGGAAAACACAACCATAAACCAGACGATCCAAAGCATCAAAGTGGCTTTGGCATGTTTTTTTGACCAAACATCTTTAATATTGACCGAGACCGAACGCAGCACATTTTTCTTGGCCGTAAATTGCGGAGAATCCGGGAGATTTATTCGCAGATAAAGCGCGTACAGTGCCGGAAGCGCCGTGATCAACAAGGCGATGCGCCAGCCGTATTCTGAAGCAGGAATAACAAAATAAGAAATGATTGCTGCCAGGAGCCAGCCAGCCGCCCAGAAACTTTCCAGCAGAACGACAACACGCCCCCGTTCTTTTGCTGGGACACTTTCTGAAACTAGTGTCGAAGCCACCGGGAGTTCGCCGCCCAGTCCCATCCCTACGAAAAATCGCAGAATCATGAAGGCCGCCAACGTCGTGGTGAATGCAGAAATACCGCTTGCGATTGAAAATAGCAGCAAGGTGATGATGAATATTTTTTTCCTTCCGACACGGTCTGCATAAATTCCGAACACGAATGCTCCCACGGCCATCCCGATGGAATTGACGCTGCCGATCCAGCCCATTTGAGCTGTTGTCAGATCCCAATCCTGTTGGAGTGCCGCAATGATGAAGGCTAGGATTCCCACATCCATCGCATCGAACAGCCAACCAAGGCCAGCAATCCAAAGCAGTCTGTTGCGCGAAATCGGCGCGGTGTTTTTTTTATTGTCAGTAATAGTGGTCATGTTCATTCTCCTTGTCAACAGCGTATACCCCAGTGTCTTTACACCTTTCCACTATACGCTTTAGGCCTAAATGGCACAAGTTCTTCAGCAGGTGCTTTAAACGCAGGAAAATTCAAAGAAAATAAACAAAGCGCCTCCACTGCCCTTCATTAAGGGCAGTGGAGGCGCTTTGTCTCCGTTACGTCAATAATACAAGGCTTACAGCCATTACTGCCATACCAGCTACAAGGCCATAAATCGACAGATGCGCTTCATCATAGCGCTTCGCTGCAGGCAATAATTCATCCAACGAAATGAAAACCATTATTCCTGCGACAGAAGCAAAGACGATGCCAAAAAGCGTATCACTTAAGTAAGGCATCAGGAAAAGCCAGGCGGCAATTGCACCGATCGGTTCCGAAATTCCCGATAGAAAACTGTAAAGCAATGCTTTTTTTCGGCTGCCGGTGGCGTAATAAATTGGCACAGAAACCGCGATGCCCTCCGGAATATTGTGGATCGCAACAGCTATCGCAATGGCGATGCCAAGTGCGGGATCCTGCATGGCCGACATAAAAGTGGCGATTCCTTCCGGAAAGTTATGGATAGCAATCGCAAGCGCCGTAAAGATGCCCATTTTCCGGAGCCTGGCGTATTCATCGTTGCTTGGACCCTCGTCCATATCTTCGACTTTTTTGACCTCATGAGGATTGCCCAACTGCGGCAAAACACGGTCCAAAACAGCCATGAAGATCATACCTCCGAAAAAACCGACAAGCGTCAGCCAGTAGCCGTTCGTTTCACCATGTGCACCGGTTAAAGAGTCTTTAGCTTTAACAAATATTTCTACCATTGAAACGTATATCATTACACCCGCTGAAAAACCCAGAGAAACGGATAAAAATTTCGTGTTGGTCCGGGAGGCGAAAAACGCCAGCAAACTGCCGATACCGGTGGCAAGACCAGCAAAGAGCGTAAGCCCCAGGGCAAATAAGACCGTACTGTCCATAACCACGACTTCCTTCCACTTCTATTGAATATGGTTATTGTACGTCGATAGTTTCCTTTGTGCAATATTTTTCTACAAAGGAAGATATTCAGGTAACCCTTTACTTCTTTAACTTTAAAATATCACCCAATTTTCGCCAATCATCTTCTTTCAAAGAACGGACAGACGGGTTGTAAAAGACGCTGGCCGGATGGAAAGTTGGGAAAACATGATAATTCTCTTGCGTTTCGCTAAATGTTCCGTTTTCTTCATCCCACATTAAAATTGGTGTTTCCTGCAGGACACCATGCAGCGCTGTCACTTTCGCCTGTGCTCCAATCAGCCGTTGAAGGCCGACATTCCCCAAAGTGACGATTAAGGGCGGCTTGATATCCCGTATTTCCGTATCCAGAATCGGTGCATGCGCAATAATCTCTCTCTTTGTCGGGGCCCGATTGTATTTTCGTTCCTCCGTTTCCCCATTCCGCTTCTTCTTCGTCCCCCATTTGTAAGGTCTGCTTCTAACGGCACTGGTGATATAAACATCCTCACGGCTCAATCCGACACTCGCCAGAGACTGCATTAATTCTTTCCCAGCCCTTCCGGTGAACGGGATGCCCGTCTCCAACTCGTTTTCGCCGGGCGCTTCACCGACCAGCATGATGGCCGGGCGCAGCGGGCCCCTCCCCCTTACAAACCCTTCTACTGGAAATCCTTCTATACGAGCTAACCCTAAAGCCACAAGTTCATCACTGATTTTATACACGATTCATCACCTCAAAAACAGTTTATCATAATTCATATGTTAACTTTCCTGACATTAAAATGAAAAAAAGCTTGCATTATCAGAAAACTTTATTTATCATGTTAATAAACCTAACATTAGTTAGATCAAAATGATAAAGGAGGAGAAGAAATGAAGAAAATCGAGACGATCATCCGTCCCAGCGTATTTGAATCCGTCCGGCAAGCGCTGGCGCTTGAGGGAATCGACGGGCTGAGCGTGACTGAAATTGCAGGCATCGGCAAACAGGAAGGACGCATCGGCATGTTCCGGGGAAATCCCTATAAAATGGAGTTTTCACCGAAATTAAAATTGGAGATGGTGGTCGACGATGCCAAAGTCGAAGCCATTATTGAAGCAATTCTGGAATATGCGGGTACTGGCGAAGTTGGTGACGGGAAGATATTTATCTTTCCTGTTGAGGAAGCTATCAGGATTCGGACAAAAGAACGCGGCAGAGTCGCAATCGGATAAGGGGGAGATTTGATGGAAGCAGTTCAAAGTTCAGTTGATATGATATGGGTGATGCTCGGGGCCATGCTCGTCTTCTTTATGCACGCAGGCTTCGCCATGGTGGAAACCGGCTTTACGCGTTCGAAAAACACGTTGAATATCTTAATGAAAAATTTGATTACCGTTTCACTTGGCTCTATTTTATATTTCATCGTCGGATTCGGCCTGATGTTCGGAACTTCCGCTTTTGGCTTGATCGGCACAGAAGGTTTTGCGCTGCTCGGCCGTGAAGATGTTGGATTCTTTGTATTCCAGGCCGTATTTGCCGCTACCTGTGCGACGATCATTTCTGGGGCAGTAGCCGAGCGAATGAACCTCGGCGCTTATATTCTGCTGACCGTCGCCATGACCGCAATCATTTATCCAATTGTCGGCCACTGGGTTTGGGGCGGCGGCTGGCTGGCTGAAATCGGCTTTATCGACTTTGCCGGTTCAACTGTCGTCCATTTGACCGGTGCAGCGGCGGCCTTTGTAACCGCCTGGAAAATCGGTCCCAGAATTGGCAAATACAGCGGCAAAGTCGTCAATTCAATACCCGGCCACAACATTCCGCTGGGCGCTTTGGGCGTCTTCATCCTATGGCTGGGCTGGTTCGGATTTAACGGCGGCAGCACATTGGCGGCAGATCCCGCATTAGTGCCACCCGTTATTGCCAATACCCTGCTCGCGGCATCCGCAGGCGTCCTTGCCACCGCCGCGTATACGCGGTTGCGTTACGGAAGAATTGATCCTTCCCTTACACTGAACGGCGCGCTCGGCGGACTTGTCGGAATTACCGCTGGAGCTGCCAATGTGTCGTTCATCGGAGCGATCGCCATCGGACTGATCGCCGGCATCATTATGACCGAGGCCATCCATTTGCTCGACTCAAAAATACGCATCGATGATCCAGTTGGCGCGATTTCGGTGCACGGTGTGGCAGGTATTTGGGGAACATTAGCCATCGGCCTCTTTGACACATCCGGTGGTCTCCTATATGGAGGCGGCGCTGAAATACTCGGCATCCAAGCTCTCGGCATACTTGCAGTCATCGCTTGGACCGCTGCGGCTACTGGTGTTGGTTTATTCCTGATTGGATCTGTCATTCCACTTCGTGTCTCAGCGGAAGATGAAGAACTCGGCCTGGATTTTGCCGAACACGGTTCTCAAGGGTACTCCATGCAAGGTGTGCTGAAAGGCAGTACGGCACCGGAAAATTCCTTTGCCCACCGCTTGAACCAACTGGGCGACAATGCCGAAGTCCAAAAACCCTAGCAACAGCAAATGATTTTCTGCACACACAAAAAGGATGACCACAAATCGGTCATCCTTTTTCCTGTTCTACCTCATTCAAAACCCTCTTCTTCCATCTCTTTCCGGAATCTCTTTTCGCGCAACTCATACCATACTGCTACCGCTACAAATAACGAGTAGCCTATAAACCAGCCGGCGAGTACGTCAGAGAAGAAATGTTCGCCGCCCGCCACTCGCGATAAGCCTACCGCAACCACCAGTAAAACTGCAAGAAGCCATATGAGCCAGCGGACATTTTTGGTCACAATACGGTCCGTGATGAAATATGCCAACGTTAACAAGTATAATAATCCGACCATTGCGTGGCTCGACGGATACCCGAAAGTCTCCAGACCCCGCGGGAGATCCGGTCTTTCATCAACAAAAAAGTATTTCATCAACTGATTCAGGACATTCCCTACTCCGACTGTCAAGAAGACAAAAAACATTCCCCTGAAGTTTTGTCGTTTTATCCACAGGAAAATAATCAGGCCCAGACTTACAGCGAAAATCACTCCGGGTTCTCCAAAAACGCTCATTGCAGCCAGCAGGACATTTCCATGAAACCATTCCATCGTGCGCAAATCGAGCTCCAAAAACCCTTCATTCGTAAAACTCGTCAAGATTGCAAAAAAACCAATCAAAGTCGCCATTCCCAGTGCATAGAATAGACGTTTGATAGTCCCCACCCTCTTTCTTCAGTATATTCAGTTTATCACAGAACCCTCCCGCCTTCCTTCTATATGAAATGAAAAAGGCGAGCCGTTTTGCGGAATATCGATTAAAAAAATTTTCAACTAAAACAAGACTCAGCGGGAAGCAGCCCGCTGAGTTTTGGCAGAGATTATTCGAAAGCCGACTGGATCGCTTTCACCATTTCGCTGACTGATTCCAATCCGCCGCCAGACAGATACCAGTAGTCAGGATCAAGGTAGATGATTTTGTCTTCTTTATAAGCCGTTGTTTTTTGCACCAATTCATTTTCAAGAGAATCCTTTGCACTGGCATCCGTTCCAACCGCTGCGTTGCGGTCGACCACGAACATCATGTCCGGATTTGTTTCCAGGATGTATTCAAAGGAAATGCTTTGTCCGTGAGTAGAAGCTTCGATTCCTTCGTCAGCCTGTTTCACGCCGAATACATCGTGGATGATCCCGAAGCGTGAAGCGGCTCCGTATGCACTGATTTTCCCTTCATTTGCCAACACAATCAATGCTTTTTCATCCGTTGCACTTGCTTTAACGTCCTCGATTTGTGTGTCAATGGCAGCCAATTCTTCCTCTACTTCATCTTCTTTGCCGAAGATTTCACCAAGCGTTGTCATATTGCCTTCAAACGATTCCATGTATTTCGTTGTATCGACGCCCAGGTGAATTGTTGGAGCGATATCCGAAAACTCTTCGTACATTGCAGCCTGGCGTCCAGAAATGATGATCAAATCCGGGTTCATCGCGTGAATCGCTTCAAAATCCGCTTCTTTCAAAGTACCGACGTTTTCGTATTTTTCAGCGTCCGCAAATTTTTCGAGGTAATCCGGGATGTTTCCTTGTGGCACACCCGCAACCGCTTCGATGCCTAATGTATCCATCGAATCAAGAATTCCGAAGTCGAAGACGACTACTGTTTCAGGATTTTTGTCAAAAGTTGTTTCGCCAAGTTCATGGGTGACTGTCACCGTTTCAACTTCCGCTTCTTTTGTATCGGCTGATGCTGTTGTTGCAACTGCCGCTTCTTCATCCGCTCCGCATGCCGCCAGGAAAGCCACCATCATTACTGTGAATGCGATCAATAACCATTTCTTCATTTTTTTCATTCTCCTCTTTTTTTATGAATTGAAATACACACAAATCCGGCAATTGTTCATTTGCTGAATGGGAATATCCATATCGTAGATTTCTTTTAATGCTGCACTTTGGATGATTTCTTCTGTCGGCCCGTCTTTGACGACGCGTCCGTTTTTCAGCGCCACAATGCGGTCCGAATAGACGGAAGCAAAGTTGATGTCGTGCAACACAATGATAACTGTCTTGCCAAGTTCATCTACAAGCCGGCGCAAAATTTTCATGATCTGGACAGAATGTTTCATGTCCAGGTTGTTCAATGGTTCATCGAGCAGAACATAATCTGTATCCTGGGCAATAACCATGGCAATGAACGCACGCTGGCGCTGACCGCCGGACAGTTCATCCAAATAGGAATGTTCCATCTCGCCCAGGTCCATATAAGTGATCGCCTGGTCGACCATCCTTTCGTCTTCCGCGTTCAGGCGCCCTTTCGAATAAGGAAAGCGTCCGAATGACACCAATTCGCGAATGGTCAGCCGGACATTCATGAAATTCGACTGCTTCAGGATGGAAACCCGTTTTGATAGTTCATTGGATTTCATCCTTTTCGTATTCGTCGAATCAATCAATACTTCACCGGTATCGGCATCCAGCAGCCGGCTGATCATTGACAGGAGTGTTGATTTCCCGGCACCGTTCGGTCCGATAAAGGACGTGATCTGGCCGCGCTGGATATTTACCGAGACATTTTCCACGACTCGTTTTTTTCCGTAAAGCTTTGTCAGTTCGCGTACCTGGATCATTTAGCCCGACTCTCCTTTAATAGCAGATAGATGAAGTAAACCCCGCCGATGAAGTTGATGATGACACTTAATGTCGTGTTGAAAGTGAAGACCCGCTCCACCACCCATTGTCCGCCGACCAAGGCAACAATACTGATGACAATGGCTCCTGTCAGCAGAACAGAATGCTTATAGGATTTGAAAAATTGATAGGACAGATTCGCCACAATCAGCCCGAAGAATGTAATCGGGCCGACAAGTGCCGTGGCGATGGCAATCAACACCGCGGACAAAATCAGCATGTGGCGGACAAGCGAATCGTAATTGACCCCCAGATTCACCGCTGTATCCCGTCCGAGCGACAAGACGTCGAGCGATGCATTATGCTTCCAGGCAAAGGCGATCAATAGGATGATGATGACCAGTGACAGCCACACCAGATCGGAATTGACGTTATTGAAACTCGCAAACATCTGGTCCTGGACAATCTGGAATTCATTCGGGTCGATCAAAACTTGCAGGAAGGTTGAAACGCTTCCGAAAAACGTACCGAAAATGATGCCGATCAGCAACAGGAAGTAAATCGGCTGATTGCCCCTTTTAAATAGTAGGTGATAAAACAATAAAGCGAAAACGACCATAGCC
>DATHVZ010000151.1:0-14928 GCA_035461005.1 Planococcus sp. (in: firmicutes) | reverse complement strand
TTGTAACCTTCCTGAAGGCGTTGAAATGGTTATGCCTGGAGACAACATCGAAATGATCGTTTCTCTAATCTCTCCTATCGCACTTGAAGAAGGAACTAAGTTCTCTATCCGTGAGGGTGGACGTACTGTAGGCGCTGGCGTTGTTGCTACAATTACGAAGTAATAACTGCTGCTCTTAAATATTTAAGCCTGTCTCATTCCTATGAATGAGACAGGCTTTTTTATTTTTTTATAATATAATACTTCGAAAGTATATTGCCGCATCTCATCCTCCTGTCTTTCTCTCACTTAAAAAACACTTCAATCCACAAAAAAAGAAAAATTGCATGAAGCCTTTCCATACATACATTGTAAGCGGATTCATAGAGAGAGAATATTCTAAAAAAACAAAAAAGTTAAAAAAATCCTTTGACTCCGCTGTAGATAGGCGATATGATAGCAACAATTTACTTCGCAAGACTGAAAGTTGCTAACATGTAAATTTAAAATTCAATTGGAAGAAGGGAACATCATGAGCCAACAAGTAATTTATATGAATGATGAATTTGTTAAAAAAGAAGACGCCAAGGTTTCTGTTTACGATCACGGGTTTTTATACGGCGACGGAATATTTGAGGGGATCCGCTCCTACAACGGAAACGTATTTCGTTTAGAAGAGCATTTGGAACGGCTTTACGATTCTGCAAAATCAATCATGCTGAAAATCCCACAGACTCCGGAAGAGATGACGAATCTTATAGTTGAAACACTTCAGAAAAACAATTTAAAAGATGCTTACATCAGGCTCGTAGTTTCACGGGGAGTCGGAAACTTAGGATTGGATCCTTTCAGTTGTGCCAAGCCGAACGTCATTATCATTGCAGAAGCGTTATCTTTATTCCCGAAAGCACTGTATGAGTCGGGGATTGAAATTGTTTCGGTAGCTACCCGCCGAAGCCGTGCAGATGTTTTGAGCCCGAAAGTGAAATCATTGAATTACATGAACAATATTTTGGTGAAAATCGAGGCGAATCTAGCTGGGGTTCCCGAAGCGCTGATGTTGAATGATCAAGGTTATGTTGCAGAAGGTTCAGCCGATAATATCTTTATCGTTCGAAAAAACAAATTACTGACACCGCCGGGTTATGTCGGTGCCCTCGAAGGAATCACACGCAATGCAATCATGGAAGTAGCGGCTAAGAAAGGCTACGACATGCAAGAGGGTGTTTTTACAAGACATGACGTTTATGTAGCTGACGAAGTCTTTTTAACTGGAACAGCGGCAGAAGTGATTGCGGTGGTTAAAGTCGATGGCAGAGTAATTGGAGAAGGAAAACCGGGGCCTGTGACAAATGATTTGCTTGCTTCGTTCCGGGAGCTTGTTCAAGAAGACGGAGTGAAAGTCTACAGCGAACAGTTAAATGTTGTGTAACTCAATAAAATAATCAAAATCAATGACGAGGCAAGGTGAATGGGAATTGTATTTACAGAGAGCCGGTACTGCTGGAAGCCGGTAATACAACCATTTACGACTCCCCTCTGAGAGGAATGCTGAAAAGCTACGGCTGTTTAGGTAGTCCCGGTGACTTGCAAGTTAGAGGGCATCGTTAACAACGGATAAGCATTGCTTGTCCATGAGGCTGCGGTTGCGCAGTGAACTAGGGTGGTACCATGAAGCTTTTTCATCCCTATGCGAAGGACGTGTTTCTTTGTGTAGGGATGGAAAAGCTTTTTTGTTTTTATTCCACCAGAGACTGAGAAAAGGAGGCGGAAGGATTGGGAGTAATCGTACAGGCTAGAGAAGAAGTTAAACAACAGTTAACAGGCAGTGGGGCAGACGTACTGATTCAATCTTTGAAAAGCCAAGGTGTAGAAATCATTTTTGGATATCCAGGAGGCGCGGTGCTGCCAATTTATGATGCCTTGCACAAAAATCCAATACGCCATATCTTGGCCAGGCACGAGCAAGGTGCTATCCATGCAGCAGAGGGATATGCAAGAGTATCCGGTAAACCCGGGGTTGTGCTTGCTACATCCGGTCCTGGGGCGACAAATTTAGTGACGGGAATAGCAGATGCCATGCTGGATTCCTTGCCGCTGGTCATCTTTACAGGGCAGGTGGCAACTTCGGTAATCGGAACTGATGCTTTCCAGGAAGCGGATATCATCGGCATCACCCAACCGATTACGAAACATAATTATCAAGTGAAAAAAGTGGCAGATTTGCCAAGAATCATAAAAGAGGCATTCTATATCGCCTCTACCGGACGTCCGGGACCGGTTCTGGTCGACATACCGAAAAACATTGCAACTGAATTATTCTTATCCAATAAAGAAGAAGTGGCAGTTCATTTGCCGGGTTATCAGCCAACATCAAATCCGAATTTCCTGCAGATTCAAAAAGCTGCCCAACTGTTATCACAGGCGAAAAAGCCATTGATCTTAGCGGGAGCCGGAATACTTGCTGCTAAAGCGACAGATGAGCTGAAAGCTTTTTCGGAACAGCACCAAATTCCAATCGCCAACACACTGTTGGGATTAGGCAGCATCGGTGGCGAACACGAACTGTTTCTTGGAATGGCCGGGATGCACGGGACCTATACAGCAAATACCGCAATTTGTGATTGTGACGTGCTCCTGAACATCGGCGCACGCTTCGATGACCGGTTGACTGGGAACCTCGCTCACTTTGCACCAAATGCACAAGTGATCCATATCGACATCGATCCAGCAGAAATCGGCAAAAACGTTCCGACGGCAATCCCGATTGTAGCAGATGCCAAAGAAGCGCTGCTTCAATTGCTGAATCAATCGTTTGAAAGTCCGGATACCACTGATTGGTTAGCGAAGCTGTCCGGCGATAAGATGGAATATCCACTTCAGTATCATGTGAAAGGCCGCGAAGGCATTCTTCCACAACAAGCGGTTGAGTTGATTCACCGCTTGACCGAGGGCAATGCAGTTGTAACAACCGATGTAGGCCAGCACCAGATGTGGGCGGCTCAATATTATCGCTTCAACAACCCGCATAACTGGGTAACATCAGGTGGCCTGGGAACAATGGGCTTTGGTTTTCCTGCAGCTATTGGTGCGCAATTGGCGAAACCCGACGAGCTGGTCATCTCCATCGTTGGAGATGCTGGTTTTCAAATGACCTTGCAGGAATTGTCTTTGCTCCAGGAGCTGCGGCTTCCGGTAAAGGTTGTCATCTTAAACAATCAAAGTTTAGGGATGGTAAGGCAGTGGCAGGAAACATTCTACGAAGGGCGTTATTCCCAGTCGTTGATTCCTGTTCAACCTGATTTTGTGAAGTTGGCTGGAGCTTATGACATCAAAGGCTATAAAGTGGAAACGATGGAAGAAGCAGAAGCGGTTTTCGCAGAAGCATTTAATTCAGACGAGCCAGTCTTGATCGATTGCCGAGTGGTGCAGCTGGAATCTGTTTATCCAATGGTTGCACCTGGCAAGGGCTTGAATGAAATGATCGGAGTGAAAGGCGAATGAAACGAGTCATTACAACAACGGTGATCAATCAAAGCGGTGTGCTGAATCGCGTGACAGGATTGCTGATGAAACGGCAGTTCAACATCGAAAGCATTTCGGTTGGCCACACCGAGCAGCCAGGCATGTCGAAAATGACATTTGTGGTCAATGTAGAAGATAAAGGGAAGCTGGAACAATTGTTAAAGCAACTGCAAAAGCAAATTGATGTCATCAAAGTAACTGATATTACCGATAAGGCGATAGTGATGAGGGAGCTGGCACTGATTAAAGTAGTTGTGACGCCAGCACTCAGAAACGAGATTTTTAGCATTGTTGAACCGTTTCGGGCAACAGTCGTCGATATGAGCAAGAATGTAACAACATTCCAAGTAACAGGCGACCCGGAAAAAATTGAAGCCTTTATTGATTTGATGAAGCCTTATGGTGTGAAAGAGCTGACCCGAACCGGGGTATCCGCTTTTGTCAGAGAAACACAAAAAGTGCAAACACCGCAATTGAACATCCTATAAAAACCCAAACCCGAGGAGGAAATTAAAAATGGCAAAAATGTATTATAACCAAGACGTAAACGAGCAGGTACTTAAAGGAAAGACAATCGCGGTGATCGGCTATGGTTCTCAGGGCCATGCACATGCTCAAAACTTAACTGAATCAGGTTTTGATGTAGTGGTTGGAGTGCGTCCAGGCAAATCATTCGACCAAGCCAAAAATGACGGCATGAAAGTGGCCACTGTAAAAGAAGCGGCAGACGCGGCAGATGTGATCATGATCTTAGTACCGGATGAAAAACAGACGCAAATCTACAACGCAGAAATCAAACCTTCATTAACTGCTGGAAAATCACTTGTTTTCGCACACGGCTTTAATGTTCACTTTAACCAAATTGTCGCCCCTGAAGACGTGGATGTATTCCTGGTGGCTCCAAAAGGGCCAGGACATCTTGTGCGCCGTACGTATGAGGCCGGTGCTGGAGTGCCTGGGTTGATTGCCATCCATCAGAATGTTTCAGGGCAAGCTAAGGAAGTTGCGCTTGCGTATGCGAAAGGAATCGGAGCTACTCGTGCAGGAGTGTTGGAAACGACATTCAAAGAAGAAACAGAAACGGATCTATTCGGAGAACAGGCAGTTCTTTGCGGGGGTGTAACTTCACTGGTGAAAGCCGGGTTCGAAACACTTGTCGAAGCTGGATACCAACCGGAACTTGCGTATTTCGAATGTATGCACGAATTAAAACTAATCGTCGACTTAATGTACGAAGGCGGCTTGTCAGGAATGCGCTACTCAATTTCCGACACTGCTCAATGGGGAGATTTTGTTTCAGGACCACGCATTGTTGATGCAGATACGAAAGCCCGCATGAAAGATGTTCTTACGGATATCCAAACAGGGAAATTCGCCAAAGGCTGGTTGCTTGAAAATCAATTAAACCGTCCGGAATTTACAGCAATTGAAAAAGCGGAAGAATCTCATCAAATCGAACAAGTTGGACGCGAATTGCGTGCGATGATGCCATTCGTCAATGAAGGCAAAAAAGCTAAACAAAAAGAGGTGGTTGCCAATGTCACAAATTGATATTTTCGATACGACATTACGGGACGGGGAACAGTCGGCCGGGATCAACTTGAATACAGCTGAGAAAATTGAAATCGCCCGACAACTCGAGCGACTTGGAGTGACAATCATTGAGGCGGGTTTTCCAGCAGCTTCACCAGGAGATTTCGACGCTGTGCAGCGCATCGGCAATACAGTGAAAAATTCAATCGTCACGGGGCTGGCGCGCTCGGTGAAAGGAGATATTGACCGGACGTGGGAAGCTCTGAAAGGAGCGGAACAACCGCATATCCATATCTTCCTGGCAACTTCGCCGATTCATATGGAGCATAAATTGTTGAAAACACCCGATCAAGTGGTAGACATAGCTGTTGAATCTGTCCGGTACGCCAAGAAATTTTTCCCGCTGGTCCAATGGTCAGCAGAAGATGCTTCCCGTTCGGACCCGGATTTTCTGGTACACATTATCCGGAAAGTGATTGAAGCGGGTGCCACAACCATCAACCTTCCGGATACGGTCGGCTATGCCACTCCACAGGAATACGGTGCAATGTTTAAATATGTCTTGGAAAGCGTTCCAGGAATCGAAAAAGTGAAACTGTCTGCGCATTGCCATAATGATCTCGGGATGGCGACAGCCAATACATTGGCGGCGATCGAAAACGGAGCGACTCAAATTGAAGGGACGATCAATGGCATCGGTGAACGTGCAGGAAATGTGGCACTCGAAGAGATTGCAGTAGCCCTGCATATCCGCAAACAAATATATGGCATTGAAACCGGCATCAATCTTCAGGAGATCAAACGCACGAGCCAATTGGTCAGCCAATTGACCGGCAGCATCATCCAGCCGAATAAAGCGGTGGTCGGCAAAAACGCCTTCGCCCATGAATCTGGCATCCACCAGGACGGCATGCTGAAGAACCCGCTGACCTATGAAATCATCACACCGGAATTGATCGGCGATGCCACGACCGAATTGGTGCTTGGCAAACATTCTGGGCGCCATGCCTTTAAAGACCGTGCAATCAAAATGGGCTTTGATTTAACTGATGAGAAGCTCAATAACGCATTTGTCGAGTTTAAGAAATTAGCTGACCGCAAGAAAGAAATTATAGAAGCTGATCTATACGTATTGCTGACGGACCAGCAAATCCACGATACTGAAACACCCGTTTATAAGCTGGAAAGTGTTCAAGTGCAATATGGCACGGCAAATATTCCAACAGCTACCGCTTCTGCCTATCACCCAAATGGTGAACTGATCAGCGAAGCCGCTACTGGAGCCGGATCGGTTGAAGCGATCTTCAACACACTGGAGCGAATTGTTGAAGGCAAAGTCCATATTTTAGATTACCGTGTAACATCCATCGGTAAAGGACGCGATGCACTTGGTGAAGCGGTCATCAATATGAGCTATAACGGAGAGACGGTTACCGGCCGCGACGTGGCACAGGATGTTCTGGAAGCTACAGCGAAGGCCTATCTGAACGCCGTAAATCGTCAAATCGTTAAAAAAGGGCATCAGGTGGAAGTTGTCGCAGGATAAGGAAGTTAAATCAACCGAGGAGGAATACAGTATGGAAAAAACAATAGCGGTATTGCCAGGAGACGGAATCGGACCAGAAGTAACAGATGCGGCGGTAAAGGTATTGGATTCAATTGCCATGCGCTATGGCCACACGTTTCATTGGAAGCACGCGGCAATCGGAGGAGCAGCAGTGGACAAATTTGAAAACCCGCTGCCCCAGGAGACGATTGATGCGTGTGAAGCGAGTGATGCCATCCTCCTTGGAGCTGTCGGCGGCACAAAATGGGATCAAAATGAGTCGCATATGCGGCCGGAGAAAGGGCTTTTAAATATTCGGAAGCATTTCGATTTGTTCGCCAATATCCGTCCGGTCAAAGCGGTGTCGGCATTGCTTGGTTCTTCTCCTTTGAAAGAAGAAGTGGCGAAAGAAGTGGATATGGTCATCGTCCGCGAATTAACGAGCGGGTTGTATTTCGGAGAGCCGAAACGCCGGTCGGAAAAATCGGCAGTGGATACCTTGGTTTATACGAGAGAGGAAATCGAACGCATCGTCAATCAGGCGTTTGAAATCGCCCGTACCCGTAAGGGCAAGGTGACTTCGGTCGATAAAGCCAATGTATTGGAAACTAGTAAACTATGGCGTGAAGTTGTGGAAGAACGCAGAAAAGCGTATCCGGATATCGAAGTGGAACATATGCTGGTTGATTCAGCGGCAATGAAGCTAATTACCGATCCGCGTTCTTTCGATGTTGTAGTAACGGAAAACATGTTCGGTGACATCCTGAGCGACGAAGCTTCAGTCATCACCGGTTCACTTGGCATGCTGCCTTCTGCAAGCATCCGTTCAGACGGCTTTGGCCTTTACGAACCCGTACACGGCGCAGCTCCGGATATCGCAGGACAAAACAAAGCGAATCCATCAGCTGCCATCTTGTCAGCTGCCATGATGCTTAAGCATTCATTCGGTCTTCATACGGAAGCTGCAGCTATTGAAAAAGCTGTAATGGGCGTCCTGGAAGATGGCTATTGCACAGGAGATCTGGCCGGAGAAGGGAAACGCGTAGTTTCAACCGATCGATTCGTAACGAAAGTTGTGGAAGAGCTGGAAAGAGAATTTGTATCAGAACACATCATGTATTCTTATGTGTAAGTGAAAGGAGCGGTTCGCATGGCAAAAACAATTATTGAGAAAATTTGGGAACAACATATCGTCTTCGAAGAGCAAGGCAAGCCGGATCTGCTATATATCGACCTTCATTTATTGCATGAGGTGACATCCCCGCAAGCGTTTGAAGGGCTTCGGTTGAACGGACGCAAAGTTCGCCGGCCGGATCTTTGCTTCGCAACCATGGATCACAACGTTCCGACACGAAACCGCGAAACGATTACAGATCCGATTTCGCGGAAACAAATTAAAACCTTGCAGGATAACTGTGATGAGTTTGGTGTTCCGCTTGCGGGAATCAACCATCCAGACCAAGGAATTGTCCATGTCATTGGACCGGAACTGGGTTTGACGCAACCCGGCAAGACCATTGTCTGCGGCGACAGCCATACTTCAACGCACGGTGCTTTCGGCGCTTTGGCTTTCGGTATTGGGACCAGTGAAGTGGAACACGTTCTTTCTACACAAACGCTGTGGCAGTCAAAGCCGAAAACCATGGAAGTGCGGATTGACGGCAAGCTGGGCTTTGGTGTTTCTTCCAAAGACGTCATCCTGGCCATTATTTCAAAATTCGGCATCGATATGGGAACTGGGCATATTATGGAGTATACAGGTGAAGCCATCCGTGGGTTATCGATGGAAGAACGCATGACCATATGCAATATGTCGATTGAAGCCGGTGCACGCGCAGGGCTGATCAGTCCTGATAAAACGACGGTGAACTACTTGAGAGGGCGCAGAAATGTACCTGAAGGCGAAGCGTTTGAAAAAGAAGCTGTCCGTTGGTTGGCTCTTGCAACAGACGAAGGCGCACAGTATGACGCGTCAGTGACGATTCACGCAGATGAAATTTCTCCATTCGTCACATGGGGCACTAACCCTTCGATGGGTTCAGGCATTGCAGAACGCGTCCCATCTGCTGCCGATTATGCTAAGCAGTCGGATAAAGACGCTTTGCAGCTAGCTTTAACTTATATGCACCTGGAAGAAGGAACGCCACTCTCTTCGATTGATATTCAGCATGTCTTTATCGGCTCCTGTACAAATGCCCGTCTTGGCGATTTGCGTGCAGCCAGTGAAATCATCAAAGGTAAAAAAGTGCATCCGTCCGTAACGGCCATTGTCGTTCCTGGATCTGAAACGGTAAAACGTGCAGCAGAACAGGAAGGATTGGATCAGGTATTTCTTGAAGCAGGATTCGAATGGCGCGAAACAGGGTGCAGCATGTGCCTGGCGATGAATGAAGATTCGGTGCCTGCCGGTGAACGCTGTGCTTCAACTTCCAATCGGAATTTCGAAGGCCGCCAGGGAGCGGGATCGATGACGCATCTGGTGAGCCCTGTAATGGCAGCAGCGGCTGCGATAGAAGGCCATCTAACTGATGTCCGCAAGTACATGAAAGAGCCCGTACCGGCAGTATGACAGGCAGAAATGAGGAGGCCAAACGATGAAACCGATCAACAAAATCTCAAGCGTTTTGACTCCGCTCGAACGCAAAAACGTAGATACTGACCAGATCATCTCAAAAGAGTTTCTAAAGCGTATTGAACGGACGGGATTCGGCAAGTATTTATTTTATCATTGGCGCTTTCATGCTGATGGGACACCAATAGAAGACTTTGTTCTGAATGACCCCCGATTCAAAGACTCCGAAATTTTGGTCGCACAAGAAAATTTCGGCTGCGGTTCTTCTCGTGAACATGCTCCGTGGGCGATTTTAGATTACGGCTTTCGCGTAGTCATCGCTCCCAGCTATGCAGACATCTTCTATAATAACTGTGTAAAGAATGGCATTTTGCCAATCCGCTTAAAGAGTCAGGAAATCAATGAGTTGATTGACAAGGGACAACGTCAGGAATTTAAGCTGGACATCAATTTGGAGGACCAGACTGTCACGAGCCAAGATGGCACACGCTATGAATTTGATATTGATCCATACTGGAAAGAAATGCTGCTGAAAGGCTGGGATGAAATCGCATTGACGTTCCAGTATGATTCGTATATCGCAGCTTATGAGAAAAAACAGCAGCAAATTTAAAGGAATAAAGGAAAACAGGCCATTGGTGTCAGAATAGATTGTTTTCATAAGGAGACCCTTTGCCTAAACCGTAAAGGGTCTTTATTTTTAGATTTTTTTGTCTATAAGAAAAACGGAAATAGGTTGTTGACAAGCATTTCGCGGTTTGGTAATTTAGAGTGTGCACTTTAACGCTTTAGCAAACTAAAGGAGAATGTATTTATGAATGCTGTTATTTTGGCCGTATTGGTCATGTTGGTTTTAAGTCTTTTGAGGGTCAATGTAGTGTTTGCATTGCTGATTGGCGCACTTGCTGGTGGAATCACTGGCGGTCTGTCGTTTATGGGGACCGTGACGGCCTTTACGGATGGTCTTGGAGAAGGGGCGACAATCGCTCTAAGTTATGCAATGCTTGGTGGATTTGCGGTAGCAATCTCCCGCACAGGAATACCGGAACTATTGGTGCATGGAGTATTAAAGATAGTCAATAAGGACGGAGAGGCAAGCAGAGAAAGTTTGGCGAAGGCATTAATCGTATTTGCCCTGCTGGCGATGGCCATCTTTTCGCAAAACCTGATTCCGATCCATATTGCTTTCATTCCACTCCTGGTTCCGCCGATCCTGCACATTTTAAATGAATTGCGGATAGACCGCAGACTGATTGCTGCGGTATTAACTTTCGGTTTGACTGCACCCTATATTTTATTGCCGTATGGCTTTGGATTGATTTTCCATGAAATTCTGGCAAATCAGATGGAGTTGGCCGGATTGGCAATCGATATGGCGGACATTCCTAAAGCGATGGCGCTGCCGGTAGCCGGACTTGCCGTGGGCCTGATCATCGCGGTCTTTATCTCTTACCGGAAACCGCGTGATTATCATGTTGATTATTCTATAGAAGAAACTCAAAACAAAAAGGCTTCCACAAAAGATATCATTGTAACGGTAATCGCTCTTGCTGCGGCATTATTCGCGCAGGTTGAAACGGAATCGATGATTATCGGTGCGCTTGCCGGCATAATGGTTTTGTATATTTTTGGAGCCATGAAATGGCGCGAGGCAGACGATGTGCTGACGGAAGGGATGCGCATGATGGCATTCATCGGATTCGTCATGATTACGGCCAATGGATTCGCTTCTGTCATCCAGGCGACAGGAGCAGTGGAGCCGCTGGTGAACAGCGTCTCTGAATTATTTGCGGGCAATAAAAGCATTGCGGCGATAATGATGCTGATCGTCGGGTTGTTTGTCACGATGGGCATCGGCTCTTCTTTTGCAACGATTCCAATCATCGCAGCAATCTTTGTTCCGCTCAGTATGGAGTTTGGATTTTCGACGATGGCAATCATCGCTTTAATAGGCACAGCCGGCGCGCTGGGGGATGCAGGATCGCCAGCTTCCGACTCGACTCTCGGTCCAACGGCGGGTCTGAATGTAGACGGCCAGCATAATCACATTTGGGACACGGTAGTGCCGACCTTTATCCACTACAATATTCCCCTTATAATTTTCGGCTGGGTTGCTGTGATGTTGTTGGGCTAACCTAAGAATTTTCGGACTATTCCCGGATGTGTTGAATATAATTTGAATCCTGCTATACTAACAAGAGCGAATTGAAAAGAATTTCGTGGAAACACTTGCGAAGTTCTTTTTTCTTTTGTATAATGGTTAATGTTGGTCTTTGACTGCGATGAAGCGAGAGGTTACCGATACACCCGGCCGCTTTGCCATGGCGAGTGATTGGAAAATTTTCGTGGAGAATGTCTATCAAAAATAGGCGAAAAGGAGGGAAAATAATGGCAAAACAGAAAATTCGTATCCGTTTAAAAGCATATGATCACAGAATTCTTGATCAGTCTGCCGAGAAAATTGTTGAAACTGCAAAACGTTCAGGTGCTAGTGTTTCGGGGCCAATCCCGTTGCCGACTGAAAGATCTGTTTACACGATCTTGCGTTCAGTCCACATCTATAAAGATGCTCGTGAGCAATTTGAAATGCGCACACATAAACGTCTGATCGATATCATCGATCCTACACCACAAACTGTAGATGCATTGATGAAATTGGATTTACCATCCGGCGTTGACATTGAAATCAAACTTTAATCGGTAAACGAAATAGAAAACAAAAAAATTCGCAGGAGGTGTGACAAATGACCAAAGGAATCTTAGGTAGAAAAATCGGTATGACGCAAGTTTTTGCTGAGAACGGTGATTTAATCCCTGTAACTGTAATTGAAGCAGCTCCAAACGTAGTGCTTCAGAAAAAATCAGTTGAGGTTGACGGCTATGAAGCAGTCCAACTAGGTTTTGAAGACAAGCGCGAAAAGCTTTCAAACAAACCTTCTAAAGGACACGTCGCAAAAGCTAACACTGCTCCTAAGCGCTTCATTCGCGAACTTCGCAATGTAAACTTAGCTGATTACGAGATTGGTCAGGAAGTCAAAGTTGATGTATTCGCAGAAGGCGATGTAGTAGATGTAACAGGAACAACAAAAGGTAAAGGTTTCCAGGGTGTTATTAAACGCCACGGACAATCACGCGGACCAATGAGTCACGGTTCACGCTACCACCGTCGTCCAGGTTCAATGGGTGCAGTTGCCCCTAACCGTGTGTTCAAACAGAAAAAATTACCTGGTCAAATGGGTGGCACTACGATTACGATTCAAAACCTTCACATTGTGAAAGTTGATGTTGAACGTAACCTGCTTCTTATTAAAGGTAATGTTCCTGGATCTCGCAAAGCATTGATTCGCGTTAAATCGGCAATCAAAGCTAAATAATTATCTTTTGAAGAAAGGAGGAAACAGGAATGCCTAAAGTAGCTTTATTAAATCAAACAGGTTCACAAGTGGGAGATATCGAGCTGAACGATTACGTATTCGGTATTGAACCAAATGAATCAGTATTATTTGACGCTGTAATCGCTCAACGCGCTTCACTTCGTCAAGGTAACCATAAAGTAAAAAACCGTTCTGAAGTAGCCGGTGGTGGTAAAAAGCCATGGCGTCAAAAAGGGACTGGACGTGCCCGTCAAGGTTCGATCCGTTCACCACAATGGCGTGGAGGTGGAGTTGTCTTCGGACCAACACCACGCAGCTACAGCTATAAATTGCCTAAGAAAGTCCGTCGTTTAGCAATGCGCTCTGCTTTGTCTTCAACAGTAGTAAGCGAAAACCTGATGGTACTTGAAGGGTTGGCTTTTGATGCACCAAAAACAAAGAACTTCCTTCAATTACAGGCTGATCTTTCATTGGGCAAAAAAGTATTGTTCGTAACAGCTGATGTAAATGAAAATTTAGCATTGTCTGCACGCAACATTAAAGGTATGACAGTAATAGCAGCAACCGGCATCAATGTTCTTGATTTACTTGGACACGACAAGGTTGTAATGACTAAAGCTGCAATCGAAAAAATTGAGGAGGTGCTTAGTTAATGGAAGCACGTGATATTTTAAAACGTCCGGTCATTACTGAGCGTTCTTCTGAAGTAATGGCAGAGAAAAAGTACACTTTTGAAGTGGACACTCGCGCAAACAAAACACAAGTTAAAAAAGCGGTTGAAGAAATCTTCGGAGTTAAAGTTGAGAAAGTCAACATTATGAACTACAAAGGTAAATTCAAGCGCATGGGCAAACACGCAGGTTATACAAACAAGCGCCGTAAAGCGATTGTGAAATTGACTGCTGCCTCAAAAGAAATCGAATTGTTTGAAATTTAATTGACTAAGTTCTGATAGGAACTAATTAAAGAAGGAGGGAAACAACGTGGGGATTAGAAAATACAAACCTACCACTAACGGTCGTCGTAACATGACAAGTTCAGATTTCGCTGAAATCACTACGAACAAGCCTGAAAAATCGCTTTTACGTCCAGTAAAGCGCAAAGGCGGCCGTAATAACCAAGGTAAAATAACTGTACGCCATCACGGTGGTGGACATAAACGCCAATATCGTGTCATCGATTTCAAACGTAACAAAGATGGCATTCCAGGACGCGTTGCTACAATCGAGTACGATCCGAACCGTTCTGCTAACATCGCTTTGATTCATTACGTAGACGGAGAAAAACGTTACATCCTTGCTCCTAAGGGAGTTGGCGTTGGAACTCAAGTTATGTCAGGCCCTGAAGCGGATTTCAAACCAGGTAATGCTATGGCATTATCAGGCATTCCAATGGGTTCTACAATCCATAACATTGAAATGAAACCAGGTGGAGGCGGCCAATTGGTACGTTCTGCAGGCGCTTCAGCTCAAATCCTTGGTAAAGAAGGAAAATACGTAACAGTTCGCTTGCAATCAGGCGAAGTTCGCCTGATCCTTGCTACTTGCCGCGCAACTATTGGTGCAGTAGGAAATGAACAGCACGAATTGATTAACATTGGTAAAGCAGGCCGTAACCGTTGGAAGGGCAATCGCCCAACTGTCCGCGGATCTGTAATGAACCCTAACGATCACCCACACGGTGGTGGTGAAGGACGTTCGCCAATCGGACGTAAGTCACCAATGTCTCCATGGGGCAAACCGACTCTTGGATACAAAACACGCAAGAAAACGAATAAGTCAGATAAATTCATCATTCGTCGCCGTAAAAAATAATTTGATTTCGCTACGGTTCGCTGAAAGAACCGTGGTGCAATCACGAAGGGAGGATCCCCAATGGGCCGCAGCTTGAAAAAAGGACCTTTTGCTGATGATCATCTTAAGAAAAAAGTTGAAGCACAAAAGGACTCTGAGAAAAAACAAGTGATCAAAACTTGGTCTCGCCGTTCTACAATTTTCCCGACATTCATCGGACAAACAATCGCAGTATATGATGGTCGCAAACACATTCCTGTTTACGTGACTGAAGATATGGTCGGCCATAAACTAGGTGAATTTGCTCCAACACGCAAATACGCTAGTCATGGTGCAGACGACAAGAAAACAAGACGTTAATTGAGAGGAGGATTCCCCATGCAAGCAAAAGCTGTCGCTAGAACAGTCCGTATTGCTCCTCGTAAAGTCCGGTTAGTAGTAGATTTAATTCGAGGCAAGCAAATTGGCGAAGCCGTTGCGATTTTACAACACACTCAAAAATCATCATCGATTGTTGTTGAGAAGTTATTGAAATCTGCAGCAGCTAACGCTGAACACAACTACGAAATGGATCTGAACAACCTGGTTGTCAGTGAAGTATTCGTT
>DATHVZ010000150.1:0-3911 GCA_035461005.1 Planococcus sp. (in: firmicutes) | reverse complement strand
AATCAGCGGGGTAAAAACTTAGTTTCTGCTTTTCACTGGAATCGACTGGATCATCTCCGCCAGCAGCGTCGGCATTTCTTCAAAGGCGTTTTTGATGTGCAGGCGTTCGGTCCGTTTGTGGGCGTCTTTGCCGTATTGGCCGACGTTCAGGACAGGCGCATTGAGTTTTTCCATCGCCTGGAACGGGATGCTGTAGAAATCGCCGTAAATTGGCGTATTGTTTTCATAGACGAGCCAGCCGTTATTGCCGGATTCGTAATTCACGTAGCTCAGGTCCGAGATGCCGTTGAAATAGTGGATGCGCTCGATATCGAGATCGAACTTGTCTTTGGCATTGTCGGAAACCTGTTGGATGCAATGCTTGACGAGTTCATCTTCCGAAGAATTCACTGCCGGATAATAAGGCGGTGCGAACATGAGCACGATGGCCGGTGTGAGTTCCTGGCAGTTGATGAGCAGGATGTCGGTGATGTTCATGGATTTTTCGCGGACGTCCCATTCCGGATGCATCATCGTGTCGTAGAGCGTTTCGTTGACGTAATCAAGCCCGAATTTGTTGATGGCATATTTCATCAGTTCCTCATAGCGCAGCACTTGGACCTCGCCGACCGGTTCGATGTTCTCGCGTTCGCACATGGCGCGGTAATCGCTCATGCAGTGGGCGGCGGCATCGCGGGCGACGGTTTCAAAAATATCCATCACTTCTTCGGCGTTGCGTTCCATTGTGAACACGTTGTACATGGCAGACGTCCGGTAAGGGGTCTGGGCTGAATACTCCAGTTTCATATCACGTTGCGTGAGAGTTACCGGCAGCGGCGTGGTTTCGCCATAAACCGTTTCTTTGAAGCTTGGATTCCATTCCATGCGATGCGTTAAATACGTTGAGATATAGCTCGATGTGATGCCGGACAGCGGTTCGCCGACGTGTGTTTCTTTGCCGTAGAACAACGCGGAAGGCATGATTTTGCCGATCGAACCGGAATAAATGTAATGTCCTTTGTCGCCCGGTTTCTGGGCGAATACCGGTTCGCCGTTCAGGAACAGGATGAATTCCAGTCCATGTTCGCGCTCAAGGTCCAGCAGTTTCGACACCCCGTAGCGCATTCCGGCCGAGTTGACTTCCTCGTCCGCCACAGTCATCAGCAGCAGATTGATTGGCCACTCTTCATTGATCGCCCGTTCGATGGTGGCCATATGAAGCGCAAGTCCCGCTTTCATGTCCATAACCCCGCGTCCGAATAAGTATTCTCCGGAGTCCAGGTCAGCGCGTGCGTCTTCGTCCAATTCATCGCGCACTTCCTCGAATGCTTTCCCCAATTCCAGCGGGTTGCATGCCAGCGGTTCAAGATCCGCGTATTCCCCGGTATGAACCGTGTCGTAATGGCTGAGCAAGACGATCGTATCGACCGCCTCCGGGTGCTTGTAGAGCGCCGTCACATTCTGGCGCCCCCAGTTGACTTCCGTCAAGGCCAGCAGCTCGGGGTTGTCCTGAAAATACGGCAACCCTTCCAGCTTTTCCTTTAATCTATAAGCAAATTTCACTTCGCCTTCCGTTAAAGTCATGCTTTTCCAGCCGACCATTTCGATTAGCAATTCCTGTAGTTTTTCGGGTGTGTTCCATAAAGCAGACACAAATAACCCCTCCTTAGTAAAGTTGGTTAACACTAGGGTGGGCATAAAAAAGAATTCTATGAACACCGGACGGATTTCCATTATCCGACTTTCTTCTATTATATTCATTTTCCCACAAAAATATATAGTTGCAAAAAAAGAAGACTCAATTGTCGAGTCTTCTCTTCCGTTTTCTCCATAAGTCTTCCGCAGCGCCGGAACCGAACAGCACCCCAATCACGATCAGCACGAGTCCCGACAGGTGCCGGGTGGTGATGACTTCGCCCAGGATGACACTGGCGCCGACCAGCGAGAACAAGGTGTTGAGGTTCATGAAGATTGCGGCTTTAGTAGGCCCGGCTTGCCCTACCGAGAAATTATAAAGCATGTGTCCAACGGCAGTTCCAAGCATTGCCGAGAAAAAGAAGGCGACCCAGAACGACGTTGGCACCGAAGCGAACGCCCGGATTTCCCCCGGCTCCTGGATCAGCGCGATGACAAACAGGATGATCGAGCCGACCACAAACATGTACGCCGTCAACAGCCTTGGGTCCAACGTTTTCGCCGCTTTCATTATGACAATATAACTGAGCACTTGCGCCAGGATCGACAGGAAGACGAAGGCGTCGCCGAGATTCATCCCGGTGACCGCCCCGTTGCCCATCACGACCGTCAAGCTCACTCCCGCCAGGCCGATGACCACACCCAGCCATTGCAGGCGCGACGGATAAGTGCGGAGCAGCAATGACACCAAGACCGCTGTCAACATCGGGCCGGTCCCGAGAATCAACGCAGCATTTGAACCGGTCGTAATCGCCAGCCCGCTTGACAGGAAATAATGGTGCAGCACCACATTCAGCAGCGCCCCCAGCACGATGTATTTCCATTCTTTTTTGTACGGCCAGCGAAGCAGCCGGAAAATGGCCAGCAAAATGAAAACCGTAATGCCTGCCAAAAAAATGCGGAAAGACGACAGCGTCACCGGCCCAACAAATTCGACGAGATATTTTACAGAAGGCAGATTAAAGCCCCAAATCAGCATAACCGTTGTGAGTATTGCGTAGATTTTCCATTGATTCAATCGAGCCAATCCTTCTTTCGACTTGCGAATTAAACATTCATTCTACTCCGATGCAGCGGAAAAGTAAATACACGGCGGACGGAAAATAAAAAACCCGGAAGCCTGTGCCTCCGGGGAAATTGTTCGTCTATTGCGCAATCAGGAATTCGAGATATTCGCGCCAATCGGTGTCCTTCGCCAATTCAAAATCCGGCTGCCTGATCGGAAACGGCATAAAGACTTTTGGCGGCACAGTGAAGTTGCGCAGCGTATGTTCCTGCAACACGATCGTACCCGCGCCCACTCCGCTTTCCAGCACGGCTTTGCCTCCTACATCAAACGCAACAGTCACTGGCACGGCAGAGGCGCGGCCATTCGCTTCTAGCCGGTGAACAAACCCTTCTGTATCGTAACGTTTGAAGATCCACGGCTGCGGCAGCGCCACAGCTTCCTGGGCTTCTTCCAAAATGATGGACAGGTTGGCTGTCCGGCCATATGGCACTTCAGCCTCCAGTGTTTCTTCAGTCAGGACACGCACTTCGTAATAGGCGATCGGGTTGGCCTGTTCGGTGGCATCCAGTTCATGATAGGCTTCGAGCCATTTGGAAGTTTCCGATGGAATTTGAGCGACACTCATTACCCTGCCCCTCATTGCCCGGGAAATACCGTCCACATGCACCCACACCGCGTCCCCTTCGTTCACATCCTGCCACTCGCGCTCCAGCGCATACGTCAACAGGACTTTTTCAGTGGAGTAGATTTCAATGCTCATCGGTTCCGAATCCTGGTCGATCGCCGCAACCACTCCCTCGATTGGGCTGATCAGCGCAGGATTGGACAGGTTTTGCGCCAATTGCGCCTCCAGGACGGAGAGCCTCGAATCGAGCTCAGCCAAACGCTGCTCCGCCTGCGCAATGCCGGCGGCGAATGTTCCATCCTGCGGCACTTCGACGCCAACGGAGACGTTCACATCAATTTCGAAAGCTTCCCCTTCAGGAGTTTCCCCTACCATCCGGTCCGTTTCGCTTTGTCCTGAGGAGCTGCCTTGTTGCTCTCGTGCGGACCGCAGCTCAGCGAGTGAACTTTGCACTTCGCTTCGTTCATTCATCACGGCATCCCGTTCCGACTCCCAGATGGCTCGCTGTTCTTCGGTTTCCGCTTCGTTCAGCGACGCCAGTTCCGTGCCTGCCTCCACTTCATCACCGGCACTGACCAGCCACTGGTCGACCGCTTCGAGTTC
>DATHVZ010000149.1:0-13124 GCA_035461005.1 Planococcus sp. (in: firmicutes) | reverse complement strand
AACGCTCAAGCCCTTCTTACGATAAAGCCCATATGCCTTCCACTCTTCTTGTCTGCACGGTAGGAAAATCCCTCGGGATTCATATAGGTGCAGGTGCGGTCGATGGAAATATTTCCGGAGGGAATGCCAGCCAGCTCGCATTGTTTTTTAACAACGAGCTGGTTATCGATGTGGTATTTGCCGGTTTCCTGGTTTTGATACATAAATTCGTCGGCATAACCGAGCGCCTTGAATTTCAAATAGACATCCTCATCAACTTCGAATCTTTCCTGGCTCAGCGCGGCACCGATCTGAACATGGAAATCTTTCGGGTTGCAGGCTTCCTCATTTTTTAGATGCTTAAACAGCTTCAACGCAATCTCTTTGACGGTACCTTGCCAGCCTGAATGGATGACTCCGATCAGGCCTTTTTTTTCATTATAAAACAGAACAGGTACACAATCCGCCGCGAATGTGCACAGCAGAATATTCGGTTCATAAGTGTAGAGGGCATCAGTGTCATCAACTGCATTTTCGGTCGCAGTGGATCCGCGGCCCCTGTCTTCCGCGTTGACGCGATAAAAATGCGCGCTGTGGTTCTGGTTGGCGCACACGAAATCGGTCAGTCTCATTCTGAGGAAATCCGCCATTTTGCGCCGGTTCACCAAAATTAGCTCGGGATCTCCACAGGCATGGAGCGCCATATTATTGAGTTCGAATTCGTCTGCGTCCTTCATCGTAAAACCGGCAGTCAGATTCGCCGAATTGACATATAATTTTGTTTTCATATCATCACCTGCTTCTACTATATAAGAGCTTGATTTTATTGTATAGAGTTAATATTCAGTTATTTTAACTGTCCTTCTGTCTGATAAACTTCTTAAAGATGTGAAAGGATCATTAAGACCAATAAAAATGCCTGCAGAGCAGGCGGCGAAAAGGTCAATCCCTCATTTTCTTCACGGGTTCCATCATAAATACAATATAGCCGATGTCATCGTTGAAATTCCAGTCGAGGAATATCTCGGTGACTGGGCGGCCCAAGGTTTTTTCTGGCTGCGTATCATAAAGCAGACTGCGTTCCAGCGGTCTTTTAGCGAGCTTCAGAATTTCGGAATAACCCTCAGCTATTAAGGCATTTTCGATGCCAACCAAGATTTTGTTTCGTTTCACAAGCAACGTCCGGTCATTCAGCCAAAAGCTTTCAATGGACCCCGGATTTCTTTCAGCTTTTTCACTGGCATTTGCCACTTTGGATTCCAATACGTCTTTATCGATATGGGCGGGCCATTCAAAATCTTCCTGCTGGACATCGTCAGGCATGATGCCAATCAATATGCCGGTTTCCGAATCGAGATTCCAGTCTGCGTAGAATTCCCGGATATTCAGATTTGCGATGCGGCGCAGATTTTCTTCAATCTCGCCTTTTAATTCATTGATCAATAAATCCCTTGTTTCCAGTACCCGTTTCCATTCCTGCTTTTTCAGCAGAACCGTTTCCATCGGCGCAATAAAACCCCGGAGATGGATGATGATATATGGATTTTTTATGGTGACAAAAACAGATGTGGGCCCTTTTCCAAAATGGTTCCTCAACAATGCGGAGATGTAACCGCCTATTTCAGATTGGATCGTCTTCTCTTTAGGCATGAAGTGCCCCCCCTTTGAATATGAGGTTTCCTGGACGGCGTACGGGGACAGAAAATCCTCTTCTAAATTATTTATTTCAGTTCTAATAAGTATAGGGGGAATAGGGATGAATTGCGAGCATGCATCGGTTTTCGAGATTGATATGATAAAATTCTCTGTAGCATTGGATAAATATGCCCGAAATCCATTAAAAATAATACCATAATATTAGTATATTATTCACGGTAGTTCCTGATAGAATGAGAATAAAGGGCAATAATTTTTGGTAGGAAAAGGGGGCAGGAGGACTCATGGAAAAGCCGAATCCGATAGGGCTGGATTATGAATACTGGGCGAAAAAGATTCTATACTTTTACGGGTTGCTGTCCATCGTTGCCATCGGGGGCCAGCTGGTGGGGCTAATTGTCACGTTCTATTTTTATTCCTATTATATTAAGGACTATATTTCCTTGCGCATGATATGGCCGACAAGCTTTATCCTTGCCATCATGCTCATCTGTTGGTTTATGGTCAAGGTTTTGAAGATGTACAATCCTTACATCCTTTTTTTCGCGGGTTCCCTCCTGGCGGTTGTCATGATTCTCGCAAACCCGGCCTTGCCGGGTTTGCAGATGACTCTGCTTTTGCCGATGGCGATTTCGTTGATTTATCTGAGAAAACTCAAGCTGACCATCAGTTTCCTGATCAATTTCACAGCCCTTCTTGCCATTTATCTTTTCAGTGAGGATAGCCGGGCAGCCATGACGCCTTATGAATATTTTGCGTACCTGTTTATTTTGATCGCCGGATATATTGTCTATCTGGCAGTAATCGAAAGAGGCGCAGAAGTACTGTCAACCTTGCGGCAGGCGGCAGAAAAGGAAGAGGAATTGCTCATTCAAAACCGGGTCATGGAGCGGCTGTCGAAAACGGATGCACTGACAGGGCTCTATAACCACAAAACCTTCCACAATCAGCTGGAAACACTTGTCCAGCAGGCGGAGCAATCCGGCTTGCAGCTTCAGTTGGCGGTCCTGGATATCGACAATTTCAAGATGATCAACGATAATTTCGGGCACAGTACTGGTGATTCGGTGCTGAAGCGTGTGGCGCATGTCCTGTTGGAAAAATCCGCATCGAATGACGTGGTGGCACGCTATGGCGGTGAGGAGTTTGCCATCATCTTTACGGAAAAAAACTTTGAAGAGACATTTGAACGCCTGGAAGAAATGCGCCAGGCGATTGCCGATCTGAAGCATCCGGAAATCGCCAGCGGCACTGTCACCATCAGTGCGGGACTGCAGAATTACTATTCCGGACTGTCCAAATCCGAGTTTTTCAAAAAAGCCGACGCGCATTTATATGATGCGAAACGGGGCGGCAAAAATCAAACCCAGCATAACCGCAGTTATAATTATAATGTGTGATAGTCAGACAACCGTTTCGCCTGCTGGCGGAGCGGTGTTTTTTGCTGTCTGGGCGCTTCCGCTTTTCTAGAGTAGGTCGTCCGCTTGGTTGTACCCGGCCGGTTATTTAGCGATAATGGAGAGTAACAGCAGGCATGAGCAGGGAAGGGTCATACGATGAAATTAGCAGTGAATGATTTTCGGATCAAAAAATTATGCGGCATGGCCGCCTATCGAAAAGGGAAGGCTTATTTTGATGCGGGCAAAGTGGAACTGCAACCGGTTGGAGAAAATGCTTCCGCCATCAAAGGGGAGGTTCGCGCCAAAGGAACCTTCGAAGTGGTGGTCCGGCAAGAAACGGACGGCAGTATCCAGGCGTCCTGCAGCTGCCCGCCTGTCGGGTTTGTCAGCACCTATTGCCAGCATATCGCCGCTACCTTGCTCGCCATCAACGAAATCCAGCAGCAGGAACTGCAAAAAGCGCAGCAGCTGATGGAGTTATTCGGCGACAGCAACATGCGCCCAAGTGCCAAGCAGCTTCATTTTGATGACCGGCCGGTGCTGGAAATCAGCCTATTGCTGCATTCGGCAGAAGCGGATGACGGAGAGCGCATCTTCTCGGCCAAGCTGAGCGCAGGAATGGACGGTGCAGTGCCGATACGCGATACCGGTGCATTCCTGCAGGCGGTCGAAGGAGGCGCGAACTACCCGATTTCCTCGGATTTGCAGTATTCCCGGGAAAGTTTCAGCTTTACGCCGGAAACCGAAGCGGTGCTGCGTGAATTAATGAAGATCAACGGCAATGTGTCGGGCCGCGGCCGCATCATCATTCCCGCTGCCGCCTGGGAGCGGTTCGTGTATTTATTGACGCAAATTCCATCAGTCAATATCGGGCATAAAGGAAGGATCTTTAGAGGGTTGCGGTTTGAACAGGAATTGCCTTTGATATTCCGTTTTGAAACGGTTGAAAATGCGGGCTATCTGCTGAAAGCGGAAGGGCTGGAGCACATTACGGTCATGAAATCCTACGGGCTGGCGTTGAGCGGCGGTGCCTTTGTCCAATTGCCGCCGGACGATTGTCGGCGTTTGGAGGAACTGAAGGGCTTGATGGATGGCGCGGCATCGCTTGAGGTCACGGCAGCGCAGGGCGATCATTTCATGGACAGTGTTATCCCCGGCCTGGAGCGGCTGGGGGAAGTCTATATGGCGGCTGCTGTCACCGGGCGCCAGGAAGAAACACCGTTGTCGGCGAAACTGTTTCTCGACCGCATCCGCAACCGGTTGCTTGCCGGTGTGGAATTCCACTACGGCCAATTGGTCATCAATCCGTGTGAAGAGGCGGAAAATGAAATCCGCCACCTGCCGGGAGTCCGCCGTCAACGCGGCAAGGAAGAGCAGATCATGGAACTCATGAAGAACAGCTTGTTCACGCAGACGGACGGCGGCTTTTACATGCAGGACGAAGAAGCGGAATACGATTTCCTGTTCCATACCGTGCCGCAGCTGGAAGAACTGATGCAGGTCTACGCCACAACAGCCGTGAAAATGCGCGTGCAGAAAAATTACGGCGGTCCGAAAGTGAAAGTGGAATTGAAGGAGCGAACCGACTGGCTGGCGTTCAAACTGGAGCCGGGTGAAATTCCGGAAGCGGAGATCCGGCAGGTACTGGCGGCACTGAAGGAGAAGCGGAAATATTACCGCATCCCTAACGGTACGTTATTGTCCTTGGAGACCCCGGAATTTATTGCGCTGAATGATTTGTTGCTGGAACTTGGCAATCAGGAAGAATGGTTTGGCGATGAGATCCGGCTGCCGCTGATCCAGGGGCTGCAGCTGGTGGCGACATTGGAAGACGGGGAATTGCTCGATCCCGGTGCGGATTTTGCGAAGCTGCTGCAGAATCTCAGCAATCCGGAGGAAGTCGGCTTCGAAGTGCCGGAACCGCTCGCCGACGTGCTGCGCGATTACCAGAAAGCCGGGTTCAACTGGCTGAAAGCGTTGGCGAAATACCGTTTTGGCGGCATTCTCGCGGACGACATGGGCCTCGGCAAGACCTTGCAGAGCCTCGCGTTCATCCAGTCGGAACTGCCGGAAATCCGCCGGCGAAAAGCTCCGGTGCTGATCGTCGCACCGTCTTCGCTGACCTATAATTGGCTCAGCGAATTTGCGAAATTCACGCCCGACATTCAGGCCGTCATCGTTGATGGCAATAAAATCAAACGAACGAAGCGGCTTGCCGAAGGCGCAGAGGCAGACGTCATCATCACCTCCTATCCGTCGCTGCGCATGGACGGCGCGTTGTACAAGGGGAAAACCTTCCATACGCTGTTTCTGGACGAGGCACAGGCCTTCAAAAATCCGGTCACGCAAACTGCCAAAGCGGTCAAAGCGATCCAAGCGGATTACCGCTTCGCCTTGACCGGCACACCGATCGAGAATTCGCTGGACGAGCTCTGGTCGATTTTCCATGTCGTGTTTCCGGAACTGCTGCCGAACCGCATGCGTTTCGCTGAAATGCGTCGCAGCAGCATCGCCAAACGGGTCCGCCCGTTCATTCTGCGGCGCGTCAAACAGGATGTGCTGAAGGAATTGCCGGACAAAGTCGAAACGCTGCAATTCTCGGAACTGTACCCGGCGCAGAAAAAATATTATGCGGCGTATCTTGCGGAACTCAAACAGGAAGCACTCAAGCATCTCAATAAGGACAGCCTGCAGAAAAACCGCATCAAAATATTGGCGGGTCTGACGCGGCTGCGCCAACTGTGCTGCCACCCGTCCCTGTTCGTCGAAAACTATGAAGGCGGCTCAGCGAAATTCGATCAATTGCTGGAAATCGTCGAAAGCAGCCGGCTGGCCGGACGCCGCGTGCTCGTATTTTCCCAGTTTACGCAAATGCTGCAATTGATCGGCAACCGGCTGACGCGTGAACGGCGTCCGTATTTCTACCTCGACGGCCAGACGCCGCCGCAGGACCGGGTCGAGCTGTGCAGCCGCTTTAACGAAGGCGAGGGAGACCTGTTCCTGATTTCATTGAAAGCGGGCGGCACCGGGCTCAACCTGACCGGAGCCGATACCGTCATCCTCTACGACCTGTGGTGGAATCCGGCGGTCGAACAGCAGGCAGCCAGCCGCGCACATCGCATGGGCCAGCAGCATACCGTCCAGGTGATCCGCATGGTCGCCAAAGGGACGATCGAAGAAAAAATCACAGAACTGCAGGACAAAAAGAGGAACCTCATCGACGAAGTGATCCAGTCCGGCCAGGAACCGATCGCCGCCATGACGGAGGATGATATCCGGGAATTATTGATGATTTGATGGGGCGACTTTATTCCCGAGAAAGCTTTTAGGAGAATGGTTTGTTAAAATAGAAGGAAAGGAAACGGAGGTGATGATATGGATCCGAAAAGTTTGGTGGACAAAGTGAAAGGCCGCATTCCGGAAGTGTTGGGCAATAAGGATTTCTCGAAATTTGCCATCCTCCTGCCGCTGATCGAAAAGGACGGCGAAATCCATATCCTCTTCGAAGTCCGTTCCCATCAACTGAGAAGCCAGCCCGGTGAAATCTGTTTTCCGGGCGGGAGAATCGACAAAGAGGATGAATCAGAAGAAGATGCCGCCGTTCGGGAAACGATGGAAGAGTTGGGAATCGAACGCCAACAGATTTCCGATATTTTCCCGCTCGATTACATCGTTTCGCCTTTCGGCATGATCGTCTACAGCTATGCGGGAATCATCGATGCGGATGTCGAATTCCAGCCGAATCCGCCAGAAGTGGACAGTCTTTTTACTGTGCCTTTATCATTTTTCCTCGAAAAAGATCCGAAAGTCTATCGGATTAATTTTGACATCCAGCCGGAAGAAAGTTTCCCGTACGACCTCATCGCCGGCGGGGAAAACTATAATTGGCGCACCCGCCAGGTCGATGAATTTTTTTATCTTTACGAAGACAAAGTAATATGGGGCCTGACCGCTAAAATACTGACGCATTTCATGGAGATCATTCGCTGAATGGTCTTTTTTTTTTATGTTTTAAAAATAAGTATTTCTTATCCTTTTTGATCGATAAATCGATTCTTTATGTGGGAAGAGGGTTATAGAAAAATTAAACGAAGAAAAAGATGTGAATATCATTTTATTAGCACCTCATTATTTGGAGCATAAAGAAGGCTTTATCAAAAAGACGGTTTTTAGAACTCCCTAATGTATATTTATGCAATAAAGGGTTATTTAAATGCATTAATAAAAGGGATTTGACTATTTATTGTTGACTTAAAATTCATATAAATGCATAATTATAAAAATAACAACTTGTTTCCAAGCAGGAGAGAAAAGACGGGGTGGTGAGAGTGATTTGGAAAAGAAACGGATTATTGTAAAAATCGGCAGCAGTTCACTGACAAATCAAAATGACGGATTGTGCATAGACAAATTGAGGGGGCATGTAGAGGCGCTCGTGTATTTAAAGAAACTGGGGCATGAAGTTGTTTTAGTATCATCGGGAGCGGTTGCCGCCGGATGTATCGGCCTTGGCTATGTATCGCGCCCTGTCCATCGCATTGGGCGGCAGTCCGCGGCAGCTGTGGGTCAAGGGATTTTGTTGCAGGCTTATGTAGAGGAATTCAAGAAACATGGTGTTTTGGCGGCGCAATTATTATTGACGAAAGATCATTACGTGAATGCCCGTGATACGATTATGGAACTTTTAGAACATGAGATTCTGCCGGTAATCAATGAAAACGATTCTGTTTCCAACGAAGATTTTAGTTTTGGTGATAATGATATGCTTTCAGCACTTGTCAGTGGACTTATCAAAGCGGATTTCCTGATGATTTTAACAGACATCAATGGAGTGTATGGACAGAACCCAAATAAGAACCCAACTGCAAAAAAATTCGATTTTCTTACGGAAGTACACGACGATCTGATTAACGCTGCTTCCGGATCTGATTCTGAAGTAGGGACAGGCGGTATGAAGTCGAAAGTGGAGGCGGCAGGAACAGCTCTTTCTTTTGGCGTCGATGTATTTATCGGGTCTGGCAGCGGACAGGAAAAACTTTTTAAAATACTTATTGGAAAAGGGGACGGCACCTACATCGGCAAGGCTTTTGAAGCCAATAAGGTCCATTGAAAACTGAAGGTAATTAGGAGATAGAAATAATGTGTGTTAACATTGCTACTTAATTGTGTTGTTTAAATTTCAGCAATTATCAATATTTAAACAATAACGAACGATGCGAAGCGCTGGTGGGAAATGCTTAGATTTAGAGAGAAGACCTTTCTGACGGTTTTAGAATCTATGCAGGATTATACGCTCATCATTTAATTTAAAAATTATAAACCTCTTTTTCACAGCGTTTATTCGGTCTATGAAGTTAAATATAAATTCGTAACAGCGTATAGTCTGATCATTGGATTGAACACAATCTTCAATTGGAAAACATGCCACGGAGACAACGCTTTTCCGTCTTAAGAGGAGAAGGAAAGTTTTTTTTTAATTAAAATGGGAGTTGACTGTAAGTGACGAACAAAAGAATTGTAGTGAAAATAGGAAGTAGTTCATTGACAGATTTGGATGGAAAATTGGCAATCAGTAAATTGCGTGGACATGTGGAAGCAATAGCGAGTTTGAAGAAACAAGGCCATGAAGTAATTTTGGTGTCATCAGGAGCAGTAGCCGCAGGATTTAAGAGCATTGGCTATTCATCGCGTCCTGATACAGTTGTTGATAAGCAATCGGCTGCAGCTGTAGGGCAAGGACTCCTGCTGCAGGCATATGCGAATGAATGCAAAAAACATGGCATTGTAGCAGCGCAATTGCTGTTGACCAAAGATAAGTATAAAAACGCAAACGACACGATTTCCAATTTACTGGAGCGGGACGTACTGCCGATCATCAATGAAAATGATTCTGTATCGGTGGAAGCATTGACATTCGGAGACAATGATATGTTGTCCGCCTTAGTCAGCAGACTGGTAGACGCAGATTTCCTGATGATTATGACAGATATAAATGGAATCTACAGCGGCAACCCGAATACCGATCCAGATGCAGAAAAATATACATTCCTCACTGAAATCCATCAGGAAATGGAAAATGCCGCTACTTCGGAAGGCTCTTCAAACGTCGGTACCGGCGGAATGAAATCCAAAGTTGAAGCTGCTAAAACCGCGTTGGCTTCAGAGGTCCAGGTATTTATCGGGTCCGGAGAAGGCAGTGAAAAACTGGTTGAGATTTTTGAAGGAAAAGGCGACGGAACTTATATTGGCACGTTAAAAGAACCAAAAGTATTAGTGAATGCATAAATCGAAAGGAGACAAAGGATGACTGAACTTCTACAAGAAGCACAAGTTACAGCAACAGAATTGATTCAAAAAGCACAAAAAGCAAAAGAGGCGGCTTTCCATTTAGCGAAAGCAACTACAGCCCAAAAAAATGAGGCTCTGCAAATTATTTCAGCCCAATTGCTGGAAGAACAGGACTTCATCTTAAATGAGAACGCAAAAGACATAACGGCCGGACAACAGGCAGGGATGAACGATTCGTTGGTGGATCGCCTGAGACTGGATGCAGCCCGCTTGAAAGATATGGCAGATGCACTCATCCAATTAACCGAATTAAATGACCCCATCGGAGAGACCCTCGAAAAATGGGAGCAGCCCAATGGACTGGCGATGACAAAAATCCGTGTACCTATCGGTGTCGTCGGCATGATCTATGAAGCGCGCCCTAACGTAACAGTTGACGCCTCAAGCCTGTGCCTGAAAACAGGGAATGCTATTGTACTGCGAGGCAGTTCAACAGCAATCAACTCAAATATAGCGATTGCCCAAGTGATTCGCCGAGCGCTGGAAAAAAGCAAATTACCGGTTGAATCGGTTCAATTGATTGAAGATACCCGCCGGGAAACGGCGGCTCAAATGTTCAAATTGAACGAGTATCTGGATGTTCTGATTCCACGTGGTGGAGCGAAACTCATCCAAACAGTCGTTCAAAATGCGACAGTGCCGGTTCTGGAGACAGGAGCGGGAAATTGTCATATTTATATTGATAAATCAGCGGATGTGAAGATGGCAGTGGATATCGCGATCAATGCGAAAACACAGCGCCCTTCAGTCTGCAATTCCTGCGAAACCATTCTGGTGCAACAAGAGTGGGCCGCAGCTCACATGCCTGAACTTGTGACTGCTTTGCAGGAACAGAATGTGAAGATTCACGGAGATGAAACAGTGCAGCAAGCCTCTTCTTCTGTTGCTCCTGCTACAGAAGAAGATTGGGCAACGGAGTATCTGGGTTTTGAAGTTGCCATAAAAGTTGTTGAAACTGTCGACCAGGCGGTTCAACATATCAATCGCTATGGTACAAAACATTCAGAAACCATTATTTCATCCCAAGCTGCAAACGTTGAACAATTCTTCAATGAAATCGATGCAGCTGTTGTTTATCATAATGCATCCACCCGTTTTACGGATGGCTTCGAATTCGGCTTTGGCGCCGAAATCGGCATCAGCACACAAAAACTTCATGCCCGTGGTCCAATGGGCTTGCCGGCATTAACGTCAACGAAATACATTGTCCGAGGTAATGGACAAACAAAATAATGGATGAGGGCTGCCCCGAAAGTTGCGTAAGTGACTTTTGAGGGTGGCCTTTTTTTGCGTTTTCAGCTAAAGGATCGTTACATAAGTTTTACTTATCGATTTTCATAATAACTATTGAATTTATTTAAGTGCTTGAGAGGATTATAGTAAGAGTGAAAAGAGGTGAAGGCGATGGATTTCATTCTTATGTTTTTTATTGGCATAATTGCGACCACGTTGGGAACCCTTGCCGGAGGCGGTGGCCTGATCAGTCTGCCGGCGATGCTGTTGCTTGGAATGCCGGTCCATTCAGCGATCGGTGCCAATAAAGTCTCGAATACGGTCAGTTCATTCTCCAGTTTTTATTACCTGATCCGCAAAAAGAAAATTTCGTTGAAAGAGTCCTATTGGATCGTGCCGGTCAGTTTGCTCGGTGGTGTGGCAGGCGGTTTTATCGCTTCGTCGATACCGGCAGAGCAGATGTATGTACTGGTGAGTTTCCTGTTGATCGGCGCATTTTTTACATCGTTTATCGGTAAAAAGGGCTTTGCGGGCGAGAGCATGCTGAAGTTCAAACCCAAAAGTGCGGGCGGCTTGTTCGGCATCGGAATGTATGACGGCCTCTTCGGTCCCGGACAGGGAACGTTGATGCTGTTCCTGTTCAGCTCTCTAAACATCGCGTATATCCGGGCAGTGGGATTTGTGCGGCTGGCTACGTTTTCCAGCTGTCTCGGAGCCGCCGTCACTTATACACTGGCCGGACATATCATCTGGCCAGTGACGATTGCACTCATGCTTGGGTCGATCACCGGCGCACAGGCAGGGGTAAGAATTGCCGAGAAGCTGAACCCGAAATTTGTGAAGCCGCTGCTGCGTGTTGTGACTTTGCTCCTGATTGCGCAAATCATCTTTACACGGGTCCTTTGAGAAGTGGAGCGGATGTTTTTCGCTGGGCGAAAAACTCCAGGATTTTAAGGAAGCCTTTGCGGATGCAAAGGCTTTTTCAATTATTGGGGGTTGGTTGAAGGGAAGATTGTGCTGAATCAGATGGTTAACAGTCAAGTTCCTGGGAATATTTTCTTTAATAATTAATCGAATTCTAGAAAAACAGATTGATGAGATAAAAAAGGGAAAATCATACTTATTTTGTGGTAGGCTAAAAAAACGGTTCTTTCATTTTTATCATTAAAGCTCAAGAAGAAATACATAAACAAAGAAGAGAAAGAAGGTTCCACACGAATGCAAAATTTAGCTGGAATGAAACGTTCACGTTTCGTTATACTTTTGGGTGCACTTACGGCCTTGATTCCTTTCACCATCGATATGTACCTGCCGGCATTCCCGACACTGGCGGAGGTCTATCAGACAAACGCTTCTGCTGTGCAGCTCAGCTTAACCGCCTGTTTGCTAGGGCTCGCATTGGGCCAATTGGTCACAGGGCCGCTCAGCGATACCATGGGCCGCAGAAAGCCGTTGATCATTTTTCTGATTGTCTACGCGGTTGCATCCGTAGCCTGTATTTTTGCGCCGAATATCTACATATTTGTCGCTTTGCGCTTTGTGCAGGGCTTTGCGGCCTCGGCCGGCCTCGTTATTTCCCGGGCAATAGTGCGCGATGTCAGCAGCGGAGCAGAATTGACCCGACTTTTTGCGTTGCTGATGGTCGTCAATAATCTGGTGCCGCTGCTCGCGCCTTCATTCGGAAGCGGGGTTCTCCTGTTTGCGGATTGGAGAGGAATCTTCCTGACTCTTTCTTTGCTGGGGTTAATTCTTCTGATGGTCACGGCTTTTCGCCTGGAAGAAACCCTGCCACCTGAAAAGAGAGTGCCCGGCAATCTGACCGAAACCTTCAGCAATTTCAGCATCATCATCAAAAACCGGAGATTTACCGGTTATGCCCTGGCACAGGGCTTTTTGATCGGTGGAGTGTTTGCTTATGTAGCCGGTACGCCGTTTATCTACCAGAACATTTACGGTGTTTCGCCACAGATGTTCAGTATCCTATTCGGTATGAACGGCATCGGCCTGATTTTCGGCAGCTACGCCGTCGGCCGCTATAGTCACATCTGGTCAGAGAAAAAATTTCTGGAAGTTGCATTGTATTCCGCAACTGCAGCCGGTGCCGTCCTGCTTGCCGTCGTCCTGCTTGACGGGCCGCTGTGGGCCGTCGTGATTCCCATCTTCTTTTTTATCACGTCACTGGGAGTCGTCGGCACCGCTTCCTTCACCCTCGCGATGGAAGAACAAAGCCGCGTCGCGGGAAGCGCATCCGCCTTGCTGGGTCTCCTGCCTTTCATCCTCGGTGCAGTGGCAGCCCCTTTGGTCGGCATTGCCGGCGAAGAAACGGCCGTACCGCTGGGCGTGATCATATTCACCATGTGCCTGATCGGACTGCTCGCTTACCTGTTCTTTGTGAAACGATTGGATAATGTGAAGACTGCTAACTAATAAAATCAATTATTTTAATCGAGGGCCATGCTCCAACAAATGAAATAGAAAGTATTTCGGCTGATTTGGAAAGTATTCCGG
>DATHVZ010000148.1:0-10840 GCA_035461005.1 Planococcus sp. (in: firmicutes) | reverse complement strand
CTTCCTGCTGCGACCGAAGAAACACCGGCCGAGCAATTGGCGGCGGAAGAAGAAATCGACAAGATCGCCGAATTCCCGATCATGCCGGCACAGCGCGAAAAGTTGCAGGAACTGCAGAGACAGCGCCAGCAAAGCATACAGGGCATGATCCCGGCACGCGTCGCCATTCCGTCGATTGGTGTCGATGCAGCGATCGAAGCGACCGGCATCCTCGACAATGGTGAAATGGGCGTTCCGGAAGACATCAACCAGGTCGGCTGGTTTGAGCCCGGCTTCAAAGTCGGCGCCAAAGGCCACGCGGTTCTCGCGGGGCACGTTGACAGCTACACCGGACCGGCGATATTCTATCACCTCGACAAAGTCGAGATTGGCGAAGAGGTCATCATCACTGACCCCGACGGCCGTGAAATGGTCTATGTCATCCGTGAAAAAGCGAGCTATATCACAGAAGAATCACCGATCGCAGAAATATTTGGCCCTTCGGACAGCCGGATGATCAATTTAATTACCTGCACGGGCACCTTTGACCGCGACACAGGCTCCCACGAAGAGCGGCTGGTCGTGACCGCGGAACTGGTTTCCGACTCGAGCGTCCAAAACAAACAGCCGGAAGCACCGACGGAAGTGGTCGCGACTTCGTTCAACCTGTCCTGGCACGCCGTGCGTGACGACGCCATCATCGGCTACCGCGTCTACGAAGAAGATATAGCAAGTGGTGAACTGACGAAGGTCGCAACCGTTTCCCTGTTTGACCGCAAGAAAGTCAAGATCGAAGCGGACGACACGAAACGCTATCACGTTTCTGCCGTTGATGTGAATTTGAATGAGTCGGAGAAGACGGCCGCTAAGGATTGACCGAAGGGAATTCGGAAAATCCTTTTCGACAAAATAGAAATGCAGGAGCACTGTTTCAACCCATACTCCACCTAAAAGACCTTCCCCGCCATTCACCCGAATGGCAGGAAAGGTCTTTTAGGTTTTACAGTTTGTGGCTTGTGACAGGCTCAGGATGTTTACGGCAATGCGCCGGCCACTGAATCCTGAAGTGCCATCAAGTCTTCAAAAGCACGCGGTGCAACCGGCTTCGAGAACAGGTAGCCCTGCCCGATTGTGCAACCATTGCCGAGCAGAATGTCCATTTGGATTCCCGTTTCTATGCCCTCGGCGACAATCGTCAAATTCAAGTTCAACCCCAGGTCGATAATCGTTTTTACCATGGGATTCATGCTGGTTGAATCGAGCTCATCGACAAACGATTTATCGATTTTGATCGTATCAATCGGCAATTTTTGCAGGACATGCAGCGAGGAATAGCCCGTTCCGAAATCGTCGATGGCTATTTTGATGCCCATCTCCCGCAGGCTTTTCAGGATCCCCCTGCTTTCTTTGATGTTCTGCATAATGCTTTCGGTGATTTCAAGTTCCAAATACTGCGTATCCAATCCCGTTTCGTCCAATATTCTCCGGACTGTTTCCGGAAACAGGCCATGCTTGAACTGGAGCACGGAGACGTTGACCGCCATTAATAAGGGAGGAAAGCCTTTATCCTGCCATCTCTTATTTTGCAGGCAGGCCTGATGCAGCACCCATTCCCCGATGGCGACGATCTGGCCCGTTTCTTCAGCGACCGGGATGAATTCAACCGGGGAAACCCAGCCAAGCTCGGGATGCTCCCAGCGCAACAGGGCTTCCATGCCGACAATCTCATGGGTTGAAAGCATCACTTTCGGCTGGTAATGGAGCTGAAGCTGATTGTTCCGGATTGCTGTCTTCAGTTCCGTTTCAATCATCATCTTGCGGAGTTTCTCCTGGCTGAGCTCCGGATTGAAAAAACTGAATCTGTTCTTGCCCTTCTCTTTTGAAAGGTACATGGCCGCATCCGCATTCTTCATCAATTCTTCGGACGTGCTGCCGTGTTCGGGGAACTTACTGATCCCGATGCTCGGTGTAACGCTCAGCTGGTAACCGTCAATGTTCAGCACATCTTCAAAAGCTGCCAGAATTTTATTGGACAGCGCGATGCAATCATCATCTGTTGCACCTGCAATGACGATGATGAACTCGTCACCTCCCAGTCGGAACAGCAGCATATCACGCCCTATCGCTGACTGCAGCCGGCTGGCGGCCTGCACGAGCACCTTGTCACCAATATGGTGGCCAAGTGTATCGTTCACCACTTTAAATTGATCCAGATCAATCAATAATAATCCCAGCTTCCTGTCCGGATACTCTGTTAACACCTGCTCTATCTGTTCCCCGAAACTGCCCCTGTTCTTTAAACCGGTCAGTGGGTCATGATACGCCAGATACTTGTACTCGCTCACCAATTGCTGATTCCTGCGAAGAATCTGCAGCTGCCGTCCAAGCACTAGCGAGAAGACCAGCAGAAGCCCTGCGCTGAGGGCATTAATTTCCCATTGGTAACTATGGATGACAAGAATAGCGAGAATTACAATGCTCAAATAAGGAAAAACCACGCCTTTGTTTTTGCCGGAATTTTTCATGATCCATGTCGTATCGCCATTATCTTGTTTCGCGCAATAACCTGTTAAACCGATGAATAATATGGAAATCAGCCACAGAAGGTCAATCACATGGCCGGGCTGATAGCCGTTGCTGAACTCCAGGTATACGGAGTAAGAATCGGCCATCACCTGAATGAAAAAACCGGCAATGCACAAAATCAGCCATTCCTGCTTTTCACTTTTCTGCAGAAGAAAATACAAAATGGTGATGACAAATAAGATGGTCAGATCCGTTACCGGATAGATGATTGTCGCCAAAGTCAGCAGCAACGAATCCCCTGACACTTCCAAAACGGGTTCGATCAAATAATGGAAACTGGCTGAAGCAACCATAATCATAAAGACAGCAATATTGAAAATGTAGGACCGGCCGGAAAAAGCATTGCTCATTTCACGTGTTTTCGATATCAGGGCAGCCAGGAAAAAGAAGTAGGCCACCAGCCAGATAGCATAAGAAAACAATTCGGAATCCACAGCTCCCCGGCTGATTTGGAAATACAGCAAGAGCCAATTGGCACTTATATATAAGGACAGCCCGATCAGCAACAAACGCCAAAAGTTTTTTTGCCGCAGCGCTGCTTTTCGGTATGCCTGGAACAGCCAAAGAAGGCTGGCCATCCCTACAACAATCTGAAGGACATTGATACCAAGGGCCGTAAACCAGGTATTTCCCTGGAAGAAATACGTCCAGCTGTAAAATAGGACGATCACTGCTAATAAAACCGTTACAGGGAATTTACTATTCTTGAACATGGGTGTGTTCCTCCTGGATGTCAGAAATCATCTATGTCCCATGTTTCTCAATGCGCCCCGGCTTATATGGATAAATTGCCGGCCGTCTAAGAGGAAATCATGCAAGTCTTTCAGCCAGAAATGGCCGTTGTTGAAAGACGACTTAGGAGCTTTCGTTCTGGATTAATTCATAGTTTATTATAACCGTTAATATACCAAAAAAATAGTGCTTTTATCATATTTCCATTATAAGGATAAAATTACAAAATACCTACAGGGTTTCGCTCCATCCAACTTCTGCGAGGCTTTGTTCTGGCGTCGGCAGACAAAAAGAAGGTGTCAAACCGCGGAAGACGTGAAAGCCGTTTAAGGTAAAGCACTCGAATGCTCTAAATCCGGCACCGGGAACAATACCTTGCAAAAGTCGACCCGCAGGCGTGCGACATGCTGCTCGTCCGCTATCACCCAAGGGTTGGGGACGAAGGTTGTTTGGCCAATCCTTTGCGTCGAAGCAAAATGCAGGAGCGGGGAGTGGATCCCCGCTCCTGCATTTTCCTTCCTCTAACCTCACTAGTTAATTTTAATTCTTCATAGGGTATGATAAAAGAAATGAGGTGAGGAAATGGTCTTTCTAATAATCTGGCTCCTATTGATCGCATACGCTGTTTTCCTGGCACCCGGCACCGGCGCCAACAATCCCGTCATCCCGCAACTGCTGAGCGGCGACTGGGGCGCCATCGACCCGCTCGTCCTGGCCGTGTTCAATTCACTCGGCATCTTTCCGCTCGTGTTCCTGACCCTGCTGCTGCTGAACGACAAACAGCGCTGGCCTGCATGGCCGTTTGCGCTCTTGTCCTTCGGCGTCGGGGCTTTTTCGCTGCTGCCCTATTTCGCATTCGGCGACAAGAAACCCGAAAAGAAGCTGCGCACCCCGCGCTGGCTCGTCCGTTTTCTGCGCTCCCGCTTTTGGCTCATCGTGCTCATCGTTATGTGGACCGGCAATGGGTTGACACTGCTGCAGGGCTTTTCCGTTGCCGACTATGCCGATTCCTTCTTCGCCTCCAGCCTCGTGTCGGTCATGACCGTCGACTGGTTCGTGCTGTATGGCCTGTCCGTCTACACCGTCCACCGGTTCTATCCGGATGCCAAGTTTAAAGGGCTGGCGTGGATTCCGATTATCGGGCCGGTGATTGTGCTGTTGATGAACCGGGAGTTGACGGAGCCCAATAACTATTGAAAACACAATATCAAAAAGAACGTGCGTAAAGGCGACTGACACCTTTACCCACGTTCTTTTTTAACATACATTAATTCACCCTTTTCGGCACGCCACAGTACAACTCGCGCAAACGGAATTTCTGCAGCATGCCGGTCGCCGTTTTTGGCAAAGCCTCAACAAACTCAACCGATTTAGGCGCTTTGAAATGGGCCATATTCGCACGGGTATAGTCGATGATGTCCTGTTCCGTCACTTCGGCTCCCGGGTGCAGCACGATAATCGCTTTTGGCACTTCCCCCCATTTTTCATCAGGAACCGCGATGACAGCGACTTCCATGACATCGGGGTGTTTATACAGCACCCCTTCGATTTCAGTGGACGAAATGTTTTCCCCGCCCGAAATGATCATGTCTTTGATGCGATCCTGGATCTCCACAAAGCCATCGGGATGCGTTACGGCCAAATCTCCGGTATAGAACCAGCCGTCTTTGATGGCTTCGGCTGTTTTCTCCGGATCTTTATAATAGCCCGCCATCACGACATTGCCGCGGGTGATGATTTCACCAAGTTCTTTGCCGTTCCATTCGACTTCCCTGCCGTCTTCCTGACTGACGACTTTCGTTTCCCCGTTGAACGCCAGCTCGATTCCCTGCCGCGCTTTGATTGCGGATTGCTCTTCAGGCGATTTTGCGTCAAACTCTCTTTTCCATTCGCAGTACAGGATGAACGGCGACGTTTCCGTCAGTCCGTAGACATGGATGATATTCAACCCCAGAATGTTCTGGGCTTTGGCGATCAAAGCGGCAGCTGGCGGCGCTCCGGCTGTGGCCATGCGCGGGCTGGTCGTAATCTTGATTTCTTTCGCTTTCGGTTCATTGACCAGCATATTGATGACTGTCGGTGCGCCGCACAGGACCGAGATTTTATGTTTTTCGAATAAATTAAGGATCTGTACCGGATCGACTTTCCGCAGACAAACATGCGTTGCACCGGCAGCCGTGATTGCCCAGATACCACCCCAGCCGTTCGCATGGAACATCGGAAGTGTATGGAGATACACATCGTCATGCGTAATATTCATATGATACAGGAAGTTCGCGGCATTCAAATAATTGCTGCGATGCGTCAGCATGACCCCTTTCGGATTCGATGTTGTGCCGCTAGTGTAGTTCAACGTCAGCAGCTGATTTTCATCGATTTCCACTGTGGGCGCTTCCGCATCATCCGGCACCGCTCCGATAAACGCCTCGTAGGAGACCCCGTTAAGCTCCGATTCATGCCCGTCCACTTCCACGACAATATACTTTTCAATCGGCAGCTCGTGCTGGACGTCTTCCATCAGTTTGCCGAATTCAGCATCGACGATCAGTGTTTTCGCATCACTGTGCTTAATGATGTACGCCAGATCCTTTGCTGCCAGCCGGTAATTCAGCGGCACCATGACGGCCCCCAGCTGACCGATGCCATAAAAGCATTCCAGCATATAATGCGTATTCGGCAGCATCACCGCTACGTGGTCCTTTTCTTTTATGCCGGCATTTTGCAGGGCGATGGCCAGTCGGTCGCTCCGCTGGCCGAACTCCTTGTAGGTGAATGTCTTGTCTTCATCAATAATCGCTATTTTTTCCGGATAATATTTGACGGCCCGTCGTTTCCAGTCGAGCGGTGTTAAAGGTGCGAACATGTGGACATATCCCCTTCCGCATTATCGGTGTAGCACTTGTTATACAACAAGTATATTTTCGGGCTGGAGCTGTGTCAATCCAGTTGTAAGAATATACTGAAAATTTATCGCTTTTGGGATACTAATAAAATCTACGCTGTGATTAGATCCGCCAGTATTCTCCGGCAGCCGGATCCCAGTGTTCCAGGTTTTGGTTTATCGCGCAGACAAAAAGGAGCGCACAAAGATGATGTGCGCTCCTTTTGGTATATGTTACTTTTTCCCTCTTCTTTGTCCATCAGAAAATGCCTTGAACATCCATTGAAAAAACCAATTTTCCAACCAGCACCCTTTTATCGTTCTGATTGACCGCTTCGACATCAAAAATCAGCGTTTTGCCTTGTCTTTCCTTCAAAATCGCGCGCAGCGAAATGACATCCCCCAGAAAGACCATCCCCTTGAAGCGGATCGAATAGTCCTGAACGAACCCCTCGCCCAGATAGGGAGTGAAGAGTTTTGCCAAATTGCCCATCGTCCACATGCCGTGGGCGATAATGCCGGGAAGGCCTGCATTCTCGGCATCTGCATCGATTGTATGTATCGGGTTGAAATCCCCGGAAGCACCGGCATATTTAATGAGGTCCAGCCGTGACACCGGTGCCAATTGGATCGTCTCTAGCGCCTCTCCGACTTTCATTTGGTCCAGTCCGCTCATGCTTCCATCTCCCGTCTCGCCGCATCATTGATGATCACAACGCGTTCTTCCCTAAAGAGCAGTTGTTGAGAACTGTCTTCGCCGTATAAAGTCACCAGCAGAAAACCCATCCTTCCGAAATTCCCGGTTTTCTCGTAATAGCCTTTCACTTCTTTCCAGCAATACACTTCTTCGCCTACAAACAGCGGCCGCGTATAATGATAATTTTGCTCGCCGTGGATCAAGCCTTTCTTTGGCAAATGGAGTCCCGGAATAGCCCCGCCGTCAAACGTCACCGGAAATGTAGGAGGCGCAATGTTGCGGCCGTAAAGCGATCCTTTTCCCGCTTCTTCATCGGTGAACAGCGGCGAACGATCCCCTAACGCTTCCACAAACTTTTTGACTGCGCCTCTTTCAATAATATTTCTCACTTTTCCTGATTTTCTGCCGATCATCTCTTCCAACATACGCGAACCTCCTCCTCAGTCTTTCGGTCCGCCCGCGACATACAGGACCTGACCGGATACGAATGAAGAACGTTCATCCGCGAAAAACGCCACCGCATTCGCGATGTCTTCCGGCTTGCCGCTTCTGCCGACAGGAATTCCCGCTACATTCGCCTGGACGAAGCCGTCGAATGGAACGCCCATACGTTCCGCCGTTGCTTTGGTCATATCCGTTTCAATAAACCCGGGTGCCACGGCATTGGCCGTCACCCCAAACTTGCCCAATTCAAACGCAAGCGTCTTCGTGAATCCCTGGAGACCCGCTTTCGCTGTTGCATAATTGGCCTGGCCTCTGTTGCCCAGTGCGGAAGTGGAAGAAATGTTGATGATTCTCCCGTATTTATTTTCGATCATATATTTCTGCGCGGCCCGCGTAACGAAAAAGGCGCCTTTCAAATGCACATCCATAACCGTCATCCAGTCATCATCGGTCATTTTGAACAGCATATTGTCCCGGATGACGCCGGCATTGTTCACCAGGATATCGATGGAACCAAACCGAGCGTGCACTTCCGCCATCGCCTCTTCCACCCCTTCCCGTTCCGTGACGCTCGCCACTTTCGCATACACGGAATAGCCTTTTGCCTCCAATTCATCCTTCGCGGCGGTCAGCGCTTCCTCATTAACATCGATGATCGCCACATTGGCTCCTTCGCTTGCAAAGCGTTCGGCAATTTCCCTGCCGATCCCCCTGCTTCCTCCCGTGACCAACGCTGTTCTTCCTTCAAAATTCCCCATCTTTGTTGTGCCCCTTTCTCTTCTGTTGCAAGCTGTTCCGTGCCAACAAAAGATTTCATTAACTTTTCTGACAATTAATTACTTTTCCAATATACCGTAAGCTGTATGGCCGGTCAATTGAGTCCGAAGGTTTGGCCATCCGGTCGCTACGGGATATCATCCATCAAAAAAGGACTGCCTCAATTGGCAGCCAGCTTAATCGATCAATGTCACCGCCACAATCTCATCCAATACCAGCCGCTCCATCCCAAACGGGCTCTCGTAAACGAGTTCGCGGTGCGACACATCGATGCGCTCGATGATGCCCCTATGGTTGAACAGCTGCTTCTGTTTCCAGGTTTCGATGAGCGAAGAAAGTTCCTTTACAATTTGAGTTCCCAGCACTTCAAACTCAAACATAAATCCACTTCCGTTATAGTTTATTGTAAATTAAATTTTTAGTTCTTAAATTCTCCAATTATCTCCTATAGTTTTACTCGACTATGATAAAAATTAAATTTTTAATAAAAAACTGAATTTTATAAAAGTAGTAACGTATAATGGATTCTATCTAAAAAAGATTCAAGATGATGGAGGAAGAAGCAATTATGGCTTATATCAAATTTATCTCTGAAAGACTTCCATTCTTTATTTTACTCGTTGCAGTCGGCACTTATTTTTCTCCGGTGTACTGGCAGGTATCTTCATGGGTGCCAAGCTTGCTTCTTGGAGCAGTTATATTTTTTGCCGGCTTATCGATGAATATAGAAGCGTTCAAAGACATAAAAAAGAAGAAGAAGGAATTACTGCTGATCACCGGTTTAAAATGGACGCTTACAGTGTCTGTCTCTGTCGGACTGGCACATCTCTTTTTTTCATCCAAGCCTGAAATCGCAGCCGGATTAGTGTTGGCGGGAACCGTCCCGAGCGCGACCGCCGCGACTGTCTATACATTCCTGGCAGGAGGCAATGCCTCCCTGGTGGTGACCGCTTCCTTGCTCGATGTCGCTATCAGCCCTATAATTACACCGCTTGCCATGCTGGGACTTTCCGGCGAACAGATTTCCATCTCATTTTTCGATTTGCTGGTATCTTTCCTGTTGATTGTGGTCTTGCCGATGGGACTCGGCTTATGGATTCAGAAAGGGATTCCGAAACTAAAGTCTTACACCGGATCAGCGACGAAACTGGGAACTTCTTTAGCGCTTCTGCTGATTGTTCATACAATCATCGGCAGCGGAAAAGAAGCCATTGCATCAGAGATAAACTCCATTCCGCTGATTGCAATAGCAACATTCATCCAAGTTACACTCCCGATGGCGGCGGCATATTTTATCGCTAAAGGACTGAAGATGGAAGAACAGGATGCCCGCGCAGCGTTGTTCCAAGTCGGTTTATGCAATACTGCTCTTGCCGCGATTCTCGCTCATAAGTTTATCGGGGAACTTGGAGTAGTGGCGCCGATTTTCAATATGATTTTCAATTTGTCTATAGGAGCATTGGTCGCTAATCGCTTTAGCAAAGCAGACAATTTGCTGAGAGAACACAAATTGACAAGAAGTACGGAATGATGTTAGATGGATTTTCATTATAATAAGTTAAACTGGGAGGACTTCTGCTAAAAAAGACTGACGAATCCCTTGTTCCACCATCACTTTCTAAATTCCAGAGAATTCTAGGCTCTTCAGGTTTGAATGAGCCGGAGTGTCTGGAAAAAATTTTTTTGATAAATAAAAGATTTAGATAGCTTCAGATGGAGATAACAATCGGGCTTTATCAGTTACGCACCCACTTTGATAAGAGGCTTCTGAGTATGCCCATTCGGGACTTCTTCAGGACCGGCACAAAATACAGTTTTCCACAACTGTATGCGGGCATCATTCCCTGCTACTTAACGTTCCCCGGTCCTAAACGGCAAATAAAACCACTCAGCTTCCACTACTGTTCAATCAATCAACGTAACTCCCACAATCTCATCCAATACCAGCCGCTCCATCCCAAACGGGCTTTCATAGACGAGTTCACGATGCGAAGGATCAATGCGCTCGATGATCCCTCGATGTTTGAACAGCTGCTTGTCCCTCCAGGTTTCAATCAGGACTTCGCATTTCCGCTTCAGGGCGATATCCAGTTCTTCCTGGATCAGTTGCAGATCGAATTCGTCGAGATCCGGTCGGGGAACCTCTTCGTCTTCCTTATACCACGCGCGCAGCAATTGAATATGCTCCGGCAGCATCAGCCCCTGCCATTTGATGTTGCCCCGGTCCTTAATGTCTCCCTGAACCTTGAATTGATTGTTCTTCTTCAAGAAAATCACTCCTTCCAAAAAAATAAGAACATTTGTTCCCATTCTATACCACCGGCCAAAGCTCTTCAATCCTTTGGGGCAAAATAAAAAACCGCTCAAGCAAAACTGAGCGGCTTCGTAGCGTATTATCCGGTTTTATTTCTCCTCTTATTTCATATGAATCGTTGCTCCAGTGGATGAAGCGACATAAATATTGCGTTTGCCTCTGCTCGTCCGGATCGTCACCACGTCCCTTTGCGGACGGGCGAGTATTTCGTATTCCAAACCGCCGAAACGGGCTGGCGTTAAACTCCAATCACTGTTTCTCGCGACCGGCTGCACGTCCAATCGGTAGGTCTTCCAGGTCTTCGCCGTTTTCGGCAGCACGACAAATTCCTTCATGGCTAATTGCTGCTCTATCGGCGCGGATGATGGCGAACTCTTTTTGCCCCCTGCTTTTGACGCGGCCCCTTTCGCCTCCCCCAATTGGATAGCTT
>DATHVZ010000147.1:0-10685 GCA_035461005.1 Planococcus sp. (in: firmicutes) | reverse complement strand
TATAATTGAAGGTTTATGAAATGGCGAAAGAAGGTATAAATCATTAAACTTTCATTTATCTTCAACTTGAAATAAAATATAGGGAAGCAATTCACCCCCAAAGAGGAGTTGAGACCGATGAGTTTAGAAACGATCAAAGGTTCAAGCATGATTGTCAAAATGACCCGGACACTGATAGACGAAGGCTGGTTATTTACTCCAAATGAATTTGATGTGATCATCAAAGCGGAAAACAAAACAACCGGCGAATCCATCGATTTCCCCTCTATCGGAAACCTGAAGAACTGGCTGTATCGGAAAGCATTAACTTATTAAACCAAGTGAAAAATCCCGGACATCGACTTACCGATGTCCGGGATTTTTCACTGTCTGGACTCCAACGCCCAGCGTTTCCAATTTTCTCTATTACATCATTTTTTTCAATGCCATAATCGCTTCATCGGCGGTTTTTTGGTCGACGGAGATCCTGTTGATCACACGCCCTTCCAGCAATTCTTCCAGTACCCAGGTCAGGTGGGGCAAATCAATCCGGTTCATCGTCAGGCACGGGCACATATACGGGTTGAGTGACACGATATCACGGTCCGGATAATCATTGATGAGCCGGTTCACGAGATTCATTTCCGTGCCGATCGCCCATTTTGAACCGGGTTCAGAAGCTTGGATCATGTCGATGATGTATTTGGTCGAACCCGCATAATCGGAGATGCTGACCACTTCGTAGGTGCATTCCGGATGGACAAGGATGTTGCGGTCCGGTTCTTTGTCGCGCAAAATTTCCACATGCTTCGGAAGGAAATTCATATGAACTGAACAATGGCCCTTCCACAGGATGACTTTGACATCTTCCAGTTCACATAGCAGTTCCAGCTTCTGTTTGATGGGATCCCAAATGGCCATCTCTTCCAGCGGAATGCCGAGCTTCACTGCCGTGTTGCGGCCGAGGTGCTGGTCGGGCAGGAACAGCATGCGCTCTTTTTGGCTCAGTGCCCATTCCACCATTTCGACCGCATTTGAAGACGTTACGGTCGCGCCGCCGTTTCTGCCGACAAAAGCTTTGATGGCAGCTGTCGAATTGACATACGTCAAGGGGACGATGGTGTCGCCGAACAGCTCCTGCAGCTGGAGCCAGGCCCGTTCTGTCTGATCGATATTGGCCATGTCCGCCATCGAACAGCCGGCCCGCAGATCCGGAAGGATGACGGCCTGTTGGGGTGTCGTCAAAATATCGGCTGTTTCGGCCATGAAATGGACGCCGCAGAATAGAATCCAGTCGGCCGTCTGGCTGCCGGCGATCTGCGACAGCTGGAGTGAGTCGCCGGTCACGTCCGCGTAGCGGATCACTTCGTCTTTCTGATAATGATGGCCCAGAATAAACAGGCGGTCACCCAATATTTCACGCGCGCGTTTTGCCCGTGCATGGAGTTCGTCGGTTGTTGCTGACAGGTAATGAGCCGGCATGGCGTCCGCCAGCTGAAGTTCATCCAGTAATGAAGTCATTGTGTAATTGCCTCCTTTTGTGAAACGCTTAAGTTCATCGTCATATCCAGATTGCTGACGCTGTGCGTCAACGCGCCGATGGAGATGACATCGACGCCGGTATTGCGGTAATCCGCCAGGCTTTCCAAATCGATGCCGCCGGATGCTTCTGTCCGGATCGAAGCGGGCACCAGCGCCGCCCAGCGTTCTATCGTCCCGGGTGTCTGATTGTCGAACATGATGACGTCCGGTGCCGCAGCTATCGCCTCCATCAATTGCTGTTCGGTTTCCACTTCAACTTCGACCATCATCATGTGGCCGTGTGCTGCGCGGACTTTCCTCACAGCGTCGGTGATCGAACCGGCCGCAGCAATGTGATTGTCTTTCAGCATGGCCGCATCGTATAAGCCATTTCGGTGATTGGAACCGCCGCCGGCCCTCACTGCATATTTTTCAAACATCCGGAGGCCGGGTGTGGTTTTCCGGGTATCGACGATGCGGGTATGGGAGGAGCCGAGCGTTTCCACGCAGTGGCGCGTCAAAGTCGCAATGGCGCTCATCCGCTGCACCAGGTTGAGAAAAACGCGTTCACCCGCAAGGATTTGTGCGACATTGCCGGTGATCCGGACGAGCGGCTCGCCTGGGGTTACTCTGTCGCCATCCTGTTTCAGTTTTTCAACGGTGATGGACGGCTCCAAAATGCGGTAACCCCATTCGAAAATCTGCAAACCCGCGATTATGCCGTGCGCTTTCGCCCGCACAATCGCCGTGCCGTTGTCCTGTTCATCAAAAATGACTGCTGATGCATCGCGTTCCCCGATATCTTCTATTAAGAAATGCGTTAATGCTTTTTCTGCCAGTAATCTGTTCATTACACGGTCTCCTTACTGTGTATTTTGCGGTCGTTGATTTTGATCCCGCTAAGTGAAAGTTCAATGACTCTTCCTTGCCAATCCCTTGACAGGGAGGGGTGGTCTGTTCGGTAATGTGCGCCGCGGCTCTCATCACGCAAATAGGCCGCAGTCGCGAGCAGCGTGCAGGCAGTCGATCTGTGGAAGCTGCCGATATCCTCGTTGCTCAGCCGGAGCAATGTGTCGACAGGCTGCAGCGGATATTTTTGAATAAATTCTTTCAACTGGTTTTTTTCTCTGAGTATGCCCACTGACTGTGTCATGTTGACCCGCAATAAATCCCTGTGGGGCAAAGCGAAGGAGGACGGTTCGGCTGCAAAATTCCAAGCCTGCTCCCAAACTGGTGGCTGGTCAAACGCAGTGCTGCAGGAATGTGCAAGCGTGTTGGCCAATCGTTTGGCGAAAACAATCGCTTCAAGCAGCGAGTTGCTCGCAAGCCGGTTGGCGCCGTGCACACCGGTTGAGGCGATTTCGCCGATTGCATACAAACAGTCAACGTTTGTGGCACCTTTGTCATCGGTTTTTACGCCGCCCATATGAAAATGTGCACCTGGGCGGACCGGCAGCAAGTCCGTTTCGGGGTCCAATCCGTGGGCCAGGCAATTTTTCAGAATGCTGGGAAATTTTCCGCTGAAATCCGCTATGTGACGAGCATCCAGGAAAACGGGTCCCACTTTCTGCCAATGCCATTCGATGGCCCTGGCGACAATATCCCGCGGAGCAAGTTCATTCAGCGGATGGATTCCTTCCATAATGGAACGGCCGTCCCTGTTGACCAGCAGCGCTCCTTCTCCTCTTACAGCCTCTGAAATGAGCCCTCTGGATTTCCCGCCGATGGTCAGAATGGTGGGGTGGAATTGGACGAATTCAAGATCCTCCAGAATGGCTCCGGCGCGGTAGGCAAGCGAAAGCCCGTCACCTTCCGCGACGTGTGAGTTGGAGGTGTGGCTGTATAATCCGCCGACACCGCCTGTAGCCAGCACGGTGTGGCGTGCGTTGAAAACCTTGCGTTGGCCGGTCTTGTCACTTGCAATGACGCCGTGGCACCGGCCTTTATCGATGACAAGTTCCAGAGCCTGGTGATGGGAAAAGGAATGGATCCGTTTTTCCGTTTTCTTCATTAAATAGGCCATCAGCATTTTGCCGGTCTGATCTCCACCGGAATGGAGGATGCGCCGGATGCTGTGTGCACCTTCCATTCCGAGCAAAGGCTGGCCGGCATCATCTTTATCATAGGGCAGTCCGTCAGCCATCAGCTCACGGATGGCTGTTGCGCCTTCACGTGTCAGAATTTCCACCCGCTCAGGGGCTGAATGGCCGGCTGTTGCATGTATAGTGTCTTGCGCATGAGCTTGTGGTGAATCAAGAAAATCGAGGCTGGCTGCGATACCTCCCTGGGCTAAGCTGGAATTGGCCTTGGCCGGAGCATCTTTCGTCAAGACCGCGATTTTAAAATGAGGGGGCAAGGAATGGGCAAGCATCAGCCCGGCAGCACCGCCGCCGATTATACAAACATCAAACAAACTTTACACCTTCTTTACAAGTGTCTTGACACTATTAATGACATAAAGATACAGTGATTACAAGATTAAAGTACATTTTGAAGGGATTTTGATAGTGTGATGAAAACCTATTTGGATGCGGCGGCCACTGTGCCGATGAGAAAAGAAGCATTGCAGGCCTATTTGGAGACGGCTGAAAGCGCGTTCGGCAACACTCAAAGCCTTCACGACGCCGGCACAGAAGCGTCGAATTACCTGGATTCGTGCCGGCGAATCTGGGGGCAATTAATGAATGTGCGGCCCGACGGATTTTATTTCACCGGCAGTGCCTCGGAAGGCAATCAATTGGCGATCCGTTCGCTGTTGAAGGGGAGGCCTGACCATTGCAGAACGATCATTACAACGCAACTGGAACATGCGTCCGTATTGGGCGTTCTGCATGAACTGGAAAGGGAGGGATACAAGATCCAGTATTTGCCTGTGGACGACACGGGAATTTTAGCTAATGAAACATATGAACAAGCGGTTAATGAGGAAACGGCCCTCGTCGTCATGCAGCTCGTCAATTCCGAAATGGGGGCGGTCCAGGACATTTCGCGCTGTGCCAGTTACGCCAAGCGTTTCGGAGTGCCGCTCCATTCCGATATGGTGCAGGGGCTCGGGAAGCTCTCCGTAGACCTTGAAGAACTCGGCGCCGCATCCGCCATATTTTCGGCGCATAAAATCGGGGGCCCCAAAAGTGTCGGCATCGCCTATCTGGATCCCCGCATCCACTGGCAGCCGGTTTATGAAGGAACTGCGCATCAAAACGGCTTCCGGGCGGGAACCATCGATGTCCCTGGAATCGTGTCGGCGACGATTGCTGCGAAGTATGCGGTAGCGGAACAGCCGGAAAACTACAGGACAGCCGTGATGCTGCAAAACTATCTGCTCGAAAATCTGCCCCCCGGCATTGAAGCAGTTGGTAATGTGGAGGCGAAATCCCCGTTTATACAAGGGCTTCTTTTGCCGCATGTCGAAGGGCAATGGATGATGCTTGAGTGCAATCGCCATCAGATTGCCATTTCGACAGGGACGGCCTGTAAAATAGGTGCGGGGGAAGCGATGTCGGCGATGCTGGCGATGGGCGTGGAAAGCGACGCGGCAAGAAAATTCATTCGAATTTCTTTTTTTAAGGAGACAAGCCAAGAAGATATCAGGAGATTTGTGGATGTGGTGGGTGCTTCGGTCCTTGATGCCGGTTCCCAAAAATAATTTGCAGAAGAAAGGGATGCCTGCTAGGCTTTTATTAATCGAAAGCAAATGGGAGGCCTGACATGAAAATTGTGATTGCACCTGATTCGTTCAAAGGATCTCTCACCAGTATTGAGGCATCCGAAATCATCAACCAGGCTATTATGGATATCGACCCGTCCATCGAAACCGTTCAAATTCCGATGGCTGACGGCGGGGAAGGAACAGTTGATGCTGTTCTGTGGAACCGGGGCGGTGAAAAAATAAGCTGCCGCGTGCACGATCCGCTCGGCCGGATAATCGAAGCCGAATATGGCTGGATCGAAAAAGAAAAAACTGCCATCATTGAAACGGCCGCAGCTTCCGGTCTGCCGTTAGTGAAAACGTCGGACTTGGATCCGGAGGAGGCTTCAAGTTACGGCACAGGGGAGCTCATAAAAGATGCGCTGGAAAAGGGCGCGGAAACGATCATACTCGGTCTTGGCGGCAGTGCAACCATTGATGCCGGGACCGGTTTGTTTCAGGCGCTCGGCGTAAAATTCATTGGCGCAGACCGGAAAGAAATAACACGCACCGGCGGAGGGCTCCAACGGATTTCGGCGATGGACCCTTCCGGACTGGATCCGAGACTGGCAGCGGCGGAACTCTTAGTCGCCTGTGACGTCACCAACCCGCTCCTTGGAAAAGACGGCGCAATCGCTGTGTTTGGGCCGCAAAAAGGTGTGGAAGAACACCGGCTAGCATACTTTGAACAGGGCATGCGCCATTTTTCAGAACTGGCAGAACGGAAAACCGGCAGATCGGTGGCCGATAGACCGGGAAGCGGAGCTGCGGGCGGAATCGGCTTTTTGCTCCGGACACTTTTGGATGTGGAATTCCGGAGCGGATTGGATTTGCTCGTTGATATATCCGGACTGGAAAATCATTTGGATGCGACGGACCTCGTTCTGACCGCAGAAGGCCAAATCGATGGCCAGTCATTTTTGGGCAAAGTGCCGGTGGGCATTGCCCGCCTCGCGAAAAAGAGGGGTATCCCGGTAATTGCTTTTGCGGGTTCAATCGGCGCCGGCACCGAGAAACTTGAACAGGCAGGCATTCGAGCCGTCATGCCCATCGCCGAAGGGCCTATGAGCCTTTCGGATGCCATGATGAACAGTGAAATGCTCCTATATAATGCCACAACCCGCCTTATGAAGATCCTGGAAATCGGAAAGAGCATCTAAATGGCACTTTCATCCCGAAAACCCGCTCAAGCTTGAGCGGGTTTTTTATCTTCATATTAATAAATCTTCATAAACTTTCTGGTTCTTTTTTGAGGGATTTAGATTATAATTAGAAGTAAATCTAACAAATAATTACATATAATTGTGAAACTTTACGCCATTCCATCCGTATTATAACGAACAGAAGAAAAGTCCAGATCGATTTCAAACCTCTGATCTCAGACGGAAATGGACTGGCGCCTGATGTGGGTTGTTAGAGAGAAAGATAAACCCGCCTTAAGGGGATGTCGAATGGTGCGGATTGTATGCCTGGGAGATGAAATGATGGAAATATATATTGTGTTCACCGACACCAAAACAAGCTTTGCTAAAATGATAAAAAGTTATACAAGATACCCATTCAGCCACGTATCGCTTTCCTTTTCAAAGGATCTGAGCCAAATGTACAGCTTTGGGCTGAAACAAGTGGGAAATGCCTTTATCGGCGGATTTGTGAAAGAAGATGTCAGGGACACTCTGTTCCAGCGGGCCGACTGCGCTGTCTGCAAATTGGAGTTGTCTGAAGAAAGCTATTACAAAATACTGGAGTACGTACAACAAATGGAGCAGCAGCAGGAGTTCTTCAAATACAATTTAACCGGCTTGTTTGCGGTTGCATTGAATTATAACTTCATCCGGAAAGATGCTTATTTCTGCTCGGAATTCGTTGCTGAAGCTTTGGCTGCCGGAAATATTAGGGTAGCGGACAAACCGCCGGCTCTTGTGACGCCGCGTGATCTGTTCACCTCCGGCAGTATGGCGACGATTCACCGCGGGGATGTGCAGAACTATCCGTTTCTCAGCCCGGTCATTGACTATGTGCAAGCAGAGGCTGTGCTGGGGGCGATGAGATGAAGAAGGTCCTGGTTTTCCCTTTGCTCAAAAGCATGCCTTCGGGGCATCATCAAGTGGCGGATGCGATTTGCGAAAGCATCTTTGCAAACACCGGGGAGATCGAATGCAAGAAATTGGATATTCTCAGCGAATGGAACAGGATGATGGAAGGGGGCATCGTGAAAGCCTATCTGCAATGGATTCGGCATTTTCCGGAAAGCTATGCCTGGACATACCGGAGATTCGCATACCGCAGCGGGACTGAACGGCCTCATAAAATTTATGAAATCTTATTTATGAAAAAGGTGAAAGAGATTCTCGCGATTGAAAAGCCGGATTTGATTGTCTGCACCCACGGTTTTCCGTCGTTTTTCATCAATCACTTAAAAGAGACCGGCAGCTGTGATGTACCGGCGCTCAATATTTATACGGATTTTTTCATAAACGATGTATGGGGATGCAGTCATATCGACTATCATTTTGTTCCCAGCCAGGCGATAAAAAATGAACTTTCCGCCAAATACAGTATTGGGGAAAGCAACATATTCATCACTGGAATTCCCATCAGCAGACAATTCGAATCCGAAATGGAAGCGGACAAAAAAACCGCAGTGCTGCCTTACAAGATTTTAATGTCAGGAGGCAGTATCGGTCTTGGGAATCTTTCAGAGGTGCTTGACAGCGGACAAGAGGAACTGGATTGCCGGGTCAAAGTATTGTGCGGAGCCAATGAAAAATTATACGACGATGTCATGAAGCTGGACGGCGATTTTGCCGAAGCCTATCCATATATTTCGTCCAAGGCAGAAATGAACAGCCTTTACGAATGGTCGGATGCGATCATCTCTAAACCCGGCGGAGTCACGGTGTCGGAAGCGTTGCGCAAACAAATTCCGATTTTCCTGTCGGGTGCATTGCCTGGACAGGAACAGGTAAACCTTCGGCTGCTGAACGAAATGGGCCTGGTTTTCGTTGTTCCTGAAGGGGCAGATGCGCTTGAATTCACCTGCCGGACACTTGAAGATAAAGAACAAATCCAGCGCTATAAAAGGGCAGCGAGCCGCTACGCGGAATCGCTCCAATTGAAGAATTCGGACGCATTGTACCAGGCAATTGAAACGATGCTGGAGCGGGGCTGAGCGGAATGGATATTCAGCTTATTATCGAACGGATTTTCTGGTTCTTGGGAGAATTGGGGCTTTTCGGTTTATTTACAGCAATTTTTTTGGAAGGGGCTTCCGTGCCGTTTCCTGGCATTGTTGCTGTCCTGGCTTACGGGGGACTTCTTGACATGTCGCTTGGCAGCATGGCGGGAATCGCTGCCATTATGGCAGCGATATACAGCCTGGCCAGTCTGATCCCATACTTTATCGGCCAGAAATTGGAGCACCTTTTATGGCCGAAAATCCGCAAGGGGCTGGACAATGCGAGCCGCATCTTTAATCGATATGGTCTATGGAGCATCGCATTATCGCGGCCATTCGGCATCGGGAATTATATTTCTTATCTTGCGGGCATCAGCGAGGTCGGTTTGCTGAAATACTTGTTGCTGACGTTTGCCGGCATTTTTCCGTGGTGTTTTGCGATTTTGTATTTGGGTGATTATCTGAATGGCAATTACGACCGTTTTCTGTTGCTTTTTGATGAATACAAAATGGAGTTTTACGGTACCGGCCTCTTGCTGGCGATCCTGTTTACCGGCTATTCAATTTGGAAACGCCGGAAAAATGAGCATACATGAAAAAGCCTCTTCATCCTTGAAGAGGCTTTTCTGTATGCAGCACTATCCCGAATTGATCTTCCAGCACTTCTGTTTTTTCTGTTTCCGACAATTGCTGTTTTTCCTTTTGACCATCTACGGTTCGGGTAAGGGTGGTCCCGGTAAGTGTAATGCGTCCATCTGGAGTGGCTTTGGTTACAATGTCATCATGCGTAAATGTCGATTTTTCCGATACTTGATTGAAAATGCAGCCCTCGTGAAAATCTGCGAGCTGTTTTTCGTCCAGCGAAAAACGGTAAAGCGCCTTTTCATTCCCTTCATTTCCCTGCGTCAATTCATATAGTCCAGTTTCGATTTCAACTATCCTATATGTGCCGCTGTTGTCCCTGCGGCGTTCGCCGCCAAGCGGTATTGGGCTGATGGTTGAATCGCCGAAACCGACATCCACCAGGTAAGGGGCGTCGAGCTCCACGATGATGGCGGTATGTGTGTCCAATTTGGCAAAGCTGCCATCCGGTTTCACCACTGTGGCAGAAATCATTTTGGCGTCAAAGCCAAGTTCTTTTAGAAGCCAACAGAACAAGCCATTCAGCTCATAGCAGAAGCCCCCGCGCTGTTGGTTGACCACTTTATCGTAAATGGTTTCCAGGTTCAGGTAAATCGGGACTTTGCGGATGACATCCAGGTTTTCGAAAGGGATATGCAGCATATGGAGGGATTGAAGCCTAGCCATTTCCTGCAAATCATTTTCTTTGACGGGATATGCATCAAAGCGTTTCAAGTATTTGATCGGATCCATTTAACCTCTTCCTTTCATGTCATGGGGCAATGGTTTGCCTTATTTATTCCCGCTCAGCGGCTTCAGGAAACTTGCAACGCTGTGCGCAATGAAAAATTGTGCGCCGTAATAAGTGGCCATGATGATGAGGTGCTCCAATGGCACGGGAGAAACGAACATATTCCAGGCCAAGACGGAATCCGATACGACAAAAAGCAGACTGCCCAGAATAAGCCAGCGGTTCCCGGTCATAAACGCAGACCAGGCCATTAAGATTATGGCGGAAATATAAAACAAAACCGGCACAATCAATGCATTATTGCCAGTAACCTGTAAGGCTGCCATCATCCTCGCCGCCATCACAAAGCCAAAAATGCCCAGTGGGAAAATTGTTAGAAAGCGGTACAGGTTATAGTTCCATTGGGTAAGAAAAGCGGCAATGTAAAAGAGATGGCCGATCAGAAAGGCAGAAAGCCCGATGATAAACCAGTGGAGAGTCGCATCACCAATTGAACAAACCAGGAGTCCGGCCAGAATCAGCCAGTGGGTTTTCAGTTTTTTGGCAGGCAGTCTCAGGTAAGCGTAACTAATGATCAGCAGCATCGGAATCAGCTTGAAAATCAGCTTCAACCACAATGGCTCATCAGGAATAAAGAAGATATAAAGAATACTCGCAACTAAAATCGATACGGCTAAAATCGGTTTTTTCATAAATCGGCTCCCATCGTTTCTTCTATATAAATACTATTCCGTTCAGCAAACAAAAACCCCTTTATTTAACTGTAAAATACAGGAGTTTATAAATGGGTCAACAACTACGATACAGATCCAACGACAATTTACAGATTTATAGGAATATTAAATCATTACTTCTCCAGACGTCTATCCAATCTTAGGACTTTTGGGTAAATTTATTAAATAGTTACAAAAATTTAACAAAGCTTTAATTTCCTTCTTGTATAATTA
>DATHVZ010000146.1:0-2729 GCA_035461005.1 Planococcus sp. (in: firmicutes) | reverse complement strand
TTAACGAAGACACTCAACCGGTAAGCCAAGTAAATGCCCCCGATATCGATCACGACATCTGACAACCGGCCGCTCCGCTCAAAGAACAGCTGGAGGAATTCCGTGGAAAAAGCAAAGAGGCTGCAGAGAATGATGGCTTTTCGGTTATCGCCGATGCTTCTGGCCAGCAATAGGAACAGGATGCCGAATGAAAGCGCATGGCCGATTTTTTGAAACACGTAGGTTTTGCTGTCTAAGTGGATATCGCTCATGATGAACAGGTCGGACAGGTCTGGGAACAGGCGAATGTTGAATCCGATTTGCTGGGAGAATAACAGGGACTGGAAATTGTGGTTGTTGGTGGCCAGCAGGATGCACAAGGCCCAGACAATAACCGGTATGTATTTAGCGTTCAAAACAATCTTCCCTTCATGCTCTATGTGGGTCTTTCATTTCTCATTGACGATGGCTGAGTGCGAATTTATTGCCTCTGCTTATTATAGGTCGAATGGTTGGAGATGACTAGTAGATTGTTCCTATTCATGAGATTCGGTTGTGAAAAGGTGAGTTGGAGAAGAATTTACATGATCAATCTCTTTCCAGAATTGAATTTTGGGTGGAGTTTTTTGTTCGGGGAGGGTGCGGCTAGTTGCGGTTGGACGGGATTTAGTTGCGGTTTTCAAGAAATTAGTTGCGGTTAGAACCCAAGTAGTTGCGGTTGGACTTTTGAGGGGCGTTCGCACCAAAAAAGCTGCCGGGAAATTTCCCGGCAGCTTGAAACGGATTAAACTAGGCTTTCTTTGGCATTTTTTATTTTCACTTTTTCTTCTTTCTCTAACTCTTGCAGCAGCTTTTCTCCTTCGATGTCGAGGTCCGGGAGAATCTTGTCGAGCCATTTCGGCAGCCACCAGATTTTGTCGCCGAACATGGACATGACGGCCGGCACGAAGATCATGCGGATCAGGAAGGCATCCACGAGGATCCCGAATGCGAGGGCGAAGCCGATCTGTTTGATCATGATGTCGTCCGTGAAGATGAATCCGGAGAACACCGAAACCATGATCAATGCGGCAGCGACGACCACTTTACTTGCGGTTTTATAGCCATTCACGATGGCGCGGTCGCCTTTTTCTCCGTGGATATAGGCTTCGCGCATGGAAGAGACAAGGAATACTTGGTAATCCATGGCGAGACCATAGAGGATACCGGTGACCATGATCGGGATGAAGCTGAGCAATGGACCGCCTGTATCGATTCCGAACAGGGAACCGAACCAGCCCCATTGGAAAACGGCTGTTGTTGCGCCGAACGTTGCCAGGATGCTCAGCAGGAAGCCGACGGTGGCTTTGATCGGGATGATGATTGACCGGAAAACGACGAGCAGGATCAGAAGCGACAGGACGACGATGATTCCGATATAGATCGGGAACACTTCGGCCAATTTCTCCGAGATGTCGATATTGATCGCGGTCAAGCCGGTCACGCCGATTTCAGCGTTCGTGTTTTCGGTGACAGCTGGATCGCTACGCAAACTTTCAACCAATTCTTTCGTTGCTTCATCCGTCGGTCCGTTTTGCGGGATGATGCTTATGATGGCGATGGTTCCATCTTCATTGAATCCACCTGGAGATACTTCGGCTATGCCGTCAAGCTGTGCAATATTGGTCAACAGCTGGAAGTATTCCTGCGGGGTCACTGCAGCTGCATCCTGGTCTTTTGCAACGACCAATAGCGGACCATTGGAGCCTTCACCGAAACGGTCGGAAATGATGTCATAACTTTGTCTCGTCGGTGTGTCTTGATTGGCGCTTTCGCCCGAGGGCATGCCGAGGTTCATCTGCGCAACCGGCACCGCGAGGGTACCAAGAACCGCGATGACCAGAATGACTGCAGCCCACTTCATTTTCAATAAACCTGTGATCCATCCTTGAGCAAAGCTGGGTTTGGACCCGTTTATCGATTGTTCTTTATTTCTTGTTTTGACTGAAACAATTCGTTCGCCGATCAACCCTAGCATTGCAGGGAGGAGCGTAAGTGCGACCAGCACGTCGATCAAAACGGTCAGTGCCGCGACGATTGCCATGCTGCTCAGGAAGGAGATGCCGATGACCAGCAATCCGCTGAGTGCGATGATGACGGTCAGGCCGGCAAAGAATACCGCGCTGCCGGCCGTGCCAAGTGCCCGGGCTGCCGCTTCTTTGGCGGTCAGCTTTTGTTCGATGATGAGCTTGCGCTGTCTGTTGACGATGAAAAGGGCATAGTCGATGCCGACAGCAAGCCCGATCATCAAGGCGAGGACAGGCGTCATGCTGTTGATCTCGAACATACTCGACAAGGCGAATGTTCCGCCGACCCCCACGCCGACTCCGATCAATGCCACAACGAGCGGCAAACCGGCTGCGATAAGTGAACCGAGCGTGACCACCAGGATGACACCCGCGATTGCGAGCCCGATGATTTCATGCGTGCCGCCGATCGGGATATCGACGCCTTGCAGCGTGCCGGTCGGAATGACGGCAATGGAAGAGCTTTCTTCAGCGATATTCGCTGCATCCGCGAGTTCTTCGCGTTCTGCTTCACTCAAATCTTCCGCTGTTTTGGTAAGTTGAAACTGGAATAATGCGACCCTGCCATCTTCTGAAATCTGGATGCCTGGAATCGGCATCTCCTGGAAGACAAAGGGACGATGGCTGACTTCAGGCGTCGGGAGCCCACTCAGCATGCCTTGCATTTCCTGCATCTGGGCCATC